>NZ_QQBI01000021.1 GCF_004302915.1 Komagataeibacter xylinus | reverse complement strand
ATCCGGTCATACAGGCGGGTGTTTCCTGCAAGCCCGAACAGGAAGTCAACGTGGTTGTCTTCGCACCATGTCATCAGGCTGTCGCGGGCGAAGCCACTATCTCCGCGGATAAGGATACGCACCCGGGGCCAGCGGTTCCTGATCTGTTTCACGATCCGGCTGATGTCTGCCAGTGCTTCGTTCCCCGGGTCCCGGTCTGCCGTGCGCAGGCTGGCGCTCAGGAGATGGTCTCCGCAGAAGATGTATAACGGCAGATAGCAGTTATGGCCGTAATACCCATGAAAGGCCCGGCCTTCCTGATGACCATGGATACGATCGTCGGTCGCATCCACATCCAGAATGATCCGGGCAGGCGCGCGGTCATGCTGGTCCATGAAGAGTGTGACGAACAGTCCGGCCAGAGCCTCATGATCAGCAATGATACGACAGTAACGGTCTGCCTCGTGGCCACTACGCTCCAGCCGGTTCAGGGTGGATTTGCCAGCCAGTGCGGCACAGTTGGCCCGGCCTCCTGAAAGACGGCCCGACGCCAGACCAAAGATCAGGTCATGACGTAAGGCATCATGATCATTGAGGTCTTCGTAGCCCAGGGCCAGTCCCATGATCCGCTGACGGACGAGGTCTTCAACCCGGTATTCCACAAAGGCAGGATGCCGCTCATCGCGAAAACAGGCAGCAAAACGGCGACTGAGCCCCAGACGATCATCGACCTGCTTTAGCAGAATGACACCGCCATCCGAACTCATGCGACCTCCATCAAAATGGGCTACTACACGCCGTCCACAGGAGGCTGGAAAGTCATACGCGCCTGCGCTACACTCTGTCTGCATCGGGTTCGTTTATTGCTTATGAAAACATCTTTTCTACAAAACAGACTTTTTCATAATCTGACCCGATGTACAACCCTTCCGTGAGATTTCCGCGTCGATGCCCTGCGGCTTGAGGCGGTCTGGACAGGCGACGTGCTGCTGGTGCGCGGCCAGCATGACAGCACGCGCCCCGAGCCGCCGGTCGATTTCGCATGGCTGCGCCGCCTCGTTCTGGGCGAGCGCAGGCTGCTGCGTGATGTGGTGCTGGCCTCCATCGTGATCAGCGTGCTGGCCATATTCCCGCCGCTCATCGTCATGCAGGTGATCGACCGGGTGGTGAACTTCCATTCCATGGCCACGCTGGTCTCGCTCACCGGGCTGGTCGTGGTCATGGCGGTGTATGAAATCCTGCTCACCCATGCGCGGCGCGAGATCACGCTGGTGCTGACCACGCGGCTCGATACACGCATCTCGCTTGCGGTGTTCGACCGGCTGCTGGCCCTGCCGCTGGAGTTTTTCGAGCGCGAGCAGGCGGGCAACATCATTGGTCGCATCAGCGCCATCTACAAGGTGCGGCAGTTCATGACCGGCAAGCTGCTGGGCACTTTCCTTGACCTGTTCACCCTGCTGGTGGTGCTGCCCTTCCTGTTCTGGCTCAGCACCACGCTGGCGTGGATGACCGTTGTGGGCGCAGCACTGATTGGCGTCATCATCCTGCTGGCCATGCCCACCGTGGGGCGGCTGATCAACCGGCAGATCCGCGCCGAGATGGCCCGCAGCGCCGCACTGTATGAAACGGTGGCCGGCATCCGCACCGTCAAGACGCTGGCGCTGGAGCCGGTGCGCCGCGCGGTGTGGGATGAAAAAACCGCCGATGTCGTCACCGCCTCGCTTGATGCCGGGCGCATGGGCAACTGGGTGGGCACGGCGGTCATGCCGCTCGACCTGTTCATCAATCGCGGCATCATCCTCATCGGGGCGTACATGGCCATTACCTCCACCAGTTCGGGCATGGAGGCAGGCGCGCTCATGGCGTTCATGATGCTGGGCGGCCGCGTGGCCGCGCCGCTGGTGAGCATGGCCCGGCTGATCGATGACCTTAACGAGGTGCGCGCCGCCCTCGCCGAGACCGGCTCCGTGCTCAACCGCCCGACCGAGACCCGCGCGCTCACCACCGGCCTGCGCCCGCCGCTGCACGGCGCGCTGTCATTCGCCAATGTGTGCTTTACCTATCCCGGTGCATCGGCGCCTGCGCTGGATGACATCACCTTCAGCGTGCCGGCGGGCACCATGCTGGGGCTGGTGGGGCGCAGCGGCTCGGGCAAGTCCACCATCACGCGGCTGCTGCAGGGGGTGAGCCGCAGCTATAGCGGCCATCTGCGGCTTGATGGCATCGACCTGCGCGAGATCAACCTGACCTACCTGCGCCGCTCCTGTGGCGTGGTGCTGCAGGACAACTTCCTGTTTCGCGGCACCATCCGCGACAACATCATCGCGGGCCGACCGGGCCTGACGCTGGAGGACGTGGTGCGCGCCGCCCGCCTTGCGGGGGCGGAGGAGTTCATCGAGCGCATGCCCGCGGGCTTCGATACCTGGATCGAGGAGGGGTCGACCAACATTTCCGGCGGCCAGCGCCAGCGCCTCGCCATTGCGCGCGCCGTGATTTCCGACCCCAAGCTCATGATCCTCGATGAAGCCACCTCCGCCCTTGACCCCGAGAGCGAGGCGGTGGTCAACGCCAACCTGCGCCACCTCGCGCGCGGGCGCACCATGGTCATCGTGTCGCACCGGCTGGCCTCGCTGGTGGAATGCCACCAGATCTGCGTGCTCGACCATGGGCGGGTGGTCGATATCGGCACGCATGCCGAACTGCTGGGGCGCTGCGACATCTACCGCACGCTGTGGATGCAGCAGAACAGCCTGGCTGAAACCGGATCGCTCACCGCCATGCACGGAGATGCGGCATGAGCGGGCAGGCGCTGCTCCCCCCACCCGATGCGCAGGGCGGCCCTGCCGAAGGCGCGATCCTGTCGGTGCTGCCACCGCCCACGGCGGATGTGCCAACCGACCTGCCGCCGGCGCTGCTGTCCTTTTATTCGCCCAGTGCAGCACTGGTCGGCCTGCCGCCGTCGGATGCCGCGCGTTACGTGGTCTGGCTGATCGCGGCCCTTGCAGGGGCGGGGCTGCTGGTCATGACCTTCCTGCCGCTCGACCGGGTGGTGAGTGTCAATGGCAGGCTCACCCCGTTTGACGAGACGATGGTCATCCAGCCGCTCGAGACCGCGATCATCCGCTCGATCGACGTGCATGAGGGCGACACCGTGCGCAAGGGGCAGGTGCTGGCCCGCCTCGACCCCACCATGACCGATGCCGACGTGACCAACCTGCGCCGCCAGGTCATGGCCTATCGCGCCGAGGTGGCCCGCCGCACTGCCGAGGCCGCAGGCCAGCCCTACAGGGCGGATGTGAACGACCCCGCTTCCGTGCAGGAGGCAGCGGCATTTTTGCGGCGCGAGGCCGAATATACCGCCCAGATGGCCAATTACGACCGACAGATCGCGGGGCTGAAAAGCGAGTTGCAGGGTTATGAGGCCAGTGCCGCGATGTATGCCGCCCGCGCCCGCGTGGCGCGTGACGTGCAGGACATGCGCATGCGCCTGCAGCACGAGCAGGTGGGCAGCAGGCTTTCCACGCTGGCAGCGCAGGACAGCCTGATGGAGGTGGTGCGCTCGCAGGTTTCCGCCCGGCACGAGGCGGACAGCACGCGCGCGCGTCTTGATGGCATGACGGCGCAGCGCGATGGCTATGCCAGCAACTGGCACGCCACCGTGTACCAGGACCTGGCCCTGGCCCAGCACCGTCTGGCCGATGCCGAGGGCAGCTACAGCAAGGCCATGCTGCACCATGACCTTGTCATCATGCGCGCCGACCGCGATGCGGTGGTGCTGAGCATCGCCCATCTTTCCGCAGGCTCGGTCATTCAGGCCGCCAGCCCGCTCATGACACTGGTGCCCGCTGCCGCCACGCTTGATGTCGAGGCCACGCTGCGCGGAGTGGATGCGGGCTATGTGCGCGCGGGCGATCATGCGCTGCTCAAATTCTCGGCTTTTCCCTACACGCAATATGGCGGCGGCGATGCCACGGTGCGTGTTATCAGCCCTGATGCGTTTACCGATGCCTCAGGCCACGCAGGCGGGGCCGGCGCGCAGACGGGCGAGGAAGATGGCGACCCGATGAACGCTTTCTACCGCGTGCGCCTGTCCATCGACCGTTACACCCTGCATGGCGTGCCACCCTTCTTCCACCCGCAGCCGGGCATGCCGGTCGAGGCTGATATCCATATCGGGCGGCGCACCATGATGCAGTACCTGCTCAACCGCCTGCTGCCTGCCGTGACCGACGGCATGCGCGAACCCTGAGCGGGGGGGGGGTAGATGTACAAGCTGCTTTCGCGCTGGCGGGAGAGGTTCTCCACGCAGGGGCGCCTGCAGCGCGCCATGGGCTGGCTGGAGCATGAAGGCCGCGCCCCGCAGGGTTTTGCCCTGCTGGGCAGGCTGGCGCAGGAGGGCATGGTGGCCGCGCAGTACCAGGTGGCCCGTGCCTATCTGGAAGGCTGTGGCGCACCCCGCAGTCCGGCCGAGGGCGTGCGCTGGATGCACCGTGCCGCAACCGCCGGGCATGCCGAAGCCTGTTTTGCCATGGCGCTCATGCTGCTGGTTGACCCGCCTGATGGCAGGGGGGGTGATGGCCTGCTGCCCGCAAGCCTGCCCGCAGGCATCGAACGCTGGCCCGACCCTGTTGCCGCCACCGGCTGGGCGCAGTGTGCGGCCACCCTCGGCCTGCCCGATGCACAGGCGCTGTATGGCTACCTGCTGGCCTGCGGGCCAGAAAGCGTGCGTGATGTGCGGGCGGCACGCGAATGGTGTATGCGCGCGGCACAGGCGGGGTGCCCGCAGGGGGACCTGGGGCTGGCGGTGGCGCATCTTGCGGCGCAACCACCGGGCACCGACCCCGATGCGGTGGCCGCCCTGCACCGGGCGGCACAAGGCGGCCTGCCCACCGCGCAGTACATGCTGGGCCTGTTGCATGAGCGCGGCTGGGGCATGGCACGTGACACGGGTCAGGCCGCGCTGTGGTACGGGCGGGCGGCAGAACAGGGTGTGCGCCCCGCGCAGGCCCGCTATGGCGCGCTGTTGCTGCAGGACCAGGCGGATGGTTCGCGCAATAGGCTGATGGCCGAGACATGGCTGCGCCGCGCGGCCCGTGCCGGCGACCGCGAGGCCGCTGCCCTGCTGGGCGACCTGCATGCACGTGGCGAGGCGGCCATTCCCGCCGATCATGAAGCGGTGGCGTGGTACCGCATGGCGGCAGAACACGGTCATGCGCTGGCCTGCCGCATGCTGGCCGTGCTGTACCAGCAGGGGCGCGGCGTGGCGGCTGACCCTGAACTGGCCCGCCAGTGGCTGGAGCGCGCGGCGGAACTTGGTGATGTCACCGCCATGAGCGACCTTGCCGCTGGCCTGCTGGCTGGCGGGGCGGAACAGCCCGCCACCACTCCCGCCCTGGTTGATTTTGAACCGGCGGCACGGGCGGGTGACCCGGTTGCCGCTTTCAACCTCGCGGTCAGCCTGCATGAAGGCGTGGGGCGACCCATGGACCGCGTGGCGGCCGCCATGTGGATGGAACGCGCCGCCCGCGCGGGCGTGGTCAATGCCGGCTACTGGCATGGCCGCATGCTGCTCGAAGGTGATGGCGTGGTGGCTGATCCGGCGCAGGCGCGGCAGTGGCTGGAGCAGGCGGCCATGCAGGGCCTGCCCGAGGCCTGCCTTGCCGCAGCCCAACTCCGGCTGGAGGGGCGTGGCGGCCCGCGCGACCATGCGGGGGCGCTGGCCCTGTATCACAAAGCTGCCGCCGCTGGCCGGGCGGAGGCCATGTTCTCGCTGGGTGCGCTGTATGGCGGCGGGCATGATATCACGCCCGACCGGGCGCAGGCCTTGCGCTGGTTCCTTCAGGCGGCAGAAGCGGGCCATGCGCTGGCACAGATGATGGCGGGGCGCTACCTGGCGCGGGGGCTGGCCGGGCGCGTGGATATTGCACAGGCCCGTCACTGGCTGGAACACGCACTTGCACAGGGGCTTGAGGCCGCGCGGGCCGATTACGCGCAACTGGCGGGCAGATGAACGGCCAGCAGCCCGATGCCGTGCCGGAGAAAGAGGTCACCGCCGCCATGCGGCAGGCCTGGCGGCTGGCGGCGGCGGGGCAGCATGCGCAGGCCGTGGCGTGGATGGCGCGCGCCGCCCGCATGGCTGCGGGCGACAGGGCGGTCCGTTTCGCGCAGGCGGCGGTGTTGCTGGGCGCCGGGCAGGCGATGCAGGCCGCGCAGGCCATCGAGCGGCTCATGGCCGGGCAGGAATTCCGCGCAGGGCTGAAGCTGCTGGTGCTGGCCCTGTGCGGTGCCGGGGCATGGAACCGTGCGGCGGCGGCGCTCGAGCGTTTTTTTACCCGTTATGGCTTCGACCCCGACCTGTGCCGCGCGGCAACGCTGGTATGCCAGCATACGGGGCGGCCCGGTTGGTGCGCGCTTGACCCCGATGGCGTGCTGCGCTGGGGCGACCTGCCCGCGCGCGCCCTGCCCGATATCATGCTTGATGGCCAGCCCTGCCCGACGCAACCGGGCGGCAGTTGGCGGCTGCCCCCGCACTGGCGGCATGGGGGCGAGATCGCGGTGCGCCATGCGGGCAGCGTGCTGCTTGGTGGTCGCCCCGACCGCGCGGCCTTATGCGCAACACTTGGTGCCATGTGGCCCCATGACCATGGGCTTGCAGGCTGGGCCTTCATGCCCGCCCGGCCTGATCATTGCCCCGTGCTGCACCTGATCGATGCCCAGGGCAGGCGGCCCCTCACGCTCATGCGCGGCAAAACGGGCGCGCAGGACAGCGCGGCAGGCCCCGGCCTGCCGGTCTGGACGTTTCATGTGCCATGGCAGGCCATGGCGACAGGGGGCAGCGTGCGGGTCGTGCGGCCTGATGGGCGGGACCTGACCGGCTCGCCGCTACCCATCGGGCTTCCTGCCGCCCGGCCCGTCTTTCCCGCCATGCGTGGCCGTGGCGTGGCGCCGGTGCGCGTGCCGCCATGTGCCGCGCAATGCCGGATCGTCATTCCCGTCTATGCCGACCGCGCGGGCACGCTGGCCTGTATCGACAGCGTGCTGGCCAGCCTTGCGGCCCCGGCGCAGGCCACGACCGAGATCATGGTGGTGGATGACGCCACGCCGGACCCTGACCTTGCCCGCGCGCTGGATGCGCTGGCAGGGCAGGGGCGTATCGTGCTGCGCCGCCATGCCCGTAACCGGGGCTATCCGGCTGCGGTGTGCACCGCACTGGCCGATGCGCAGGGCCGTGACGTAGTGCTGCTCAACAGCGACACGCTGGTGGCACCCGGCTGGCTGGAGGAAATGCGGCTAGTCGCCTATGCCCGCGCCGATACGGGCACCGTCTCGCCGCTTTCCAACGATGCCACCATCCTCACATGGCCCGACCCTGCACGCCCCGCACCGCTGGCGGGCGGCCCTGCGGCGGTGCGGCGGCTGATGGACGCGGCAAGGCGGGCCAATGGCGGGCAGGATGTGGAGATTCCCACCGCGCATGGGTTCTGCATGTTCATCCGCCACGACTGCCTGCGCCAGACCGGCTCCTTTCGCCCCGAACTGTTCGGCCGGGGGTATGGGGAGGAAAATGATTTCTGCATGCGCGCGCGCCTGAGTGGCTGGCGGCACCGGGCGGCGGTGGGCGCGTTCGTGGGGCATGTGGGGGGCGTGTCGTTTGCCAGCGCGCGGGCTGACCTGCTGCGGCGCAATATCTGGATTCTGAACCGGCTCTTTCCCGGTTATGACGCGCTGGTGGCCGCTCATGCCAAGGCCGACCCGCTGCGGGTGGCGCGGCACAGGCTGTCGGTTGTGGTGTGGTGCCGGGGTGCGGCGGCAGTGGCGTTGGGGGTGGCGGTGCTGCTGGTCAGCCACGGTGAAGGCGGCGGGGTGGCGCGCGTGGTGCGGGAACGGGCACGGCACGGGCTGGCGGCAGGGCAGTTGCCAGTCGTGCTCGACCCCACGCCCGATGGGTTCGTGCTGCGCGATGGCAGGCCCGATGCCCACTGGCCCGACCTGCATTTTGCCTGGCCCGCCGATGGGCAGGCCCTTGTGGCCCTGCTGCGTGCGCTGGGTGTGGCAAGGGTCGAGATCCATCATCAACTCGGCCACGACGGGCGCGCGCGGGCTTTGTGCCGCGTGCTGGCGCTGCCCTATGCGTATTACGTGCATGACTATGCCGGGCTGTGCCCGCGCGTCACATTGGTGGGGCCTGCGGGGCGGTATTGCGGCGAGCCGGATGCGGCGGGCTGCGCAGCCTGCGTGGGCGTACTCGGCTCCGTGGTGGGGGAGCGGGATGTGGCGCGCCTGCGCCGCGACACGGCCCGTGACCTTGCCGGTGCACGGCGGGTGATCGTGCCCTCGGCGGAGGTCGCACGGCGGCTGGGCCGGTATTTCCCTCATGTCACGCCCCATGTGCACGCACTGGAGGAGGATTGCCCCGCGCAGTCCCTGCCGCAGTTCGCAGCCCGCGATGCCACGCCTGCCGCCACCGGCCTGCCGCCGCGCAATGAGCGCTGCCGGGTGGTGATCGTGGGGGGGATCGGGCTGGAAAAAGGCCATGCCATCGTGCTCGCGGCGGCACGCGATGCGCGCGCACGTGACCTGCCGCTGGAATTCGTGGTGGTGGGCCACACGGCGGATGATGCCGCCCTGTTGGAAACGGGCCGCGTGTTCGTGACCGGCCACTATGACGAGGCGGATGGCCTGGCGCTGGTGCGGGGCTGTGCGGGCGATGTGGGCTTCATGCCAGCACTCTGGCCAGAGACATGGTGCTTCACGCTTACGCTGCTGTGGCGGGCGGGGCTGCGGGCCGTGGCGTTTGATATCGGCACCATCGCGCAGCGCATCCGCGCCACGGGGCGGGGTACGTGCGTGCCGCCGGGGCTGCCCGTTCACCAATTGAATACGTTTTTGCTGTCTTATGCACGGATCGGGCATGACGTTGCACGCCCGGCCTGTTCCTGACCCGTTGCGAGAGGCCCGCCTTGACCTATCCCGCCTTTGTCCGTGCGCCCGTGCCGTTCCTTTTGCTGGTCGAGCGGCCATGATGCAGACCGCAAGCGAACCCGCATCCGTGGCAAAGCCCGATGCCGTGCAGGCCACCGCACGGCTCATGCAGCTTGAAGCGGGTCTGTACTGCCTGTTTCATGCGGCCCTGTCCGCCCCCACGCGCTTCGGGAGGCTGACGGGCATGCGCGTCAGCGTGCCGCCGGGCAATGATGGGGTGCGGGTCAGCACGTTTGACGCGCAGGGCTGGATCGGGGCCAGCGGCGGCGCGGCGCTGGTCATGGTGGCCGCAGGGGGCGGTGCGGTGCTGGTCACCACCTATCGCGACCACGACGCACCCGGTGAACTGCCTGCCCTGCAGATTGTGCGCCTTGGCAGCCCGGTCGCAGCCCGGCCTCCCACCGAGCCGGCACGCAGTGAGCAGGCGGCACCCGCGCCGGGTAGCATGATCGCCCATATCCAGCGCCGTGGCGATGTGCGGGCCGCGCTTGGGGCATGGATGGGCGAGAGCGGGAGCGGGCACTGGCTGGAGGGGTTTGCCATCCAGCCCGCCCCCGGCGTGGCCCCGACCGATCTCGAATATCAGGCCATACTGGGGCAGGACTGGTTCTCGCCCTGGGTGAGCGGGGGCGCGTATTGTGGCAGCCGGGGCATGGCGCTGCCCCTGCTGGGCCTGCGCGTGCGGTTGAAGGGGGCGGCAGCTGAAGCCTGCGAATGTGAGGTGGAAGCCAGCTTTACCGATGGCAGCCGCATCGGGCCGGTGGCGGATGCGCCGGTCATGGCCGCAACACAGGCCCCGCTCGAGGCTTTTCGCGTGGTGGTGCGGCCCCGGGCTCCGGTTCAACCGCCTGCCCCGGCGCAGGGTGATGCAGGCATGGAAGATCAGGTGCTCGATGCGCTGGCCCCGCCCGTAACCCCCGCGCCGCCTGTGGGGCGGGTGAGGCGGGGCAGGCGCGTGCCGCCGCAGCAACGGCGGGAGCCATCCGGCGCGGTAGAGGCCGCGCAGGACGGTGCCCCGCCTGAAAAAACAAAGCGCAAGGCGCAGGCCAGCCCGGACCAGCCCGTGCCGTGGTGGCACCGCAAGCCCGGTGGCGCGGCGGTCTCGCCCGCCCGGTCGCCCCGGCGTGGGGGCGCAACACCCCGCAGGCCCGGCGTGCTGGCCGGTTCATGACTGAAAGTGGCGGGCGCGGAGGGCGTGCATGAAATACCTGTTCGTGCACCAGAATTTCCCGGCCCAGTTCCTGCACCTGCTGCGCGACCTGCGCGGGCAGGGCGGTAACGAGATCATTTTCATCAGCGAATCAGGAACGTCCCATATGGCGGGCGTGCGCCGGGTGTCCTACCGCCTGCCGCCCGCGCCGGAACTGGCCGCACCGGGGCCGGTGGCGGAACTCGCCCGTGCCATGCAGCGCGCGGCGGCCGTAGCAAAGGCGGCCCGCACCCTGCGGGGGCTGGGCTATGTGCCCGATATCATCATCGGCCACCATGGCTGGGGCGAGATGCTGGACCTGCCCGATGTGTATCCCGGCGTGCCGCTGCTGGGCTATTATGAATTCTTCTATCATCCCACCGGTCTGGATGTGGGCTTCGACCCCGAATTCGCGCCTGCACCCGATGTGGCGCCGCTCATCCGCGCGCGCAATACGCTCAACCTGCTCGCCCTTGCCCTGCCGGGGTGGGGGCACACGCCCACGCGCTTCCAGCACGCGACCTATCCCGACTGGGCGCGCCCGCGCCTGACCCTGCTGCCTGAAGGGGTGGACCTGCGCACCTGCGCCCCGGACCCGCAGGCCCGCCTGCGCCCCTTCACGCTGGGCAATGTTGTGGTGCGGCCTGGCGAGAAACTGGTCACCTATGTTGCGCGTGACCTTGAGCCGTATCGGGGCTTTCATGTGTTCATGCGCGCGCTGCCGCATATTTTGCGGGCGCGGCCTGATGCGCAGGTGGTGCTGGTGGGTGGTGATGGGGTCAGCTATGGCGGCCCCGCGCCGGGTGGGCAGACATGGCGGCAGCACATGCTGGCCGAACTCGGCAGCGTGCTGGACATGCGGCGCGTGCATTTTGCGGGAAGGGTGGATTATGACGATTTCCGCCGCCTGCTGCAGCGATCGGACGCGCATGTCTACCTGACATACCCGTTTGTTGCGTCATGGTCCCTGCGTGAGGCCATGGCCTGTGGCTGCGCGATTGTGGGTAGCCAGACCGCGCCGGTGCAGGAATTCCTGCACGATGGCCGCACCGCGCGGCTTGTGCCCTTCCTCGCGCCACGGCGCATTGCGCAGGGCGTGGTGGAACTGCTCGAGGATGGAGAGATGGCCGCGCAACTGCGGGCCAATGTCCGTGCCCATGCCGTAAAAACCCTGGCCATGGAGGACTATATGGCGCGCTACCATCAACTGATCGGGGAACTGACCCGAGGTGGCAGCAGGCTCGTCAACGCGGCCTGACAAGGAAGATAAAAGTTTTTGGGTGCCGCCTTTTTTTAAAAAGGCGGCGTTTTTTCAAAGCTTTTTGAAAAAAGCTTTACCAAAAACTTTTATCGGCAGGTCTTACTTGCCAGCGACGGCCTTGACGGATTCAAGGATCACTTCGCCCGCGACCTTCTTGTCGGCCCAGCCTGCAACCTTGACCCACTTGCCCTTTTCCAGGTCCTTGTAGCGGGTGAAGAAGTGCTCGATCTCCTTGAGCACGATCTCGGGCAGGTCCTCGAGCTTTTCCACGTTGGAATAGTACGGGTGCACCTTGTCGTGCGGCACGCAGATGATCTTTTCGTCCTGGCCGCTCTCGTCTTCCATGCGCAGTACGCCGATGGGGCGCGCGCGCACCACAACGCCGGGCACCACGGCGGCGGGCATCAGCACCAGCGCATCGGTCGGGTCGCCATCGGCGGCCAGCGTGTTGGGAATGAAGCCATAGGCGGCCGGATAGACCATGGGCGTGAACAGGATGCGGTCCACCACCAGCGCGCCGCTATCCTTGTCGATCTCGTACTTGACGCCTGAACCCTGCGGAATTTCGATCACGACGTTGATGTCGTTGGGTACGTCCTTGCCGGGGGAAATCTTCGATACGTCCATTGCTGTTCAGGCCTCCTGCTGCCTGTAATGTGCGTTAAGGGCCACCCCAGAGCGGGGCGGCATGAATTAACGGGGGATGACGGTATATCTGCCCGCGTTTTCTGTGCAAGTCATGTTCCGTGGCTGGGTGGCTCACCATGAGCCAGATCATGAACCTGTTTTTTTTATGGCGATATCGCCTCTGTAACGGAAAAAATTACGCACAAAAAGGCACGTTGACCTTGCCAAATCCCGCGACATGCGCGAGATCAGGGGCTGCCTGCGCGCCCGTAGCTCAATTGGTTAGAGCGGGCCGCTCATAACGGCTTGGTTGCGGGTTCAAGTCCTGCCGGGCGCAGGCTTTTCAGCATGCGGCACGGCGGGCATGCCCCGATGCAGCCCACGCCGTGCGGCGACTTGACCATTTTCTCATCAGTTTATCAGGAGCCGACCGTCATGGCCGCCACGCAATATGTCTATGTGATGAAGGACCTGACCAAGGCGTATCCGGGTGGGCGTGAGGTCTTCAAGGGCATTACCCTGTCCTTCCTGCCCGGCGTCAAGATTGGCGTGCTCGGCGTCAACGGTGCCGGTAAATCGACGCTGCTCAAGATCATGGCGGGCGTGGAAAAGGAATTTGGCGGCGAGGCATGGGCCGCCGAGGGCGCGCGCGTGGGCTACCTCGAGCAGGAACCCAAGCTCGACGAGAGCCTGACGGTGGGCGAGAACGTGGCGCTGGGCTTTGGCGAGCTGAAAAAGGCCGTGGACCGCTTCAACGAGATCTCGATGAAGTTTGCCGAACCCATGTCCGATGACGAGATGAACACCCTGCTGGCCGAACAGGCCGAGCTGCAGGAAGTGATCGACGCGGGCGATGGCTGGGAACTCGACCGCAAGCTCGAGATCGCGCTCGAGGCCCTGCGCTGCCCGCCCGCTGACAGCCCGGTGGACAAGCTCTCCGGTGGTGAGCGCCGCCGCGTGGCCCTGTGCCGCCTGCTGCTTGAAAAGCCCGACCTGCTGCTGCTCGATGAGCCGACCAACCACCTTGATGCGGAGAGCGTGTCCTGGCTGGAAAAAACGCTGCGTGACTACGAAGGCACCGTGATGGTCATTACCCATGACCGTTACTTCCTCGATAACGTGACCAACTGGATTCTCGAACTTGAGCGTGGCCGTGGCTATCCGTTCGAGGGCAACTACTCCTCCTGGCTGACCCAGAAGCGCAAGCGCCTGGCGCAGGAGGAAAAGGAAGAGAGCTCACGCCAGCGCGCCCTTGCCGCCGAGCAGGAATGGATCGGCTCCTCGCCCAAGGCCCGCCAGGCCAAGAGCAAGTCGCGTATCGCGCGTTATGAGGAAATGCTGGCCCAGAATAACGAGAAGGCGAATGGCGTGGCCGACATCGTCATTCCGCCCGGCCCCCGCCTTGGCGGCACCGTGATCGAGGCCGAGGACCTGCGCAAGGGCTTTGGCAACCACCTGCTGATCGATGACCTGAACTTCAAGCTGCCGCCGGGCGGCATCGTGGGCGTGATCGGGCCGAACGGCGCGGGCAAGTCCACCCTGTTCAAGATGATCATGGGGCTGGAGCAGCCCGATGGCGGCAAGCTTGTCATCGGTGACACGGTCAAGCTCGGCTATGTGGACCAGTCGCGCTTCAGCCTTGATGATGACAAGACCGTGTGGGAGGAAATCTCCGGCGGGACCGACGTGATCTACCTTGGCAAGCGCGCCGTGCCGTCGCGCGCCTATGTCGGCGCCTTCAACTTCAAGGGTGCTGACCAGCAGAAGAAGGTGGGCGTGCTCTCGGGTGGTGAGCGCAACCGCGTGCATCTGGCCAAGATGCTGCGGCAGGAAAGCAACGTGATCCTGCTCGATGAGCCGACCAACGACCTTGATGTCGATACGCTGCGCGCGCTGGAGGAGGCCCTGGCCGAATTCGCGGGCTGTGCTGTCATCATCAGCCATGACCGCTGGTTCCTTGACCGCCTGGCCACCCATATCCTCGCCTTTGAGGGTGACAGCCACGTTGAGTGGTTCGAAGGCAACTTCCAGGCCTATGAGGAAGACAAGCGCCGCCGCCTTGGCCCGGATGCGACCGAGCCGAGCCGGATCAAGTACCGCCCCATCGCGCGCTGATTCCATTTGCCATCGGCCCCATTATCTGCCTTCAATAAAGGCCGGGTTTCACGCACCGGCCCTGGGGAGGCGGTAATGGGATGTCGATGTCACATACAGACAGGCCATCTGCAGCTTGATCCGGTCTCATGGACCGACCTTGAAGATGTAGTGCGGCTCAAGGCCAGCGCGGGCGTGACCGGGCGGCTGGCAGGCGGCGTATGCAACCGGGCGCTGAGCGAGCAGGACATGCTGACCGACCTCATGACCTGGGGCCGTGAGGGCGTGGGCATGTTTACCGTGCGCCAGCAGGGGCGGTTCATCGGGCTGGCTGGCGTGCAGCCTTCCACCACCGCGCCTGACTGCCATGAATTGCAGTTCACCATGATAGCTGACGCGCGTGATACGGCGCTCTCACGCGAGGCAACGACCACGGCGCTGGCCTTTGCGCATGATGCGGGGGTGAGCCGCGTCATTGCCTATGTGCGTGAACATGACATCGTGGCCCGGCAGGTTTTTGGCGGGGCGGGCATGAGCGTGTGCCCGGAGCAGCCGGAGCGCTGTGGGCCGGATATCCTGCTCTATCACAGCCTGCGTGGCGCGCCCGCATGGGCCAGCCTGCATTAAAGCTGTTTTGAAACCCGCACAGGCAGCCTGAGGCAGGGCTGTTTGCCCGAAGGCCGTAAAACGGTTCCGCTCAGTCAATGCTTTTGCAACACACGTGCGGCTGCGTGTGGAAGAATTCGTTTCCTGTCCGTATTATTTCTGTAAACTCCCTGCCTTGGTTCTCCGGGGAGATGGACAGGTGAAAATATTTTCTGCGGCGCTGGCCTGCCTGCTGTGTTCCGTGGCGGTATCGGCCCATGCGGCCGAGCCGGTGCTGGTCATTCACGGTGGGGCGGGCGTGATCCGCAAGGACATGACGCCCGCGCGTGAAAAAGCGGTTAAGGCAGCCCTCAGGCGCGCGTTGCGCACTGGCTACAAAAAGCTGAACACCGGCAGGCCCGCGGTCGAGGCCGTTGAAGCCGCCGTGCAGGTGCTGGAGGATGACCCGGAATTCAACGCAGGCAAGGGCGCGGTGTTCACGCATGATGGCCACAACGAGATGGATGCCGCGATCATGGATGGCGCGACATTGCGGGCCGGGGCCATTGCGGGGGTGACGCATGTGCGCAACCCCATAACGCTGGCAGCCGCCGTAATGGCGCATTCGCCCCATGTGTTCCTGATTGGCGATGGGGCAGAAGCCTTTGCCGTAACGCAGGGCGTGGCCCTGGTTGACCCCGCCTATTTCCGCACCGACCGGCGCTGGGCGCAGTTGCAGGAGGCGTTGGAAAAAGACCGGCAGAAGCAGGCGCAGGAGGCGGATACCCATCATGGTACGGTGGGCGCCGTGGCCCTTGACCGCAACGGGCACCTGGCGGCCGCGACCTCGACAGGGGGACTGACAGACAAGATGTGGGGCCGCGTGGGCGATTCGCCGCTGATCGGGGCGGGCACATACGCCAATGCAGGCTGCGCCATGTCAGGTACGGGGTGGGGTGAATATTACATCCGCACGGTCGCCGCCCATGAAATCTGCATGCGGGTGACGATGATGCACCAGCCACTGGCCCAGGCGGCGGATGAGGTGATCAACCACGAAATTCCAGCACTTGGCGGTGATGGCGGTGCGATCCTGCTCGATGACAGGGGCAATATCGCCATGCCCTTCAACACGGATGGCATGTACCGGGGCTGGATCACGCATGATGGCGTGGCTCATGTTGCCATTCTCAAGGGTGCATGAACCCTTGGGCTGGCGGCCTGTCAGCGGTTATCTTGACGGGCCGGCAGGGTGGGGCAGGACGCATTCGTGCCCTTTGTCCTGGCATATGGGCCGGAACCGCCAGGTTTCCATGTCGGGATTGGCTTCCCTTAGTGCATCGTAATCGTATAGCTCCCTAGAATTGTATTCTGTAGTCGATATGTTTTTCTTTATGAAATAATCCATGTAATTTTTACTTGTATCCGGATGCGCGGCCTTGTACAGGACAAATATATTAAAAGCAGATACAATAATAAAAAAGGTAATTATCAATCTATTTGACATATTGCAGTACCTTCCTGCTCAGAAAAGGTAATGTGAGTCATTGAACCACATATATGCGGCAATGAGGCCAAGAATGAAAAGTATCAAAAGGGAATAGTTTGTAACCTTCTGGCTTTTATTGTCAAATATGCGGCAGAAAATCATGACGAATAAAGGATTGCCAAAGATAAATCTGTGCAGTGACAGAACGCCGGAACTGAGGGCGAACAGGAATGTAACGGTCAGGATCGATGTTTCCAGATACATCCGCTTCCTGAAGCCGTAATACAGGAAAAACATGCTGATGAAGGCCGCAATGACCCCGTTGATCCGGCGGCCGTGGATAATGGCTTCAATGATCCACTTGCCGGGAAAACCGAACGCGCGCCCCCAGCTGCTCTGCATATGGGAGAAGGCCAGCGCATCACCGGTCAGGTAATAGAGGTAGAGCATGTAGACGGACAGGCCCAGACTGCCTGCCATGACGGGAAAACCGCCATTCAGGAAGGCATTCAGGTTGCGTGTCCTCAGGGCATCGATCATGAGGTAGGCGCTGCATGTTCCCACCACAAGGATGCCCGTGGGGCGCGTCAGGGTTTCAAGGAAGGAGCAGATGAAAAGGGGTATGTACCTTCTGTCGCGCGTAAAATAAGCAATACACACCATCAATGCGCCGTAGATACATTCAGTATATTGTATCTTGTACCACAGGGCGAATGGCGACAGGCACAGCACTAATATGAACAGGGCATATTTCTGGCTATCGACGAATTTCCTGTAATACAGGGCCGATATGGCGACGAGAAAGAAAAAGAGGGCCTGGTTCAGCAGCAGCGCCGAGGCTTCGGCACTCAGGCCCGTCAGGTATCTTATACAGGCGGCAAGCCCCGGAAAAAGCGGGAAAAACGGCCATGCCGCAAAGCCCATATGGCGAAGCGACAGGTAGGTATCAGGCTGGTAGCCATGCAGGATGATATCTCTGTACCACAGGCAGTCCCATTTGCAGGTGCTGTATGTCAGGCCGCCAAAGGGTATGGTCTCGAGATCAAAGATAACAAGGGACAGGGCGGATATAATAAACGAGAAAAAGAGAATCTTATCCGATTTCAGAATATTTTTCATTTTACGTTCTCTTTTTCTCGGTCATTAGCCGAAATCGTACGATTTTACGGGGCGCCCAACCCTGTATGATGAGCGCTCCGTTACTTCATCGGAGACGCAACCAAGATATTCATCAATGCTGCCTGTAGCCACGAAATGCACTCCCCGGGGCATAAACCGTATCCGCATCATGACAGGTACCGATGAGACTGGTCTTGGCTTCGGGCGGCACCTGCGGGTGGAATTGAGGATGACCGCCGCATGGGTGCCCGGTGCGTGGTCTGGCCCGGCAGGCTGGCTGACACATGGCCGGGTCATCGGTCGTGCCGTCATGGACACAGGCAATCTTCCCCATCCCGCCTTTCTGCTGCATGACACGGGAAAGACGCAGATTTCTCCCTTCATTATAACGAGGCCGTGAGGATTGTTGTAATGTCATGAAACGCAAGACGATATGGGCATGGGGTGAATTTACGCAGAAGTGCGGTTTGAGCATATTTTCTGCGTGATCGCAAAGAACATCAGCGCGGAACTCCCGTGCAGCGGATGCAAACAGCTTTCCGTAATGCGTCGTGCACTTTTGCTGTCACAAAGGGCCAGGTGACCATCAGCATTAAAAAAGCCGGTATAAACCGGCTTTTTTATGTCTGCTGCCCGCGATAGGGAAAGCTTTCAGTGATGGTTGGCGATCTGCTTGTCGAGCGCGCGCAGCAGGGCGTCCACATTGCCGCCATTGCGTGCGATGAAGGAGCCGTAATCCTGCCGCTGGGTCAGGCGCAGACTTGCCCCTTCGCCCACCACGTCCACCACCTTGGGGCTGCCGCTGGCGGTGCTGATGATCCACTGCGTATCGGCACCCGGCTGGCCGGGGCGGTTGATGACGGTGGAGACGGCCGTGTCATCGCCCGAGGGCGCGCTTGAGCCGACCACGAAGGTCACGCCGCGATAGTCACCGATCTTGTCGGTAATGGCATTGACCAGCACCTGATGGAACAGCTTGATGTAGCGGGCCTGCTGGTCTGGGGTTGCGGTGCGCCAGTAGCGGCCAAGGCAGTAGCGGCCGATGGCGTCAACATCCACATACTGCTCGAGTAGGGGCAGGATGTCCTGCTTCTTCTTTTCCAGCGAGATGTCGCTGTTGACCACGCCAACGAGCTTGCTGCCAAACATGGTGACGAAGGAACGGGCCTGCGCGCCAGCATCAACCGCCCATGCTGAAGCAACAGGCATGGTGGCGAGTGCTGCCAGCAGGGCCAGTGCGTGGCGACGGGGGATGAATCTCTGCATCGCTGTGTCCCTTTATTGGTTATTTCGTGTGGTACCAGTCGGGCACGGTGGCCCGGTGGTCGTTCTTTATGGCTTCGGCCATGGCCTTGCGCTGCTGCTGGTAGGCGCTGCGGATGGTGGCGTAGGGATCGAGCGAATCCTTCATCACCTGGTCAAGCGCATCGACATTGTTGGCCATGCCGTTGATGGTGCCCATGATGTTATAGGCCCAGTTGAAGGTCACCAACCCATAACCGCTGGGCACATAGTTCCACGGTGACAGGCCGGTATCGATGCCATAGCCGACGCCGTCACGGAAGGAGGACGGGCCAAGCACCGGCAGGAACAGGTACGGCCCCGAGGGCACGCCCCATGTGGCCAGTGTCAGGCCGGCATCGTTGTCATGGTGCTTGTAGCCTGCGTAGTTCGCCACATCGATCAGCCCGCCGATGCCGACCGTCATGTTGATGCACCAGCGCACGAAGGCGTCACCCGCGCGGCGGGGCCTGCCCGCGCCCACGTCGTTAAAGAACACCACCGGCTCGTTCATGGTCTGGTACAGGCCGCCAAACGCATTACGCAGCGGGCGCGGCACGGCCCAGATATAGGCCTTGGCCACCGGGCGCAGGGTGTATTTGTTGGCCCACATGGTAATGCCGAAGGCCTTGCGGTTCAGCTTTTCGTAGCGGTCGTTGGCTTCCTTGTATTCAGCCAGGGCGTCCGGGTCGGTGGGCGGCGGGGCCGCGCATGAGGCAAGCCCCAGCAGGCCCAGCATCACCCCCACGACGCGCAGCGCCGGACGACGCGGGGACGGGAACGGGCGGGACGACCAAGAATTCGATCCTGTCTCTGCGCGCATACTCGTTTCCGCTTCCCTCTGTCTTTGCTTCACCGTCATGCAGGCATGGCGGGGTGGCCCAATGTGTTTGCAAGAATCCTGAACCGGGCGATACCGCCCCTTTCTCGCGTCACTCTCTAGCATGGGATGGCTGTTGTGCAATCCGCTAGCCCGATGATGAGGGAAGATTGTGGCTGCCCTGCAGGATGCACATGGGGCTGAACCCGGGCCGGACGGGCCTGCGGGGAGGGGATGCTGGCAGAATTGCCGCGTTGGGTGTGACGTAAAATCCACATCCCCTCAACGCCACCGCAACGGAGCAGTGGCACCGGATCACGCTTTGTTGAACGCGCCTGTCAGCCCTGGCGGACCAGCCGGGGTGCGATTTCGGGGAACATCTCGGCAAGCTCGCGCGCCTCGCGCTTGCTCAGCCCGTGGGCTGCGGGGTCAATGTCCTGCCCGCCCATGGCCGCGCGCAGCACGCGCAGCGCCGGGCCGGACAGCAGCACGGCGTCGCGCATGTAGTCGGTAAACGCCTCGTAGGTGAGCGGCGCCCATTTTTCCACGATCTGCAGGATGGCGTCGGCATAGGCGCGGATTTCGTACTGGGCGTGGCTGTCGGCGCGCAGCCGCAGGAAGTGCAGCAGGTTCCACAGGTTAATCTGCCAGTAGAACTGCGTCATGATGTTGACCGGCAGGTTCATGCGCGCCAGCTCGCGGGCGATGGCGGGGCGCGACGGGTCACGCTTCTCGCCGTTCTCGTCCTCGTTGAGCAGGTCGAGATAGTGCTCATAGCAGCGCGAGGCGTCATTGCGCAGGATGTCGAGCACCTGTGCCGCCTGCTCGGGCGGCAGGGCGTCGGCGCGGCCCTGCTTGTTGTTGGTTGACTGTGCGGCGATGTCCTCGGGGCGGGGGAAGTAGAATTCCTTCTCCAGCACGGAGTAGCGCGCCGAGTATTCATTGATGCTGGCGGTGCGGTGGCGGAACCACTGGCGGGTGACGAATATGGGCGCGCGCACATGCAGCTTGATCACGGCCAGCTCGAACGGGCTGGTGTGGCGGTGGCGCATGAGGTAGCGGATCAGGCCCCGGTCATCGGACGTGCTGCGCGTGCCCTTGCCGTAGGAGACGCGCGCCCCCTGCACGATGCCGCTATCGCCGCCCATGTAGTCTACCGCGCGCACGAAGCCGGTCTCGAGCACGGGAATGGGGGAATACAGCACGTCTTCCACCGCGGGCACGACCAGGCGGCGGGTCTGTGCCCATCCGGCGCGGGCTGCCTCGATGGCCGATTTCTGCTCGCTGGAAAACATGTGTCCTACCGCCTCGCTCATATGCATCACCACAGGGACGCGGGCCATACCATATCCTTGCAGGCCTGTCCTAGGGGCGTTTTCCTAGGCAGCCATCACGGCGGTATCATGGCGCATGGGCCGGGCAGGGACCAGCCGTTCTGCGCGTCATGGCATGCCGCACCCCTTGCCAGATGCGGGGCGAACACCTATGTTGGTAAGTGCCGGAGGGGCTTGCCCCTTGGCTATGGCGATAAACGGCGCGTGGAATAAGTGTTGTGGACCCGGGGGCGGTACCCGGCGTCTCCACCAGTTTCCCTCCCAGGTGGGGGATATGGGGACGAAACAGGCTCGACACGCATGGTAAAGACCCGCCTTTTGCCCGGCATTGTACCACCGTTATCGGGCTAAATCACAAGTGCCAACGATAACTCAGAGGTGCTCGCTGTCGCTGCATAAGCGATAAGCGCGGTTCGGGAGGGCACCGGGCAACAGAAGCCCTCCCACCTTTTCTTCTGCTCATGTTAGGTTGATGGCGCGGTATCCGCTTCGTGAAGGGATGCCGCGCGCCCGTGGCTTGCCATGCCATGAAGTTTGACGCACAGCTTGGTGCTGTGGCACGGCGTGGTCCGAACCCGCATGTCTGCAAAAATCCGTTCCGGGTCAGCATTGCCCGGGCGGATGTACGGAGAAGTCCGAAATGTCTGATGATCACGACGAGGAAAACGGTTTCGATGCCGCCATCCCCGACAGCCTCATGCCCTATGATTCCTGGATCGAGGATTCATACCGCCATGTCATGCTGCGCGCGCTTGATTATGCCGCAGCCCACGGCCTGCCCGGCGATCATCACTTTTACCTGACATTCAGGACCGACTGGCCGGGCGTTGAAATGCCCGACCGCCTGCGCGCGCAGTACCCCCACGAGATCACGATCGTGCTCCAGCACCAGTTCTGGGATCTCAAGGTCGACCGCACCCGGCAGATTGTCTCGGTCGGGCTGTCGTTTGGCGGCGTTCCCTCCACGCTGGTGATCCCGGTGGCCGCCATCTCCGCCTTTGCCGATCCGCATATCCGCCTTGCCCTGCGCTTCAGCGTGCCCGAGCAGCCGCCCGTGGCCGCCGTGCCCGAGGGCGAAAACGTGGTGCCGGTCATGCCCGCAGCCGCCGCACAGGTGGACGCACCCGCAGCGCAGGAAGGCGAGGGGGAAAAGGACAGGGGTGAAGGCTCGCAGGTCGTAAGCCTTGCCGCCTTCCGCAAGCGCGGGCCGGGCGGGCCGGGCTGAGCCACATCAACCATCCGGGTGCGCCGGATGCACCGGACGCGCCCTGATTCGACAACGCCGCCACCCGGAACCAATCCGGGGGAAAAGGCAGAGGAGAGTGTCCGTTGAACGTATCCGCACCCGCGCGCAAGCCATTCGTGTATGGCCCGCTCTTTCCGTTGCATGATGATGACACACCGTGGAAGAAGCTTGAGGTCGAGGGCATCACCACCTCGACCCTCGCGGGCCGCACGGTAGTCCATGTCCGCCCCGAGGCGCTGACGGCTCTGGCCGCCCGGGCCTTCAACGACGTGGCGCACCTGCTGCGGCCGGGTCATCTCGCGCAGCTTGCCAAGATCCTGAAAGACCCCGAGGCGTCGGAGAACGACCGCTTCGTGGCGATGGACCTGCTCAAGAACGCCTGCATCGCGGCCGGCGGCGTGCTGCCCATGTGCCAGGATACCGGCACGGCCATCGTGTACGGCAAGAAGGGCCAGCGCGTGTGGGTGGATGGCAATGAGGAGGAAGCCTTCTCGCGCGGGGTGTACGATACCTATACCGGCACGGCGCTGCGCTATTCGCAGATGGCCCCGGTCTCCATGTTCGAGGAAGTGAACACCGGCACCAACCTGCCGGTGCAGTTCCATATCTCGGCCACACCGGGCGACTACCATGCCGAGCAGATGGACCTGATGTTCATCGCCAAGGGTGGCGGGTCGGCCAACAAGACCTTCCTGTTCCAGGAGACGCGGGCGCTGCTCTCGAACAAGGAAAACCTGCTGAAATGGCTGGACGGCAAGATCCGCACGCTCGGCACCTCCGCCTGCCCGCCCTACCACCTTGCGGTGGTGATTGGCGGCATGTCCGCCGAGCAGAACCTCGAGACCGTAAAGCTCGCCTCCACCCGCTGGCTCGACAGCCTGCCCACCGAGGGCAGCGTGCACGGCCATGCCTTCCGTGATCTTGAGATGGAAGCGGAAATCCACAAGCTGACCCAGCGCCTCGGCATTGGTGCGCAGTTTGGCGGCAAGTATTTCTGCCATGACGTGCGCGTGGTGCGCCTGCCGCGCCATGGCGCGTCGCTGCCGGTGGGAATCGGGGTGTCGTGCTCGGCCGACCGGCAGGTCAAGGCACGGATCACGGGTGATGGCGTGTTCCTTGAGCAGCTCGAGACCGATCCCGCCCGCTTCCTGCCCGAGACCACGGATGACGACCTTGAGGGCGAGGCGGTGCAGATCGACCTCAACCAGCCGATGGACGAGATCCGCCGCAAGCTCTCGCAGTATCCCGTGCGCACGCGCCTGTCGCTGACCGGCACGATGGTGGTGGCGCGCGACATCGCCCACGCCAAGTTCCGCGAGCGGCTGGAAAAGGGCGAGGGCCTGCCGCAATACCTCAAGGACCACCCCGTCTATTACGCCGGCCCCGCCAAGACGCCCGAGGGCATGCCCACCGGCGCGTTCGGCCCCACCACGGCTGGCCGCATGGACAGCTACGTTGCCATGCTGCAGAAGGCGGGCGGTTCGTACATCATGCTGGCCAAGGGCAACCGCTCGAAGGCCGTGCGCACTGCGTGCCACGAATATGGCGGCTTCTATCTCGGCTCCGTCGGCGGCCCTGCCGCCCGCCTTGCGCAGGACTGCATTCGCAAGGTCGAAGTGCTGGAATACCCCGAGCTGGGCATGGAAGCGGTGTGGAAGATCGAGGTCGAGAATTTTCCGGCCTTTATCGTGATCGACGACAAGGGTAATGATTTTTATGATGGCCTGACCGGCTGAACGTCACCCTGATGGGGCGTCCGGCCTGCCTGAGTCGGGCCGGACAACCGAAGGTTAGGGAGCGCCATGCGTTTTACCGTCGATCGTCTTGACCACCTTGTGGTGAGTGTGCGGGACCTTGAGGTCTCGGCCTCGTGGTACCAGCGCGTGCTGGGCATGGAGCGCGAGGAATACGGGCGCAACAACCGCACGGCGCTGAAATTCGGCGGCCAGAAGATCAACCTCCGCCCGTACGGGGCCGAGGGCTGGGTCACGGCGGAAGATGCGCTGCCCGGCACCAATGACCTGTGCTTCACCACCGCGCTCAACAGCGTGGATGTGATTGAACACCTGGAAAAATGCGGCGTGCGCGTGACCGAGGGGCCGGTGGCCCGCCTTGGCGCGCTCGGGCCGGTCACCTCGGTTTACTGCCACGACCCGGATGGCAACCTGATCGAGATCGCCTCGTATCAGGGGTAGTACCGGATAAAAGGTTTTGGTGAAGCTTTTTTAAAAAGCTTCAAAAAACGCCGCCTTTTTGAGAAAAAAGGCGGCGCCCGAAAACGTCTCTTATTTCGGCTTCTTGCCATAAACGGCAGTCAGCCTGGCCGAGCCAAGGCTGTGCTGGTTGATCACGAACCCCACCATTGCGCCTGAGGCATCGCTCGGCAGTTCGATCTGCGCGATGTCAAGCGCATGGATGGTGAAGATGTAATGGTGGTCCGGCCCCGGCGGGGGGGCTGCGCCGCCATACACGTTGCCGCCAAAGTCGGTGCGCGTCATCTCGGCATGTTCGGGCAGGTTGTTGTCGCCCGAGCCCGCACCGGCAGGCAGTGAGGTGACGGTGGCAGGGATGTTGATGACAACCCAGTGCCACCAGCCCGAGCCGGTAGGCGCATCGGGGTCATACATGGTGATGGCGAAGCTCTTGGTCCCGGCGGGCGGGTCCTGCCATGCCAGCGGCGGCGAGATGTTGCCGCCGCAATAGCCCATGCCTTCAAACACCTGTGCTTCAGGCAGGCGGTCGCCATCGTTGAAGGAGCGGCTGGTCAGTGTAAACGTCATGTGGGTTTCCTGCTTTTCGCGTCGGGTGGCGCGAATAGGGGGAGGGTAATGGCGCCCGGAATTACCAGTTCTGGCTGATGAGCCAGAATTCTTCCGAGGTCAGGGTAATGACCTGATCATTGTTCTTGCTCTCGGCAGCGGCGCGGGCCAGGGCCTCGATGCGCTGGATCATGATGGTCTTGCGCTGGTGGGCCTCGCTGCGGTCCTTTTCTTCCACCGTTTCGAGCACATGCAGCGCGGTCTTGCAGGCGCGGGCAATGCGGACGGCATCAAGGGCGGCGTAGGACATGGCATAACTCCATAAATTTCGCGGCATCCGGCTGCGCCGGGTGCGGGCGGGAACATTCCCATGCGGGAATCGCTGCCGCATTGTGGCTTTCCCGGCTGCGTCTGTCCAACGCCGCCATGCGGCAGGCGCAGGAAGCGTATTGGAAAATGGAATAAAAGTTTTTGGGTGCCGCCTTTTTTCAAAAAGGCAGCGTTCTTTGAAGCTTTTTGAAAAAAGCTTCACCAAAAACTTTTCCATGATTTGCGGCATATGCCGTGATCAGGCGTTTTCAGCAGTTTCTTTGTAAGGGTCATGAGAGTTCATGCTGGCAACCGGGGTGCGGATTCCGTAAAGGGGGCCGCATGACGGATCTGGTTTCTGATTTCGATTTCACCCTCCCGCCCACGAGCATCGCCGACCACCCGGCCCGCCCGCGTGACAGCGCGCGCCTGCTTGATGTGCCCGCGGCAGGCCCCTTCATCGACCGCCACGTGCGCGACCTGCCGGGCTGCCTGCGGCCCGGCGACATCCTGGTGGCCAATGACACGGCAGTCATTCCGGCCCAGCTTGCCGCCATGCGCGGCGAGGCGAAGATCGGCATAACGCTCGACCGAATCCTGCCCGATGGCTCATGGCATGTGCTGGCCCGCAACGCCCGCCGCCTGCGCCCGGGTGATACGCTCACTTTTGGCCGTAGCGCGGTGACGGCGGAGGTCATCAGCCGGGGCGATGCGGGCGACGTGACCCTGCGCTTCAGCGTGGAGGGTGCTGCATTCGACCAGTTCCTGCACGATGCAGGCAAGCTGGCCCTGCCGCCCTATATTGCCCGCCCCGATGGCCCGACCGAGGCAGACCGCAAGGACTACAGCACCATCTTCGCCCAGCATCGCGGTGCCGTGGCCGCCCCCACGGCAGGGCTGCACTTTACGCCTGACCTGCTGGCAGCACTCGACAGGGCAGGCGTGATCCGCCAGACCCTGACGCTGCATGTGGGCGCGGGCACCTTCCTGCCCATGCGCAGCGACCAGATTTCCGCCCACCGCATGCATGCCGAGCGTGGCACCATCTCGCCGCATGCGGCCCAGCGCATCAACGCCGCGCGGGCTGCGGGCGGGCGGATCGTGGCCGTCGGCACCACCTCGCTGCGGCTGCTTGAAAGTGCGACGGACGAGAGCGGCATCGTCCATCCCTTCCATGGCGAGACGGCCATCTTCATCAGGCCCGGCTACCGCTTTCGCGCGGTGGACATGCTGCTGACCAATTTCCACCTGCCGCGCTCGACCCTGTTCATGCTGGTCTGCGCCTTTGGCGGCTACCACCGCATGCAGGCGGCCTATGCCCATGCCATTGCCAGCGGCTACCGCTTCTATTCCTATGGCGATGCCTGCCTGCTGCACCGCACCGAGGGAGACCTGCCATGACTACTTTCCGCTGGCGCCCCGAAGCCCGCTCCGGCCATGCCCGCGCAGGCTGGCTCGACACCGCGCATGGCACGGTCGCCACCCCCACCTTCATGCCTGTTGGCACGGTGGGCACGGTCAAGGCCATGACGATGGACAGCGTGCGTTCTACGGGCGCTGGCATCGTGCTGGGCAATACCTATCACCTCATGCTCCGTCCAGGGGCGGAGCGGGTGCGCCAGCTTGGTGGCCTGCACCGCTTCATGGACTGGCCAGGGCCGATCCTGACCGATTCGGGCGGGTTTCAGGTCATGTCGCTCGGCCCACTGCGCAAGCTGGACCAGGACGGCGTGACCTTCCGCTCGCATATCGATGGCTCGAAGCACCGCCTCACCCCCGAGCGCTCGACCGACATCCAGCACGCGCTCGATGCCACCATCAGCATGTGCTTTGACGAATGTCCCGCCCTGCCTGCGGCGCCAGAGGTCATTGCCCAGTCCATGCGCATGTCGATGCGCTGGGCGCAGCGGTGCCGCGAGGCGTTCGTGCAGCGGCCCGGTTACGCGCAGTACGGCATCATCCAGGGCGGCACCGAGCCGGAACTGCGGGCCGAGAGCGTGAAGGCGCTGACCGGCATCGGCTTCGAGGGTTACGCCATCGGTGGCCTTGCGGTGGGCGAGGGGCAGGAGCTGATGTTCTCCACCCTTGATTCCACCGTGCCGCTCATACCCGATGGCAGCCCGCGCTACCTGATGGGCGTCGGCACGCCCGATGACCTGCTTGGTGCGGTCGAGCGCGGGGTGGACATGTTCGACTGCGTCATGCCCACGCGGGCGGGGCGTACGGCGCGCGCCTATACCGAGCGCGGCACGCTCAACATCCGCAATGCGCGGCATGCCAGCGATTCGCGGCCCATCTCGCCGCATTGCGACTGCCTGGCCTGTTCGCGCCACAGCCGCGCCTACCTGCACCACCTGTTCCGCGCCAACGAGATGCTCGGCCCCATGCTGCTGACATGGCACAACATCGCCTATTACCAGCGGCTGATGCGTGGCATGCGGGCGGCCATTGTCGATGGCACGTTCGAAGCCCATGCCGCCCACCTGCGGGCGCAGTGGGCGATGGATGACTGGAGTGGGGATGAAATGCCCTTTCCCGACATTCCGCCCGTGCCCTGATGGCCGGCACGCCCCCTGATCCGGCCCGGCTTGCGGCCCGCATCGAAGCCCATGCGCGCGCGCTGGGCTTCGATGCCGTGGGTTTTGCGCCAGCGCGGCTCGATGAGGCGACGCGCGCCCGCCTTGCCGCCTTTGTGGAGAACGGATTTGCGGGCAGCATGGGCTGGATGGCCGAGCGCATGGCCCAGCGCGGCGACCCTGCCACCCTGTGGCCCGCGGTGCGCAGCGTCATCGCGCTGGGGCTGAACTACGCGCCCCCGGGCGACGCGCTGGCCACCACGCGGGTGCCCGATGCGGGCAATATTTCCGTCTATGCCCGCAACCGCGACTATCACGACGTGGTCAAGGGCATGCTCAAGCATCTGGCGCAGTTTGTGGTCAACGAGGGCCGACGGGCGGGTCTTGAGGCAGAGGTGAAGGTGTTTGTCGATACCGCCCCGGTCATGGAAAAGCCGCTGGCGCAGAATGCGGGGCTGGGCTGGCAGGGCAAGCATACCTCGCTGGTGTCGCGCCAGCACGGGAGCTGGCTGTTCCTGGGCGAGGTCTATACCACGCTCGACCTGCCGCAATCCGCTCCCTCGGGCGGGGGGTGCGGCACCTGCACCCGCTGCCTCGATGCCTGCCCGACCGATGCCTTTCCCGCCCCCGGCGTGATGGATGCGCGGCGGTGCATCTCCTACCTCACCATCGAGAACCGCGACCCGATTCCCGAGGCCCTGCGCCCGGCCATGGGCAACCGCATCTATGGCTGCGATGACTGCCTTGCCGTGTGCCCGTGGAACCGGTTCGCGCAGGCGACTGGCCACATGAAGCTTGCCGCGCGCGATGACCTGCGCGCGCCCGCGCTGTGCGAACTTGCGGCGCTGGATGATGCAGGGTTCCGGGCGCGTTTTTCCGGCTCGCCCATCAAGCGCATCGGGCGCAACCGGTTCGTGCGCAACGTGGCGGTGGCCATTGGCAATAGCGGGCAGGCGGCCCTGCGCCCGGCAGTCGCCCACCTGTGCAATGACCCCGACCCCGTGGTGGCCGAGGCCGCGCAATGGGCCACCCTGCGGCTGCCCGCATGAGCGCGCCGCCCGCCATGCCGCTGCCCGCCCAGCGCGGCGCGCGGATGTTGCAAAAGCGTAGCCTCAACCTGTCGGGCCACCGCACCTCCGTTGCGCTGGAGCCAGAGTTCTGGCACGCGCTGCACCTCATTGCCCAGGCACGCGGGCTGGCGCTGGCGGCCCTTGTGGGGCAGGTCGATGCCGCGCGTCCGCCTGACCGGCCCCTGGCGTCCGCCCTGCGGGTGGAGGCATTGCGCGAATGGATGCCAGCCCTGCCGGAAATGGCTGGTGGGGAAAGGCAAGATCAGTTGGGTTGACCGGGCAATCGTGCTAGCGTTGCGGCATGGCGATCTGGGGCAAGATTTTTGGTGGCGTTGCGGGGTTCGCGGTTGGCGGCCCCATGGGCGCGGTCGTGGGCACGGCGCTCGGGCACGCGGCGGATAACGGCTCGTTGCTGGAAACCCCGGCAGGCGGCTGGACCGACCGCTGGGGCCCGCGGCTCAATGCCGATCCCAACGGGGCGGCCACCTTCATGGCCGCCAAGATGGCAGCCGCCATGGGCAAGCGCGACCAGTTATACGGGCTGGTCATCATTGTCCTGTCCGCCAAGGTGGCCAAGTGCGACGGGCCGGTGAACCGCGCCGAGATCGACGCGTTCAAGCGCCGCTTCCAGCTGCCGCCCGAGAACATGAAGGAAGTGGGGCGCCTGTTCGACAACGCCCGCCAGCGCACCGATGACTATAAGGCCTTCGCCACCGAACTGGGGCGCGCCTTTGCCAACAAGACCGACATGCTCGAGGAGGCACTGGCCGCGCTGTTCGTCATTGCCCGCGCCGATGGTGACGTGAACGTGCAGGAGGAAGCCTTCCTGCGCGGCGTGCACAGGGCCTTCAACCTCAGCCCCGGTGCGTGGGACCGCGCGCGAGAAGGCGGCGCCCGCCCCGGCGTGAGCGAAATCAGCGCCTATGAGGTGCTGGGCATTTCACGCGATGCCAGCGATCACGAAGTGCGCGTGGCCTGGCGCCGCCTCGTGCGTGAGAACCACCCCGATGCGCTGTGCTCACGTGGCGCGAGTGAAGCCGAACGCGCGCAGGGCCAGACCCGGACTGCCGAGATCAACGCGGCATGGGACCGGATAAAGCGTGATCGCAAGCTGTAAGGCCCTGTCGATAAGATCCGTGCCCTGACTCATAAAAAGCGGCACGGATCAACCATCGGACGGTCATGGGGCGCGGGCTGCGCCTGAAGCGGGCTGAACGGGTTGCTACGGACGTTTGTCTACAGCTTCCAGACAATATCATCTCCGCCAGGATAGGGGCTGGATCCCGATCAGGATCGGGGGATGCGACCGGGACTTTCCAGCCGATGCACGGCACCCGGCGGCAGGTAGATATTTTCGGTTTTCCGTATCAGGGCAGTTTCGTCAGTGCGCGTCACCTGCTGCCCAAACATGCCTTCTGGCGCATTTCGCCGCAGCCATCGCACAGGCCAAGAGGCCGGACAGGTTGCCGTTTCCGGGCTTCCCGGCCGCGCCCGGATGTGCGTGGCGCTTTTTAATCACCGCTCGCAGCGAACCCCCGCACACCCTCGCGCGGTGGGCTGACATCCCGATCGGGACTCCAGCCTCTGCCCGCGCCCCCATTTTTTGCGTGATCTGATTCCAGCACTCAGGTCGTGGGCTTCTTTTTCTCCAGCAGGCGACGCAGCGCCGTGCCGACCGTATGGGCCAGTGCGCGATAGGCCTGGCCTGCCGGGCTGTCGGGGGCGGCGATCACGATGGGCGCACCCTCATCGGCACTGGCGCGGATATCGGCCAGCAGCGGGATCTCGCCCAGAAAGGGCACGCCCATTTTTTCGGCTTCCGCCCGTGCCCCACCATGGCCGAACAGTTCGGTGCGGTGGTTGCAGTTGGGGCAGCAGAAATAGGACATGTTCTCCACAACGCCCAGTACCGGCACGTTCATCTTCTCGAACATGGCAACACCGCGCCGGGCATCGAGCAGGGCGATGTCCTGCGGGGTGGAAACGATAATGGCTCCGGCCAGCGCGGTTTTCTGCGCAAGGGTCAGCTGGGCGTCACCCGTGCCGGGCGGCATGTCCACCACCAGCACGTCAAGCGCGCCCCATTCCACATCGCCCAGCAGCTGGCCAATGGCGCCCATCACCATCGGCCCGCGCCAGATCATGGCCTTGTCCTCTTCCACCAGCATGCCGATCGACATGGCGGAAATGCCCCATTCATGCGGCGGGATCAGGCGGCCATCGCGCACTTCGGGCTGGCCGTGCACGCCCATCATGCGTGGCAGGGAGGGGCCATGCACGTCGGCATCCATCAGCCCCACCTTCAGCCCTTCCAGCCCCAGCCCCACGGCAAGGTTGACCGCCGTGGTGGACTTGCCAACACCCCCCTTGCCCGAGGCCACGGCAATGACCACGCCCACGCCTGCGGGCAGCGGGCCGGTGGGGGCCTTCCTGCCCGCCTTGCCACCGCCAAGGTTGAGCGGGCGGTGGCCGCCGCCTGCCGCAGGCGCGGGCGTGGTGGGTGCCGGGGCCGGGCGGTGCGCGGTCAGGATGACACTGGCCCCCGTGCTGCCGGGAACCGTGGCAACAAGGGCGCGTTCGAGTGCGGGCAGCAGGGGCTGCAGGCGTTCGGCCCGCGCCCGGTCTGTCGCCAGGGCGACATGGAGCACGCCGTCACGCATCATGAAGGCATCAAGGCTGCCCAGCTCCGCAACACTTGCGGCCCTGTCGTCCGTGCGCACCTGTCGCAGCACGGTTTCTATGGTTGCCCGGTCGGGACTGGTCATGGTTGCGCTCCCTGCTCTCTCGCCCGTGCGGGTATAGAAGGGGTGGGGCAGGGTGGTCGAGTCATGAAACGGTGCGCAGGCGCCACCGGCGCGCCATGACAGTGTTGCGGGGCATCCCTGCCATGATGAGAATGGTTTGCGATCCGATTTGCTGCTTTACGCTCATCGGGGCGCCGCCGGGCCACGGCCCGGGCGCATCGTGTTGAGGCAGGCAGGGAACATCATGGGCATTTCCAGCGAGCGGGCGCAGGCCCCGCACCGGCGTGACCACCGTATCGACGCCCTGCGGGGTGCGGCCCTCCTCATGATGTGCATCGACCATATCCCCCAGAACTGGCTCAACCGCTTTACCATGCGCAATATCGGCTTTGCCGATGCGGCAGAGGTGTTCGTGCTGCTGGCGGGCTATGCCTCATGGCTGGCTTACGGGCGGGCCTTTGCCAAAAAGCCGGTGGTCACGGTTCTGGCCCGCATCGGGCGGCGGTGCTGGCAGCTTTACGTGTTCCAGATCGTGATGGTGGTGGTGTGTATCGCCACCATCCGCATCTGGCGGCATTTCTGGCCGGTGCCGGTTGATTTTTTAGAGCCGGAACTGGCGCATGGGCTGGATTCGGCATGGCGGGTGCTCTCGCTCGTGGCGCTGCCGGGCAACCTCAACATCCTGCCGCTCTATATCGTGCTGCTGCTGGGTTTCGCCCCGCTTTACGCCCTGCTGCGCGGGGTGGGCACGCCCGTGGTGCTGGGGCTGAGTGCGGCAGTGTGGCTGGGGGTGAATTATGACCCGCGGCTGAATTTTCCCAACTGGCTCGACCCTGATGGCTGGTATTTCGACCCGCTGGCCTGGCAGTTCCTGTTCGTGCTGGGCGTGTGCGCCGCCCGGGTTGCGGGCCGGCATGATGGCAGCCTGCCGCGCGCGCGCTGGCTTGCGGCGCTGTGCGCGCTTTACCTGGTGTTTTCCGCCGTGCAGTCCTTTCCGTGGACGGACTGGGGCTTTGCCGATCTGAGGCCCGTGGTCATGGCGCTGCCGGACAAGATGATCCTCTCGCCATGGCGGCTGGTTGATGTGCTGGCCCTGTTCTACCTCGTGCAGTCCTCGCCGCGCGCCACCGTGTGGGCCAATACGCGGCCGGGCCAGCTCATGGCGCTGTTTGGCCGCCACTCGCTGGAAATCTTCACCGCAGGCACGCTGGTCGACCTGTACGGGCGGCTGGTGCTGACCAGTTTCGGCACGGGGTGGATGATGCAGGTGGTGGTGAACGTGGCGGGATTTTACGTGCTGCTGGCCGTAGCAAGGGTGAAGGAACGCCAGCGCGTGGCGGCAAGGCAGGGCCGGGCGGCATCGGTGCCCGCGGGCGCTCCGCTGTGCCGGGGCTGAAGCCGTGGTTTCCGCCCCCGTGAAGGGCGTGATATAGGTGCCCGTCCGATCGATCCCGTTCAGCAGGATGTAAGAGCCCCATGTCCTTTCGCGCCGCAGTCTTTTCCCGATCCTGCCTTGCCATGGGGCTGGTCACGGCCCTTGGGGCCCAGGCCGCCCGTGCGGTCGATACCGCCCCGGCGTCAACACCCGTTCCGGCCCCCGCCACGCCGCCTGCCCCGGCCGCCCCCCTGCGCCTGCCCGGCGAGGGGCGCAACATGCCCGACAGCTTTGCCGACCTTGCGGCCCGGCTGCTGCCCGCCGTGGTGAACGTGTCCACCACCGAGATGGTCCGCCCCGGTGAGGACGATGACGACGGCGATGATGGCGACAGCACGCCCCAGGTGCCCAACTTCCCCGAAGGCTCGCCGTTCGAGAAATTCTTCCACGACTTCATGAACCGCCAGGACAGCCCCAACGCGCCGCCGCGCAAGATGCAGGCGCTGGGCTCGGGCTTCATCATCGATCCCTCCGGCGTGGTCGTGACCAACAACCACGTCGTGCGCCATGCCGACCAGATCACCATCACGCTGCAGGACAACACCGTGCTCAAGGCCCGCCTGCTCGGCCATGACGACCGCACCGACCTTGCCGTGCTGAAGGTGGACAGCCCCAAGCCCCTGCCCGCCGTGCCGTTTGGCGATAGCGACCACGCCCGCGTGGGCGACTGGGTGCTGGCGATCGGCAACCCGTTCGGCCTGTCGGGCACGGTGACGGCGGGCATCGTCTCCTCGCGCGGGCGCAATATCGAGCAGGGGCCGTATGATGATTTCATCCAGACCGATGCGCCCATCAACAAGGGCAATTCCGGCGGCCCGCTGTTCAACCTGCGCGGCGAGGTGATCGGCATCAATACCGCCATCTACTCGCCTTCGGGCGGGTCGGTCGGCATCGGCTTCTCCATTCCCTCGGCTGAGGCGCAGGGCATCATCGAGCAGTTGCGCCATCGTGGCCGGGTCACGCGCGGGTGGATTGGCGTGCGCATTCAGGACGTGACGCAGGAAATTGCCGATGGGCTGGGCCTGAAAAGCCCCCATGGCGCGCTGATCGCGGGCGTCGAGCCCAAGGGGCCTGCGGCGGTGGCGCATCTGCAGACCGGTGATGTGATCCAGAGCCTGAACGGCAAGGATATCGATGGCCGCGCCCTGCCGCGCCTCGTGGCCGAGCTTGCGGGCGGCAGCGTCGCGCATCTGGGCATCTGGCGTAAGGGCCAGCAGATGACCGTGGCCATTACCATCGGCGCCCTGCCTGAGGAAAAGACCGACAAGGCCGACAGCAAGCCCGCCAGCAAGAACCCCGCCCAGGGCAGCCTGGCCATTGCGGGTATGGGCTTTACGGTAGGCGAGATCGACGATATCGCGCGCCAGAAATACAACATGGCCGAAGGGCAGAAGGGCGTGCTGGTGACTGGCGTGACCGATGACAGCCCCGCCGCCGAGCGCGGCCTGCGCCCCGGTGACGTTGTGACCGAGGTGCAGCAGGCAGCCGTAAACACGCCCGCCGACCTGCGCCGCCAGATCGATGCCGCCCGCGCCCAGCACCGCAAGACCGTGCTGTTCCTGGTGCAGAACGCCGATGGCCTGCGCTGGGTGCCCTTCCCCCTGCCTGAAGGGGGCGGGCACTGATCTGCATGCCGGAACGCCTGAAGAACCTGCTTTATTCCATCATGGGGCCGGGCACGTGGCGGCAGGTCGTGCGGATGAATGTCTCGCTCATCCTGTCCGGCATCGTCGCCACCGTCATCCATCTTGATGAGCCGGTCTGGGCGCTCATCACCTCGGTCATCGTCATTACCCAGAGCCGCCTGACGCAGACACTCTCGACAGGGCGCGAGCAGATCGTGGGCACGCTCATCGGCGCTGCGGCGGGCATGTCCGCCATTGCGCTCGAGCAGTATACCTCGCTCTCGGTGGGCATGGTGTTCTGGGTCATGCTCATGCCGCTTGCCGTGCTGGTGGCGCTGCGGCCCAAGATGCGGGTGGCCATTGTCACCCTCATGGTGGTGCTGCTGTTCCCCGCCACGGGCGAGCCGTTTTCGCGGCCGCTGCAGCGCATCGCCTCGATCATGACCGGGGTCGTGGTGTCGTTTGCGGTGTCGTTCTTCGTGCTGCGCGGCGAGGCGCGGCGCGAGGTGCTGGGCAATGCCGCAAGCCTGCTGCGCCGCCTGTCCGACCTGCTTTCGGGCGCGTTGCACAATCACCCCGACCATGACGCGCTGGCCACCATCGATACGATGTGCCGCTCCCTGTTGCAGGACCTCAATGACGGCGTGCAGGAGGCGGAGGTGGAGCACCCGTCCTCGCTGGCGAAGCATGACCCGCTGGTGCTGCGCCTGCCGGGGCTTTTGCGCCGCATCCGCTCGGATGCCATTTTCATCGCGCGCGCGGGCACCGAGGGCGAAACCGCCCATACGGGTGACATCCTGGCCCATGAGCGTGACATGCTGGCCGATGTGCTGGGCCAGATGGCCGCGCGGTGCGACATGCTGGCCAGAACCCGCCGGGGCCATGCCCTGCCCGATGATGACATGCGCCCCCTGCTTGACCGGCTTGAACAGCAGGGCGGGGAACACTGGACCCCTGTCATGCGTTTCGCTGTTGGCCTGCTGCATGCCGACATGCGGCTGGCCGTGCGGAATATCTGGTCGGACGGGCGCACGGATGATGGTCCGTTCCCGCTTGATGGCCACCCGCTGGTGGCCGAGGCCGGATTTGAGCCCGCGGGCAAGGCTGCCTCCGTTCCCATGCCGGAGGGTCGTGCCCGCCCCTCACCCTGAAGGAGCACAAGAATACCATGCTGAACGAAACAACCCTCACCACCCTTCCCGCTGGCGTGCAGGCGCTGGCCTACAGGCGTGAGGCGGTAGGGCGAGGGATCGTTCATTTTGGCGTGGGCAATTTCTTCCGCGCGCATGAGGCGTGGTACGTCAATCAGTGCCTTGGCCTGCCGGGGCAGTCGCAATGGGGTATCGTGGGCGTGGGGCTGAACGGTGGCCCGCGCGGGGAGGCCAAGGCGCGCCAGTTCCAGCAGCAGGACTGCCTGTATTCCCTGACCGAGGTGGCCGCCGATGGTGCGCGCACCGTCTCCATCATCGGGGCGCTGCGCGAATACCTGCTCGCCCCCGCCGACCCCGAGGCCGTGCTGGCCCGGCTGGCCGACCCCGAAACCCGCATCGTCAGCATGACGATTACCGAGGGCGGCTACAACATCGATGAGAAAACCGGGCTTTTCCGCCTTGATGAGGCGGGCGTGAGCGCGGACCTTGCCCATCCGCGCAGGCCGGCTACCGTGTTCGGTTACGTGGTGGAGGGGCTGCGCCGCAGGCGCGAGGCGGGCGTGCCGCCCTTTACCGTGCTTTCATGTGATAACCTGCGCAGCAATGGCCATGTCGCCCGGGCAGCCTTTGTGGGCTATGCCCGCGCGGTTGACCCCGATCTGGCCGGGTGGATCGAGGCCAACGTCACCTTCCCGTGCTCCATGGTCGACCGCATCACGCCCGGCGTGGACCGCGCCACGCGCCAGGCGCTGAACGAGGCCAGCGGTCTTGATGACGAACTGCCCGTGCTGGCGGAGGATTTCAGCCAGTGGGTGCTGGAGGACAATTTCTGCAATGGCCGCCCCGCGCTGGAAAAGGCAGGCGTGCAGTTTGTTGATGACGTGGCGGGCTATGAGCAGGTGAAGGTGCGCATGCTCAACGCATCGCACATCCTGCTGGGGGCCGTGGGCCTGCTGCTTGGCTACCGCTACGCGCATGAAACCGTGGCCGATGCCGACCTCGAGCGCCTGGCCAACGCTTACTGGACGCTTGACGCCATGCCGCAGATCGATGCGCCGGCGGATTTTGACCTTGATGCCTATCGCCGGCGGCTGCTCAGCCGTTTCTCCAACCAGGCAGTGGCCGATACGCTGCTGCGGATCTGTAGCGACGGGGCCTCGAAGGTGCGTGTGTTCTGGACCGATACCGTGCGCCGCTCGCTCGAGAGCGGGCATGACCTGGGCCGCATCGCCTTCGGCATTGCCGCCTACCTCGAAATGCTGCGTGGCCGTGACGAGACGGGCGAAAGCTATGCCCCGCTCGAGCCCACGCTCGATGCCGATGACATGGCGCTGGTCAATGAGGCCAATCTTGCCGCAGCCCTGGCCCTGCCGGCCTTTGATGGCTGGCGTGACATGGATGCGGCAGCGCTTGACGCCGCCGTGGTGGCCACGCGCCGCGCCATCCGTGAACGCGGGGTGCGGGCCGTCATGAAGGAACTGTAAAAGTTTCTGGTGCAGCTTTTTTCAAAAGGTTTCGCGACCTTTATTATTTTGAAATATGTCCGCTGCCCGGCGCATGGGGCAGGCATCCGCGCCATAGCTTACGGTAATGGCGGCGGGCACCTCAGGTATTGGCGCAAACCCCAGATGCGCCCAGAGCGCGCGCGCCCCTTCCGCGGCCATCAGGGCCAGCCATTTCACGCCATGCAGGCGCGCCTGCGCACCGAGATGGCGCAGCGCCGCATGGGCATGGCCCTGACCGCGCAGCGCGGGATCGATAGCAATATCATGCAGATACCAGCAGTCGGGCCGGGCGGGCAGGCGGCCAAGAAGGGTATCGAGCGCAGGCGGGTGGGCCATGTGCCACGGGTGGCTCAGCATGTAGCCGCGCACCTGCCCGTCCGGCTTGACCAATACCTGGCAGCCCGCCGGGCACAGGCTGCGGCGTTCATCAAGCACCTCCGCCCGTTCGGGGCAGCCGGGGTGCATCCGGGCGGCGAGTGCTGCCACAGCAGGCAGATGGCCCGGCTGCATCGGGGCCCATGAAGCCGAAGGTGACCCCGATGCGGGGGCAGGGTGGTACATAATGGGAAAAATCCATTCCAGATAAGGATATTTCAGGTAGAAGAGGCCATTATCATAGCGGCCTGCCGGGAGTATGGAAAACATGACACAGATGCGCCTGACCTTGCGGCTCGACGCCGATGGCACGCCCCTGCTCGGGCATGGCAAGATCCGCCTGCTCGAGCAGATTGGCGAGACCGGCTCGATCTCGGCGGCCGCACGGGCCATGGGCATGTCCTACCGGCGGGCGTGGCTGCTGGTCGAGGCGATGAATACCACTTTTGCCCGCCCGCTGGTCAGCGCGCGACCGGGCGGCGGCGGCGGGGCCGGCCTTTCGGCGGAGGGGGAGGCGGTGCTGCGCCTGTACCGTGAAATCGAGCAGGCCGCGCGCGAGGCAGTACGGGGCCCACTTGAAACATTGGCAGGCATGTGTTCATCCACGCCGTGAAAAAGCCATCAGCACTGTTGATCACGGTTGTGGCATAAGTGCCTTTGCCCAGTGGTAAAAAATTAAGAATAAATGTGTCAGCACTTCTGAAAAGAAGAACGGACTGGAGTTGAACTAGGTGTTACGACGTAATTTCATGAAAGCGGGCACGGCCCTGTCCGCCCTGTCGGTCGTGGGGTTTGCCGCGCCACGCGCAGCCAGGGCAACCCAGAGCAGCAATTTTGATTCCAACACGGTTCGCACCCTGGCCCACCAGTTGTCGCAGCAGGCTTACCAGCCGCCTTCCCAGTCCTTGCCCACAGCCCTGCGCAACCTGAATTTCGATCAGTACAATTCCATGGCCTACCGCCCCGAGCAGGCGCTGTGGCATGGCGAGAACCTCGGTTTCGAGGTCGAGTTCTTTCCCCGTGGCTATCTGTACGCGCCCCGGATCGACATGAACGAGGTGGTTGATGGCCAGAGCCGCCCCATCGCCTTCAACCCCGACATGTTTACCTATAACGACCCCGCCCTGCGCGTGAATGATGATATCGGCTTTGCCGGGCTGCGCCTGCGCGCGCCCATCAATACGCCGGGCGTGATGGAGGAGTTCTGCGTCTTTCTCGGCGCGTCCTATTTCCGCGCCGTGGCCAAGGGGCAGACCTATGGCCTGTCCGCCCGTGGCTTCGCCAATGGCACCGGCGACCCGACGGGCGAGGAATTCGCCCTGTTCCGTGCCTTCTGGCTGGAAAAGCCCAAAGCGGGCGTGGATAGCGTGGTGCTGCATGCACTGCTCGACAGCCCCTCGCTCACCGGTGCGTTCCGCTTTACCATCCGCCCCGGCGAGACCACGGTGTTTGACGTGCAGTCCTCGCTTTACCCGCGCAAGGCGATTGCCGAGTCTGGCATCGCCCCGCTTACCGGCATGTTCTATTTTGATGCCAATGACCGCTCGCACGTGGATGACTGGCGCCCCGCCGCCCATGACAGCGAGGGGCTTTCCATGTGGACCGGCAGCGGCCAGCAGTTGTGGCGCCCGCTGCGCAACCCGCGTGACCTGCAGTTCTCCGCCTTTACCGATGTGCGGCCGCATGGCTTTGGCCTGATGCAGCGCAAGCGTGCCTTTGCTGACTTCGAGGACGTGGCGCTGAATTACGAAAAGCGCCCCTCGCTATGGATCGAGCCGATCGGGGACTGGGGGGCAGGGGCGGTTGACCTGGTGGAAATCCCCACCCCCAACGAGGTCAATGACAACATCGTCTCGTTCTGGCGCCCGCAGGAGCCGCTGGCGGCAGGCCGTGAATATGTGTTCACCTACCGCATGTACTGGGGGTGGGATACGCCCTGGCCCACGAAGCTTGCGCGCATCGCCGCGACCCGCGTGGGGGATGCGACCGATGATTCGCATACGCGCTTCTTCGATCTCGATTTTACCGGCACGCCCTTCGACAAACTGCCTGATAACCCGCATTTCCACCTGCAATGCCGTACCTCGGCGGGGGAAATCCGCAATGTGGTGGTCGAGCCGGTCGAGCCTATCCATGGCTGGCGCAGCACGTTCGAGTTTGCCCCCAATGATGCCAAGGTGGCGGAACTGAACTGCGTGCTGGCCGATGACAATGGCCCGGTATCAGAAGAATGGGTCTATCGATGGACGCCATAGGGGCGCCACCGCGCCCGGCCCGGCCCGTGCCGCCTGCCAGCCTGCTGCCGCAGGGCTGGGCCGCCCTGCCGCCCGAAGCCCCGCTCGACATGCCCGTGCGCGCGCTCGAAGCCGAGCCCGACCGGCATGGCCGCCCCCCGGTGCCCACCACCGAGTGGCGGCTGATCGGGCTGCGGCGGCTGCTGGTGATTGGCGGCGCCGTGGCCATGACCGCCATGGCCGGTTACGAGATGGACCTCGTGTTCAATGCCGTGCAGCGCTCGGTGGCGGGCATGGTCATGCTGCTGCTGTTCGTCATGCTGTTCCTGTGGATCGCGCTGGCCTTTACCTCGGCGCTGGCGGGCTTTGCCTCCATGCTGGCGCATGGCGGGCTTGGGCTTGGCATCAGGCGCAGTGGCGCGCTGCCGCGGGTCACCACCCGCACGGCGCTGCTCATGCCCACCTATAATGAAGATCCGGGCCGCGTCATGGCCGGGCTGCGCGCCACCATCGACAGCCTGGGCGCCACGCGGCAGGAACGCGCGTTTGACGTGTTCATCCTGTCCGACACGACTGACCCCGACATCTGGGTGGCGGAGGAAGCCGCCTACATGGCCCTGTGCCGCGCCACGGGCTGGGGCGGGCGGCTGTTCTACCGCAGGCGCGCGGTCAATACCGACCGCAAGGCCGGCAATATTGGCGAATGGGTGCGCAATTACGGCGCGGCCTACCAGCAGATGATCACGCTCGATGCCGACAGCGTCATGTCGGGCGACGTGATCGTGCGCCTGACCTCGGCCATGGAAAACAATCCCGGCGTGGCCCTGATCCAGTCCCTGCCGGTGATCGTGAACGGGCGCACGCTGTTTGCGCGCATGCAGCAGTTCGCAGGCCGCGTTTATGGCCCGCTGATTGCCCACGGCATTGCCTGGTGGCACGGGTCGGAGGGCAATTACTGGGGGCATAACGCGGTCATCCGCACGGCAGCCTTTGCCGAGCAGGCGGGCATGCCGCACCTGCCGGGCCGCAAGCCCTTTGGCGGGGCGATCCTGAGCCATGACTTTGTCGAGGCGGCCCTCATGCGCCGTGGCGGCTGGGCCATTCACATGGTGCCCGCCCTGATGGGCTCCTATGAGGAAAGCCCGCCCTCGCTGACCGATATCGCCATCCGCGATCGGCGCTGGTGCCAGGGCAACCTGCAGCACGCCAAGGTGCTGCCTGCGCGGGGGCTGCACTGGGTCAGCCGTATGCACATGCTCATGGGCATCGGCTCCTATGTCACGGCGCCGCTATGGCTGGTTTTCCTGCTCGTGGGCATTGTGGTCTCGCTGCAGAACCGCTTCTACAAGCCGGAATATTTTGGCGATACCAAGCTGCTCTACCCGCACTGGCCGCATGTTGACCCCGTGCAGGCGGAATACATGTTCATCGGCACCATGATCGTGCTGCTTGCCCCCAAGATCCTGGCCTACATGCTGCTGCTCATTGATGGTCCGCTGCGCCGGGGCTGCGGTGGCGCGATCATGGCGGCGGCCTCCATTATGGTCGAGACGCTGATCGGCGGCCTGATCGCGCCGATTGCCATGATGATCCAGACGGCGGGCGTGCTGTCCATCCTGCTGGGGCGTGATTCCGGCTGGAATGCGCAGCGGCGTGATGCGGGCGGCCTGCAGATCATGCAGAACGTGCGGCTGTACTGGGTGCATACGGTGCTGGGCCTTGCACTGGCGGGGGCAGCGTGGAGCGTGTCGCTGCCGCTGTTTTTATGGATGCTGCCGGTCACGCTGGGGCTGGTCTGCGCCATTCCGCTTGCCGCCTTTACCGGCAGTGAAGCCGCAGGCCAGGCCCTGCGCCGCGCACGGCTGCTGCTCATCCCCGAGGAGACGGACCCGCCGCCGGTGCTGCATGAGGCCGTGACCTATATGGGCCAGATGGCAGGCCACCCGATACAGGAGGCCATTGCCGCCCTGCGCGCCCGTGGGGGGCTTTTGCGGGTGCACGAGATCATGCTGCCGCCGCCGCGCAGGCGGGGCGACCCGATCAACCCGGCGCTGCTGGTGGGGCTGCTCAAGCTGCGCGAGGCGCCTGACCTGGCCACGGCGGTGCGCGAACTCAACCGGGCGGAAAAATCCGCCGTGCTGGGCAGCGCCGAAGGGCTGCACCTGCTGGCGCAACTGCCTTGAAATGGTGAAAGTTTCGGGTGCCGCCTTTTTTTTCAGAAAGGCGGCATTCTCTTGAAGCTTTCTGGAAAAGCTTAACCAGGAACTTCTATGGTTTCAGCGGGATGGCTGAAGGCTGGTCAGTCTGATGACGTGCCCTGCGGGGCGGAGACGGCTTCATCGCCTTCATCCGATCCATCAACCGACATGATCGCATCAAGCGAGTCGCACAGTTTCTTCTGGTTGGCGCTGGCAAGCGGTCCGGGGCTGGCACACAGCTTGGCGGCATCGGGCACGCAGGATTCGGTGGCGTCCTCGTAGTCGGATTCCATCACGTCATGTGCCAGCGACAGGTTGGGGTTGTGCGCGCTCTCGCCCGCCTCCTCAATCACCTTTTCCATCTTGTGCAGGTCGTCAAGCTTGTCGAGGCACGCCTTGCTGGCCAGGTCGGGCTTGAGGCGCAGCACATCCATGGCGCGCTGCACTTTCTGCGTGGCCAGGCTCTGCCCATGGGCCAGCGTGCTGAAGCCCGCAGAAGAAAGCAGCAATGCAACCGGCAGCGCGGCGAGGCGTAAAGACAGCTTGATGTTCACCATGACCGTTCCGTTTGTCCTGTCCCGACCACGAGGGGCAGCGCGGGCGCATCTGCCCCACCGGGGTGCGGCCCCGACTATGGCAGGAACCCACCCGGCGCGAAAGGTGGGGGTGGTGGGCGATGCATGCGGTCCATGCATAAAAATATCATCTGAAAGTTATTGATATAATAAGGAAGAAATCGGAATCGTGTCAAAATTTCGAAAATTCCCTTACATTCACGAGACTTTTTTAGTATAGATTATCCCCACTGAATATATTTTTCGTGTTTTGGCGGAGGTCAGAAACTATCCTGTTATTTTGAAATCGTTCGATACTGAAACGATTTTGTATATCTGGCCAATTCATGGTCTTTCCGGCGCTGGGAAATCACGGCATCGTGCGCGTTTTTCGGTGCGCTTTATGTGTTTTTTCATCGCATTGCTATGAAAGCCGCGCCTAGGGGCGCGTTTTCCTGCCGGATTGACGACTTGCGGCTGGTCACACGCATGAACAGCAGGTCTGCCAGGCATGATGCGCTGGCGTTTTGGCGCTTGTGCCGCCTGCCTGCCCCTCATGGTCGTGACCCGCACGGGTGGTTGCACGCCCGACTTGTGAAACTGAGTTCCGCACTGGTGTTTCCGGAAAGCCGGACTGTGCGGACGCAGCCTGCATCGACGCTCCGCAATGAGGCGGGGCCGCTCGTTTTCGTGTCGGCTGCCTGTGAAAGAGGAGACTCTCCCCTTGAAACAGACAGACAATCTGTCCGAATCAACGTCCCTGGCCGATCGGCTTGGCATTCCGGCCCCCCTGTTCTGGGGGTTCGTCGGTCTGCTGTTCTTCATGATCGGTGATGGTGTCGAGGCCGGCTACCTGGCGCCCTATCTTGAGGGGCAGGGCATTTCATCGCGCAATACGGCGCTTCTGTTCACCATCTATGGCGTGACCGTCTCCCTGTCCTCCTGGGCTTCGGGGCCACTGTCCGACCTGTGGGGCCCCAAGCGGGTCATGTGGATCGGCCTTGCCATCTGGGGCGTGTTCGAGGTCGTGTTCCTGACCTTTGGCGTGGCCGTCAACAGCTATCCCATCATGCTGGCCGCCTACACCATGCGCGGTTTTGGCTACCCGCTGTTCACCTATGGCTTCCTGGTGTGGATCGCGGCTGCAACGCCGCCGCGCCAGCTTGGCTCGGCTGCCGGGTGGTTCTGGTTCGCGTTCTCGGGCGGGCTGCCCACGCTGGGTTCGCTGTTCGCCAGCTTCTCCATTCCGCTGATCGGCGAGATGGCGACGTTCTGGTCCTCGCTGGGTCTGGTCATGTTTGGTGGCCTGCTGGCCCTGCTCATGACGCGTGAGCCCATCGGCTCGCGCCGCCTGGCCCCCGTGGGTACCAAGCCGGCTACGATCTTCTTCAGTTCGATCAGCATCCTGTGGCGTGAGCCCAAGACGTTTGTCGCCATGATCGTGCGCACCATCAACACGTCGTCGGAATATGCGTTCCTGGTGATCATGCCGGCGTTCTTCACCAAGGTCATCGGCTTCTCGCTGTCGCAGTGGCTGCAGCTCCTGTCGATCATCTTCCTGTCGAACATCCTGGTGAACCTCGTGTCCGGCATCACGGCGGACCGTCTGGGCCACCGCACCGTTGTCGCCCTGTTCGGCTGTGTTGGTGCCGCGATCACGGTGCCGCTGTTCTACTACGTGCCGCAGATGTTCCCCGGCAACTTCGCCATCGCCGCCGTGATGGGCGCGCTGTATGGCGCCACTATTGCCGCCTTCGTGCCGCTGTCTGGCCTGGTGCCGCAGATCTGCCCGAAGGAAAAGGCCGCTGCCCTGTCCGCCCTGGGTCTGGGCGCGGGTGCGAGCACCTGGGTTGGCCCGGCCATCGTGACGTGGTTCGAAAGCTGGCACGGCATCGAGGGGATCATCTGGATCTTCTGTGGCCTGTATGTGGCCTCGGCCGCGCTGACGCTGGTGCTGACGGTCTCGCCCGAAGCCCGCCGCTACATTGATGAAGCCGCGGCCCGCGGTGACGTGGCGGAGGAAGTGACGCTGGGTCACTGATCCATCCACTTTTCCTGCCCCGCAGGCGCCTTCAGGGGCCTGTGGGTCAAGCGGGCCTGCCCCCATGAAGGGGCAGGCCCGTTTTTTATGGCGTATCGCAAAAATCAGAAGTTTTTGGGGACGCTTTTTTCAAAAAGCTTAAGAAAAACACTGCCTTTTTGAAAAAAGTCGGCACCCAGAAACTTTTGATTGTGGGTCTGACGCCCGGCGTGACGATATGAAAAAGGCCGGAACCCTGTGGGCTCCGGCCTTTTCCTATGGATCAGAGGTTGCGTTCAGGCCGCCTGCGCGGGGAGCGCGGGCGGTCGGCGCCCCCCGGTGCCGCCACCTGTGTGTTGCGCCGGTCGGCTGTCTTGAGGGCAGGGGCGGCTGTCACTTCGCTTTCAAGCTGGCGGATGCGTTTCTGTACGCTTTCGCGCAGGGCGGGTGCGGTATGCGATTTCATGGAGGCCAGCGTCTCGCGCAGGTCGCGCAACTGCTTCTGCTTTTCGGCAAGGGTGCGACGGATCGGCTGGTTATCGGACATCTGTCCGTGGAATGCGCGCATGATAAGGATCCTGTGGACCTGTGGTCCAGGAAATGAGTTGTTAACCGTATTATGGAAAGAGGCGCAGCACGCACCACGCCTGCCCGGCCCGAGTGGGACGGGTGGCAGCGCGATGCATGATGAACCGGGGGGTTACCCCTCGTTCAGCGCAAGCACGTCGGCCAGCCCCTGTATCAGGGCCTGGCATTCGGCCTCCGTGCCAATGGTGATGCGGAGCCATTGTGCAATGCGCGGGGTCCGGAAATGACGCACAATGATCGCCCGCGCCCGCAGGGCTGCGGCAAGCTGTGCGCCGTCACGGTCCGGATGCCGGGCGAATACGAAATTCGCCCGTGATGGCAGGACCTCGAACCCCATCTTTCCCAGGCTGTCTGTCAGCCTGTCGCGTGAGCTTATGATCCTGGCGCTGGTGTTTGCAAGCCATTCCCGATCTTCAATCGCGGCAATGGCACCTACCTGCGCCAGGCGGTCAAGCGGATAGGAGTTGAAACTGTCCTTGACGCGGGTCAGGGCTGCGATCAGGTCAGGCTGGCCAATGGCATAGCCCACCCGCAGCCCCGCCAGCGCGCTTGATTTGGAGAGCGTGCGCACCACGAGCAGGTTGGGGTGTTCTGCTACGAGGGGTATGGCCGTCTCGGCCCCGAAATCAACATAGGCTTCATCCACCACCACCACCGCATCGGGGTGGTCGCGCAGCAGGGTGCGTATGGCCTCCAGCCCGAGGGCGATGCCGGTGGGCGCGTTGGGGTTGGGCAGGATGATGCCGCCACACGGCCTGCGATAGGCCGCGATGTCGATGCCCATCGCCCCGTCAAGCGGCACGGTCTCATGGCGTATGCCATACAGCCCGCAATAGACGGGGTAGAAGCTGTAGGTAATGTCGGGGAAGAGCAGGGGAGCCTCATGGTTGAGCAGCCCCTGAAAGGCATGGGCAAGTACCTCGTCCGAGCCATTGCCCACGAACACATGGTCCACCGGCACGTCATGCGCGGTGGCAATGGCCGTGCACAGGCCGTGGGCCGTGGGGTCGGGGTAGAGGCGCAGCGTGTCGTTGGTCGCCGCCCTGATGGCCTCGAGCACTCTGGGTGAGGGGCCGTACGGGCACTCGTTGGTATTCAGCTTGATCAGGTTGGCCATCCTGGGCTGCTCGCCCGGCACATACGGGGTCAGGCTGTGTACGATCGGGCTCCAGAAACGGCTCATCGGGGCGAATTCCACAAGGTCATGAACATGAAAATACGCCACGGCAACCGGGGCCGTGGCGGTGGCAAGGGGATGAAAAAACGGGCGTGGTTCAGCCCTGCGGGGCGGTGGCCGTATGCTTCATGGCCTCGAGCAGGGCGGTGTTGCCCTGCCGGGTGGCGAACAGGCGCGCACTGATGCCCTCGCCATCGCGCAGGTCGGGGTTGGCGCCGTGTTCAAGCAGGAAGGTGACCATGGGGTCGCGGTTGAACATCACTGCAAAGATCAGCGGCGTGCGGCCGACGAAATTGGGCACGTCAATGCCCGCGCCATGCGCCACGAGCACGCGCGCGCATGGCAGGTCGCCCTTGAAGGCCACGCCCGCGAGCGCAGTCGCCCCCTTGGCATCCTGCAGGTCGGGGCTGGCGCCGCCTTCCAGCAGGGCGCGCACGGTGGGTTCATGGCCGTTATAGGCAGCCAGGATCAGTGCGGTGTAGCCCTTGTCGTTGCGGGTATCGGGGTTGATGCCCGCCTTGAGGAATTCGGTAACGAGATCCGTCTGCCCATCCCGTGCCGCGGAGAGGAACAGGGTCTCGATTTCCGCGTTGCTGAAGGATTCGGGTGCGTCGGCGGCGGGGTCGCCGTGGGCGATTGTCTTGCTCATGTGCCTGCCTGGCTGGTCGGATTGCGCGAAACGGGGGCGGAGGCCGGTCCCGTCATGAGCGGGTGATCATAGGACGGTTCGGCTGAAAAGAACATCGGGCAATCATGCATCACCGGGCTGATCCCACGCAATGCCACGACACGCGCCATGGGCCATGATGCCCATCGTATCGGGCGGCAGGCCCGCGTCGCGCACGGCTTTTGCAAGGCGCTGGACCGGCTCGTCCATGGGTTCATCCGTCAGGCGGAAGGTGCCGAAATGCATGCCGATCCCGTGTCGCGCGCCAAGCTGGCGCAGGCCCGACAGCGCCTCCTCCGGGGTGGTGTGCACGCGCTCCATCAGCGCGCGCGGCTCATACGCGCCAATGGGCAGGAGCGCGATATCGGGCGCGCCAAGGCGCTGGCGGATCAGGCGCCAGTGGCGGCCATCGGCGGTGTCGCCTGCAAAGAACAGCTGGTGGCCGGCCTCGTCACGCAGCATGAAGCCGCCCCACAGGCTGGTATTGCGGTCAAAGGGCGTGCGGGCCGCGCCGTGGCGGGCAGGCGTGCAGGTGATGTGGATGCCGCCGGCGGCTACCGCCTGCCACCAGTCCAGTTCCATGATGCGCTTAAGCCCGGTCCTGCGCATGAAGCGCGCATTGGCGAGCGGCGTGACCACCAGCGGGTTGTCGCCACGGCGCGCGATGGCGCGCAGGCTGGGCAGGTCCATGTGGTCGTAATGCGCGTGCGAGACCAGCACGATGTCGATGCGTGGCAGGTCGGCCAGCCTGCGGCCGGGCGCGCGCACCCGCTTGGGCCCCAGGAAGGGCAGCGGGGAGCAGCGTTGCGAAAAGATCGGGTCGGTCAGGATGGTGAGCGCCGTGCCATCGGGCCGGGGCAGGCGGATGAGAAAGGTGCTGTGGCCGATAAAGGTCAGCTGCACCGTGTCGGGCGCGGGCAGGGTGTGCGGGTCGCCGGTGGGGGTGGGATTTTCAATCCAGGCCGGCCAGTCCGATTTCGGGCGGTTCCACTGCCATTCGAGAATGGCGAGCCGCCGCAGGCGGCCGGGCTGCGTGCCCTCGGGGCAGATGGCGGGCGGGTTGAAAAAATGCGTGCCATCCGTGTGGTCGCTGGCGGGTGGCTGGGGCATGCGTGGGTCTCCATCTGCCGGCGTATCCAGGGGCAACAGGTGAACGGGCGGGTGGCCCTGTGTCAAATTCCCTGCCTGCGGGCGCGGTCGGGCGGAACCGGGGGCGGGCGCATGCGCTGGCACCTATGCGTGCCTGCCGGGCCGCCAGGGCGTGGATTGGATAACGGCTTGATGAGATGGCTTGTTCCGTCCCGAAGGTCGTGAGAAGGTACGCGCCGTGAAAAGCCTTTATCCCTGCGCCTTCCCGCTGCGCGCGTGCATGCGGGGCGGGCGGGTGCGGGTAGCGCGGAAAGAATAACAAGAAGGGTTGTCGGCTTCCGGCACGCGGCCCGGTTTGGTCGGAACAACAACCATGGCTGTAAGGAGGCCGGTCCCTCATGCGTTCCTTGTACACATCCCCCCTCATGGCTCCTGAAGGAGGTGGCGGCATGCCCACCAATATCGATACGCTGTGCATCAACACGATTCGCACGCTATCCATGGACGCGGTGCAGAAAGCGAATTCCGGCCACCCCGGCACGCCGATGGCGCTGGCACCCGTGGGCTACGCGCTGTGGCGCGACGTGCTGAACTATGACCCGGCCGAACCGCTCTGGCCCAACCGCGACCGCTTCGTGCTCTCGGTCGGCCATGCCTCGATGCTGCTTTACTCGCTCATCTACCTTGCCGGTATCCGCGATGTGCGCCCCGGCGGGGTCACCAATGACCGCCCGGCGCTCACGCTTGAAGACCTCGAGCAGTTCCGCCAGCTTGACTCGCTCACTCCCGGCCACCCGGAATATCACCACACCGCAGGTGTCGAGACCACGACCGGCCCGCTGGGCCAGGGCTGCGGCAACTCGGTGGGCATGGCCATGGCGGAAAAATGGCTGGCCGAGCGCTACAACCGCCCCGGCTTCACGCTGTTTGACCACCATGTCTATACGCTGTGCGGCGATGGCGACAACATGGAAGGCGTTGCCAGCGAGGCGGCCTCCATCGCAGGGCACCTCAGGCTGGGCAACCTGACATGGATCTATGACAGCAATCATATTTCCATCGAGGGCTCGACCAACATCGCCTTTACCGAGAGCGTGCACAAGCGCTTCGAGGCCTATGGCTGGCACGTGCTTGAACTCAAGGACGCCAACGACACCGGCGACCTGCGCCGCCTGCTGGCCGAGGCGAAGGCCGAGACGTCACGGCCCACGCTGATCATCGTCCACTCCATCATCGGCTGGGGCGCGCCACACCTTGCCGGCACGGCGGAAGCGCATGGCTCGCCGCTGGGTGCTGAGGAAATCCGCGAGACCAAGAAATTCTACGGCTGGCCGGAAGACAAGAGCTTCTATGTGCCTGAAGGCGTGACCGAGCATTTCCGCGCAGGCATCGCCACGCGCGGGGCTGCAGCAAGCAAGGCGTGGAACGAACTGTTTGCCGCCTACCGCGCCAAATACCCCACCGAGGCCGCACAGCTTGACCACATCTTCGCGGGCACCCTGCCCGAAGGGTGGGACAAGGACATCCCGGTCTTTGACGTGGATGCCAAGGGCGTTGCCTCGCGCGCAAGCTCGGGCAAGGTGCTCAACACCATTGCCAAGAACTACCCGTGGTTGATCGGCGGCTCGGCGGACCTTTCGCCTTCCACCAAGACGCACCTGACGTTCGAGGGCGCGGGCGACTTCCAGCCGCCGCAATGGGGGGGCACCTATGGCGGGCGCAACCTGCATTTTGGCGTGCGCGAGCATGCCATGGGCTCGGTCAGCAACGGTCTCGCGCTGTATGGCATCCGGGCCTACTGCTCGGGCTTCCTGATCTTCTCTGACTACATGAAGCCGCCCATCCGCCTTTCCGCGCTGATGAAGCTGCCGGTGACCTATATCTTCACCCATGACTCGATCGGCGTGGGCGAGGATGGGCCGACCCACCAGCCCATCGAGCAGCTGGCCCAGCTGCGCGCCACTCCGGGTGTTACGGTGCTGCGCCCCGCCGATGCCAATGAAGTGGCCGAAGCCTGGCGCACGCTGGTCCGTATTACCGACCGCCCCAGCGTGCTGGCCCTGAGCCGCCAGAACCTGCCCACCATCTGCCGCAAGACCTATGCGCCTGCATCGGGGCTGGCAAAAGGGGCCTATGTCCTTGCAGATGCGGATGGTCGTCCCGATGTCATCCTTATGGCGACAGGCAGCGAAGTGGGACTGATCATCAAGGCGGCAGAAAAGCTGAAGGCGGAGGGCATCAAGGTGCGCCTTGTGTCCATGCCGTCATGGGATCTGTTCGAGGCACAGCCCAAGACCTACCGCGACAGCGTGCTGCCGCCAGACATCACCGCCCGTGTTGCCGTCGAGCAGGCGGCACAGCTTGGCTGGGACCGTTACACCGGCCTTGCGGGCGAGACGATTGTCATGCACGGTTTTGGCGCTTCCGCCCCGGCGGGCGAACTGGAAGTGAAGTTTGGTTTCACGGTGGATGCCGTGGTGGCCGCCGCCCGCAGGCAGGCCGGAAAATAAAAGAACACGCAGGCAGGCAGGACACCCAGTCCTGCCTGTCGTGTTTTTGAGCAAAGTAGTATTGGCCGTGCGGGTTTGCCGCATTGCTGAAAAATAAAGGAAGCACAGTCAATGAGTGCGCGTGAATCTGGTGCTGAAAACCCATTAAAGGAACTGGCGCGTCTGGGTCAGTCCCCCTGGCTGGACTTCATCCAGCGCTCCTATACCAAGAATGGCAGCCTGAAGAAGCTGGTCGAGGAAGACGGCCTCAAGGGTGTGACCTCCAACCCCGCCATCTTCCAGAAGGCGATGGGCCAGGGCACCGATTACGATGCCCAGATCCGCGATGTGCTGGCACATCATGTGCTTGACGCGGGCGCGCTGTACGAACTGCTCGCCATTGATGACATCCGGGCCGCGGCCAAGGTGCTCTACCCCGTCTATGAACAGACGAAGGGGCTTGACGGTTATGTCAGCCTCGAGGTCTCGCCCTACCTTGCACGCGACACCAAGGGCACGCTGCACGAGGCGCTGCGCCTGTGGAAAGCGGTCGGCGCCCGCAACCTCATGATCAAGATTCCCGGCACGGAGGAAGGCGTTCCCGCCATCCGCGCCGCCATTGCCGAAGGGCTGAGCATCAACGTCACCCTGCTCTTCTCCATCGATGCGTATAAAAAGGTGCTCGAAGCCTACATCACCGGGCTGGAAGACCGCCTGGGCCGTGGTGAGAGCGTGAAGGGCATCGCCTCGGTCGCGTCCTTCTTCGTCAGCCGCATCGATGTCAAGATCGACAAGGAAATCGACGCCCGCGTGGCCGCAGGCGACAAGCATTCCGCCGAACTCAAGGCCCTGCGCGGCAAGGTCGCCATCGCCAACGCCAAGGCGGCCTATGAATACTGGCGCGAAGTGACCGCAAGCCCGCGCTGGAAGAAGCTGGCCGAGGCAGGCGCCAACCCGCAGCGCCTGCTGTGGGCGAGCACCGGCACCAAGGACAAGACCTATAGCGACGTGGTGTATGTCGATGGCCTGATCGGCCCCGACACGGTCAACACCATTCCGCCCGCAACCTTCGATGCCTTCCGTGAGCACGGCAAGGTGGCTGAGACGCTGACCCAGGACGTGGCGGGCGCGCTGCGGGTGCTCGATGAGGCAAAGAGCCTTGGCCTCGACCTTGATGGTGTCACGCGCAAGCTGGTCGATGAAGGCGTTGCCTCCTTTGCCGATGCGTTTGACGACCTGCTCGGCTCGGTCGCGGCCAAGCAGGCGGCGTTCCTGGGCAAGAAGGTCACCTCCACCGCGCTCAAGCTGCCTGCCGACCTGCAAAAGGCGGTCGATGCGGAGCTGGAAGCCTGGCGCAAGGACGGCACCGTGCGCCGCGTGTGGGACAAGGACGCCACCGTCTGGACCGGCAAGGACGAGGCAAGCTGGCTGAAATGGCTCGACATCACCGATGACCAGGTGGCGGCGCTGTCCAAGTTCGAGGATTTCCAGGCCGAGGTGAAGGCGCGCGGCTTCCGCGATGCGCTCTTGCTGGGCATGGGCGGCTCGAGCCTCGGGCCGGAAGTGCTGGCCCAGACCTTCGGCAAGCATGAGGGCTTCCCGCATCTCTACGTGCTCGACAGCACCGACCCGCAGCAGGTGCGTGACTTCGAGAAAAAGATCGATATCAGCAAGACGCTGTTCATCGTCTCGTCCAAGTCCGGCGGCACGCTGGAGCCCAACATCCTCAAGGCCTATTTCTTCGATCAGGCGAAAAAGGTACTGGGCGACAAGGTCGGCTCGCACTTCATCACCGTGACCGATCCCGGCTCGCACATGGAAGACGTGGCGAAGAAGGACGGCTTCTGGAAAATCTTCTACGGCGAGAAGCAGATCGGGGGCCGCTACTCCGTGCTGTCCGATTTCGGCATGGTGCCTGCCGCCGTGGCAGGCCTGCCGCTGAAACTGCTGCTCGAATCCGCCCAGCGTGGCGAGAAGTCATGTGCGGCCTCCGTGCCTCCCGCGCAGAACCCCGGCGTGGTGCTCGGTGCGGTGCTTGGCGTGGCGGCCCGCGACTTTGGCCGCGACAAGGTGACCATTATCGCATCGCCCGGCATTTACGACATGGGTGCGTGGCTTGAGCAGCTCATTGCGGAATCGACCGGCAAGGACGGGCGTGGCCTGATCCCCATCGATGACGAGACGATCGGCAAGCCGGGCGTGTATGGCAAGGACCGCGTGTTCACCTACCTGCGCCTGGCCGAGGACCCGTGCCCCAGGCAGGATGCCGCCTTCGCGGCCCTGGTCGAGGCAGGCGAGCCGGTGGTGACCATCGAGCTGCATGAGCGCCGCCAGGTGCTTGAGGAGTTCTTCCGCTGGGAGTTCGCGACTGCGGTGGCCGGTGCGGTGATCGGGATCAACCCGTTCAACCAGCCCGATGTCGAGGAATCGAAGATCGAGACCAAGAAGATCACCACCGCCTATAACGAGACCGGCAAGCTCCCGCCTTACGAGCCGTTCGCCAAGGATGGACCGTTCGCCTTCTATGCCGACCCGAAGAATGCGCAGGCGCTTGGCGGGGCCAAGACGGCGGAGGCCATCCTCAAGGCGCATTTCGCACGCGCAAAGGCCGGTGATTACGTGGCCCTGCTGGCCTATATCGACCGCGACACCTTCACGCGTGAATGGATCCAAAAGGCGCGGCTTGGCCTGCGTGATGCGCTGAAGCTGGCAACGGCGGCCGAATTCGGCCCCCGTTTCCAGCATTCCACGGGGCAGGCCTACAAGGGCGGGCCTGACACGGGCGTGTTCGTGCAGATCACCTGCGATGATGAGGTGAACCTGCCGGTGCCGGGTGAGAAATATACCTTCAGCATCGTGAAGGAAGCCCAGGCGCGCGGCGACATGGAGGTGCTGGCCGAACGTGGCCGCCGCGTGCTGCGGGTGCACATCCATGGCGACCTGAAGGCAGGGCTTGAAAAACTCGGGCTTGATATCGCCCACGCGGTCTGAGCCGACCGTATGCCCGTCCCGCCCCTGGCGGGGCGGGTTTTTTGATGGGGATCATTGGGAAATGGCCCTCGAGGGGATAGGACTACAGGCCTATCCCGCTTCCAGGAGTGTTAGATCATGCAAATCGGTATTGTTGGCCTTGGCAAGATGGGCGGCAACATTTCCATCCGCCTGACCCGCCATGGCCATGACGTGGTGGCCTTCGACCGTGATCCTGCCGTTACCGCCAAGGTCTGCGCGCAGGCCGAAGGGGGCCGCGCCACCGCCGCCACCGGGCTTGCGGACATGGTGGGCAAGCTCACGGGCCGCAAGATCATCTGGCTCATGCTGCCCGCAGGTGAAGTGACCGAGCAGGCGGTGCAGGAACTCGGCAAGCTGATGGGGAAAGGCGACATCGTGATCGATGGCGGCAATTCCTTCTACAAGGATGACATCCGTCGTGCTGCCGAACTGGTCAAGAAGGGCATCGACTATGTTGATGTCGGCACCTCGGGCGGCGTGTGGGGGCTGGAGCGCGGCTACTGCATGATGTACGGCGGCACCAGGGAAGCCACCGACCATATCGACCCCATCCTGTCAGCCCTGGCACCGGGCATTGGCGACATCGCGCGCACGCCGGGCCGCGACAAGCCCGGTTTCGACCCGCGCGCCGAGCAGGGCTACCTGCATTGTGGCCCGGCGGGTTCGGGCCACTTCGTGAAGATGGTCCATAACGGCATCGAATACGGCATCATGCAGGCCTTCGCCGAAGGGTTTGACGTGATGAAGTCCAAGAACACCGATGCCCTGCCCGAGAACCAGCGTTTCGACCTGAACATGGCCGACATTGCCGAGGTGTGGCGGCGCGGCAGCGTGGTCTCGTCGTGGCTGCTCGACCTTTCGGCCAGCGCGCTGGCGGGCAATCCGGACCTGTCGGACTACAAGGGCGACGTGGCCGATTCCGGCGAGGGGCGCTGGACCATCGAGGCCGCGATCGAGGAGGCGGTGCCCGTGCCCGTCATCACCGCCTCGCTGTTCACGCGCTTCCGCTCGCGTACCGGCAACAACTTTGCCGAGAAGATGCTCTCTGCCATGCGTTTCGGCTTTGGCGGTCACATTGAGGGTACGAATAACTGACCCGACGCCTGGCCGGTAACTGACAGCCTGCCCGGATGCTAGGCATCGGGGCAGGCTCTGGCTGTTCCCCATGAAATGACAGCGCTTAATGACTGCAACCGGAACAGCCGGGGGAGGATTATAGCGAACACAGTTCAGGGACAGCAGCACAATGGAAAACATTATTGCCTCGGCAGTCTCGCAGGTTGGCGATACGCACCATGAAGCCGCCCCCCGGCGCAGTCCGCCGGGGTCGTTTGTCATCTTTGGCGGTGGTGGCGACCTGACCCGTCGCCTCCTGCTGCCTGCCATATACAACCTGGCCTGCGCCGGGCTGCTTGATGATGGCTTTGGCATCGTGGCCGTTGATCGCGCGGACCTGACCGACGGGCAGCTGCGCGAGAACGTGCGCACGGCCCTTGAGGATTTTACCGCCCGCCGGGGGGCCGAGGCCGTCAAGCTGCGTGAGGATGTCTGGGCCTGGATGCTGCCGCGCATCCGCTACGTGCAGGGCGACTTTGAATCCGAGCAGACCTATCAGGCCGTAGCCGATGTCACGGCAGGGCAGAACTGCATCTTCTACCTTGCCGTTGCGGCCCGCTTCTTCGGCCCGATCGTGGACCGGCTGGGCGAGGCGGGGCTGGTGTGTGAAGGCCCGGACGCCTTCCGCCGCGTGATCGTGGAAAAACCCTTCGGCCACGACCTGCAATCGGCCATCGCACTCAATACAAGGCTGCTCAACACGCTCGAGGAGCAGCAGATCTACCGCATCGACCATTATCTGGGTAAGGAGACGGTGCAGAACATCCTCGCCCTGCGCTTCTCCAACGGGTTTTTCGAGCCGCTCTGGAACCGCCAGAACATCGACCACGTCCAGATCACCGCCGCCGAGACCGTGGGCGTGGAACAGCGCGCCAGATTCTATGAAGGCACCGGCGCCCTGCGCGACATGGTGCCCAACCACGTCATGCAGCTCCTGGCCATGACGGCGATGGAAGCGCCCATCTCGTTCGATGCCGATGCCGTGCGCAACGAAAAGACCAAGGTGCTCGACGCCATCCACCCCCTTGCCCCCGCCGATGTGGTGCGCGGGCAGTACGCGCCGGGCATGGTGGGGAAAAAAGCCGTGCCGGGCTACCGGCAGGAGCCGGGCGTTGACCCCCATTCCCTGACCGAGACGTATGTGGCCATGAAATTCGGCATCGACAACTGGCGCTGGGCGGGGGTGCCGTTTTACGTGCGCACCGGCAAGCGGCTGGCCGCGCGCAAGACCGAGATCGCCATCCACTTCAAGTCCGCGCCCTATGCCCTGTTCCGTGACACGCCGGTGGACAAGCTGGCCCCCAATATCATGGTCATCCACATCCAGCCGACCGAGGGGGTGACCATGCAGTTCTCGGCCAAGATTCCCGGCCCCTCGGTCAGGCTGGGGGGCGTGCGCATGAAGTTCGATTACGCCGAATGGTTCAGCGAAGGACCGAGCACGGGCTATGAGACCCTGATCTATGACTGCATGATCGGCGATGCCACGCTGTTCCAGCGCGCCGACAATATCGAGGCAGGCTGGCGCGCCGTGCAGCCGGTGCTGGACTGGGGGCAGGATGCCCACAGCCTTGCCTTTTACGCCGCCGGCAGCGAAGGGCCGGAAGCCGCCGATGCCCTGCTGGCCCGCGACCACCGCCACTGGCTTAAGATTGGATGATGCCCATGACCGCACCCGTCTCCCGCCCGCATGCCGTCAGGCTTGTGGTGTCCGATATTGATGGCACCCTGATTACGCCTGAGCGCGTCATCACCCCCGCAGCCCACAAGGCGGCGGCCGACCTGCGGGCGGCGGGCATAAAACTCAGCCTCATCAGCAGCCGCGCCCCACGCGGCATGATGCAGTTCGTCCGCGCCCTTGATATTCGCGAGCCCATCGCCGGGCTCAATGGCGGGCTGATCTGCGCGCCTGATGGCACCATCCGCGAGCGCCTGTCGCTTGAGCCGGTGGTGGCGCAAAGGGCGGTTGAATTCCTGATCGACCACGGGGTCGAGCCGTGGCTGTTCATCGGCCATGACTGGCTGGTGCGCCGTGATGACACGCCACAGGTCGCCCATGAGAGCGAAGTGGTGCAGACCACGCCCGTGCGGGTGGATGATTTTGCCGGTCATTATGTCAATGTGGGCAAGATCATGGGCGTGGCCAGCGACCCGGCAGCATTGCCGGGCGTGGAACGAGACCTTGCAAACATGCTGGGGGGGAAGGCGAGCGTACACCAGTCCTCGGCCATCTACCTTGATATTACGCACCCGCAGGCGAACAAGGGCTATGCGGCAAAAGAACTGGCCAAATTGCTGGATATTGATATCCGGGATACGGCATGCATCGGGGATATGAACAACGACATCCCCATGCTGAAGGAAGCGGGGGTCAGCATCGCGATGGGCAACGCGCTTGATAACGTCAAGGCCCATGCCCGTTTCGTGACCCGGCCCAATACCGATGATGGCTGGGCCTACGCGATGGAAAACTTTGTCCTGCCCCGCCCCTGAGGCGCGCGGCACAGAAGGGAGAGGCAACATGCCCCACGACGCAGCCGGAACACCGGCAGGCCAGATCAGGCTGGTGCTGGCCGATGTGGATGGCACACTGGTCACGAAGGACAAGATCCTGACCCCACGCGCCATCCGCGCGGTCGAGCGCCT
>NZ_QQBI01000020.1 GCF_004302915.1 Komagataeibacter xylinus | reverse complement strand
AAATTTCTTTTGTGCAAAACAGACTTTTTCATAATCTAACCCGATGTACAACCCTTCTGTGAGATTTCCGCGTCGAGGCCATGACCAGGGACATCATGGCCAGCCATGCCAGGCAGGGAGAAGCGGCAAAAGGATCGTAAGGCCGCTCCGCGCGCAGAGGACTTTCACGCCACGACAGGCGCGAAAGTCCGCTTATTTCTTCCCTCAGGCGCCGTTATAGGGTGCGGCGGCTTTTGGCAGCCCGCCTTCAATCGGCAGCGCCGGGTTGCGCGACCACTCGTTCCACGACCCCATGTAGATGCGCAGCCTGCTGAACCCGGCCGAAGCCAGCGCCACATAGGTATTGGCGGCACGTGCACCCTTGAAGCAGTAGATAATGATGTCATCATCAGGATGCAGGTTGCGCGTGGCGGCGAGTGCGCGGATTTCATCAGGCGTGCGGAAGGCGGCGTGGTTGTCGGTCACCTTCATGAAGTCATACCATTCGATCCACACGGCACCGGGAATACGGCCCTTGCGTGGCGCGAAATCAACCCCGTAGGGCGATGAACTTTCAGCCAGCCACTCCACCCGGTCGCGGTTATCAAGCAGCTTGATGGTGGCAGAACCCAGCGCCGCCCGCACGTCGGCCTGCGTTGCCATGAGGCTGGCATCGGGCCGCAGGGGGAAGTCGGTGCGTGCGGGGCGGGTGACATCGGTTGTCAGTGTGCCCCCTTCCCTGCGCCACGTGCTCAGCCCACCGTCAAGAATGCCCACTTTCGGGTAACCCAGATAACGCAGGATCCAGTAGCCCCGGCAGGATGCACCGTAGCGGGTGTGCAGGGCATCTTCATAAACGATGGCGGTTCTGGTGCCATCCAGCCCGTAATCGGCAAAAAGGGTGGCAAAGGTCTGCTGCAGCTTGTGCAGCCCTTCATGCGAGGTTTCGGCCAGATAGGTAAAGATGTCCGGCATGTTGACGGCACCGGGAATGTGGCCTGCCGCGAAACCCTTGGGGTCGCGCACGTCAATCAGGAGCACGTTGCTCCCTGCGGCACGCACGTCGTCTGGTGAGTAAAGAACGGTGGTGGACATGAAAAATCCCTGCGGCATGGAAATGGACAGACCCCTTTTTCCTACCAGCAATCCGCATGGTCATGGAGGGGCCGCGGCACGCCCCGGCCATGACCGGCACGGGACGCACGCGCACAGGGTTGGCGAGGTCAGACCGTGCTCAGCACGCCGCCATCAACGCGCACGGCCGCCCCCGTCGTGGCCGATGCCTGCGGCGAGGACAGGTAAACCACCATGTTCGCCACCTCATCCACGCCTGCTGCGCGGCGGATGATGGAGGACGGACGATGCTGCATCACGAATTCCGCCGCCACTTCCTCCATCGTCCTGCCGGTTTTTTCCTGCTCGGGCCTGAGCATTTCCGCCAGTCCTTCCGACAGGGTCGGCCCTGGCAGCACGGAATTCACGGTTACATTGGTGCCCGCCATCCGCTCCGCCAGGCCGCGCGCGATGCTGACCTGCGCGGTCTTGCTGAAGCCGTAATGGATCATCTCGACCGGAATGTTGAACGCCGATTCCGATGAAATGAATACCACACGCCCCCAGTCACGCGCCTGCATGCCCGGCAGATAGGCCCGTGAAAGCCGCACGCCAGACATGACATTGACCTCGAAAAAACGGGTCCAGTCGGCATCCGGGGTTTCAAAAAAATCTTTCGGCTCAAAAATACCCAGATTGTTGATCAGGATATCACATTGCGGGTGGGCCGCCACCAGCGCGGCACAGCCTTCCGCCGTGCCCAGATCGCCTGTAAAGCCCGCCACGCTGCCCTTGCCCAGTGCGGAAAGGGCCTTGATCGCCTCCGCTACCGCTGCCGGGCGGCGCCCGTTGACGATGACATGCGCACCGCTCGCAGCCAGCCCCCTGGCAATGGCCAGGCCGATCCCGCCGGTTGAGCCTGTTACAATGGCCGTCCGGCCTGTCAGATCAATCTGCATGGTTGGTCTTCCTTTATCATGCGGGCGGGCACGCTCATGCCCCCCGGCGTTTTGTGAATCTTACAAGACCATGGATGCTCCGGCAGGGCCAGAAGGATGCGCGCCGCTCAGGCCATATGGCGGCATGACCATCGTGATTCGCCCGGTCCTGGCAGTTTTCCGGCATTACATGATTATTGCCACGTAGCAGACCTGATCCCTGATGCGCAAAAGAATAGATTCCTAATAATACCATCAGCAGATTGATCTGAACCACGTGCATGAGGAAAAAAAGCCGCGGCCTTGCAAAACAGGATTCATACAATCGTCACACTTATGATGTTCCATATTTGTTAAGCATCCCTGCCTGCGCTTTGGCGGGCTTTTTCAGAGGTTTCCGGATCATGAACATACAGTCCGATTCCACCCCCAAACCCCGTAAAGAGCCGCATGAAGAATGGCGTGAAGCCCTGTTGCGCGCCTGGCGAAGCAGGCGCGGCTATGCCCGCCCGCACGATGGTGTGCAGACGGTATCCGATGAAGGCTTCCTGTATGATGATGCCTGACATGCATGGCAGCCTCACGCAAAATTCAGGTATTGACCTTCAGCGATATAAGTGATGCATTCGGTTACAAATGAAATAGCGCTATGCCCTTTATATCATCGGGCCGTTATTTTATAAGGCAATATCTGATTTGCAAAAATCAGTTCGTTAGGAAGGAATAAATTACATGAAAAAAGCACTGCTTTTTGCTGCGGCCCTCGGCCTGGCCCTGCCCGTCGCTGCTCATGCGGATGACAACAACGAGCAGCACCATGGCGAGCACCGTGGCCATCACGGCGGTCATCGCGGCGGTCATGACCAGAACGGCCAGGGTGGCGAGCATGGCGACCGTGACCACGGTGGCGATGAGCGCGGTGGTGAGCATGGTGACCACGAACACGGTGGTGAGCATGGCGACCATGAGCACGGCGATCACGGCCAGCAGTAATCTGCGCGCCTGACACCATGTGTCAAAAAAGGGGGCTCCGGATGGAGCCCCCTTTTTTTATTCCCGATATGCTGGCTCCGTACGCGCGGGCATCTGCTGCTGGCGCTCCGGTCTGTTCAGAATAGGATCAGATCAATGCCGATGCCCATCGCCATCATGCTCCACAGGCCCACCAGCGTGGCCTTGCGGCGGATGATATGTCGCGACAGGAGCACGATCAGCGGATCGCCCTCAGTTGCGGTGGTCCGTTCCCCTGGCTTGAGCTCGCGGTAAAGCCCGCCGTTTTCTGTAACGCCCACCATATTGAGCAATCCCTGGCGAAAGTTGCGCAGGTCTTCTTCGGTATAGAGCGTCTCGCGGTTGATGGTGATGGTTTTTGGCCCGCAGCGTAGCAGGCGCATGGCGCGCAGGTGGCGGGGGCGGATACCCAGGTAATCCGATGCTTCCCCTGCCGGCAGAATGGCCCGGCGCGGAAAATGCAGTACGGCGGGCCCCGTGTCATTACCAGGGAGCGGCGTCATCATGCGAACCTTTCCATACTATTCATACGCACTGGTGGTTGATTGATCCCACGGTGCTCCCTTGGCACCGCGATGACCAGACCGATTTTGCATCCTGCCCGTAATTATGCGCATTCTCCCCTTTTCGTCCTGCGGATATGGCATTAAAGCGGCCCGGTTCCGCTGTGCCTGCGCGCAGGCGGCGTGCCGGGGGTAAATGCGTTTATGATGCGTATCATCATGCTCTCGATGGGGGCGTTTGTCTGGCTGGTGACCGAGGTGCTGCCAATAGGGCTGCTGACGGACATGGCGGCCGGCCTGCATGTCTCGCCCGGTCGCATCGGGCTGCTGGTCACGGGCTATGCCTGGCTGGTGGCGCTGACGGCCATCCCGCTCACGTTGCTAACCTCGGGGCTGGACCGGCGCATGCTCATGGCGGCACTGCTGGGGCTGGCGGGGGTGATGGATATCGCCTGCGCCTTTGTCACGAATTACGCGCTCATGGCGGCGATGCGGGTTGCACTTGCACTCGGTCATGGCATTTTCTGGTCGACCATAGCGGGCGTTGCCGTCCGCCTCGCGCCGCATATGCCGGTGGCGCGTGCCACGGCATGGGCCTTTACAGGGGTTGCGGTGGGGTTTGCGGGCGGCATTCCCATGGCTGCGGCCATCGGGCAGTGGCTGGGCTGGCGGGCGGCATTCATGGCGTGCGGCATTGCGGCGCTGGCCGTCATGGGGGGTGTTCTGGCATTGCTGCCGCCCCTGCCCTCGCAGCGCAGGCATCTTGATCTTCCAGCCCTGCTGCGCCAGCCGGTGCTGCGTTACATCGCCGTGCTGACCACGCTTGTGGTCAGTGCCCATTTCACGGCCTATACCTATATCATTCCGCTTCTGTCAGCCATACCACATGCGCCAGAGCGGCTTATACCACTATTGCTGCTGATCTATGGCGTGGTGGGGATCGGGGGCAACTGGCTGGGCGGCCACCTGCCCTGGTCGGCGGGGCGCACGATTGGCATGGCCATGGTCGCCCTGATGTCCAGCCATGTGCTGCTGGTCGCCTCAGGCTGGGCATCATGGCTGGCATGGGTGGACATGGCGGCATGGGGCATCATTGCCGCCCTGATCAATCTTGGCCCGCAAAGCTATGCCATTGAACTGGCGCCCCATCAGCGCGAGGCCGCCTGTTCGTTCTGTGTCACGGGCTTTAATAGCGGCATCGGCGCGGGCGCGCTGTGTGGCGGGGTGGTTCTGTCCGGTGCGGGCCCCTACGCGGTTCTGGCCTGGAGCGCGGGGCTGGCCGGGGTGGCCCTTCTCGCGTTGCGTGCGGGCAGGCATTATGGCGGCCAGCATGTTTCCACTGGCGGCGCGCTGCCCTATGCTTCGCCCTCCCCTGACCGGACCAGAATGTGATGACAGAGCATATCGTCTATAAAATCCTGACCGCCCCCGAGCATGAAGCATTCGCCCGCGCGGGCCTGTTCAAAGGCTCGCCTGCTGATGTGGCTGATGGTTTCATCCATTTCTCCACAGGACCGCAGGTGCATGGCACGCTTGAAAAGCATTTTGCAGGCCAGAGCGGCCTTGTGCTGCTTGCGATCGATCTGAGCCTGCTCGACCCGGCGGCAGTGCGCTGGGAGCCATCACGCGGGGGGCAGCTTTTTCCGCATCTCTATGCCACCCTGCCTGTTGGCGCTGTTGTAGCCACGACCGCCGTAACCCGTGATGCACAGGGGCGCGTGCAACTACCGGTCTGAGCAGCCTGGTCAGGCTGCCTATTCGGGATCATGATCGCCTTCATCGGTTTCCACGCTGATAATGCCGTCAATGTCCGATAATGCAGCAACAAGGTGCGAGACGGGCCGCCTGCCGCGCACCTTGATGAACAGCGTGACCGTGCCATGGCCCGGCCTTTCATTGGGCATCGGCATTTCCGCATCGTGCTGCCGGTCACGCAGGTCCTGCAGGGCATCGGGGTCCTGCAGGGATCTGTCCGGCTGTTCCAGCTTTACGCGGGTAATGGTGAAACGCAGCCTGGTGCAGCGGATCAGGATCACGCGCAGCAGTCCCCGCCCATCGGGGTAGGACACGAACAGCCCCACCGAACGGGCGGCATGATCGCGTGGAATAAAATGGCTGATGCGCGGAAAGCCGAGCATGATGATGAAATGACCGATGGTTGTCGCCACCGCCAGCGTAATCAGCCCCGCCCCGCAGGCCATGCCCAGTGCCGCAGTCAGCCAGACTGACGCCGCCGTGGTCAACCCCCGCACGATATCACGCCGCATGAAGATGACGCCACCGCCAATGAACCCGATGCCCGATACCACCTGTGCCGCGATGCGTGAGGGGTCCAGCACGACACGCCCCGCATCAAGAATGTTGTTGAACCCGTATTTTGACACCAGCATGAACAGCGCGGATGCCACCCCGACCAGCGTGTAAGTGCGCAGGCCAGCACTTTTCTGCCTGAACTCCCGCTCCATCCCCACCAGCGCCGACAGGACGAAAGCAAGCACGAGTTCACCAAGCTGGAGCCAGCCTTCCCCCGATGACATATTGGCAAAAAGTGACAAGACCGCCCTCCCCTGCTTCAAACCATGCGCATGGATGTTAAAACAGCACGGAAGAAGGCCGGGTTGCGTGCCTTCGCGCAGGGTAAGCTCTGCTTTATTTCTGGTTATCTGGAGGAAGAAGTGCGGATCGGAATGAAACAATGGCGGGCGTGTGCATGACGATCTTGAACCTTCCCTCACGGCAGGAACTGGCCCTGATGGCCGTAACACTGTTCTGGGGTGGCACGTTCCTGATCGTGCATGTCACGCTACGACATTGCGGCCCCCTGTTCTTCGTTGGGCTGCGCTTCATGACAGCAGGGCTGATCGGCTGCGCAGTTTTCCACCGCGCCCTGCGGCGGATCACCCTGGCCGAGATGGGCGCGGGCATGGCGATTGGTGTTGCAATATGGGGCTGTTACACCCTGCAGACCTATGGGCTGCAAACCATCAGCAGCAGCCGTTCCGCTTTTCTGACCGCGCTTTACGTGCCGATCGTGCCTCTTCTGCAATGGATCGTGCTGCGCAGGCCGCCACGCATCATGAACTGGGTAGGCATCGGGATGGCTTTTGGTGGCCTGGTACTGCTGGCAGGTACGGGTGCCACGCAGGGTGGGTTTGGCCGGGGTGAATGCGCCACCGTGCTGTGTGCCGTATCGGCGGCAGCCGAGATCATGCTGATCAGTCGTTGTGCACTGTTGGGAGACAGCAGGCGCATCACCGTGGTGCAGTTGCTGGTGGCCGGACTCCTTGCCCTGCTGGCCATGCCGGTCACGGGCGAGCGCCTGCCCGCATTTTCATGGATATGGGTTGCCGGAGGCGTGGGCCTTGGCGCAGGCAGCATGCTTGTGCAACTGGCCATGAACTGGGCGCAGAAAGCCGTCTCGCCCACACGGGCCACCATCATCTACGCGGGTGAGCCCGTATGGGGCGGGATTGTCGGACGCATGGCCGGTGACCCGCTGCCAGCCACATCGGTGCTGGGCGCCTGCTGTATTGTTGCGGGCGTGCTGGCAAGTGAAATCAGGTTGCCTGCACGCTCGTCACCCAAAAAGTGATCAAGAACAAAAGTTGGCGGATGTCGCCTTTTTGAACTAAGAGACTGTTTGAAAAGTTAGCCCAGCAAACATCCAGAAATCATAAGGAAGTTTTTGGTGAAGCTTTTTTCAAAAAGCTTCGAAGAACACCGCCTTTTTAAAAAAGGCGGCACCCAAAAATTTTTATCATTTTTTATCAATGAGTTGTTTTCAAACAGTCTCTAAAGCGACGTTTTGTGAAGTGTCCGACCGACTTTTATCAGGCCACCGGCGGCCCAAGGCGTTCGCGCATCATCCGCTGCCGCCGCCAGTGACGTTGCATAAAAATTCCCCCAGCCAGCAGGCTGACGGCATTGCCCACCACAATGCCACAAAGGAAAGGAAAGATTGTTGCGGCATTTTCCATATTGCTTCACCTGCTCATGACCATTCATGCACCATGCGTTGCCACGAAAACCGTAATCCGCCCGATTGCTGCCTGCGCAGACAGGGTCGTGCCGACCGCCAGGCGCCGTGTCGTCATGTCCACCATGGCCTTGAGCAGCGAAATGAGCGTTGACGCGGCATTCGCTGCTGTTTTCGCCTCCGAGACCACAGTGCTCGACAGGTCGGATGCCATGCCGGTAATGACTGCGATAACCAGCGTATTGATCTGCTCGATATCGGCTACAATACTGTCAAACGCCGTGCGGACGCTGGTATTGTCATAACTGACCGACGTACTCGACCCGGCGGCCGTCCTGAACGCATCGAGCGCTTCCTTCAGTGCTGCAATAACCGTATTGGCCAGCGCCACGTTTGCAGGGCCCATGGCTGCCGCGACACATGAAAGACTGATGGCGGTATTGGCGAAGGACACGAGGGCATTGCCGTAATCCGTTACTTCAGCCACGTTCAGGGTAATGGTGGTGACCTTGCCCGCGCGGGTGAGTGTGCAACCGGGGAGCATGCCGCCCATTAGCGTTGCGGCCCCCATGCGCAGCACGCATCGGCGGGAGAGCATAAGATTCATGCGCCTGTTCCTGTAAAAAAACCGCCCTGGCGGCGGGACATATGTGACTTATTTTTGCCGCAATGAAGGGCAGAATAGGGATTGCAGCTTCGGCTCACATCGGCCATCCACCTAGCGCCGGAGCTGCACCCCCTGTTTTTTCAGTGTTTCGGGCTGGCCTTTCCGATTCAGGACCGGAATACCAGCAGCCGTCACGGCCTGCTTCGCAGCAGGCTTGTCAGCCAGCGGCACCCGCACGCCAGACTGCCCCGGCTTGAAGTGGTTTTCCGCCCAGCCGATGTTCAGCCCGATGGTGGTCATGAGCTGGTAGGCCAAGGCCCAACGGCTGCCTGCGTGCGGCGGCGGGATGATGGCGGTGGCGGCACTGCATGCGAACACGAAGATCGCGGCATACAGCGCGTATTGCTCCGGCACTTCGGTCAGCAGGAGTGCGATGACGGCCCCGAGGCCGCCGAGTTTTGCGGTGGTGTTCATGTCATGCCTCGATGGCTTGCGCGAACAGGGCGACGTGTTGCGGGTCCACGTCCCCTGCCCCCAGCGCGGTGTTGTAATTGGTTTTCCAGAACCGGCATTGCCCCGCCGCGTCATCGGCGCCGGGCAGCGGATCGGGCGCGCGGTAGCATTTCAGCCGGGCCATGGCGCAGGCATAGGGCAGGTTGCCCACCAGTTGCGTGGCGCGGTCCGACCCCACGGGCCACCCGGCCTGCAGGGCGAGCAGCCGGGCGCGGATGGACGACAGGCGTGGTGCTGGCAGGAAGGTGGCCCAGATATCGTCATGCGTAAACGGCTCCATCTGCCACAGCCCCAGCGCCGGGCCGCCGCCTTCCTGCACCAGCACGCGGCAACCCGTTTCAGCCAGCGCGATGCCCGCCAGCAGGTTGACCGCCGCCTGTCCTCCGAGGCCGATGAAAGCGAGCGTGGGCGCAATGACACGGGCCTTGAGGTCGGCCAGCAGGCCGGGCGGCGCAGCCATCACGACCCATACCCGAACGCGCGCTTGCAGAACGACCATGCGGCATCGCCAATCTGCCCCCAGCCCAGCAGGCCGGTGGCCAGCACGATGAAGGTCATGGTCACCCACGAGGTCAGTTTCAGGCCGCCCTCGATGCGGGCCAGCCTGCCCGATATCTCGTTATTGCGCTCGGTGGCCGTGTCGGTCATGTCGTCCACGCGCTCCATGATCTCGCGCCGGGTCTGGGCGCCGGTATCGGCCATTGATTTTGTCAGGTCGCGCCGCAGGTCAGAGAACTGGACAGACAGGGTATTCAGCCCGTCGCGCAGGTTGTCGTGGCCGCCCTCGACCTTGGCCAGCCGCTCGCGCACGCGGGCCAGGTCCTCGATCGTGGCGCAGCGCATCGGTGCCACCGGGCCGCCTTGCGTCAGGGGTGCTGTTTCACTCATTCATTTTCTCATAAAAAAACCGCCCGGATGGGCGGCGTGGCAGGCGCGGGCTGTGCGGGCGGGTCAGGTCGTGGTGGTGGCCGTGCTGGCCGTCATCACATCCGTGGGCTGCGCAGGGAGTGCGGTGCTGGTGGTGTCGGTGCCGTTGGCGATGGCAGCGATGGCCAGTACGTAGGCCTTCATATCAGCCGTGAAGGTTTCACCCATCGCGGCGGCGAGACTGGCCTGCTGGCTGATCCACGATTGCGCCGCTGTCGCCTGCTGGGCAAGGGAAACCGTTGCCGCAACCGGGGCTGCAAACGACCACACGCCTGCCGCTGATTTCGTGGCGGTCCAGTGATCGGCAGGCTGCGGGGTGACTGCCGTAACATCCACGCAGGCCGCGACAAAATCAGGCGCGTAGAGGGTGGAGAGGTCCGCATCGGTCGTGATGACCTGGCCAACCGTTCCCCGCGCGTTGATCCATGCGTAGGTTTTCTGCGCCATCATGCATATTCCCTGATTATGACAATACCATCCACGCCCAGACCGCCCGGACCGCCCGTTGCGCTAGCCCCTGCGGGCAATCCAGAACCGCCCGCGCCGGGGCCATTGCCATTTTTGGCTGTGACATTGGCTACGCCATAGGCACCCCCAGCCGAAATGGGACCGCCGCCCGTTCCGAACAGGCTACTGCCGCCCTGTCCGCTCATGATGCCGCCGCCCAAGTCGAACTGCATGTCCGCAGGGCCGCCACGCACGGAAAATATAATTCCCGTCCCGGTCGGCGCATCGCCGGGCGTGCCCAGTGCGAACTGGAAATAGGCATTCTCATTCGCCACAACGCCATATTTCCCACCGTATCCGCCCGGAGCCGTTGCGAGGCTACCGAATGAGGATGCTCCCCCATTACCGCCCGACTCATTCAGGGGCGAGACGGCGCCCGCCGCGCCAACAGTAATGTTGATGCCTGCCGCGATAGCGTCCTGTATGTCGCTCAGGGCATATGCTGCGTGGCAGAAGCTCCCCGCCCCCCCAGCGGTTGAGCATGAAACGTATGCAGAGCCGGTGCCGTATGTGTAACCCCCGGATCCACCGCCACCCTGAATATCAACCTCGATACGGGTCGTGCCGGACGTGGGCGTGTAAGAGTAGGTGCCCGCAGTGTCGAACACCTGCGTGTTCAGAAGCCGCCCCGGTGTCAGCCCGGCAAGCTGGCCCAGAGCGACCGGGTTCTGCGCCGCCGCAGCATTGAGCACGGTCAGCGGCCCGGTCATGCCGTCGCCTGCCTTCGATATCTTCGAGGCCTGGAGTTCGGGAATGGTCTGGTAAAACGGCGCGCCATCTGCCTGCGCAATCATGTCCGCCGTCATGGCCGTGGCTGCGGCTGGCACCGTGATGGTCCAGAGCGGACAGGCCCCATCCGGCACGGTGGCCGCGATGCCAAGCTGCGCCACGTCCTGCCGCACGGTGGGTGCTGCCTTGCCGCTGTTATCAGCCCCGGCATAGGTCACGGACGGGTCGGCCGCGTTGTAGAAGGGCAGCACGGTGGCATCGGCATCGACCGTGGCGGGTGTGACATAGACCGTGTATGTGGCCCCTGCCCCCGGCACGGCAAGTGTGACCGGATCACGGCTGATATACTGGCGCACCAGCACGCTGCCATTGGCGGCCAGCGTGCCATAGGCTGTGCCGTCCACAACGCCCGCAGTCAGCAGCGAGCCGGGCGCAATGGTCACGGCAAGCCCGGTACCCGGCGTGCAGGCAAAGCCGCCAGCGGCCACGGTATTGTCGCCATAAGCCATGCCTGCCAGGTGGCCGAGGCCCACGAAGGCATTGCGCTGGGCGTTGAGCAGGTCGCTGTCGAGCGGTATCTGCGCGGGGTAGACGATCTGTCTGTCCATCAGTCAAGGGTCTCCACGTCCTGCACCCATGCAATCGTGCCTGCGGGCATGACATTGGCGATGCGGGTCAGGGTCTGGGTTGCAGGCGGGTTGGTGTCGCCGGTCGGCAACTGGGCAAAAAGCTGGAACGGCACGCCGCGCGAGCCATAGCGCAGGACGGCCACACCATAGCCGTAGCCACCGCCGGTGGCCGGGCTGGAAAGCGTGCCCAGCCCCTTGCAGTCGGTCGCATTGCGCGGCTCGATCACGCGGCCTGCGGTGCCGACTTCATCGGCAATCACGTTCACCACGTCAGGCCGGGTGCCGAGCGAAGGGAACAGGGCCTCCTTGATGCGGGTGCGGTAGGCGTCGTCGCTCTCGCCCGTGGCGCGGGTCAGCGTCGTGCCGAAGAAGTCGGCGGCGAACATGTCGAGGAACGCGCCAGTCATGGTGGCCAGACGGGTCTGGTCATTGGTGCTGTCCAGCAGGCCCCATATCCATGCAAACACGCTGCCAAAGCCCTGCAGCAGGGCGTTGAGCACCGGGGCCTGCTCTGTCTCGCCCGTGCCGGGTGCGGCCGGGAACCAGCCGGTCGGCAGCAGCGCGCGCACGCGCAGCGCGAAGCCGTTCTGTGTCACATCAGCCAAAGCTCACCGTCCCTGCCCGATAGGCTGTGCCGGTGGTTGCGGGCAGGTCCATCGTGCTGCCTGCAAGCGTCACGTCCGTCACGTTGGTGACAGACGTGCTGGCGGCATAGGCGATCTGGATCAGGCGCGAGTAGCTGGCCGAGGCCCCGATGGCGAGGCTGTTGAGATAGGTTGCGATATTGGTGCTGATCGTGGCCTGCACGGTGGTGAGGTCGCCGGTATTGCTCACGGCTACTGTCATGGTCACGGCTGGCCTGACCACGTTGGGCCGCACCACCTGAATGGACACGGCGGCAGGCCGCACGTCATCAACCGCCGCATAGACCGCATCGATCACGCTGTCAGACACATCGCCCGAGCCGTCATCGACAAACACCACCACGTTGCCGGGCAAGGTCGCGCCGGACGTGTCCACGTTCTCGAGCACCTGGTAGATCAGGTCGGCGGAAACATCGGTCACCGCGTTCTCGATGGCCGAGACCGTCGCCTTGGATCGGCTGTTGATGTAGGAGACGAACCGCGTGCGCAGGGCCGCATCCGTCTCGCCATCGCTGCCATTGGTCAGGGCTGCGGTATTGGTGACCGCATCGATGCCCGATATGGCCGTGCCCAGCAGGCAGATGGCACCCGCCGCGACATTGCCGGTAGCACCCGTCGAGGCGCATTGCACCGGCACCGTGATCGATGCCGTGCCCGCGGGCCTGACGTAAGCCCCGGCAGCGGTGGACCAGGCAGCGTTCGTCTCGTCCTGCACCACGGTGAACACGAGGCTGGACGCCGTGCGCACCGTTGAGCCGACCGCCACCGTGGCCGACTGGCTGGCGGGCGAGAACGAGGTCAGGGTGACGGTGCCGGTCGCCGCCGTGCCCGGCAGGCGGGTGAGGCCAAAATCCTGCACGAAGCTATCCGCGTCCGTGCCGATGGATGTGGCCAGCCGCGTGCGCGAGAGGATCTGGAGTGCAATGAACTGGAACCACAGCCCCAGCCCCGCCACGGCCTCGAGCATGGCGCGGCCGGGGGAGCCGACATTGAGGTCGAGCAGCGAGGGGCAGGCACCCTGCGCGCTCGCCACCATGTTGCCCAGCGTCGTCCTGAAAGACTGGAAGGTTAGGGCCAAGACGGACCTCCAATAAAAAAGGCGCCCCGCGGGGCGCCCGTCATGTGCTCAGTGTCAGTTCCTGCACCGTGCCGGTATCGGCATCGGTGTAGGCAATGGCCAGCAGATAGGCCCCTACCCTCGGGTTGCTGATCGTGACCGTGATTGGCTGGGTCTGGTCCACACCGCCTTCCGCCTGCATCTGCTCAAGCACCAGGGCGCGCACGGCTGCCTCATCCATCACGCTGCCCACGCTTACTGGCAGGCCAGCCCCGTAATCGGGCTGCCAGATATAGGCGCCTGCATTGGTGCATAGCCTGCGCAGGAGCGCCTGCCTTGTCTGGTCGGCACTGCTCACCACGGCCACGCTGCCGGTGCCTGACAGGTCGAGGTCGCCGCCCATGGTGTGGGAAAGCGCGCTCATTGCGGTGCCCCCGTCGACCCGCTGCCCGGCTGCACGCCGCTATGGGTATGGCCCTTGCCCGAGATGCCCGCCGCGAGCACGTCCGTCTTGCCGGTGACCGTGCCCTGCGCGGTCATGTCCTTGTCAGTCGTGATGGGGCCACCGGTTACGCTCAGGCCGTTGGCGTCGAGCGTCATGCCTACGATGCCCACCTTCCACGCCTTGCCGGTGGCGGTCAGTGTCTCGGTGGCCTGCCCTGCCCCGCTGTAGATCGTGTCCTTGGTAATGTGCCACCACGGCGCGTTCTGCGTGGCGTCGCCCTGCGCCGTCGCGCCATTGACGGGCGGTGTCGGGCAGCCTGCCACGATCAGCATCTCGCCGGGCTGGGCCGGTTTGCCCGTGGCGGGCGATGCGGGCGGCATGAGCACGGCGTCAAACACCGGGCAGGCCATGACCATGTGTTCGGCATCGCCCTCGACCGGCAGGGTCACGACATGCGTACCAATATCGGGCAGGCAGGCAATACGCAGGCTGCCTGCCTGTAGCGCGCCACAGGGCACCCAGCCACTCTCCACCCCGGCGGGCTGGAGCATGACCTTTACGGCGTGATTGACCGGGTCCACCGCGCTGACCAGCCCGAAGCCGGGCTGGGCCTGCGCGTGCGCCAGGCCTGCGGCGACCATGCGGGTATCAGTCATCGGTTTCATCTCCTGTCATGCTGCGGCTACGCAGCGTGACCTGCTGCGAAAAGCCGCCATTCCATGAAAAACGGCTGATCACGGCATCCACGTCCAGCGTACCGTCCCATGTCGTGCCGGTATCGCTCAGCTGCATGAAGTCACGCGGCTGGAGCGTGATACGCCCCGGCAGGGTGCCGGTAATGGTGCGGGCATGGGCCATGATCTGCCCATATTTGCATTGTGCCATCTGCCTGGCCGTATCCAGCCGCGCGCCTGGCAGGCTGAAGCTGTGCAACGTGCCCGCCTGCGCAGGTGGTGTGGTGGAGCCGCCTGCCGCTGACCAGTAGTAATCCACCTTTGTGCGCTGTCGGCTGTCCCATGCCATGACATGCACGATGATGCCCCGGCCGATCTGGTAATCGCGGCTGAAATTCAGGCCGTAAGCCCCCGCCATGATGGGTTGCTCCGGCCCGTTATCGGCATAATCGAGCTGATGGGTATTGGCCTGTGTGGGCGTTGGATAGGGCGCGCAGACAAGCGTGGTGTCCTGCGTGTACAGGTCACAGCCAGCCCCGGTGGCCAGCGTACTGGCCAGGTCAAATGCCGTCTGGAACCGGCTGTGGCTGGCAGCGCTGCCCCGTTTGTGCTCCACCTGCCAGAACTGGCCCGTCATGGCCTGTGGCATGCTGACCTGTGGCGTAAGCCCTGCTGCCCTGGCCATGGCCGCGACCACTTCCGCCCCGGTCATGTTCATCCAGCCGGCGCAGATGCGCATGTCCAGAAGCCTGGCCAGATAGTCGCGGCAGGCGATTGTAACCGCTGTCTGCGCCGGGCTGAGCGCAACATGGTCAATGATACCTGTAAATACGGTGGTCCATTGCGCACCCTCATCGCCCGCGTCACGCATCTGCAGCGTTATGCCCAGTTCGCTCATGGCGCTGCCATCGGAAGGCGCTGGGAGGTCAAACCACAACCCGGTGCCGGGCATGGCGGCGCGATCCAGCGCCAGTGTCATTTCAAGCGTGTCGGCCCGGCTGTAGCGGGTGCGGGTCAGGGTGAACTGTTCGATCCCGGTTTCCGTCCGTTCGGTGCCGTTGACCAGCAGCCGCGCGCGCGGCGCGCGCCAGATGGTCTGCCCGGCAGTGGTGAGCGAAAGACTGCCGCTCATGCCGCAACCCCCGGCACGCCACTATTGAGCGCGGTATCAATGGCAGGCAGCACAAGTGTGACGGGCGTGGTGAAAGTAGACAGGTCGGGGTCGGTCATGCCGTTGAGCTGCGCGATCCGCCACCACGCAGTGGCATCATTCAGCTGCCGGGCTGCAACATGGTACAGCGTGCCATCCGCCGCCGTAACCTTTATGGTGAGCGCCATGAGTCTGTTACCTCCTGCTCAGTTATTGGCAATCGGGCCATCCTGCACGCCGCCTGTGGCCAGCAGCGTGTTGGCATAGGCGCGGTTGACCAGACCCGCACTGTTGACGGTGGCGCTGTGCAACTGTGCGTTCTGGGTCAGGGCCGAGAGGCTGACGGCATTATCGGGCGCAATCCCTTCCATATTGGCCCCGGTCTGGCCAATGACACCGGTCAGCCCCGTGCCGGATGCAGCAAGCCCGGACACCACGCTGGCAGCGCTATCGGGCACCGAGGCCAGGTTGACCCCTGCGCCAGACAGGCCGCCCACCATGTCCAGATTGTCCTCCACCCCGGACAGGACGCCACCGGCCCCCGCCATGTCGGCAATGGGTGTAACCTGCCCGATGATGGTGCCAAGCTGGCCGGTCATGTTGCCTGCAATGGTCGAGACATCTGCCAGCGCATCCGTAAGGCCGGACAGGGCGGAACCCGTATCAGCCCCCACCAGCGCCGAAAGGCCGGACACCACATTCGTGGAAGCCGCAAGCTGGGGCGGCTGTTCAAGCACCAGCCGATAGGGAATGACCACGCCTTTCTGCGCGTAATCATAGGAATATTGTACGATGCGGACCATAAGCGACAGCCCCGCCCCGCTGAACGGCACCGGCACGCCCGCAATCCGCATCTGCTTGAGCACGCGCGCGCGTTCAATGGCGGTGGGGCCGACAAACGTGCCGGTCAGTTCCAGGCGGTCGGGGTCGTTGCCTACGGCATCGATCACCCTGCCACCACCGGGCAGGCGGTGCACGGCCACCTGCTGGGTGCCCCCATCACGGATGAGCCGGGGCACCTCCATGCCCGTCAGGGTCAGGCTGCCGATCGTGACAGAGGCCGAAGCCCATAGCCGCCCGATCGCGCCAATGGCGGTCTCGGTGTTCATAAGGGTCAGGGTCATGTCTTTTTCCACTCAGGACGGACACCGGGCGCACGGGAAGGCATGCGGCGCGGAGCGTTTGCGTTCCGTGTTCAGATACCCACGGAGCGACCGGGTAGCTGCACATGCTGCATGCCATCGGGCGCGGTGCCGGTGGCGCGATGTTCAAGAAGGGCGCGGCCGGTTTCCATGCGGGCGACAGCCTGCCCCACATTATGCTGGTCCAGTGTCACGGGAATGGTGACCTGTATGATGGGCGCGGCAGACATGGCCTGATCCGTCCTGCCGGGCGTGGGGGAACGGAGCATGGGCGCAGGACTGATGAAGGGCGGCCGCGCCTGCCTGCGGGGTTGCGCATGTGGCGGGAGGACATTCCTCGTGCCAGGCATGCTGGCAGGCAGTACCCCGCGCCGCACCCCATGACTGTTGTTCGGCCTGTCGTTCAGCAAGCGCGGCCTGTGTGGTACGGCCTGCCAGCCCGCCATGGGAGGGATGGACACGGTGTGGTCCCGCCCCGCAACAGCCATGGGGGCAGGCCCGGGCCGGGACGGTGCAGGCATGGCGCGGCTTAGGGGGCTGCCCCGCTGCGTAGCCCCGGTGGGGGCAGCAGCCGGTATCCGGCGGGCGTTGGATGCCAAGGGCATTGGCAGGTGCGCCAGGGGTGCAATCATGCGTGCGCCATAGGGCATGGGCGCAAGCCCTTTTCCATCCCGCCCGTTCCTGTCCGGGGTGGGCGCAGGGTTGTTCACGGCTGCTGGCCCTGCCCCGCGCCGGTATTCGTCACCATGGCCGGGCCAGCCCCTGGCACGGCGGCTGGCGGGTTGATGTGACGGTATTGCCCGTGCGTCACGCGCCCTGCCCGGCTCGGTTGGCAAATGCTGGGCGATGGTCTTATGGCTGCGTTCAGGCAGGCGAAAGCGGGCAGCCATGACAGGCCCTGTCATGGCCTGCCCCATGCGCCCCATCGCCGCAGCCAGCCTTGCGATGGCACCTGCCAAGTGCCCGCCCCGCCCCGGCAGGCGTGCCACCGCAGCAGACAGGCCTCCGGGCCGCGCGGCCTGAAGCCGCATGACCAGCCGTGTCGTGGCCTGACAGGATTCAGCCATCAGGATACTCCCATTGTTGCGTGCCCCAGTCATAGCGACCACCGGCAAGCTCCCCGAAGGCGACAAGAAAAGCCATGCGCCGCACGCGCGGCATGGACATGGCCACATCCCACGGCACCCCGTGCCCGACCAGCGCCGCCACTTCGATCAGCACGGGGTGCCGGCTCAGTTTTTTGCGGCTTGGGCCTCTGCATCAGGCGTGGCCTGCGCATCGGGGCCAAACAGGGCCATGCTGAGCGCCTCGATGCCGTTATTGCCGATCTGGTTGGCAAGCTGTTCAAGCTGCACGCGCGTTTGCGGGCGGATGACGGGCACGCCGTCGATCGCCTCGACCGAACTGACCATGAGCGCGTATTCCAGCCACGCGGTCGAGGGCGCATCCGGCCCGAACTCAAGCAGGGCGAGCACATCGCCCGGCCCGCGCTCGCGGTAGCTCAGGGCGCGGCCATCAGGGGTCTTTACGGTTTTTTCCGTCATGTCGGCGTTTTCCGGCTGGGGGTCAGGAAATGCGGTTACGGGCGCGGGCCGTGAACGTGATGGTCTGCGTGACCAGCGTTTCGGACTGGTAGCGCCCAGCATCCGACAGCTTGAGGGATGCGCCGATGAACTCGTATGTGCTCAGCGAGCCGTCGCATTCGGTCACATACTGGTAGATGCTGCCCAGAATGACCGTGCCGGCCGACCAGAACCCGCTCTCGATCGCGGCAAACAGGTCATCGGCCCCCGAACTGTCGCGCTGGAAGGAAAACTGGCCGCCCCAGCCACCTGGCACGTCATAGAACAGGGGCATGTCGTTCAGCGGGTTTGATTCCAGCTGATGGGTGCGCTGGGCCGCATTGAAGCCCGTAACCGTGGGCAGGTCGATGCGGCTGCCATTATAGACCAGCACCACGCGGCAGTCGCGGCCGATATTGAAAGGTTTGAGGGACATTCATGGCTCCATGAAAAAAGCCACCCGAAAGGTGGCTCGTGAAGTATTGCGCAGCGATGATGGCGGTTTCGAAAAATAACAGTTTCCGGGTCAGGCCGCCGCAGTCGCGGTGCTGACCGTAACACTTGCCCCACCCTGCAGGTTGACCACGAAAAAACGGTTGATCCCCTGATAGCGCACCTGCACGTCAGCGCGCACATAACCCAGCGCTATGCGCGACTGGGGGTTATTGCTCGTATCGCACAGCACGGCGTAATCCGTGCTTGCACCCAGTATGCCGCTGCCCACCATGTTTGACAGCGTGCCCAGCAGCACGGCACGGATATCGCCATACAGCGTGGCGCAGATGACAGCCCCCACGAATACGCCCATGCCCGTGTTGAGCGTTTCGGCAATGTAGTTGGTCAGGCGCGTATAGGTGTCATCATCCGTCACGTCATCGGACGCGGTATTGATGCCGCCGCGCACCGCCCAGTAGCTGCCACCGGGTGCGGGGTTGCAGATCACGTCGATGCCTGCCGCAAACAGGGCCGACAGTTCTGCGCCGGAATAGGTCGCGGCCTGCCCGCTGCTGGCCAGCCCTGCTTTCTGGCTGCCGATTACGCCATACAGTTCCTTGTTCAGGCTCGACTGCTCGGGCGAGAGGCCGCCAAAAATACCCGCGGCAAAGGCCTGCGGGGGCACCAGCATGTCGCCATTGGTGTCATCATCCCACCACAGCCAGTCACCAAACATCAGCTTGACGGCGTAGCTGTCCAGCCCTGCGGCGTTTTTCATGGCCACCGCATTGGCAATCGTGTCGCCTGCCGGGCCGCAGGCAATCATGTACATCCCTTCCCCCAGGCCAAAAGCGGCCTGCGTGGTCCATGACGTATTATCCACCACGCCATGCAGCAGCCCGACCGCACAGCCCTGCCCGCGCAGGGCATACATGCCGGTGCGGCTCGTGCCATCCGTGCCCAGGAACTGCGCAGTGGTGGGCATGCCACCATCGCTGCCACCCGCAAGCGTTGTCGAACCGGCTTCGGGCGCGGGCGCTGTCGTCGGCACGGTTACGCGCACAAGTGCCGCGCCATCGGCTGCGACGGCGGCGGCAAGGACCGGCCATGTCGCGCCGCGATAGGTGCGGCTGCCCAGCACTGCATGACTGACCGTAAGCGCGTAATTCGTGGTAATGATGGGATCCTGCGCCAGTGTCGCCACAAGGACGTTGCCCGCGCTGCCCGTATGGATGGCACTCAGGCTTACCCCTGCCAGCGTGCCCGTGGCCGCGACATCGGTGCCATCACTCACCCGCACGCAGCGGAAATCGGATGCACCCTGCATGATGGCGATGTTCACCGCCGTGCCGATATCGTTTGCCTGCGCCTGCTTGGGGCCAAATGCGCCCAGGCAGTCTCCCATGCTGCCGATGATGACCGGTGCCCCCACCGGCCCCCACGCCGCCGTGCCCACCAGGCCGATCTGCCCGGTTGCCACGCCGTTAAGTGCCAGGGTCTGCGGTTTGAGGATCTGCACATACAGATCCGGCACGTTCAGGCTGTTGGTGTTGAGCTGCCCGGACTGATAGAGGGTCATTTTATGCGTCTTCTCTGTTGCGCGGCATGCCGCGTGAAGAAACGGTTCAAGAATGGGGCGGGGTTATCGGGCCGTGCGCTATGCACCCACGCGGGCGGTTCAGGAAACCGCCGGTGCGCCCAGCAGCACATCGCCTGCAATCAGGCCACTTTCTGCCCCGATGCCACCGGCCAGCATGAGCGGCACTGACCGGGTCAGGTCGGTATCGAATGTCACGAGATATCGGGCGGGGCGGGCAAAGATGCCCCGGTTCATGGCGGTATCATCATTGCTGGCCACCCGTGCCTCGATGCGGAAGGCGGAGCCATCCGCATCCACCAGCCAGTCGGTCAGGGCCAGCGCATCGGCCATGGCCTGCCCCAGCGCATCCCGCGCGGCCGGACTGGCCGACCATACCGTGAGCACGAACATCTGCTGCTGCCTGCGCGCCACGCATCGCGCGGTGGCCGTGCCCGCATTGATAGCCTGTGCCGTGACACTGGCGGGCAGCGTGATTGCCCCCGCCTGCACCACGGCGCCCGGCACCATCGCGGCAAGGCTTGCTGCGATACTGGCCGCCGTGTCATCCGGTTGCGCGCTGTACAGGCAACACGCGCTGCCTGTAATGCCCAAAAGCCCCTGTAGCCGTAGCCCGACAACGCCACCGGGCACCGTGCCGGGCACAAGGCTGAGTGTGACCGTGCCATTTGCAATGCCTATGCTGACGGTGGCGGCCTGCGTGCCATCCATCCGCCAGGGGCGGCCGAGCGGTTCATCAAGGCGGGTCCAGCTTTCTGGCGTGTCGGCAATGCTGATGAAGTCGCAGCCTGCCTGCAAGGTATGCAGGGCATTGCCCAGATCCGCTTGTGTCAGGCCACCACGGCGGATGATGACAGGGCGGCCCGTGCAACTGCTGGCGCTGCTCCCGTCAGGGCAGAGTGCTGCGGCAAGGGCCTCCGCAATGGCGGTGGAAATGGTGGCGATATCAGCCATGTCATGGCGCTTCCTGTTATGGCTTGTAAAAAAGAACCTCAGACCTGCTGCTGGGCCATCTGGCAGCGCACGCCCCACGGGCTGCTGCGCGCGGCCCCGATGGTGTAGCGCGGGCCATTCCTGTCCTGGGCCCACATGGCTGGTTGAAGGCTCACGCCCGCAATAACGGGCAGGAACATCTCGAACCCGCCCGCGCGGATGGCACCGGGCTGGGTGGCTCCCGGCACGCCTGCCCCGCTGCCCGGCCGGATCATGGCAGGCCAGCCGGTGGCAAGCGTGACCTGTGTGGCTGCATCGCCCGATGTGGCATAGCCGCCCGGATCAGCCGCATCCGTTTGCACGGCCAGGGTGGTGGTCAGCGTGACCACCGCATTGCACAGCACGCATAAAGGCGGCCGGAAAGGTTCAACGCGGGCGATGAAGTAGGTCTCAGCCCCGCAGGCCAGGATATCACCCGCCCGCAGGTCGGGCATGTCCGTCAGGGCATAGACAAAAGGCACATCCCACAAGGCGGGCCCGGCAAAGCCGAAGGCCCGGTCATTGCTGAAAGCAGCGCGGCCCTGGCCATAAGGGCTGGCACAGGGCGCAAGCGCGCTGGCGGGCCGATACTGCACGGTTGCAGCACCTATACGGGCCGCTGCGCGCGCGAAGCCGCGCGCGGTCAGGCGGCACAGGGCGTTGAGGTCCATCAGATGATGATCTCCCCCACGGCGCGCAGTCCCGGCCCCGGCGGCACGCCCATGAAGTTGCACAGCTGCACGCGCCAGCGCGTGTACAGCGTAAAGCGGTCGGTCACTTCCGTGCGGTTGCGTGTCCAGACCGCCGCGCGGTCTGTATCAAGGTTGCCGGCCGCCGCCATCACCGCGCTTTCCAGCATCTGGCACTGCACCACAAAGGCGCGGGCCTGGGCGCATTCGGCGGGAGAAAGATGACCTAGCCGCCATTCATTGAAGCCATAAACCCGAAAGAACCGCCACGACTGCATGCCGCTATCGGCACTGCCCATGGCGGGATAGCCCATGTAGCGCCGCGCCTGTGCCAGTTCGGTGTCGGTCAGGGGGGTATCGGGCATGGTGGCTGCGGTGATGATGGCGGCTGCCGGAGGCTGTTCCGCGCAGGCAACGGCATTCTGGCTGCTGGTGGCGGTACCAGCCGCCGCCGTATCTGCCCCGGTTGCGTCTGTATCGGGCGTTGTCGTGGTATCCGTGGTAGTGGCTGTTCCCGTCATGTCTGTCATGCCTGCCTTTCGTGCATGGTGTGGCTGGCGGTTATGGCCCACGCGGCTGCACGTATATTGCGCCGCGCGGGCCAAAGGGTCAGGCGCCTGCGCCGAGGCTCTCGATCACCACGCCGCGCTTGAGGTAGCTGTTGGTGGCGGTGGGAATGACCGAGGTATCGGCGGTCAGGTCGGTGGGCAGCGCGAAACCGCCAATCCACGACCACGACTGCGCAATGATCTGCGCCAGGCGGTCGAGTGCGGGGCGGGTGATCATGCACACGCCCTCCACATCCGTCAGTTCCCCGCCATCGAGCAGCGGCGCGTAATGGGTGCCGATATTGGCGTAATCCCCCTCGATCAGCGCGCCCTGCCCGCAGATGATGGCGCGATGGATGGCGCCCGCGCCCAGCGATGCCTGCTGCGGGGCCTCGGTGGTGGGGATGAAGCGCACGCCGAGCAGGTCAAAGATCTGGCCGCTCTGGTAGGTGTCGGAGCCATACTGCCCGCGATAGAGCAGCTTGAAGTCCTCGTCGCGGAACAGGCCCAGAAGCTGCGCATTGTCCAGATAGCAGTGATACACCCCGCCATCGGGCGTGGGCACGTTGTTGTCGCGCAGGGTGGCAAGTGCGCCCAGAATGGACTGGACCGTCAGCAGATCACCTGCCGCAAGGGCCGCCGTGGTGGCCCGCGCATTGGGGCGCAGCACCAGCGGTGCGGTTGCCGCCATGACCGGATTGCCCGCCGTGCCATCGGCCACCTTGACCGGTGCCGAGAGCGTCAGCGTGCCCGAGACGCCATCCGGCGCGGTGGAGGTATTGGCGGCATCCGCGGTCGTCCCCACCAGCGTGTAGGACCCCGCTCCGATGGTGACAGTCATGCCGGCGGATGCACCCACCGAAACCACCTGCCCTTCATCCGAGAGGATATTCTGGAACCCGCGGATGTCATCCACCGCAACCGTGCTGCCAGCAGCCCCCAGCGTTACGCTCACGCGCGTATTGCCGCCAAGGTAGCCCCCAACGCCGTTCTGCGCCCCGCCAAAGAGCGTGTTGCGCGCCAGGCGGTCAAGCGTCTGGCGGGCGTTGATGCCAAGGCGCGAGGCATTGGCGAGGAACTGGTTGGCAATGCCCACGCCTTCGGTCACCTGGTTGAGGTCCATGGTGTTGCCATACTGGTTGATGGTGAGCGTGTACTGCTCGACCGACCATTCGGCGGGCGTCATGCCATTGTCAAAGCTGGTATTGGCGGCAGGGTTGAGCGGCGTGGTGGCGGGCGGCAGCAGGCCCGCGCGGGTATCGGTAATGGTCTGGCCGATGCGGGCGGGAAACTCCATCTGGTCGGCAATGGAACGGAAACCCAGGCGCGACTGCAGCGCATCCTGGAATGCACGCGACAGGAACCCCTGCTGGATGACGGGCTGGAGGGCAGCGGGGAAATTGGCGATGGCCATGAATTTCATTTCCTTGAAAAAACGAAAAAAGCCGCCATGCGCAATGCAGTGGCGGCGGGTAACGGGCTATGGCAGCGAGGTGCCATCTATGGCCGGGGTGGGTGGTCAAGGGGGCGCGGCGCATGGCGCGCCATCATGATGTGTGAGCGATCATGCGCCCCTTGCCTGTTCCGCAGGCGGCCTTGACCGTGGGCTGAACAGGTAACGGGCGGGTATAATCATTGATTATTTAAAGAATTTTTGGTGAATATTTTAAAGTGAATTAAAAAAAGCCGCCTTTTGAAAAAAGGCGGCAACCAAAAAACTTTTATTATTTTATATGAATAATTCTATGGCAGGCGATAAATGCCCCGCACTTCAGGCCGGGCGGAAAATGGCATAGACTTTCTTGACATATTCCCGGCTATCCCATGCACAGTCAGCCCCCTGCTCGACAAAGAAGATATCACCTTTAACGAACGTCTTTTCCCGGCCTGCGCCATCCACGAACGTCACGCTGCCTTCAATCAGGTACATCAGCTCGGCATGGCCATAATGCATGGCACGGCGGGCATAAGGCGTGGAGTCCCATGTGCCGCACACCAGCTCGCCATTGGCGGATTTATAGTCATTGAAGCTATGGCATGTCGGTGCGGGACCAAGCAGCAGATCGGCCGAAGGCGACTTGGAAGGCGCAAGCGCAGGCGCGGGATTGATCGCCACCGGCGTCTGTGCACCCGGCGTGCTGGTTTTGCTGCCCATGATGATGGCGCGCGTGCCCGGTGCCGCAGCCCAGCTGAAACTGCTCCCCTTGGGCAGCACGATACTGGCATCGGGACCAAGCACATTCGCGCCGATGTTGAGTTCGCCCGCCAGCACGATCACGAATTCATCTTCCGCCATGGCGGTGATGATGCCCGCGCCTTCAGGTGCACAGGCGGCAATGGAAAGACCGCCTTCCTGCCCGGCAAGCAGCGTGCGGGCGTGCAGGAAGTCACCGGGCTGGGGTGCCGATGCGGCGGCAAAGGCGCGCAGGTCGATAAAGCTGCGTGTGGTGACGTTGGTCTGGCTCATGAACAGGTCCTTGCGGCAGGCGGGGCCGGTACGTGTGCTGGGGTTGCGCGCGACCGGTATCCACCCTGCTCCAGATAGTGGATGATCGCCTATTTTAACCGCAATGGATGGGCAGGGTGTACGTTTTGCCTTCCTGCCACGGAACATCCCTGCAAGCTGGGTGCGGCTATTGGCATATTATGCCATCTTCCTTGTCATGTCCCTGACAGACAGGCGTATTTTCTACCTGAACGCTATTTGAAAAATCTATCCAGGCCATATCCTGTCATCATGAAAATGACATTGCGAATACAGTGCATTTTTCATTTAAGATGATTTTCCTGGCGAGATCCCGAATCTGTTCCAAACCCTCTTCTCCCGTCAGCCTCAGTCAGGGCGTTTTATCAGGGAATTATTTTCAGACAGTCTTCTGGTCATCACGTTCAGGCAATGAACCGCCCTGCGGTCTGTCGGGTCACGCCCTAATTCGCCACCGGCCAGCGCAGCCCTGCCGCCATGGCTGCGGCTTTTACATCGCGCGTTCCCGCCGTGCGGGCGTCAAACGGGGCCGGATCGCCTGCGCGGGGTGCGGGGCCTGCGGCAGTGGTGCCACACGTAGCGCCAGATGCCCCCTGCGGCGCCCCGAACAGATAGGCCCGGCTTTCACGCGCGGTGCCCATGATCGCCTCAAGCCCCTGGGGGGTACCATCCTCGCCCAGTGTTACAGCACTCAGGTCAACAAGGCGGACAACATCGGCAGGCTCCACGGCCCCCATGCGCGCGGCAAGGGCACGGGCCTCGGCGCGTATGATGGCCCGGTCCGCGCGGGTGCGGGCCGTGCTGACCTGCTCGGCGGCACGGGCAAGGTCGCCCTCCAGCGTCGTGCGGGCATTGACTGCCGCGTCACGCTCGGCGCGCAGGGTTTCCATCTCGCGGTGCAGGGTTTCGAGGTCGGGGGTCTGGGGCACGCTGGCACGGGTCATCATATCTCTCCATCAACGAAAAAAATCAGGTCGGGTCGGCTGCATTCAGCCGCGCCCACTCGGCATGCGGGGCCGGGCCACCCGCGCGGGTGGCAAATATGGCGCAGGCAGTCTGCCGCGACAGGAAGCCCCCCTGCACGGCAAGCCCCAGCCCCTGGGCCAGTTGCGCCAGTTCGGCTTCCGTATCGGCAAAATAGGGCGGCCATTGCAGCGCAAGCCCGGTTGCATCCAGCCTGGCGTAATCCTGCCCGCCAATATGCACGCCGCCTTCAAGCACATGCGAAAACGCGCACACCATGCGGTACAGCGCCAGCAGCCCATATTCGCCGTAAGAAAGACGCATGCGGTCCACAAGCCACAAAAGCGGCTGATAGAGCATTTCCATCGCCCGGCCCGATGTCGGGGCCGCAAGGCGATCGGCCTGCGCGCGGTTGCCATGGATCTGCTCCATCACGCTGGCGCGGAGTTCACGGTAATGGTCGCGCATGGCGCCTGCGGCATCACCGTTGATTTCGAGCAGCTTGGCATCGCCATCAAGCGGCAGGGTCAGGGCGGCTGATGCGCCCCCGGTACTGGTGGGCGTGCCATCGGCATAGGGGTCCGGCCCCGCGCGGATGACAAGCCTGGGGTCAGCACTGTATTTGAGCCCCCGCCCGGATTGCGAGAGCAGGTAATCGCATTCGATGACCGTATCGATGGCCGGGGCAAAGGTGCATGGGCCATCCACCGTGCCCGGTGCCGCCAGATTGGCCATCCAGACCCACGGCACGAAGCCAAGGCCATGATGGGTGCTGCGCGTTGCATCAAGGCGGGTGGGCAGGCCGGCATCGACACGCTGGGGCACGTAAACGTGGCAGTCCGCCCGGTCCCACACGCGCAGCCACCAGAAGGTAGTGGTGGCGTCGTCTGCGGCGATGGGCCAGCCCTGGGCTGCCAGCGTGGCGCCCGTCACCTTGAAGCACTCGGTTACCGCGGCAAGCAGGCCCGCGCCATCCCATTGCGGGGTGAGGTAACGGGTATCATGCACCTGCACGCGCAGGCGGCGGGCCACGGCCTCGACCAGCACCGCAACCGATCCGGTCGCCCCGCGCGTGGCGGCATCGAGCATGAGTGCTGGCAGGGCGGTCTCCGCCCCGAACTGCGCCACAATACCGGGCAGCGCAGGATCGGTGGCAACCGTGGCGGGCCAGTGGCTGGCGCCAAACAGGAGGGATACCGCATCATCCACCACCGCGCGGCACATATTGGTGCGTACCGACGGGCGGCGCTGGCTTAGCGGTATGTATTCCCCTGCCCCATTATATTCGGTGCCAAAGGGGTTGGGTATGGCATCATATTGCGTGCCCTCGAGCACGCGCGCGAGTGCTGAAAGCACGTGGGCGCGCGCGGGCAGGTCCGGGTCACGGGGATATGTTCGCTTGAGTTCCTGCCAGTCCATGATCTGGTTCTCTCCGGCATGGGGTGAAGCTGCGCTGTCATGCCTGCCCATGAATGGAGCAGAAACATCATTCAGGCAGTAAAGAGAAATATATCAGGATGCATAAAGGCCACTCCTGACAGTATTAAGGAACGCCCGCCTGCTTTTACCGCCCGAGGTTGAAACGCGTGGGAGCCCAGCGCGCGGGGGCTGCAGGCGGCGCGCACAGCATGAGGTCGGTCAGTGCCCAGACCAGCGCATCCGCCCGGTCGGGGGAATGCGGGCCGTGATAGCCACTGGCTGAAAACTGACAGAGCTGTTCCTCCAGTTCGGGGTAAGTACCATGGTGGGTTACGCGGCCCTGCTCGTACAACGCCGCCACGGGCTCGGCCCGTGCAGCCTTCCCCCGGCTGGCGGTGACCATGCGCAGGGCTGCGTTCGGGTTCAGCCCGCGCAGGGTGGCCTCGACCAGTGCGCCGCCAAAATTATGTTCGGCCACGATGCGCTCGGCGGCCCAGTCCACCTGGGCCTGCAGGGCGGCCCGCGCCCAGCCTGCCGGCGTATCGCGGCGCGACAGGTCGGCCAGCACGTGGCCATGCCCTGCACCATCGACGCCACACACGATGATGCCGATTTCATCAGAGCGGCTGTCTTCCGGCCCGGCGCAGCCAGAAGGGTCAACCGCCACCACGATGCGCCGCATCCGCGCGCCCACGTGGCGGCGGGTTGCAGGTGTTATTGCGGCGTCACGACGAAAGTCCTCCAGGCGCCACAGGGCACCGTCGACAGCCTGCTGGTATTCCCCCTGCACGAAGCGCCTGCGTTCGCGTTCCGGCAGGGCGGCAAGTTGCGCCAGATACTCCGCCGAGAGATTGGCCCGGTTGCCCTCGGGGTTGAGCTGCATGGTGGCGTAGCACGCAGGGTCTGGCAGGGGCTGCCCCGATGAAGGCTCGATACCGGATTCAAACACGCGGTAAAGCCAGTGCGCGGAGGTGGGGGGATTGGCATCGATATATTCCTTCAGCGCCAGCGGTGATTTCTGCGCCAGCCTTGTCAGCAGCATGTTGCGCGCGCCATAAGCAACCTGACTGGCTTCGTTAAGGTAGACGGTGGCAAATTCCAGCCCCAGTATCTTTTCAGTCCGTTCCTCGTCATCCAGCCCGCCAAACATGATGAGCGAGCCATTGGGCAGCGTTACGCTCCAGTCGGTGCGCGAGAGCTGCCACGGCACGGCGGGAAAGCACCGGCGCATGACAGTGGGAAACGTGTCGACCACGATGGTGGCCCGCAAGGCATTGAACCTGTGACGGAATATGCCATGCCGCGTACCCGCCGCCCGGAGTGCCCGAATGACCAGCGCGCGCACCAGCACGAATGTCTTGCCCGAACGCGCCCCGCCCCGCAGCAGGATATGGGTGGCCCCACCGCCGAGCAGCCGGTTGGCGGCACGCTGGTCGGGCGTGAGGCTAAAGGGCTGCATCATCAGTGGTGATGGTAATGGCAATGCCGCCCGCCCCCTCGCCCCGCGTGGCGGAGGCAGGGCGCAGGCGCGTTGCAACCCACATGCGCGCCTCCATGCGCAGTTTTATGGCTGGTACATCCTCACGGCCCGTGGCGCGGTCGGCAATGGTTATGATTTCTTCGGCCAGCGTGTCGGCCGCGGCCTCCCGCGCGGTATCATAGAGCGCACGAAAGGGCGGGTTGTCGCGCAGCCAGCGCAAGATGGTGGCGCGGTGCGGCAGGGCCGGATCAGCACAGATGGCGCGCAGGCTCTGCCCATCAGCCAGGCGTAGGCAGATTTCATCGGCCAGCCTGCGGCTATAGGTGCTGCGCCGCGTGCCCGTGGCGGCCTGTTCGGGCATGCTGTTTCTCCATAAAATGCATGACGCCCGGAAACCGCTGGAGCGGCACCGGGCGTAGGTCGGTCATGATAGGATCTTTATGCTGAAAAACCGCGCAGGCAGCAAATACAGTTTTATACAATCCCTGCCAGAACAGGTGACATGTATTATACTATGCTGGATGGTTTTCGCTAATGTATTTCTACCATGTCCGGACTGATGTCGTGCAAGCGGGGTGGATACAGAACTATCAGGATATGTTTCTTGTATCCAAAAACCGTGCAGGCAACAATTTTCCTGTGCGGTTCAAACCGACATAAGGTGACGTAAAGCGGGCAGGCTCGCACCTTAACAATGCAACCACTGCCCCACAAGCATAGATTCTATCACACACCGTAAACGGATGCAGGGGTCAACCTTCCGGTACAGTCGGAAGGAGCGTGTTAAAAATCACATGCCCGCTATCATACTCCCGCTGGCAGTACCGAAACCCGGCAAGCGCATAAATGAGTTCCACCGGTATATCGAAGTAGAAATCGATCATATCCGGCAGGTAGCCGCTATCCGCCTCTTCCTTCTGCATGGCCGTGACAATGTCGGCCAGTTGCGCAGGCGGCGTGCCGGTTACGTGCAGGTCATGCGGGCCGCCTGGCAGGGCGCGGGCGCGCGATGTACCAACATGGCGCACAGCCCATTGCTGTGATCCATTGGCATAGCCGGTGGCTTCCGTTGCGTAGTCCGGTTCATCGACGGATAGGGAAAGCACTGTGCACCCCGCCGCATAGGTCTGCATATGCGTGGCATGATGAAGGAAGGCGGCAAAATCATTGAACCATACAACCGTCCATCCATCAGGCAGGCTGGCAATGGCGGCGGGTGCCGGGCGGTCTGCCTCCGGCCTGCCGGTATCGGCCAGGTGCATGCGGTGCAGCACGGCCTCCCGGTCAATGCCGTGGAACAGGAACAGGCCCACCTTGTAGCCAACCGGGCGTGGCGGGCAGCTTTCGCGTATCCACGGGCGCAGGCGAATGGGCGGGAAGATGTCCTGCATGCCTTCCGCCATTTCAAGCGGCGCGAAAGTGACCCGGCCGTTGGCTATGGTGTAGGGATAGACGAAATTCGCCGCCGTGCCATCGCGATGCGTGCACATGAGCACGGCAGCCTCGGCCTGCTTGCCGCTACCGGGCAGCAGCACGGTGCAGTTGGCCGCCACGACCGCCGCGCGCGGGTGGGTGCTGGCAACCCTGTCGCGCAAAACCTGTTTGAGATGCTCCAGCTGGGCGTTGCCATCCTTCTTGTCCGGCATGGATTCATCATGCAGTTCCATGGTGCCGCAATAAGGTTCGCGCGCCATCAACGCGCCCAGCGGGGCGAAAACACCATCCCGCTCCAGCCTGAATTTTACTTCCGGCATGATGAAATCGACAAGCGCCGTAAAGTCCTGCGGGGGCGTGCTGAGCCAGTAGGGCTGATCCGCATCCTCCCGGCCTTCGTGCTGATTCATGGCGCCGTCCTTGCTGGCTGTGGCGGCGTTCAGGTTACGTTCAGCATGCAAAACCTGTCAATCCGGCCCCATGCATGGGCAGGGCACAGGCGGGGCATCCCGGTGTTCAGGCGGCGTGGCTGTGCCCGTCCTCATGGTCATGATCGTGGCGGTGATGCAGGTCGGGATAATGGGGATGGCTGTGCTCAAGCCGCGTGTGCACATGGAAATGGGTATGCGGCTCGCCCGGTGGGTCATCGGGTCCATGGTCGTGCTGGTGGTGCTCGTCATGCACATGGCGATGGGTATGGGCCATTTCCTCATGCACATGCGGGTGGTCGTGGCGTTCGGTCAGGTGCAGCCATAGCCCGATACCCATGAGCACCGCCGCCACAAGCAGCCGCGCCACGCCCTGCGCCGGGAACAGGGCAAGCGACATCACCGCGCCCACGAAAGGGGCCAGCGCGAAATACGCCCCCGTACGCGCCGCCCCCAGATGGCGCAGCCCCAGCATGAAGGCGACAAGGCTGAGCCCGTAACCCAGAAACCCCACGGCCGCCGCCCCTGCCACCAGCGCCGGACCCGGCAGGTGCGCGTGTTGCAGTCCAAGGGCTGCGAGCAGGTTGACGCTGCCCGCCACAATACCCTTGAGCATGGCGATCCGCACCGGGTCTACGGCCGAGAGACGATTGCTGAGGTTGTTATCGATGCCCCAGCACACGCAGGCGGCAATGATGTAAACCGCGCCCGGCGCCAGCACCGCATGGCCCTGCCATGAAAGCACGCCCGCCCCCAGCACGATGCACGCAGCACCGAACAGCAGCCTGCGATCAACATTTTCACGAAACACCACCCATGCAATCAGCAGCGTTGCAATGCTCTCGACATTGAGCAGCAGCGAGGCACTTGCCGCATCCGTGCGCGCGAGGCCAAGCATGAGCAGCAGTGGGCCAGCCACGCCGCCGGTGGCGATCACGCCGAGCAGCCATGGCAGGTCGCGGCGCGCAAGGGGAGCTTCATCATGAGTGGGCAGCCGCAGGGCCGCACGCATGCCCAGCACCAGTGCCAGCCCCAGGCCGGAGCCCAGATAAAGCAGCCCCGCCGCCATCTGGGCCGACATATCGCCAAGCAGCAGCTTGGCAAATGGCGTGCTCGCGCCAAACAGCACGGCAGAAAGCAGGGCAAGGCAGAGGCCGGTGGTCTTCATGTTCTTGTCATATCATGTCATGCTCGCGCCTGCCATGCAGGGGAAAGGCAACGGATGCCCGAAAATACCGGGAGCGCTTTGTAGTGAAAGTGATGCAAGACCCCAGGCGCACTCCGGCCGCCCGTACCATCATGGCCCGGCCTTTCAGGGGCAATGACGGCGCGACACTGGGGCTGGGCAGCCATGCCGCAGCATGGTCGCGTTTACGTTCATGCCTGCCACCAGCGCCCTGCCCGCGCCAAGGATGATCCGTGGTTCCCATGCCGTTTGAAGAGCGCCTGCTGGCGCATTATACCCGCTATCTTGGCCCGGTGGCGCAGGACTGGCATGACCGCACGCCCGGATGGCCCATGCGGCTTGTCGCGTTTGACGGAACGTCCGCGCACAACGAGCGCTTTTTTGCCACCTGCGGGCTGGGGCAACACAGCGCCCGGGCGCCTGATGGCTGCACGCTGCACTGCGAACTCGTTTTTGCTGCCCATCAGGATGGCCCGACGGATGATATCGTGCGGATGATGCTGGGCGTGTCCGAGCTTGTCGGCCGATCAAAGGATGCCCTGTTGCGGGGCGACGTGATCAGGTTCACGGCCCCTATCCTGCCCGGCACCCGGCTGACCGGGCTGTATTGCACGATGCCTGTTTTCTGCCCGTCTGGCTTTGCCCGCCTTGAACCATCCGCTGGCGGTGCGCCGATTGCCGTGATCTGGCTGATCCCGGTTTATGAATGCGAGAAAACCTATATCGAGACCCATGGCTGGCGCCAGTTCGAGGAGGAACTTGATCGCCTTGACCCTGACCTGCTTGACCTGCACCGGCCGACGATCCGGTAAGGCCGCCGCCTTTTTACAAAAAGGCGGCGGCCAAAAACTTTTAAATGCCTATCAATACTTTACCGCCACTGTTCATGCAGCATGTCCAGAGCCCTGTGCAGGGTGCGGATGCGGGTGCCGGGATGTTCATCCAGGCCACATACAGCGCACACCACGCGCGCCCGTGCCGGTGTGAGCACGGCCAGCGCGCGGTCAATGGCATGCCGGGCGTTTACGCTGGCTTCGGTTTCCTCCAGCGTGCCCGTGCCCTGGCCAACCTGCGGGCTGTAACGCTGCACCAGCCGCCCTGTGCGCGTGCAGCGCCGCCAGCAGGCCCTGAAGCGTAGCCCGACGGCATGCTGCTCGGCGCTCAGGGCGGCATTGGCGCGATAAAACAGCCGGTCGAGCTCGCATGTATCTGTCAGGCGCCGCACGGTGTGTGGGCGCGCGCCGGGCGCGAGTTGCACACGGGCCTGTTCCACCGGGCGCATGCGGGCTGCGGGGCCATCGGCGCCCATGTCCGGTTTCAGCCCTGCTGCAATGTCACGCGCGCGCAACCGGGCACGGCGTTCGGCCCGGAGCACGGCGGCAGCATGAACAGGCGTGGGTGAAAAGGGGGCGCGCGGAGCGGGCATGGCAATTCCTGTACGACTTTGTGCAACAAAGCCATATTATCGCCATAATGTGCAGGCAGGCAGGTGCGCCTGCCTGTCAGGTCGTCCAGGCCGCCGCACCCCTGTCTCAATGCGTGGCGCGGGCACTCATGACATCAAACGAGCACGAAGCCCCATGATAGGCCATGCAGCCCGGTCCTTCGTTACTGGCGCTGATGTTGCCATGCCCATCAAGCGTAATGTCGAGCCTGCAGTCCGTATTCCCGTCATATGCTACAATGGCGAAGCCTGTGGCCGTAGGCACCGCCTTGCCCTCAAGGCTTGCAACACACACCTGCCCCATGGCCTGCACTGTTGCGGTGCCTGCGATCGTGTCATACTTGATTATAGCAGAAGTCGTGCCCTCGGTCGTGCCCTGCCATACCCGCTGCGCGGCGTGCGCCGAAAAGGGGCGGGCCAGTAGCAGCGTACCTATGAACATGGCTTTACGCATGAGGGTATACTTTGTAAAGTAGATTAAAAAACATGTAATTATAATTTAATTTGTAGTGAATATTTTCTGAATGACCAAATTTTCCAAATATATTTTTATCAGTAAATTAATAGAGTATCATATGTGGAATTTCCTTTCCTGCATGAAAGCGCCCCCTCCCTTTTGTCCGCTCCTGCCTGGAAGAAAGTTTTTATGGGACAAGTCCCATGAAATTGATGATAATGGGATATATCCCCTCTACCCCTTGTGCCAATGATGTGGGATATTTCCCATTATGGATGAGACACGCTCCCCCGCCGCCGCCGAGATTGAACGCCGCATGGAGCGGCTGAACCTCAATAAAAAACGTCTGGCCGATCTGGCCGGGCTGAACGAGACCTACGTGCATGATATCCTGCGCGGCAAATCCCGCAATCCGGGTGGCGACCGGCTGGAAAAAGTAGCCGCCGTGCTGGGCTGCACCGCAAGCGACCTGCTGCGCGGCGGCAGTGGTGGCGGGGCAAGTGTTGCGGCCTCGCGGCTCAAGGCCCTGCGGGAGCGGGCGGGTTACACCGTGCGGGCGCTGGCGCGCGACGTGGGCATGGGGGAAAAGTTTTCCAGCTATGCCTTTTATGAAAACAAGCTGAAAAAAGACTTCATTCCCGTTGAACTGGTGCGTAAACTGGTGCCGCTCCTGACCGATCGGGGTGACCCACCCATTGCCGCATCCGAAGTCTGGGCCCTGTGTGGCATCGTGCCCGGTGCCACGGACCTCAACGAGAGCATAAGCCGTGCCGAACGCGCGAGCATGCCCGTGCATAACGAGGATGGCGCGGTGACCGTGCATGAATACGACATTTCGCCCCAGGCCGGTGCCGGTGCGATCGTGGACCACACGGCCGCAGGCGATGGTGAAGGCCATCCAACGCTGGATTCATGGCGCATCCCGCGTGATTTCATCCGCAATTACCTGCCCGATACCGGGGGGCTTGCCATCATCCGTGTCGCGGGCAATTCCATGGAGCCGGAATTCGTGGCGGGTGATCGCGTACTGGTCGATACGGGCCACCGCATCCCCTCGCCCGATGGCGTGTATGTGCTGTGGAACGGCATGGGCGTGGTCATCAAGCAGTTGATGCTGGTGCCCAATTCCCGCCCGCCGCGCATCCGCATCATCAGTGTCAACCCGACCTATCCGGTTGATGAGGTCGATGCCTCCGACCTCGTGATCAATGGGCGCGTAGTGGGCAAGTGGGTATGGAAGTAATGGCGTGGCCACCCGCCTGCCCTACTGGTGCCGCATTCGGGGGGCACTGAAGGGGTATTCCATACCTGCCATGCCCGTTGCCGGGGTGGCGGCCCATCCGAACCCGGACACCCGATGCCTGCACAACCCCGCGCTGTCCTGCGCGTTACCATGCCATGACACGATACGGAAAACCCTGCCCGCCTTCCCTGTGCCGCCAGACCGCGTCCCTCGTGATGATGGGAGCGCTCTCGCTGGGCGTAACGACCACTGCCGCCCATGCCGAAATCCAGCACCTGGCCCTCACCCCGGCCAATACGACCGTATTGCTGCATGCCACAAGCGTGATAGGCGCGATGGATGGGCAGTTCGGCAAGGTTTCCGGCACGCTGGATTATGACCTGTCGCGCCAGACCTGCCATGTAGAGCTGAACATGGACGCCACCACCGTGCACATGGACACCATACTGGAGCGCAAGGCCGCAAAATCAGGTGGCATGCTGGGCACGGATCGCTGGCCCACCGCGCGCTACGTGGGCGATTGCCGGCCGCATATCGTCAATGGGGGCGTGGCCTCGCGCATGGTGGGGCAGTTGACCCTGCGCGGCCAGACCCACCCCATGACCTTTGATACCCGGATGGACTTTACCGGCAACACGCTCAGCGTGCTTGACAGCACCGCCACGTTTGATGGCCGCAAATGGGGCATGTCCACCATGCTTCACACCGTAAGGCAGCCCATGCGCACCGAAACGCGCATTACCCTGCCTGCTCCACGCAATTAACCCGCCGCGCAGGAAGTGCACGACATATGAACGATGAGACGACCGCCCCCCGCACCCTGGCCGAGATTGCAAGCTATCATGTGCATGTCTATTTTGATGACGCCACGACACGGCAGGCCGCAGGCCAACTGCGAGACCGCATTGCCGAGCGCTTTGCCGTAAGGCTGGGGCGCTGGCATGACGTGGCGGTCGGCCCCCATGTGGCCCCCATGTACCAGATTGCGTTCGAGACAGGATTATTCGCAACCTTCGTGCCCTGGCTCATGCTCAACCATGGTGGGCTGAGCCTTCTCGTGCATCCGAACACGAGCAACCCGCGCCGCGACCATCTGCGCGACGGCATGTGGATCGGCCGCCCCCGCGCCCTCCTTGCCGATCGCCTGCCCGAACTGATCGATGCCCCCGATCGCGCGGGCGAGGTCAACACACGGCCTGATGACAGCGTGACGATCTGAAAACGGATTTCAAGACGATCCATTGATCCAGGTTTTCCAATGCCGCCTTCTGCAAAAGGGCGGCATTTCTTCATGCTTTTTTTAAAAAGCGGCACCGAACTGTTATTATGGGTGCAGGGTCCGCGCGCCTGTCTGCATCGGCTGCCGGCAGCGGCAGCTTCGGGCGTTGTTTTACAAAATCGTGCAGCCGTGGCGCAGGAATTGTTGCAATCGGTTTACCTTGGTAATGCACCGTAACATTACCCTGCAGGATAATGAGTGCATCCTTACCTTGAGCCTCGGGCCTGATCGGACCAGTTTCATATGCAAACGCTGTTGCAGCCCGTGCTTCGTGTCAAAATGTCCAGCGATGTGCATGAGCGGCTGAGTGAACTTCATGTTCCCTACCCCCCAGGCCCAAAGCGGCAACGGCGCGCGGCGATGGTGCGCGAACGCGGCCTCCTGTTCATCCATGTGCCCAAAAATGCCGGAACATCCATAACCCGTGCCCTGTACGGCATGGATGTAGGGCATGAAACCATACGGTATTTCCAGCGCCGCCTGCCCGATCTGGTGCGCTTTCCGTCATTCGCCATCCTGCGCGATCCGGTCCAGCGCTTCCTGTCGGCTTATCGCTATGCCCGCGCGGGCGGTAGCGGGGCACGGCAGGTGGCGCAGGGGTTCCGCGCATCTTACATGGCGCTGCGTGATCTTGATGATGCGCTCGATCTGGTGGCGCAGGCACGCAGTCCCTACCATGTCGACCATATTTTCCGGCCACAGACATGGTACCTGACCGGGCGCGATGGCGCCATTGCAGTCAACCGGCTGTTCATGCTTGATGAAATGGCCCGCATCGAGCGCTTTATCGCACCATTTGGCAGTGGGCCGATTGCGCATGTCAATGCCACGGCAGCCGGTGAAAAAGGCGAATTGCCAAGCCCCGCGCAGGTTGAGCGGATCAGGCAGATCTACCGCGCCGATTATGACCTGATCGCCCGGACCCGGCAGGGCCAGTAAGGCCGGTTTCAGCCTCCCCCACAATCAGGCAGGCCAACCCACGCCCCCCTCCCCCCGCATTGATGGGAGGAGCCGGCCAGATCGGGTTCAGTCGCCCGCCGCGCCAAGCGTGGGGTAATCGATATAGCCTTCCGGCCCATGGGTATAGAAAGTGGATGGATCAGGTGGCGTCAGTTCCGCTCCCGTGCGCAGACGTTCAGGCAGGTCAGGGTTGGCAATAAAGGCCTGGCCAAAGGCAATGGCATCGGCCCGGCCTGCCTCAACGGCTTTTTCCGCGCTGGCGGGCGTGAATTTTTCGTTGGCAATATAAACACCACCGAACTGTTTCCTGAGTTGGGGGCCAAGGCTGTCCGGTCCTTCCGCCTCACGCGCGCAGATGAACGCAATGCCACGTCGGCCAAGTTCACGCGCGACATAGCCAAAGGTGGCGGCGGGGTCGGAATCCCCCATGTCGTGCAGGTCGCAGCGCGGCGAGAGATGCATGCCCACCCGGTCTGCCCCCCAGACCTCGATCGCCGCATCGGTCACTTCAAGCATGAGCCGCGCGCGGTTTTCAATCGGGCCGCCATACTGGTCGGTACGATGATTGGTCGAATCCTGCAGGAACTGGTCGAGCAGGTAGCCATTGGCGCCATGGATTTCCACGCCATCAAATCCTGCAACCCTAGCCAGTTCCGCCCCACGGCGGAAGGCTGCGACAATGCCCGGTATTTCATCTGTGCGCAGCGCGCGGGGCGTTACATAATCACGCTTGGGGCGCAGCAGGCTGACATGGCCCTTTGCTGCAATGGCACTCGGCGCAACCGGGGCCTCGCCATTGAGAAAATACGGGTCTGAAATGCGGCCCACATGCCATAGCTGCATGAAGATGCGCCCACCCACCGCATGCACGGCAGCGGTCACCTTTTTCCACCCTTCCGCCTGTTCTTCCGACCAGATGCCCGGCACATCCTCATAGCCGATACCCTGGGGCGTGACAGGCGTGGCCTCCGACAGGATCAGCCCCGCGAGCGCGCGCTGGGCATAATAATCAGCCATCAGATCGTTGGGGATATGGTCAGGCCCAGCGCGCAGGCGCGTCAGCGGCGCCATGATAATGCGATTGGGCAGCGTAAGGGCACCGACCTCAAGCGGGGTGAACAGGGTTGGCATATCACGTCTCCACGGTTCAGTGGGCGCGATAATGGGCGCATCATCAGCCTGCGGCAAGAGCACGCGCCCGCATGCGGTAGGGCATGCAGCTTCAGCCCTGCTGGCCAGATCCTGCCAGCTACCACATCAATGCCTGTGGCACGGCCCTCAGAAGAAAGCCGTGCCATCAGTCAGGTCGTCATATTCTACGTGTAAGGAAGTCGTAATCTCACTTCCATTACAGATATTTTATATGCCCGAATGTGCCTTGATGTTGGAAGACGACATGGTGTGATGCCAGACGACATTCCCGTTGAAGATGATGGTCAGGCTTTTTTCCTGGCCATGCGACCCGTTGGAGAATGCGCCGTAATAGGGAATGAAATTCGTGCCGTTTGCCTTGCTGGTGACGAAAGAGTACTTCCACTCTTCATGCCCGCTATCCGTAAAGTGGGTGTCCATCGGGTCACCAAACATGTCCCGCACCTGCTGCTTGGTGGTCACGTTATCATGAATCTTCTGGTCGATGGTGGCGCCCGTCTCGTTCTTGATGGAAGTATTACCGGCGGAAGCGCAGCCAGAAACGAGAAGAACAGCGGTAAGGCAGCCCGCAATAGCAGATTTTTTCATTAATAGTTTTCCATTAACTTAACAAAAAAGATTATATCTTTTTATATTGCATCGATATTTTCTATTTTTTGAAATAAAGGCCCTACTGGTAAAAATCCAGACCAAAAAGACATGCTGCTGTGGAATTTTCAGGAAAAATGGCAGGGCAGACGTTAAAAACGGTATATATTTTACATTTTATGGAGAAACATTCAGTAATAATAAAAAAGGTTTCAAATCATTATGAAATGTTGCAATCAGCCGTGCCACATTTTTGCCACAGTCGAGACAATTGTATCGAGGCTGATATGATCTAGGGCCCCTCGGGCGGCGGCAGCGTGGCACGGATGGCGGTGGAATAATCCGGCCCGATAACGGCACCAGCCGGGCGTTGTATGCGGCTTGCTCCGTGCAGGGCGGCAAAATCGGGGTAGCGCTTCGGGTCATAGGGGCCAAGCAGGTTCATGTCATAGGCCATGCTGGCGGTGTGGCCGCTCAGTATGATGCGCCAGTCAAAACGGTAGCGCAGTTGGGCGCCCGCGCGGGCCAGGATGCCGGTGGTGCAGTTGTCACCCAGCGTGTTGTACCATAGCGGGTGGCGAATGATGTCATGGATCGCATGCACATAGCTCAGGAACAGCCGTTCGCGCACGGCGGGCGAGAGATCAAGCCGGTACAGATAGACCCGCTCCCGGCGCACATCCGTGCGCACGCCAATCAGGTCGCGCTCATCGGCCGTGACATAGAACAGTTCATAATGATGGAAAAAACCCGCAATGGTGGAATAGGGAAAACGCGCCTGTCTGCGGGTTTCGATGGACATGGCAAGATGCTGCCCGTCGCTAAAGCCAAAGCTCAGGAAGACATGGGCAATGTTTTCACCCGCCCAATAGGATGTAACCAGATCGACCCGATCGAGTTTGCCTAGGTCATATGTCGCGTCATACCATGCAGGCAGGTAATCGGTGACCGAACGGTAGCGGAAATTGCGCACGTTACGCACATGCACCATATTGCCCTCACGCCATGCATCGGCCGGTATGGCGTATTCCTCCGCCCAGACCCGGTCATTGCGCGGCGGGTCGGTCACGTACCAGCCCGTGAGTGCCACGACCGCAACGCCCCGCGCCGCATGCCCGCGCCGGGCCGGGCGCAGCCACCCTGCCCCCACCATCACGGCGGCGAATGCCGCGCTCAGGCCCAGCCGCAACGCATCGGGCATGAGGGTGGAATAATACAGCGCCCCCGTGCCCATCACTGTCACCACGCCCAGAACGGACCGCAGGCCGATCATACGCCATCGGTGCAGCACGGGCCTGCTCATGGCCGCGTGGCAGTGTGCGTGGCCTGCGCCTGCGGGCCGGGTGAATACTGTGCAAGCTGTTCAAGCAGGATGCGCTGCACTTCGGCTATGGTGAAGGGGTTGGACTGGGTGGAATGCTCCGAATGGCGCACGACCAGTTCTGATTCCACATCCGGGATATGCGCGCTGGCATAGGAGACCACGCCATCATCGGCATGGGCCAGGTCCCGCCCTGCCCCGCATACGGGAATGATGGAGTGTACATGCACATCGGGCATGATGGGAATGGTGGGTAGCGTGCGCATGAACGCGCTGTGCGGCGACATGGCATAGACGCTGCCAAGGCGGGGAATGCGGTTGTCGACATGCGTGCTGTCACCTGCTCCGGTCACGATCTCACGCGCGGTTTCGGTCACCCGCAGCGGCAGGCTGGCCATGCCGCCCACGAACTGGGCGATCGACTTGCCCGCAAGGTAGCTGCCATGCTGCGGGGTGGAGATGAACACCACCCGGTCGATCTCGGGCATGGGGGTGGGAAACATGGTCTGCCTGATCAGCGCCATGGTGTCGGCATTGAGGTGAAAGCTGGAAAGAGGCCGGCCCGCCGTGCCATCCCACAGCCTGTCACCGGGGTTGATGACCAGCATGCGCGCCAGAAGCCCGCCCTGGCTGTGGCCAATCAGCGTGATGTGCCCCAGCGCGGGGTCGGCCTGCACGCCGCCCAGACTGGCCACGGCCTCGCTAATGGCATGGCGCAGCTGCCACGCCGAATACGGGATGGGATTGGCCGTGGCATAGGAGAAGAACCAGAAATCGAAATGATCGCGGATGCGCCTGTCTTCCAGCAGGTCATTGACCATGCTGGCCCAGCGGTAAGGGCTGGAGGCGGTGCCATGTATGAACACCACGGGCATGCTGCCATGGTGGTGCGGGTTCATGGCGATCAGGCGCGGGCGGGTGCCGTCATAGGTCGTGCCATCAAAGAACCCCCGGTATTCCTTGGTGCCCAGCGCGGTATCCACCAGGCTCAGGGCGCGCGCGGTGGTCTGGTCATAGGCGGCGGGCACGCGGGCATGGGCAATGGGGGTGTCGGGGCTTTCATCCATTATGCGCAGCACCAGCCGCCCGCTGGGGTGCTCGCCCAGCACCTGCGTGCGCGGGTTATCCATTTCTAGCACCAAACTTGCAGGCAGGCGCAGCTTTTCCGCTATGACGAAGCTGCCATCGGGCGTACCTTCAGGGGGCGCCTGATCTTGTGGCGTGGCGCGGTTGCGCGTCGCGTCATCCTGCGCTGGTGCCGCAATGTCGGCCACGGCGGATGGCGCATGATCGCCTGCGTGCTGCAGCGTCTGGCCGCTGCTGGCCGGACGGGCGGGCGCTGCCGGCGTGGCGCGGGCCAGCACGGTCAGGGCCTCGCCAAGGCCGGGGGTGTGATAGACGTTATTGATGCCGCCCACTCCAAGGGTCGCGGTAGGGCGGATATTGTCCAGCACGCGCCCATGCCAGCGCAACTGGGCGGGATCAGCGCTCAGCTCCAGCGTGCCAAACGGCAGGGCGCGGCTCTGGCTGACAATATTGACCGGGGCCGGAAAGGCTGCCGCGAGGCCAAGATTGTACAGGTCACAGGCCTGCCGGAAACGTAAGTCATACGGGCTGGGACCATCCGCCTGCCCCGGCTGCAGATAGGCATAGGCATAGAGGCTGGCTGCCAGAAAATCCTGTGCACGGTGGTGGCGCAGGCCCTGCCTGTAACTCAGCTCGGCCAGTGCAAACAGCACATCGGCTTCATCATCGCGCCCCGCCGCCTGGGTGCGCAGGGTGGCAATGGCGCTGTCAGGCCTGCTGCGCCACAGCGGCAGCAGCCCGTGGCGGCGCAGCACGATCAGCGTGCTATCGCTGGCCTCGCGCCCCGCCAGCGTCGTGCGCGTGGCGGCACGGTAGCTGTGCACCAGCGAGACCTGCCGCACGCTTACCGGCCCGGCACACCCTGCAAGCAGGGCCGCGACCAGCACGCTGGCGCAACGCAGGCGGCGGTTGATACGGGTGGGGGCAGCAGGCAGCGTACCGGGCATGATCGATTTCATGCCCGCAGGTTAAGCACCCCTTCGGCCTGCAGGGAACAGGCAATCGGCACGCATGGCCTTCGAGCCGCCTCTTTCGGCCCGACATACGCGACAGGATCAATCCTGTAGGAGAATACAGTCGGCCTGCGCGTAAAATCGAGGCAGGATCCGCCTTTTGCCATCCGGTCATCAGGAATTGGTGGAATCAAGGGAATGCCAGGGCCCACGAGCCGAACCCCTTGAAGGGGTCCTGACATAACCCGCCCCGCAGGTCTCTATGCTCACCTGATATTGCGTGCCCAGTTCGCGTTGCAGCCGCGCGGCCAGTTCAATCCCCTGCTGGTCAAAGGCATCACGGGCGTCTGGCGTTTCGAACCCGGTATCGGGGCCACCGGGGTCGTCCCAGTCCAGGATGGCATCGAATGCACGCTGCCATGCATCGAGAGCCTTCTTCAGGTCATCGGAAATCGGCAGGGTAGCGGGATCAAAATCGCCGTCCCCCGCGCGGGGGCCAGCATGCCATAGCGGGTAGCATGCATAATCCGCCATGACCTTGATGTGCTTCACGCTGCCCCCTGCGATGTCACTGGTATCAGGGTGTCATCACCCGTTCATTAGCGCCAGCCCTTCCGCCACGGATACGAACTCACCGCCCATGTCTACCCTGTCTGCGCCAAAGCGGCGGGTGAACAGCGTGCGCACGGCGGGCACGAAGGACGTGCCGCCGGTCAGGAACACGCGGTCAATGGCGCTTGCGGGCAGGCTGGCGCGTTCCAGTGCGGCTTGCACCGCCTCATCAAACCGCGCGAGGTCAGGCGCGATCCAGCCCTCGAATTCCGCACGGGTTATGGTGCGGTGAATGCGCACGTCGCCATATTCGTAATCCAGCGTGGCGCTCTGCGCGCTGGACAGGTCCCGCTTGGCCTGGCCTACCGCGCGATACAGCGCCTGGCCCTGCTGGGCCTCGATGATGTCGATCAGCGCCTGTATCTTTTCCGGCTCGGCGGCCGTTCGGGCCACATCGGCCATGTCGCGCAGTGTCTGGGGCGTGCGCATCAGGGCCAGACGGTGCCACCGGCCAAGGGCTGCATACCATTCGGCGGGCACCGGCAGCGGCTGGCCGCCCATTACGCGGTAGGTTGTGTTGCGGCCCAGTTCGGGCGCGATCACGTTATCTATGATGCGGTAGTCAAGCTGGTCGCCTGCAATGCCAACACCCGCATAGCCCAGCGGGGTTGCGCCCTGCCCGCTGGCGGGGTCAAACCGCAGGATGGAAAAATCGCTCGTGCCGCCGCCAAAATCACCGACCAGAACGGTGGCGGGCCCTGTCAGGCGCTGGGCAAAATGCCAGCCAGCAGCCTCAGGCTCAAGCGCCACGTCAACATGATGGAAGCCCGCCTGCGCAAAGCCTGCCCGCAGGCGGTCCTCGCCAAAGGCGTCATCGGCGCGGATACCTGCAAAATGCACCGGCCGCCCTACGGTTGCGCTGACCCGGGCGGGGTCGATATCGAGCGTGCGCATCAGGCATGACAGGAAACGCGCAACCAGTGATTCCAGCGTCATGACCTGGCCCAGAAGCCGTGTCTGGCGAAAGGATGACTGCGCCAGATACGACTTCATGGACATGATGAGGCGGCTTTCCGCCGGGTCTTCAAGGTAGGCATCCACCGCGGCAGCGCCTATGGCTTCCTGCAATGCCCGGCCACGGGGCTGCATCTCGTCATGCCACAGGCATAGCAGCGTGCGGCATGTCTCGGTGGGCGGGTGATGGGGAAAATGGAAGCGCGCGGGCTGCGGCTGGCCCTTGGCGTCCAGCACCACCACAACGGTATTGGTCGTGCCGAAATCTATGCCAAGCCGCACGCCATGGGGGGGCTTTATGAAAGACATGCGGCCTCCCATACGCGCCGATGCGGGCCGTGTCCATCGGGGTCATTCACATTTTGCGTGGGGTGGCGTAGGGGTTGGTATCATGACTGAGCCCTTTACCTGCGCCAATGCCCGCTATCGTACCGATACCCGCCACGGCCACCCGCACGGCAGGGGGCAGGCGCGCGGCAGCGTGCTGCCCGCGCCCCTGGCAACACAGGCCGACACGGGCGATACGCTGTGGCTGGAATATGTGCGCGCGCCGGAAGGGGCGCGGTTCTGGCTCATGTGGTATGATGCCCATGGCCTGCCGCGCCTGACCAACAGCGCGGTCATGGACCATGCCAACCTGGCCATCATGCTGCGCGCGCTCGGCCATGGCGCGGCACTTGGCGCGGTGCAGGCCTCCCTGCCGCCCATCCGTCACGCGCCTTGATCCGCCTGCCCGGTCTTGTCGATGGCCGCCAGCCTGTTATCAAGCCCCCCACACCCTTTTGCTGCCTGTGGCACGAGAAATGACATGATGAACCCATTCCCCATCCCCGGCCGCAATATCCTGACACGGCTTGCAGCCCTTGGCGCAATCGTTGCGCTGGGTGCCTGTACTGGCCACCATGGTCCGGCGCAGGCCGCGCGGATCGGCATGCCCAACCCGGCTTCCGCCTACTGCCTGCATCTGGGCGGCAGGCTTGAAGCACGCACGTCCCCGCAGGGCACAACAGGCTGGTGCCACCTGCCTGATGGCACCGTGATGGAGGAATGGGCGCTGTTCCGCAGCCATCATTCCGCCCGGCCGCAGTGAAATCACGCTGTCCTGCCCGGCTCGCCCTGCTGGGCCTGCTCGGGCTTGCGGGCTGTGGCGATGCGCTGATGGCGCGCAACCTGCCCCCGGCCCAGGACTGCAAACAGCGTGGCGGAACATGGCGCGTAACACCTGATGGCCACACCGGGCTGTGCACCCTGCCGCCGGACGCAAGCGTGGCAGGCGCGCGCATCGTGCCACGCCATCGCGGCACTCCTTAGCCGCTGCTGGCACGGCGCATGCAACTGTGGCGCAGGTTAGCCGTTGGGAACAAGGCAGGCTGTTTCACAAGGTCCCCTGCCGGTCGGCCATGGCCTGTGGCAGGCCTGACCCGTCCTTTACCCGGCATGGTGTTTTCTGAAACAGCCTCCTGAAGCAACAAGGAGGAGCCCGTGCCCGTAGCCGCGACCACCACACCATCCCGCTTCATGCCCCTGAAGGTCATGGCCCGGTCATGCGCCCTTGCGGTGGGCATGGGGCTTGTCCTGCCCCTCATGGCCTGTAGCGGCCGGATCGGGGAGGACGCGTGCATTTCCTGCTCGGCGGAAAAAAAAGCGGATGCGCCTCCCCGGAACGATCCCGCAGCCCCCTCAGGCAATGCCGTGGGCGAAGGCGCGGGCGGCCCCACCGGCTCACCCCAGCAGGCGGCACAGGACCAGAGCCCGGGTGCCGCCAGCGCACCGGGCATGTAAAGCCGTGGCAGGGGCCGCGCAATTGTCACGGCAACGTGTTTCTTACGCCTTCCAGGCGGCCTGAACCCCCTGGAGCCGGGCGCGTTTGCCCCTTGCCACCCTATTGAAAAAAAACAAGGAGGATACAGGATGCGGTTCACCGTTCTCCCCGCCCTCCCCATCGCATTAGGGTTGGGGATCGGGGCAGCAGCAGATGCATATGCCGATGACCCGGCAACACCGCAGCAGGTCGCGGCCTGCAAGGCCGATGCCCTGCGGCTGTGCCCGCTGGACATACCGGATACAAGACAGGTTGAAGCCTGCATGCATCGCAAGGTCACCCGTCTGTCGCCTGCATGCCGGGACACCGTGCAGGGCAAATAATACCGTCCCGTGACCGGGGTGCGCCATGGCTTGGCCAGTCTGTGCCCCGCTACCGTTTTTTCGGAGGTTCACATGACGATTTCGCGTAACGTAACCGACATGACCACCCGCATCGGTGATTTCCTGACAGGCGCGCAAGGTGACCGTTCCGGCGCGCTGTCGGTTCTCAACGACATTCTTGGCCCCCTGCCCGCGCCAGACGAACCCAGCATGCTCGAACACCGCGCGGAGGAAGCAGGCATGCTGCCGCTGATCCGTACATGGCAGGAGCACGACAAGGCCCCGCATGCCGATGAAAGCACGATCCGCGCCCTGTTCCGCCCGACGGAACTCGAGCGTTTCTCCACCCAGACAGGACTTTCCCCACAGGCCGCGATGAACATCCTGCGCGAGATGCTGCCCTCGGCCATCCGTCATCGGGCGCTGAACGCGCGTGCGGGCTGGCAGCCTGCACACACGGCTGACCCCGACCTGCACTGACACGCAACAATCAGGCCCCTCCTTTTGCCAGCCACACCGGAACGCTTTCCCGGTGTGGCTGGCTTTTTTTGGACTGGAATTGGAAAGACAGAAGTTTTTGGGGAAGCTTTTTTCAAAAAGCTTCAAAAGACAGCGCCCAAAAACTTTTATCGGTTTTAATAGTTTACCTGCGTCCCGGCTGCCCGATTTCACGCAAGGGGTATCCTGCCTTGACCCGCTGCTCGATATCTTCAAGCGAGCAGCCCCGCGTTTCAGGCACAAGGAAGTACCCGATCAGGAAGAAAACCGCATTGAAGGCGGCCAGAAGCCAGAAGATGCCGTAATCTCCAATAAGGCTCATGACGGACAGGAACACATTGCTGATCAGCCAGTTGGTCATCCAGTTGGCGAAGGTGGAGCACGCTATGGCCAGCCCGCGCCCCTGCAGGGGCTGGATCTCGGTGCACATGGTCCACGGGACCGGTCCTTCACCCAGGGCATAGCCCAGCGTGAACAGAACCAGCAGCCCGATGATGGCAATGCTGCCCAGGGTGCCCCCCACATGCGCAAACAGCACAAACCCGAACGCGCACAGGCTCAAGGAGGCCATGAGCGTGCTGACCAGCAGCAGCGGCCTGCGCCCCCAGCGGTCGATCAGCACAATGGCCACGCCGGTCGCCACCATGTTGGCCAGGCCAAGCAATGTTGTGCACCACACTGCCGCCTGGGCCGAAAAACCAAGATGTTCAAGCAGGTGCGGGGCGTAATACAGCAGGATATTGATGCCTGCGAGCTGCTGGAACATCTGAAGCGCCATGCCCAGGGCCAGTGTCTTGCGAAAACCGACGGAGGTTTTGAGGAGTTCGAAGCCGTTGCCCTCGGTTTTGCGAAGGTTCTGCTCGATCCGGTCGAGTTCGTTATTGGCGCGTTCGCGGGATCCGCGCACTTTTTGCAATACGCCCCGGGCTTCACGCCTGCGTCCATGCATGGCCAGCCAGCGTGGGGAATACGGCACCCGCATCGTGGCCAGGATGAAGAACACCGTTGGCACCGCAAGAATACCCAGCATCCACCGCCAGTGCCCGCCATAGGAAAGCAGGCTGTCTGACAGAAGAGCCAGCAGCATGCCTGCGGTAATGACAAGCTGGTAGAGCGAAATCATCGTGCCGCGCTGGCTCTTTTCGGTAATTTCGGCAATGTAGAGCGGTGCTGAAAAAGACGCGAAACCAACCCCGATGCCAAGACAGACACGGCCTGCAATCATGACGGGGATGGACGGGGCAAGCGAACACAGGGTGGTGCCAAGCAGGAACAGCAGCCCCGCATAGAACATCGCCCCCCGCCGCCCCCGGTAATGCGAAACCGGGATGGCCAGAAGCGAGCCGCCTGCCGCACCCAGCATGAGCGAGGAGACAATCCATTCCTGCGCGCGCTCATTGGCGCCGAGGTCAACGCCCATGAACTTGAGCGCACCGGCAATGACACCAGTATCGAGGCCAAACATAAGCCCGGCAAGCCCGGCGGCCCCGGCGAAAAGAAAGGCGTTCCGGCGTCCTTGTTGCAGGCTGTCGCGATAGGACAGGTCATCATGCTTTAAAGTATCGCCATTCACGATGAAAAAACCTTTTTGTTGTTATGGTTTCAATGTAAAACGCGCCTTTTTAAAAATAGTTCTATGCAACGTGGTCACGCATGTCTGATCGGCAGGCCAACGGGTGGCCTATAGCCTTATCAACAAGCCCTTCAATAATGGTTCTTGCCGGTATTTATGCATGATCGTTTTTTGTAGAGCGATACAGGGCTATCACGATACCAGTCCTGGGCAGGCATGTTGCCTGAACGGCAAATGAAGCGTGTGCTCGCCCGCGTTTGGGCCTGACAGCCTGCGCCCCTTGTTCCGTGCACCTGAGCTGCCCGGACCACAGCCAGCCACGCAGGACGGATTTTACCATCGTGCGCCATGATGCGACGGTTTTAAGGCCTGCGCTCTCGGCGGCCTCCATCTGGCAGCGGCATGAGCCGCGCTGATGGAACCGGGGCGGCGCGTCGGGCGTTTAATATTCTCCCGGCCCACAGGTGACCCATGCAGCCCGATCACCCCCTTGTCGCGGCCATTCCCGTGCGGAACGAGGCCGAGCGCATTGGCCCCTGCCTGCTCGCCCTCGCCCGCCAGCACGCCGCCCGCCTGAGCCATGTGGTACTGCTGCTCAACAACTGCACCGATGCGACATTTGCCAACGTAACGGCGCTGGGCAGCAGGCTGCCTTTTGCCCTTCACGTGGTCGAGCGCACCTATCCACCCGCAACGGCCCATGCCGGCACTGCACGCCGCGCCGCCATGACCCACGCGGCTGAACGCGCCGGGCCGGAAGGCATCGTGTTCACGACCGACGCCGATGCCGTGGTGGCGCCGGACTGGCTGGCCCGGACCCTCGCCGCTTTTGCCAGAGGGGCCGATGCCGTGTGTGGCCGCGCGTTGATCGACCCGGTGGAGGCCGCGCGCCTGCCCGCCTGCCTGCATGATGATGACAGGGCGGAGACCGCCTATGCCACCATGCTCGACCGCATCCATGACCTTGCTGACCCTGATCCGCATGACCCATGGCCACGGCATGTCGAGCATTCGGGGGCCAGCATTGCGGTGCGGGTGGGCCTGTACCACAGGGCTGGCGGCATTCCTGCCGTGCCACTGGGCGAGGACCGCGGATTTCTGGCCGCCCTGCGCCGCGTGGATGCCGCCATCCGCCACGCACCCGATGTGTGGGTAAGCGTATCAGGCCGGATTGCAGGGCGCGCGCGCGGCGGCATGGCCGATACCATGGCCCGGCGCCTGATCCGGCAGGATGAAATGCTGGATGCAAGCCTGGAGCCCGCCATGACCTGCCTGCACCGTGCCCAGGCCCGCGCGGCCCTGCGCCAGTTATGGGGCCAGCCCGTGCGGCATGGCCCCTGGCGGGCACGGGCCGAAAAACTGGCGCGTCAATTGATGGTGCCCTCCGCCACCCTGATCAAGACCTGCGCTGAACCATTTTTTGGCCTGGCGTGGGACAGGCTTGAGGCCGCAAGCCCCCTTCTGCGCCGCCGCCCTGTCAGGCGCGCGGGCCTTGTGGCCGAACACAGGCAGGCAGCCCGGATCGTGCTGCGCCTGTTGCATGCGCAGGACCCGGTCCTGCCTGTGCTTGATGGATGATGCATGCCTTGAAGGTGGTTTTACTGCTTATTCTGTCTTGCAACATGCCCCCAGCATGTCCAGCCGGTAATGTGCATGATGTTGGGCCTGTGTCACCTTCAGCCCGGCGGCAAGGCACGCAGCCACGAAATGACGGGCGGCCTCGTTGCCATTGCAGGGTGTATCGGTAGGCCCGGTCCAGTTGACCAGCACGATCGGGGCTTCTGCCTGCCGCACGCGCAGGCAATGAGTGGCGAGCCGCGCAATATCGGCGCGTGAGAGAAAATACAGCAGTTCGGAAATAATGATCAGGTCACACGATGCTGCTGGCAGATCAGGAAAGCCATCAGGTAACTGCCCACGATAAAACGTCACCCCCTCCAGTCCCGCGCAGCGGCGGCGTGCCTGCACAAGGGCGGCTTCAGCTACATCCACGGCCAGCAGGTGGTCGCATTGCCGCGCCAGACGGGCGGTCATGACACCGATGGAACACCCGAGTTCCAGCGCATGATGAAACCGCTGGCCTGCCAGCAGCGCAAGAGTGTGGCGGTATTTATTACGCTCATAGGGGCGGCTTCCTACCCCCCATGGGTCGGAACTGGTTGCATGAATGCGCTCGAACACGGCGCGCGGCCAGCTTGCCCCGCTCATGGCGCGAGAAAAACCTCAAAATCCGTTATCAGCGCCGCCAGCAGGCTGGCAGGCAGGCTGAAGCCGGTAGGGTCATCGGTAATCAGGTCGCCATACTGGCTTTCATACGCGCTGACGGCACGGGCCTTGAGCGCGCGGTAGGGTGTAATGTCCAGCCGCAGCCCTACGGGTGGGCCAAGGTCAAGCTCGGTTTCCGCCGACACAAGCCACCCCCAGACCGGATAGGCCAGCAGCATCAGGGCATGACGGTGGTGCAGGGCAAGACCCATTTTCCATACGGCTTCATGATCGCAATGCGGATCAAGCCGCGACGGCGCGAAAACCGTGGTGCAGCCATGCCGTGCAGCCAGACGGGCCAGATCCTGCACGAGGCGGTCAAACACCGGTCCCTCATGCGCGGTGGCCGCATCCGGCTGGTTGAGGAACACCACGCGCTCCGCCCCCAGCCCCAGGCAGGCCAGCGCGCGCAGGGCCTCGCGCCGCCGCTGTTGCCGCAGCCGTGCTGCCGGCCACTGGCGCGAATGGGGGTGCGAGGCCGCACCATCGGTCACGATAACGACAATGGGCGGCTGCCCGGCCTGGCAACACGCGGCAATCAGGCCACCACAGCCCAGGCTTTCATCATCGGCATGCGGGGCCAGGATCAGCGCCGCGCCGGGTGTGATGGCGGCCAGCGGGGCCAGCGGCAGGTTGCGCCACGCCGCATGCATGCTGGCGGCCTTCATGGAAAGGCCTCCTCCGTGCATGGCATGTCGCGCTGCGTGAACCATGCAGCTGCCTCGCATAATGTTTCATCCGGGGCAGGCTGGCGCAGATAGGTGGCCAGATCGCGGGTCAGCCGTTCCGCCACATTCGTCTTGATGAAGGCCGAAAGCCCCAGCCCGCGCTGGACCAACTCGATCACCTCCAGCCCCGCCCGCTCCACCGCAATGCGCGCCAGATTGACGGTGGCGGTGATGTCACCCGCCGCGTAGCGGTCCTGCATGGTGGCGACCAGCGCGGCCCTGCGTGTCCAGTCCATTGCGGTCTGGGTGGCAATCAGCGCCTGGCCAATGCGTGCGAGCTGGGCCGGGGCCTGTGCCCGCCCGCGCGCGGCAAGCTGCGCGCGCAGCACGGTGGCGAGCCGTTCGATCCCGCCAAGGGCCACGGCCATCGCCCGCCATGCCCCGGCGGAAAATTCCGGCTGGCGCACATAGTCACCTGCCTGCCCGATCAGGTTCTCCGCGGTCACGTTAAGGCCGTCGAAATCGCACTGCCCGGTGCCAGCTCCCCGCATGCCGCTCAACCCGCCGATGGAAGGATGGACGGCGCAGCCCTGCCCTATGGCCACGCGCAGCATGACTGTCGTATCCGCCTGCGTGCGGGCCGTAACCAGTGCCTGTGCCACATGGCCCGCGCCTGAGGCAAAGGCCTTCTGCCCATGCAGGATCAGGCCCTGCGCGGTCTGTTCCAGATGCAGGGGATGCGCGCCATCGGTCACCCACACGCCAAGCAGCGCGCCCGCGTGCACATCGGCTGCAACAGCGGCGCACAGGGCCGGGGAGCCGTAACGGCTGACAAGGCGCAGGGCATTGACATGCCCCTCCACCACGCGGCCAAGCGCCAGGCTGCCCTGCCCCACCAGGCGCAACAGGTGGAGCAGGCCGACAGCCGCCTCGGATGTTGCATCAGGCCAGCAGCCGCCCGATGCCAGTGGCAATGCAGCCGAAAGGACACCAAGCGCCCGCAGGCGCGCCAGACCATGCGTGGGGAAAACCGCCTGCGCGTCATTCGCGCTGGCTTCCGCCTCGAGTTCGGCGCGGCAGGCGGCAAGGGCCTCAAAGGGAAAACTCATGCGGGCACGCTCCGTATTCCCGAAAAGAACGGGAAAACGCAGCAACCGGATCAACCCGTCAGCCCCTCTTCCCTGCCCGTACAAACAGCACCGGAGCGCAATTGGTTCCCCTCAGGTCACGCGCCCCACATGGAAACCCGCGTGCTAGCGCCGCCCGATCATGTCCGCCACTTTCACGGCATAGCGATCCGTCATGCCTGATACGAAATCGGTCAGCGCATGCAGCGCGTCATAGGCGTTGGTGACATGGGCGACCGGCAGCCGCAGGGCGCGCACCAGTTGCGCATGATAGGCGCTCAGCCGGGTGCAATCCCATTCCACGGCCCGCAGTTCATTGAAGAGTGGCAGCAGGCCATCAAGAATGCGATAGACGACATTGCGCCCGTAAACCTCGAGTTCCGTCTTGCGCGCCGCGTTGAAGATCTCGGTCCGCGCCACCTGCCTTATGGCCTGGAATTCCACCCCGAGCCGCGAGGCCTCGACCAGTGAGCGCGGGAACGTGCCATCCATGATGGCCGCGTAATTCTCGCGAAAGGCGTCCACGCAGGCGGCAATCGCGCCGCTGATGGCCTTGGCGCGATAGATGGACACGATATCGGCACGGCTGCGTTCAGGGTATTCCTTGCCCGAGCGGGTGGTGAGCGCACCAAGCAGGCCGATTGCCACCTCGAAGCTGATATCTTCCGAGAGAAAGGCATCCTCAAGGTCCATGATATTGTAGCAGATATCGTCCGCCGCCTCCATCAGGAAGGCCAGCGGGTGCCGCCGCCACCATGAGCCGATGACCTGCCCGCTGCCGTCATGCACATCCGTGCGCCGCAGGCCCAACTCGGCTGCGACATGCGCGAAGGTGGGCACGTCATTCTCGAAAAAACCGTATTTCTTGAGGCCGATATAGGGCGTGCCATCCATTACGCCCTCGGCCCCTGCCTCCAGCCGGACAGGCGCTGAAACCGGATATTTGGTAAACGCCCCAAGCGAGCCGAGGGCAAGCCGCATGCCACCCCTGTTCCTGTACATCTCGGTGCGGGTGAGGATGCGAAAACCCTGTGCATTGCCCTCAAAGGCATTGAATTCGACGCGCTGCGCGGGCGGGATCTCGCTCATGATATCGCGGTCTGCCGCGAATTTTTCCTTGAACCATGAGCCGATGGCCTCTTCACCGGAATGGCCAAAAGGCGGGTTGCCGATATCATGCGCCATGCACGCCGTCTGCACGAGGCCCGCCACGACCTTGACCTGATCGGCCGTCAGTTCCTTGAGGTCATCGGCCAGCCATGACCCCACTTCGGTACCCAGCGAGTGCCCCACGGTTGCGGCCTCAAGGCTGTGAATCAGGCGATGATGCACATGGTCATTATCATAAAGCGGGTGAACCTGGGTCTTGTTCGCCAGCCTGCGGAAGGGCGGCGAGAACAGGATCCGGTCCATATCCTGCATATAGGCGGGGCGGTGCTTTTCCTGCGTGTAGTCGGGGTCGTTGAGGCGTTCGGTCCTGAGAAGCGTGTTCCACTGCATGCCCGGTCAATCCCTGCTGGCAATATGTGCGCCATCATCCGGGTTGCCCCTGCCCCGGTCAAGCCGCGGGCGCACGCCCTTACTCCTCGCCGCCCGAGCCGAACAGGAATTCGATCGCCCACATGGCCAGCCGCATCACCGCCCATGTCAGAAAACACAGCAGGATGCCATTACGGAGTACTATGGAAATCTGATAAATCACATTCCATTGGGTCACGCGTCATTGTTCCTTCCAGCCAGGAATTCCTGCTCCGTGATATGCGTGTGCACTCTCGCGCCTTGATTTACCAGCATTTCCTACCTGATATTCCCTTGAGCCGGGTGGTCATGGGCAGGCCAGTGCCACAGATCGTGTTGCCATCCATCCTATGATGTCCCTGCCTTTGACTTCGCCACCCGCACTTATGGCCACATGCAGGCAAGGCGCCTTGCAAGGCGGCCCTGCCCTGAGGGCTTCCCTTCGTCTTACAGGCTGCAATGGCAAAAGTATATGTTTCGTTATCGAAACGCATAAGTGTGCAGGAAGAGGATGCGCTTTTCCAACAATGCTCTAGCAGATGGTAGGGCTGCATTTTTTTCATGCGACATCGTGTTATGACAACACTAGACTTGCCTACATGTGCTGGTCGACACATCCGTGATGAAGAAAGACTGTGCGGCGGGGGCCCTGGCTCCTGCCGTTCCTGTTTTTTTTGCGCCCCTCCCTGCCTGCGTGCCTTCTGACGGTTTTGCCTACCAGCCATTTGTGGCAGGCTGCGGGCCATGAAACCAAACCTGCTGATCAGTGGCTGCCTGGCGGGCCTGCCCGTGCGGTATGATGGCTCGGGCCGCCCCCTCATGGATCACCGCCTGGCGCGATGGCAGGCGGAAGGACGTGTGACGGTCTGCTGCCCCGAAACGCAGGCTGGCCTCATGACGCCCCGCCCCCCGGCTGAAATTGCGCACGGGCGCGATGGCATGGCCGTGCTTGACGGGCAGGCCCATGTTCAGGAATCAACCGGGCAGGATGTATCGACCGCGTTCGTGGCGGGCGCCCATCTCGCGCTGGCCATGGCCCGCAAGCATCACTGCGCCCTGGCACTGCTTATGGATGGCAGCCCTTCATGTGGCAGCAGCTTTATCTATGATGGCAGCTTTACCGGCACGCGCCATGCCGGGATGGGGGTCACCGCAGCGCTCCTGCGCCGCCACGGGGTGGTCGTGTATGCGCCCGCACAATTTGCGCTTGTTGCCGCCAGAATGGATTAAGCCTTGCAACGCTTTGGCAGGATCGTTTTCATGATGACAGGATGTGCCCCGATTGACTTCTGAAACCCGGCATGGATGTAAAGGGCCAGCCTTGTGTTACGTTCGGTCAGGTTTCTTTACACAATACTGCACGGGCGCGACGTATCATGGTGCTCGCGGCCCCGGCTTGCCCGGCCATCCACCTGGGTCGGGGTCGCACCCCCCGGCTGCATCTGGCGGGCATGGCACATCGCTTTCGCAGCCGGTTGCCAGTATCGGGCAATTGCGCCCGCCCGCCCCCCTGCAGCCTGATAAGTCGCACGCCGCCACGCGTCTGGCCGCGCGCTTTTTGCTGCTCCTTGCCTGTTTTGCCTCGCTGGCCGCCTGCGCCGCCCCCAATCCGCGCCTGGATGACAATGCGCGCGCGGCAGCGGATCATGGCAATGGCGGCCCGCAGGGCGAGTGGGGCAGCCTGGGCGGGGGCTGGAGCGGGCCGGGTAATATGGGCTGGTAGGAACAGCTTTTATTACTGCTGGATGAATAATATATAATCCATTTGAAACAAAAAAGCGATATTCGCACATAATGCCGTGACATTGACCCCTTACAAGCACCGCAAAACCACTCGAGGTATTGCCCCATGCTCAAAAGGATCACCATCGTGGCCCTGTCCGTCACGATGATCACGGCCCTGCCCCGGCCCGCGTCCAGCCACAGCTATCATATTGGCCTGCCCGCGCGGCTGCGCGCCCATAACCATGTCAATTCGGTCTATGGCAACACGGCGGGACATAAGGCTGCCATCCCCACGGATAGCAGCCGTTACCGCAACATCGAGGCCAGATGCGAAGGCCGCTCGCTCGGCAGTGACTATACGGCCACGACCATCGGGATCAGCCAGGCCTCGCATCGCAGCTTTTTCGCGGAATGCATGACACAGGCTGGCGCATGGCAATAAAGGGCATGACGCGGGGCGCAACCTGCCTGTTCACGCCAAGCGTAACGCGCTACCACGCACGGCATTGTTGCAGGCATTAAAGGCAGACACGATGGATGAAGCTTTCTGGCAGGCGAAGTGGGAACGCGGCGAGACCGGCTTTCATGAACCCCGCCCCAATGCCCTGCTGACCCGCTACCTGCCCACCCTGCACCTGCCTGCCGGGGCGCGGGTTTTCGTGCCCCTGTGCGGCATGAGCCTCGATATTCACTGGCTTCTGGCCCAGGGCTACGCGGTGGTGGGCTGCGAACTCAGCCGCATTGCCGTCACACGCCTTTTTGCGGCACTCGGCCTGGAGCCGCATGTCACGCCCCTTGGCGCACTTGATCGCTTCGAGGCGGGCAAACTCTGTGTTTTTGCTGGCAACATCCTTGCCCTCACCCCGGCACGGCTGGGGGCGGTGGATGCCGTCTATGACCGTGCGGCGCTGATTGCCCTACCCGCCCCCATGCGGATGGCCTATGCCAGCCACCTCATTGCGCTGACCCATGCTGCGCCGCAATTGCTCATCTGCCTGGAATATGACCCGTCATGCCGGGCGGGCCCACCCTTCGCGGTGGATGAAACGATGGTACGCCAGTATTACGCCGCGACATTCCTGCCAACGCGCATTGCACGGCACGCCGTGCCCGGCGGCCTGAAAGGCGCCTGCCCGGCATGGGAAAGCGTATGGACCCTCACGCCCCACCCTGAGCCTGCACCGTAGCGCCGCCATCCATCTTTACTTGCCCGAGGGGCTGCCCGTTGCAATCCACAGCACCAGCGCGGGAATGAAGAAATACAGCGCCGTGGCCGCCAGCATCCAGGGCATGAGGAAAGACATGTCGGTATGCAGCACGTAGTGGCAGACCAGGTTGGCAAGCCCCAGCATGACCACAACGCACAGGCAGGCGCACAGATTCATCACCAATGTGCGTTCCGCGTTGATCTGCCGGATGTGTTCTATAATCGATTGCATGGTTCCGCCTGTATCCATATGGGTGCCGGGGCCGCATCCGGCCGGGCCGGATGGAGGCCCGAAGCCCTGATGGTGCGTACACCCACGCCCGGCCCCCGTGTTGCCCCTTCTATAAAGCCCGCGGGGCAGGAAGTCACTTCCACGAACAGGCTCATGACAGAAGTCGTTTCCCGGCCTGCGCACCTTCCGCCGCCGTTTTTTTTGCTGTAGCGTGCGGAAATGTTAACACGCGCTTCGCTTACGGCCACGGATCTTGCTCGCGTTCTTGAGCAGAGCACGGATTGCGTCAAACTGCTTGACTGCAATGGCAACCTGATCTGGATGAACGCAAACGGCCTGTGCGCCATGGAGCTTGAATCCTTTACGCAGGTTGCGGGCGCGCGCTGGGCCGGGCTATGGCCCGATGAACTCCAGGCCGAGATAGAAAGCGCCTTCATATCCGCCCGCGCGGGCGAGACCGCCCGTTTTCGCGGGGCCTGCCCCACGGCCAAGAACGACCCGCGCTGGTGGGAGGTCAGCATAACGCAGGTATGCGATGATGGCGGCAGGCCCATCGGTTTTCTGAGCATATCACGCGATGTGACCCAGGCCGAGAACGACCGCGAGGCCCTGCGGGTCATGATCGGGGAGATGCGCCACCGCCTGCGCAACAGCTACACCATCGTATGCAGCCTGCTGCGCCGCTTTGCCGGCAATGACCCCCGGCTTGGTGAATTCGTGGCGGATATGGAGCAGCGCATCATGGCGCTGGCCCGCGCGCAGTCCTTGTTTGATGATGATACGACGGCAGCCGACCTGCGGGAACTGATCGAGGTGCTGGTCAATCCCTTCTGCGGCGCGGCGGAGGACTGTTTTACGCTTGATATTCCCCCTGGCCTCCCCCTTGACCGGCGCACGGCCGATGCCGTGGCGCTGGTGATCGGGGAATTATGCGTCAATTCAGCCAAATACGGCGCAGTCAGCACAAGCGGGCGCATCGGCCTGCACTGGCGGGGCAAGCCGGGCGAGATGCGGCTGGAATGGGTGGAACATGCCCCCCCGCCCGCTTGTGCTGAC
>NZ_QQBI01000001.1:216266-379215 GCF_004302915.1 Komagataeibacter xylinus | reverse complement strand
TCGCCCTTCCTTTGGCATCAGCAGGGATAAATGTGCCGCGTGATCGTCATGGGGGCATGCCCCCATGACGATCACGCACAGTTCTCAAACTGGGGAATTTTCAACCAGCACATTTGGGGAGATTACAACCAGCACTCACAGATGCATGTCATCCGCCTTCACGCCACGCATCCGGCATGTGTGCTTGTGCGTTGCCCCCGGTGGGGAGTAAATCCGTGTGGCCTGCCCCGTTGCCCGGCGGCCCCAGAACAGGAAACGAAATGACCGCGAACATGACAGCCACCACCATGCCCGAAGCCCTTGGGGTTGATGTCTGCATCGTGGGGGCGGGTCCGGTTGGCGCCACGCTGGCCTGCCGCCTGGCCACCGCAGGCATGCAGGTCGCGATCATTGATCGCGCGGCCCTGCCGCCCATGGAGCACCCCGCCTTTGATGGCCGCGCCTATGCCATTGCCGCAGGCTCGCGCCGCCTGCTTGAGGAGGCGGGCGTGTGGGCCCGCCTGCCCATGGAGTCGTGCGACATCAACGAGATCCGCGTGACCGATGGCAGGCCCGGCCAGCCGCCTTCGCCCCTGTTCCTTGAATTTGGCAGGGCCGATGCCGACCAGCCCTTCGGCGCCATGATCGAGGCCCGCGCCCTGCGCGTGGCGCTCAATGCAGCCCTTCACGCCACGCCGGGCCTGCATGTTTTCGCCCCCGATGAAGGCCGCGTGACCCGCACGGCTGATGGTGCCGTGATCCACACCACCAGCGGCCGCACCATCAACGCCCGCCTCGTGGTGGCGGCCGAGGGGCGGCGCAGCCCGCTGCGCGACCAGGCCCGCATCACGGTCACCCGCATGCCCTACAACCAGTGCGGCATCGTGTGCGCGGTTGCCCACGAATTCCCGCATGAAGGCCGTGCGCTGGAGCATTTCCTGCCCGCAGGCCCCTTTGCCCAGCTGCCCATGGCGGGCAACGCGCAGCACCCGAACCTTTCCGCGCTGGTGTGGACCGAGAGCGAGAAGGTGGCCCACCGCCTGGCCGACCTGCCGCATGACGCCTTTACCCACGAGATCCGCCGCCGCATGGGCGATGAATGGCTGGGTGCCGTGACCCCCGTGGGGCGGCGCTGGGTCTATCCGCTTTCCGCGCAGTATGCGCAGCGTTACATTGATACCCGTCTGGCGCTGGTGGGTGATGCCGCCCACGGCATCCACCCCATTGCGGGCCAGGGGCTCAACCTTGGCTTCCGTGACGTGATCGCCATGGCCGACATCCTGGCGCAGGTACATGCGGCGGGCGGCGATGTGGGGGCGCCTGACGTGCTGCGCCGCTACCAGGCGCGCTGCAGGCCTGCCAACATGCTCATGCTGGCAGCCACCGATGCGCTCGAGCGCCTGTTTGGCAACGACAACCCCGTGCTGCGCCTGGCGCGTGACGTGGGGCTGGCCACCGTCAACCGCATAACCCCCCTGCGCCGCAGCTTTGCCCGGCACGCCATGGGGCTGTAAACGCCTGCCTGCCAGACATATGAACACCGCCCACCGGACGGAACGGACCGATCATGCCTGAAACCCCGCCTGCCGCCCTTTCGCTGAAGGACCGCGCCAGCCCCGTGCTGCCCCCCACGCTGGGGCCGGTCGACCCCGCCATGCTGTGGCGCGAGATCGTAAGTGGCGCGTGTGGCTGCAATGACCCGCTGGTCAAGGGCTTGCTGGCCACGGGCATCCGCAATCATGGTTCCTTTCGCGGCGCGCTCGCCGCCCTGCTCGGGCGCAAGCTGGGCGACCGCTCGGTGGCCGATGACGCGCTGGCCGAACTGGTGACCGAAGTGTTCGAGGCTGACCCCGATATCGTCAACGCCGCGGCGGCCGACCTCGTGGCCATCCGCGAGCGCGACCCGGCCACGGCGGAATACGTAACGCCCTTCCTGTTCTTCAAGGGCTACCACGCCGTGCAGAGCCACCGCGTGGCGCACTGGCTGTGGCATAACGGGCGCAGCTATCTGGCGCTGCACCTGCAGAGCCGCTGCTCGGAACTGTTTGGCGTCGATATCCACCCCGCCGCCCGGCTGGGGCGGCGGGTGCTGTTCGACCACGGCACGGGCATCGTCATTGGCGAGACCTCGGTGCTGGAGGATGACGTGTCGCTGCTGCAGGGCGTGACGCTTGGCGGCACCGGCAAGAACGTGGGCGACCGCCACCCCAAGGTGCGCCGGGGGGTGCTGATTGGCGCGGGCGCCACCATCCTGGGCAATATCGAGATTGGCGAGGGGGCCAAGGTGGGGGCGGGGTCCATCGTGCTGGAATCCGTCTCGCCCTACACCACGGTGGTGGGCAACCCGGCCCGGGTTGTGGGCACGCGCCATTCCAGCCTGCCCGCCTTCACCATGGACCAGATGCTTCCGCCGATTGATTACATCATCTGATGACCGAATTCGTTTTCAGGCCGCATGTGGCCGTTATTGGCGGAGGGCCCGCGGGCCTTGCCGCAGCCGAGATCCTGTCCGAGCGGGGCTGCGCGGTGAGCGTGGTCGAGCAGATGCCCACCATGGGCCGCAAGCTGCTCATGGCCGGGCGCGGCGGGCTGAACCTGACCCATTCCGAGGATCCGGCAGCCTTTGGCGCCCGCTATGGGGCGGCCATGCCGATGATGCGGGCGGCCCTGTCCGCCTTCGGCCCGGCCGATATGGTGAAATGGGCCGAAGGGCTGGGCCAGCCCTGTTTTACCGGCAGCAGCGGGCGGGTGTTCCCGCGCGCCATGAAGGCGTCCCCCCTGCTGCGCGCGTGGCTTGCGCGACTGGCCGCGCGTGGGGTGCGCCTGCTCACCCGCCACCGCTGGCTGGGCTGGGATGAAGCAGGCCGCCTGCGCGTGTCCGGCCCCGGCGGGGTGGCGGGCTGGCGGGTGGATGCCACCGTGCTGGCCATGGGGGGTGCAAGCTGGGCACGGCTGGGGTCTGACGGCGCATGGCGCGCGCACCTGGGGGAACTCGGCGTGGATGTCACGCCGTTCGCGCCTGCCAATTGCGGGTTCGTGACCGGATGGAGCCCGGCCTTTCGCGCGCGGTTTGCGGGCACACCGCTGCGCGGTATCGGCCTTGCGCTGGAAAATGGACCGAGCGTGCGCGGCGAGGCGGTGGTGACCGATACGGGCATCGAGGGGGGTGCGGTCTATGCGCTCTCGGCCGCCATTCGCGAGCGGATTGCCAAAGCAGGCCACGCCCGCCTGCTCATTGACCTGCGCCCGGCCCTTGACGTGGCCGAGATCACGACGCGCATCGCCCGCGTGCGTGCGCGTGAGAGCCTGTCCAACACGCTACGCAAGGCGCTGAAGCTTTCCCCCGTTGCGGTGGCGCTGATGCGTGAAGGCGGCGACGGACCGCCCCCGCGCGCGCCACAGGCCCTTGCCTCACGGGTCAAGGCCGTGCCGGTTGAAGTCAACGCCCCTGCCGCGCTGGACCGGGCCATATCGGTGGCCGGTGGCATTGCGTGGCCCGCACTCGATGCGCATTTCATGATCCGCGCGCTGCCCGGCGTGTTTGCTGCAGGTGAAATGCTGGACTGGGAGGCCCCCACCGGCGGCTACCTGCTGCAGGGCTGCATGGCCACGGGCCGCATGGCGGGCGAGGGCGCATGGGCGTGGTTGCAGGACTCGCGCCGTGAGCGGTATCCGTCAGCGCCATGAGTGTTGCAATCACGATTGGCGAGCGGCGCGGGGCTGTTGCGGGCGATGGCCCCGTGACCATGGACCTGGCCGAACTGCTGTCCACCCGCCTGCTGGTGCAGGGCAATTCCGGCTCGGGCAAGTCGCACCTGCTGCGCCGCCTGCTCGAGCAGTCGGCGCGCATGGTGCAGCAGGCCATCATCGACCCCGAGGGCGACTTCGTCAGCCTGGCCGAGCGCTTCGGCCATCTGGTCATTGATGCCGCCGAGCATACCGAGGCCGCCCTGCAGGCGGCGGGCGAGCGCATGCGCATGCACCGCGCCTCGGTCATCCTGAACCTTGAGGGCGTGGATGCGGATGTGCAGATGCGCCGCGCCGCTGCTTTCCTTGGCGGCATGTTCGAGGTGCCGCGCGATTACTGGTACCCTGTGCTGGTGGTGGTGGATGAAGCCCAGCTTTTTGCGCCAGCAGCCGCGGGCGAGGTATCGGATGAGGCACGCCGCGCCTCGCTGGGAGCCATGACCAACCTTATGTGCCGTGGGCGCAAGCGCGGGCTGGCGGGCGTGATCGCCACCCAGCGCCTGGCGAAGCTTGCCAAGAATGTCGCGGCCGAGGCCTCAAACTTCCTTATGGGCCGCACTTTCCTCGATATCGACATGATGCGTGCCGCCGACCTGCTGGGCATGGAAAGGCGGCAGGCCGAGAGCTTCCGTGACCTTGAGCGCGGTTATTTCGTGGCCCTCGGCCCCGCCGTGTGCCGCAGGCCGCTTGCGGTTAAAATCGGCCCGGTCGAGACTGAAAGCCGCTCGGCTGGCCCCACGCTGATGCCCTTCGAGCCAGTGCCCGCGGGCGACGAAATACGCGAACTGATCCTGACCCCGGTGCCCGAGCGCGAACTGCCCGCACGCGCGCCGCGCCATGTCAGCCCGCCGCCCGATATCCTCTCGCAGCTTGCCGCCCATGCCGAGACCGCGATGCTGGAGGCCGAAACGGCTGCGCCCGAAGCCCCGCCGGTGGATGCGGCGGCCCTCAGGCTGCGCTTTATCGAGATCCTGACCGACATACTGCGTGATGAGGATGCGGGCTTCCGCCCGGTGCATGTGCTGTATCAGGATTTTCTGGTGCGCTGCCGGATCGAGGGCATGGGCCGTGACGCGCTCGACATGCCGCGCTTCCGCCGCCTGCTGGCGGTTGCCCGCGCGGGCGTGGATGCCACGACGGTGGAAAGCGAGGACTGGCGGCAGGCCGAGCAGATGGCCGCCGTGCTGCCAGATGACATGCAGGGCATCTTCCTGCTCATTGCGCGGGCGGCGCTGCATGGGGAGCCGTGCCCGTCCGACAGCGTGATTGCGCGGACCTATGGCACCCACTCGCTGGGCCGCGCCCGGCGGCAGCTTGCCTACCTTGAGGAGCAGAACATGATCGTGCTGCGCCATGACGGGCTGGGCCGCCGCAGCGCCGCCATTATCGGCCCCGGCTGGGAAACCGCGCCCGCATTGCCTGAAGGTGATTGATCATAAAGAAGTTTTTGGTGAAGCTTTTTTCAAAAAGCTTCGAAGAACACCGCTTTTTTGAAAAAAGGCGGCACCCAAGAATGTTTACTCCCGCGCGTGCCTGTCAGTAAAACTCGCACGCCCAGCGCCACGCCCCATCGGGCGTGCGGAAGAAATAGGCGATCCCGGCATCAACCCAGATCAGGTGGACCTTTTCTTCCGAGCCGATCTGGAACACGAAATCCTCCACCCCTACGTCAGACTGCACCTCGGTCGGGTAGCCGCCCACCTTGGTCTGGTCATAGCGCTGGAAGTCATCGTAGAACGCCTTTTCTGCCGCTTCATCGTCATCAAGGGCGCCCATGTCGATCGGCAGGGCACAGGCCCCTTCCCGGTAGGGGGCGTCATCCTCAACGCGCGTCCAGCGAATGGGGAATGGCTTGAAGTCGTGGGTAGCCTCGGGCAGCGGCACCAGGCCATCGGTTGACGTATATTCACGGATCACCCAGCCTTCGCCATGTGGCTTGTCGAAGGGCAGATCCTCCATGTCGAAAAACACGACAATAAGGGCCAGATGGGCCAGTTGCTCCGGCACGTAAGGCAGTTCATCAATCCGGATCTGCAGGATGGGGATCATGGGCCTGCCGTTCCATTGAGGCAGGTTTTCCCCCGGCTGGCCCACGCCCCGGCAGAACCATGACGTGACCGGGTCGGATGGCGGGCGAAAGCCGCCTGCGGTCGCAATCGAAGCCGGGCGGAGCAGGGTGCGAAGCTGGTCAAGGCATTTGCGAGCGGCTGGGGTCATGGTTGTACCAGTCCTTTAACTTGTACAATTTCTGCATGAACATGGTTATGCATATTAATAGAGAAATAATAAAATTTTTTAGGCCTACTTTTTTAAACACAGCAGCTTTCAAAGCTTTTTGAAAAAATCTTTACCAAAAACTTTTGATTGAAATAGAAAAACAGGATTTACCCGCGCAAGAAAAAACCTGCCTTCTTGCGAAGGCAGGTTTTTTACTTGGTCAGTCAGCTACGCTGCACTCAGCGCTTCCACCAGCCCGTGCGGCGGCGGGGCGTCGCTTCCGCTTCGGTCGATGCGGCAGGTTCAGCCGCGTCATCCGTTGCCGGTTCCGCTGCATCCTCCGCCTTCTTGCGGCGGCGCGTGCGGGTGGCCGTTGCCGCCGTTGTAGTGGCGGCCTTGCGGGTGGTGGCACGCTTGCGCGGCGCGGGCTTTGCCGGTGCGGCTTCCGCCGTCTCGGCTACGGCTTCCGCCGGGGCTTGCGTGGCCTCGGTGGCGGCAGGCTCGGCCTTCTTGCGGCGTGCCGGGGCACGGCGGCGCTTGGGGGCCTCTTCTGCTGCCGGGGCTTCGGCTTCCGCCTTCACGGGTGCTTCAGCCGCAGCCTCGGTGGCCTCATCCGCCTTGGCAGCCGTCTTGCGGGTGGTGCGGCGGCGCGTGGTGGCCGCCGTCGTGCCCGTGCTCCGGCTGGTCGCCCGCTTGCGTGCGGGTTTGGCGGGTGCGGCTTCCTCGGCAGGGGCCACTTCCTCGGCAGCCTCGGGCGTTGCCTCGGCCGGGGTTTCTTCCGGCGTCTTGGCGGCGGCCCTGCTGCGGCGGCTGCGCGTGGTGGTGGCCGTGCTGCTGGCGCGGCGGCGGCGCGGCTTGGGCGCTTCCTCCACGGGTTCGGCTGCGGCTTCCACAACCACCGGCTCGGCAGGAACCGCTTCGGCTTCCACCACCGGTGCTTCGGCCTCTGGTGCGCTCACTTCGGCTTCCGCCCCGGCCTGCGGGGCCTCGGTGGTGGCTTCCGTTTCCACCGGGGTGCGGCGGCGCGTGCGGCGGCGGCGGCGCGGCTTGGGCGCTTCCTCTTCTGTAGCTACCGCGACCACTGCGGGTTCGGCTTCCACAACCTCTTTCACAATCTCGGCCGGTGCCGTGGTCTGCTCGATCACATCAAAGATGTCGATGATCGGGTCGCCATACGGGTCAGCCGGGGTGGGGCCGCGATAGGTTTCACGCGGCGCGGGAGCGGGCACGGGGGCCGGTTCCTCGGCTGCGGGAGCCTGCGGCGTCTCGGCCGTCTGCTCGGGCGTGGTGGCAGCGGAACCACGGCGACGGCGGCGGCGACGGCGGCGGCGATGGTCGGTGCCCGATGCGATATCCTCGTCCTCTTCCGTGCTGGCCGGGGCTTCCGGGGCGGCGTCCGCTACCGGCGGCTCGGCCTGGATCTGGATCTCGCGCACGGTGCTGTTTTCAGCCGGGGCATGCGTGATGGCGGCAGGGGCCTCGAAGCGGGCCGTCTGCTGGCGCACGCGCTCGATCTTGCACTCGGGCGGCTGCAGCGTGGCATCGGGTGCAAACACGACCTGCATCTTGTGCCGTGTCTCGATTTCCGAAAGCCAGGCGCGCTTGTTGTTGAGGATGTAGAAGGCAACCTCGGGCGCCACCTGCACGGTGATTTCCGCAGCCTTGCGCTGCATGCCCTCGTCCTCGATCGCGCGCAGCACGTGCAGCGAGGAGCTTTCGATCCCGCGCACGATACCGGTGCCCTGGCAGTGCGGGCAGGGCATGAAGGCGGATTCGGCAATGGAGGGGCGCAGGCGCTGGCGCGACATTTCCAGCAGGCCGAAATGCGAGATCTGGCCCACCTGGATGCGCGCGCGGTCGGTGCGCAGGGCATCCTTGAGCTTGCGCTCGACCATGCCGTTATGCTTGCGGCTTTCCATGTCGATGAAGTCGATCACGATCAGCCCGGCAAGGTCGCGCAGGCGCAGCTGGCGGGCGACTTCCTCGGCGGCCTCGAGGTTGGTGCGCAGCGCCGTTTCCTCGATGTTGCGCTCACGCGTGGCGCGGCCCGAGTTCACGTCGATCGCAACCAGCGCCTCGGTCTGGTTGATGACCAGGTAGCCACCCGACTTGAGCTGCACGGAAGGCGAGAGCATGGAATCAAGCAGCCCCTCCACCTTGTAGTGCGAGAACAGGGTCTGCTCGTGGTCCTGCCACAGGCGCACCTTCTGGGCGTTCTGGGGCATGAGCATGCGCATGAACTCGCGCGCCGACTTCCAGCCCGGCTCGCCATCGATCAGGATCTCGCTCACCTCGCGCGTGTAGATATCGCGGATGGCGCGCTTGATCAGGCTCGCTTCCTCATAGATCAGGGCGGGGGCGACCGATTCCAGCGTGTGCTGGCGGATGTCATCCCACAGGCGCAGCAGGTATTCGCAATCGCGCATGATCTCGGCGCGCGGGCGCTGGGCGCCGGCGGTGCGCACGATCATGGCCATGCCGCGCGGAATCGACAGCTCGGTAATGATGTCGCGCAGGCGGCGGCGATCGGCCACCGAGGTGATCTTGCGCGAAACCCCGCCACCACGCAGCGAGTTGGGCATGAGCACGCAGTAGCGGCCCGCCAGCGAGACATAGGTGGTCAGCGCAGCACCCTTGTTGCCGCGCTCTTCCTTGACCACCTGCACGAGCAGGATCTGGCGGCGGCGGATGACTTCCTGAATCTTGTAGTTGCGCAGGAAGCGGGCGATGCGGCGCTGGGCCTGGGCCTCGTCGCCGGTATCGTTCTCGCCACCTACGGTTTCGGGCTCGTCGCCTTCGTCGTCCGCGGGGGTTTCGGTTTCGTCCTCGGCGCGGGGGGCGTCGTCTTCCTCGTCATCACGCGCGCGGCGTTCTTCCTCCGCGCGGCGTTCCTCCTCCTGCAGCGCGAGCAGCTTTTCGCGGTCCGCTACGGGGATCTGGTAATAATCGGGGTGGATTTCGCTGAAGGCGAGAAAGCCATGGCGGTTGCCGCCATAATCCACGAACGCAGCCTGGAGGCTGGGTTCTACACGGATAACCTTGGCAAGGTAGATGTTGCCCTTGAGCTGCTTCTTGGAAGCAGCCTCGACATCATAATCCTCAAGGTGGTTACCATCCATCACGACCACGCGGGTTTCTTCCGCGTGGGTCGTGTCGATCAGCATGCGTTTGCTCATAAATAGGCGCACTCCGGTGTGTCACGCTCCGGCATCCGGGCTGCGCGCGAGTCGTGGCGGCAGGAGGGGCGGGGGAGCGGACAAAAGCATGATTGAAAAAGCCGTGACCGGACCCGGACGGGAGACCACCGCGCCCTGCGCGGGCGGACAGGCCATGCGCCACGACCGGATGCGGCATGATCGTGCCGCCCGTATTCGCGCATGGTGTCATCGCATATGCGGAAAAGGTCCGCGTGGTGTCCAATCCATCCTCGGTCTTGGCTGGGGGAGGCGCGGCCCGGCCTGATTGCCGGGGCGGAACCTTCCGTATCGACTGGTATGCCATCCGGTCTCCTGTCGATGGGGAACACCGGTGCGGCTGCCTCAGGTCGTGCGTGGCATGTGCCCCCACGCCGTGGCGTGGCCGGTAAGCATACCGGTAAGCGCATGTCGCGCATGCATGATGCATGCCGGATGGAGTTTTTAAGTCATGCCTGCTGGCATTTCGCCCTACCAGGCATGCCAGCGCGGCAGCCAGACCGGGCGCGGTCCATCACGGCTGGGCAGCATGGCGCAATGTGGCCCTTCCTGCAAGGGGCTTGCGTTTATCCCGCTGACGGGGGGCGTGGATGGTGATAAGGAAAAAAGACACATGAACTCGCAACTGCCCTGACCGGAAACCGATGCATGACCACTGGCTGGCCTGATGGAAACAAGGCGGGCCTGACAGCACGCAGGCCCGACCCCGTGCTGCCCCGCCGCGCTGTTGTGGCGGGGCTGGGCGTGCTGCTGCCCGGCAGCGCGCTGGCGTGGGTGGCGCCCCATGTGCCGGCCCATGTGCATGCGGCCGCCGCGGCCCATCACGCCGCCCACCCGCTGCACGCGCCCGCCATCGTGGGCCGGGCGGCTGCGCCAAAGCCGCTGGTCATGCTCGACCCCGGCCATGGCGGCAAGGACCCCGGTGCCATCGGCATTTCCGGCACGTATGAAAAGCATGTGGCGGAAGCGGCGGCCAGCGAGCTGCAGCGCCAGCTTGAGGCCAGTGGCCGCTACCGCGTGGCCATGACGCGCGCCGATGACCGCTTCATCCCGCTCGAGGGCAGGGTGGATATCGCGCACAGCCACAAGGCCTCGCTGTTCATTTCCATGCATGCCGATGCGCTGACCAACCGCGCCGTGCGCGGGGCCAGCGTCTATACGCTCTCATCAAAGGCATCGGACCGGCAGACGGCCATGCTGGCGCGCACCGAGAACAGCGCCGACCGCTATGGCGGCCCGCACGTGCATGCGGATTCGCCCGAGGTGCAGGAAATCCTCGCCAGCCTCGTGACCGAGGAAACCCGGCACGGCGCGGCCCACATGGCCAGCAGCATCGTCACCGCCTTCCGCCCGCGCATCGGGCTGTTGCAGCATCCCTCGCGCCATGCCTCCTTCGTGGTGCTGAAATCGGCCGATATTCCTTCCGTGCTGGTCGAGATGGGCTTCATGTCCAACCACATGGATGAGGCCGCCCTGCGGCAGGCCGCTCACCGCATGGTGGTGGCGGGGGCCATGGTGCAGGCCATCGACCGTTATTTCGCCACCGACAGCATGGTCACCCATGCCACGGGCTAGGGCGCTTTTCGGGTTGCAATCACGTTGCGGGGCTGTATTGTGCCCGGCATGGTAACGACAGCGCACATCGTGGGGATCGGATCGGGCGCACATGCGCGCCTTTCCGCGCGCGCATGTGCCGCGACGGGACTCCTTCGTCTTCGACTTATCCGCCCCTGAGCGATCAGGGCCGGCCTGCGTGCCGGCGCGCCCAGGGGATTGATCGGAGCGGCCATGCAGCCGCGCGAACACGAACAGACAGGCCGCATGCGCGTGCCGTCGCCCGTCCCATGTCAGGACCAAGTCCGAGGTTATTACCATGAGCATCGACCATCCTTCCTTTGGCCGCATCGACCCCAACCGCGTCATCATCTTTGACACGACGCTGCGTGATGGCGAGCAGTCGCCCGGCTTTTCCATGAACCTCGCCGAGAAGCTGCGCATGGCCGAAGCGCTGGAGGAACTGGGCGTGGACGTGATGGAGGCGGGCTTTCCCGTGGCCTCCAAGGGCGATTTCGACAGCGTTCACCAGATTGCCCAGAAGATGAAGAGCACCGTGGTGTGCGCGCTCGCCCGTAGCGGCGGCAAGAACGACATCGCCAGCGCGGGCGAGGCGATCAAACCCGCGAAGCGCGGGCGCATCCACAACTTCATCTCCACCTCGCCGCTGCACATGAAGTACAAGCTGCGCATGGAGCCCGAGACGGTGCTCGAAGTGATCGAGGCCGGCAACCGCGCCGCCCGCCAGTTCACCGATGACGTGGAATGGTCCGCCGAGGATGGCTCGCGCACCGAGCCCGACTTCCTGTGCCGCTGTGTCGAGACCGCCATCCGCGCGGGGGCGACCACCATCAACATTCCCGACACGGTGGGCTATTCCACGCCCGAGGACATGGCCCGTATCTTCGCTGACCTGCGCGCCCGCGTGCCGGGGGCCGATGGCGTCATCTTCTCCACCCACAACCATAATGACCTGGGCCTGGGGGTTGCCAACACCATCGCGGCGCTGAAGGCGGGCGCGCGCCAGGTGGAATGCACCATCAACGGCATTGGCGAGCGCGCGGGTAACGCGGCGCTGGAGGAAATCATCATGGTGCTGCGCACGCGCCATGACGTGCTGCCCTTTACGACCGGCATCCATACCGAGCGCCTGCTGCGCACCTCGCGCATGCTGGCCACCATCACCGGCTTTGACGTGCAGCCCAACAAGGCCATCGTGGGCCGCAACGCCTTCGCGCATGAAAGTGGCATCCATCAGGATGGCATCCTGAAAAACGCCGCCACCTACGAGATCATGACGCCCGAAAGCGTGGGCTGGACCCGCTCCTCCCTGGTGCTGGGCAAGCATTCGGGGCGCGCGGCCTTCCGCGACAAGCTCAAGGCCATGGGCTACGACAAGCTGGAGGAAGAGCAGTTCAACGAGGCGTTCGCCCGCTTCAAGGACCTGGCCGACCGCAAGAAGGTCATCTACGACGATGACCTGGTGGCGCTGGTTGACGATGAAGTGCGCGACCATGCCCGCATCCGCTTCATCTCGCTGGATGTAACCGCAGGCTCGCGCCGCCCCGCCACCGCCGATCTGGTGCTGGAAGTCGATGGCGCGCGGCGTGAAGGCCATGCGGAAGGGCAGGGGCCGGTCGATGCCGCGTTCAACGCCATCCGCGCCATCGTGCCGCATGATGCGACGCTGCAGCTCTATTCCGTCGGTGCCGTGACCGAGGGCAGCGACGCGCAGGCCCGCACCTCCGTGCGGCTGGGGGAAGATGGCAAGCTGGTCGATGGGCAGGGCGCTGATGCCGATACACTGGTCTCGGCCGTGCGCGCCTATGTGCATGCGCTCAACAAGCTGCTGGTCAAGCGCGACCGGGCCGAGCCTGCCGCACTCGAAGCCTGAGTGGCAGAACGCTTCGTAAAACGCTGCCTTCGTTAAATAAAGGCAGCGTGCCAGATGTCGTCACACCGCCCCGCCGTGTCCTGTCACGGCGGGGCGGTGTCGTACCCGGGGTTCAGTAGCCGCCTTCGCCTTCATAGCCCTGCTGGTAGCCGCTTTCCTGCCCGTAGCCATAGGGCTGGGCATAGCCACCCTGCTGCTGGCCGTAATAGCCGCTCTGGTCATAGCCGCCCTGGTTGTATCCGCCCTGACCATATTCACTCTGGCCATACGCCCCTTGGCCATACCCGCCCTGCTGGGGGTAGCTGGGGGTGGCGTAGCCGCGCTGGTTTGCGTAGCCCGCGCGCTGGCCCGCGGCCTCGGGGCAGCTCTGCGGCCCGTAGCCCGGCGGCAGGACCCGCCCGCCCGCGCACACGGTGGAAGGGGCCTCGCCACGGGGGCGGTTGCGCGGCGTGGTGGCGGCACCGATGGCAGCGCCCCCCGCCGCCCCGGCCAGCGCGCCAATGGCGGCGCCCTGGCCGCCGCCCGCCAGCCCCCCGATCAGCGCGCCGCCGCCTGCGCCAAGCAGCCCGCCGCCAATGGCGCGCTGGCCGGGGTCGCGCGTGTCCTCGCATGCGCCAAGGCCAAGGCACAGTGTCGCCGCAAGCAGCAGGGCCGGGCGAATGGTCATGCGGGGCGATGAAGTCTTCATGTAGTTTTTTTCCGCTTTTATGGCGGGCGATGCCACGATGGACCGCTTTCCGCCTGGTACAGGATCATAGATGGAGCGGTGATGGTGGTTTGGCCATGACCAAAGAGGGGCAATTTGTAACAATCCCCCCGGCTGTGAAGATTTTAATAAATTAAAACCCTATCGCCTCTTGCCCCTGCCTGCGCGCGCCGGTAATCCCTCGACCTTACCCAGACGGTTTTCGACGTGACGCAGGTATGCCATGAGGGCATGCGGTGCCGCCGGTCGGGAGATGGAACAGTCCTGTCTGGTGGTTGTTGTCGGGAGTTCTGGATGTTTGCTCGTGTACTGGGTCTGCTTTCCGCTGACATGGCGATCGACCTCGGCACGGCGAATACGCTGGTTTACGTGAAGGGGCGCGGCATCGTCCTGAACGAACCTTCGGTCGTCGCGCTGGCAGAGGTACGGGGCAAGAAACAGGTGCTCGCGGTTGGCGAGGAAGCCAAGCAGATGGTTGGCCGCACGCCCGGCAACATCACGGCCATCCGCCCGCTGCGCGATGGCGTGATTGCGGATTTCGAGGTGGCGGAGGAAATGATCAAGCATTTCATCCGCAAGGTCCATAACCGGCGCATGTTCGCAAGCCCGCTGATTATCGTGTGCGTACCCTCGGGCTCCACTGCCGTCGAGCGCCGCGCCATCCAGGAAAGTGCCGAGAGCGCCGGCGCCCGCAAGGTGTTCCTGATCGAGGAACCCATGGCAGCCGCCATTGGCGCGGGCCTGCCGGTGACCGAGCCTTCGGGTAGCATGATCGTCGATATCGGCGGTGGCACGACGGAAGTGGCGGTCATCTCGCTCGGTGGCATCGTGTACGCGCGCTCCGTGCGGGTGGGTGGCGACAAGATGGATGAGGCGATCATCTCCTACATCCGCCGCAACCATAATCTCCTGATTGGTGAAAGCTCGGCCGAGCAGATCAAGATCCATCTCGGCTCGGCCATGCCGCCTGATGACCCGCAGGATCCCGGCCCGTGGCGCGAGGTCAAGGGGCGCGACCTGATCAATGGCGTGCCGCGCGAGGTTGTCGTCTCGCAGGCGCAGATTGCCGAGAGCCTTGCCGAGCCCGTCAGCCAGATTCTTGACGCGGTGACCACGGCGCTCGAAAATACCCCGCCCGAGCTTGCCGCCGATATCGTGGACAAGGGCATTGTCCTGACCGGTGGCGGCGCGCTGCTGTACCGGCTGGATGAAGTGCTGCGGCGTGAAACCGGCCTGCCGGTGACGGTGGGCGAGGATGCGCTGTCCTGCGTGGCCATGGGCACGGGCCGTGCGCTTGAGGAAATGAAGCGCCTGCGCAATGTACTGACAAGCATGTACTAACGACGGCCGCCGCCCACGGCGCAAGGCAGGGCGGCGTGCCGAGGGGGGAGACGCAGGACGATGCAGGTCCGGCGACCAGGCAGGAATGAACGATCCGACCGGCATGGCGCGGGCGCCGCGCGTGGGGAGCGTGCGTGATGCCTGTCTCCATCCAGTTCCGCCAGGCATTGGGCAAGCTCGTGCTGCCCGCCCTCATTCTCGTGGCCTGTGGCGTGATCCTGCTTGGCAAGGCCGATCGCGGGCTTATCGAGAAACTGCGCATGAATACGGCCGACCTGCTCGCCCCTGCCTACGGGCTGGTGGCCTGGCCGCAGGAGAAGCTGCGCTGGGTATCGGGCAACCTGCAGGATATCCGCAACCTCGAGGCCGAGAACATCCGCCTGCGCGCCGAGAACGTGTCGCTGCGCCACTGGTATGACGTGGCGGCTGCGCTGGCCGATGAAAACGCGACGCTGAAGGCCAACCTGCACTGGATTCCCGATAACGCGCCCACCTTCGTCAGCGGGCGGGTGGTGCGCGACACCAGCGGGCTGTACGCCCGCGCGGTGCTGCTGGCGCTGAACCCCGATACGGCGGTGCGCAAGGGCGGCATCGCCCTTGATGGCGCGGGGCTTGTGGGGCGCGTGACCGAGGTGGGGCGGCGCTCGGCGCGGGTGCTGCTGATTACCGATTCGTCAAGCCGCCTGCCGGTTACGCTGGAATCGAGCCATGCGGCGGCCATCATGGCGGGCGACAATTCGGCCCTGCCGCGCATCATCTTCTACCCGCAGGACAATGTGCCGATCGAGGGCGAGCGTGTCGTGACCAACGGCGAGATCGAGAGCCTGCCCGCCGGCCTGCCGGTGGGGCATGTGCATTACCTGCGCCCCGGCCAGCCGGTGGTGGTGCCCGCTGCCGACCTCGATCATGTCGATATGCTGCGCGTGTTCGATTATGAAGATAGCGTGGTGCCACCCGATGCGCCGGGTCGCGTGCCCCTGCCCGCAGGTGGCGGCGCCATGCCCCTGCCCGCGCACCCCGATCAGGGCCTGCACGGATGAAAACCTTCACGCCCCCCCCGATCCGCCCCGGCATCCACCCCCGTTCGGGGCTGGGCTACCGTATCGACCATGGCGTGCGCAGCAGCGTGCCGTTCCTGTTCGTGTTCTTTGTCACGCTGGTGCTCTCGGCACCGCTCAACCTGCCCGGCCAGGTCGAGCTCATGCCCGCCATCATCATGGCCACCATTTTCCTGTGGTCGGTGTTCGTGCCGGCGCTCATGCCCTCGCTGGCGGTGTTCGTGCTGGGCATATGGGCCGATATCCTGAGTTTTGGCCCGGCGGGGGTGATGCTGCTCATGATGCTGATCGTGCATGGCGTGGCCCTGTCCGGGCGTTATACACTGGCACGGGTTAATTTTTTTATTCTGTGGCTTGTGTTTGGCGTGGTGATGGTGGGCGTTACGGCGCTACAATGGGTGCTGTGCTGCGCGCTGGCGCTGCATATCGTGGAGTTCCTGCCCTTTGTGTTCGAGACAGTCCTGGCCTTTGGCAGTTTTCCTGTTCTCTATACGGGATTTGTCTGGACCTACCGTTTTGTCGTCAATAACGCGGACCGCGCCTGAAGCCGGTGCCACGGCCTGCGTGCCGGATGAGTGAATGAAGTTACGCAAGAAGAAATCCGGCAACCGGCTCATGTCGCGCCCGGAGGAGGGCAAGAATCCCTCCCGTGGCGTCTTTACCCGTCGCGCCCTGCTGCTCATGGCAGCCCAGGGCGCGGTGCTCGGGGCATTGGGTGAACGTCTGTACGGGCTTCAGGTTCTCAACGGCAGTCATTATGCGAAGCTTGCGGAAAACAACCGCCTGAGCAAACGCTTCTTCGCCCCGCCGCGCGGGCGCATTACCGACCGGTTCGGCATCTCGGTCGCGGCCAACCGCATCAACTGGCGCGCCCTGCTGCTGGCCGAGGAAACCAGCGACATCAACGGCACGCTCGAGCGTTTTGCCCAGCTCGTGCCGCTCGAGCCGCGCGACAGCGTGCGCATCGAGCATGAACTGCGCCACAAGCGGCGGTTCATCCCCATCATGCTGCGTGATTTCCTGTCATGGGATGACATGGCGCGGCTGGAACTCAACATGCCCTCGCTGCCGGGCGTGCTGATCGATGTGGGCACAACGCGCGTCTATCCCTTCGGCCCGCTCATGGCGCATGTGGTGGGCTATGTGGCACCCCCGGCGGAAAAGGACGTGGTGCACAATGCCGAACTCGCCCTGCCGGGCATGCGCGTGGGGCGCTCGGGCATCGAGCAGACACAGGATTTGAGCCTGCGCGGGCAGGTGGGCTCGGTGGAGATGGAGGTCAACGCGGTGGGCCGCGTCATGGCCGAGCTGGACCGCGACCCCGGCCTTGCGGGCGACGAGATCGCGCTCACCATCGACAGTGGCCTCCAGCAGCAGGTGCTTGGCCGCATTGGCGACCAGTCGGCCAGCGCGGTGGTGATGGACTGCCGCAATGGCGAGGTGCTGGCCATGGTCAGCAACCCCTCTTTCGACCCCTCGCTGTTCGATAGCGGCGTGAGCCAGACGCAGTGGATCGAGTGGACCAACAACAGCCAGACCCCGCTCATCAACAAGGCGGTGTCGGGGCTGTACCCGCCCGGTTCCACCTTCAAGCCCGCCGTGGCCATGGCAGCACTCCGCGCAGGCACGCTTTCCCCCTCCGACCGGATTACCTGCCCTGGCTATATCGATGTGGGCGGCACGCGCTTCCATTGCTGGTCGCGCTACGGCCATGGCACGATCAACCTGCGCCAAGGGCTGAAATATTCGTGCGACGTATTCTTCTATGAAGTCGCGCGCCGCACCGGCATGGACCCGATTGCCGCCACATCCGAACTGTTTGGCCTTGGCGCCAAACTCCCCGAGATCGAACTGCCGCATGTGCGCCAGGGGCTGATCCCCACGCCCACGTGGCGGCGCGCGCATGGGCATCACTGGAATGGTGGCGACACCATTGTCAGCGGCATCGGGCAGGGTTTCGTGCAGGTGACGCCGCTGCAGCTTGCCACCTATGTCTCGCGCATCGCCACGGGGCGCAACGTGCAGCCGCACCTGATCCGCTCGGTGGCGGGGCGCATGGCGGACCTGACCGATCTTGGCCGCGCACCGGGCATGGATATGCCCGAGCACTTCTTTGAAGACATACGGGCCGGCATGTTCGCCGTGGTGAATGAGGAGGGCGGCACCGCCCCCAAGGCGCGGCTGGACATTCCGGGCGTGCAGATGGCGGGCAAGACCGGCTCGGCGCAGGTGCGGCGTGTTTCGCGCGCCATGCGCGAGAGCGGGCACTTCAACTCCGCCAACCTGCCGTGGGAATACCGCCCCCACGCGCTGTTCATCTGTTTCGCGCCCTATGACGCGCCGCGTTACGCCACGGCCGTGGTGATCGAGCACGGCAATGCGGGTGCCGATGTCGCGGCCCCCCTTGCGCGTGATATCATGACCGATACCCTGCGCCGCGACCCGGTCAACCACCGCGAACCGCCGGGCCAGGAAGTGGCGCAGGCCGAGGTGGACTGATACGGGCCAGATGCCCCCGCCATGCCCGCGCCTGTTGTGGAGAATGGAATGAAATTCCAGAAGCGCCTGCTGCGCGCCGAACCCAATTTCCAGATCCTGACCAAGCTGTGGCAGGTCAACTGGCTGTATGTGCTGCTGATCTGCGCGCTGGCAGTGATTGGCTACGGGGCGTTGTATTCGGCCGGCGGGGGCACGTCGCGGCCGTTTGCCGGGCCGCAATCCATCCGCTTCTGCTTTGGCCTGGTCATGATGCTGGGCATAGCGCTGATGAGCCCGGCCATTCTGGTGCGCATGGCGTGGCCGCTTTACATCTTCTCGCTCATCCTGCTCGTTGCGGTGCTGCGCATGGGGCATGTGGGCAAGGGGGCGGAGCGGTGGCTGATGCTGGGCGGCATGCAGGTCCAGCCCTCGGAACTGGCCAAGATCGCGCTGGTGCTCATGCTGGCCTCGTGGTTTCACAAGATCAGTTACCGCAGCATGGGCAACCCGCTCATGCTGGTGCCGCCCGCGCTCATGGTGCTGCTGCCGGTCGCCCTTGTGCTCAAGGAGCCGAACCTGGGCACCGCCGTCATTATCGGCACTGTGGGGGCGAGCATGTTCTTTGGCGCGGGCATGCGGCTGTGGCAGATCGCGCTGCTGGTGCTGCCCATGCCCTTCCTGGCCAAGATCGCCTACAGCCACCTGCATGACTACCAGAAGGCGCGGGTGACCACCTTCCTGCACCCTGAAAGTGATCCGCTGGGTGCGGGCTACAACATCATCCAGTCCAAGATCGCGCTGGGGTCGGGCGGCATGTGGGGGCAGGGCTACCTGCGGGGCACGCAGGGGCAGCTCAACTTCCTGCCCGAAAAGCAGACCGACTTCATCTTCACCATGATCGCGGAGGAATGGGGGTATGTGGGCGGCATTACCGTCATCGGCATGCTGCTGCTGCTGGTCTTTGGCGGCATGCTGATCGCCATGCGCAGCCGCAACCAGTTCGGGCGGCTGCTCGGGCTTGGCATTTCCATGAACTTCTTCCTTTACTGCGCGGTCAACCTGTCCATGGTGATGGGGGCGATCCCGGTGGGTGGCGTGCCGCTGCCGCTCATCTCCTATGGTGGGTCAGCCATGCTCATGGTCATGTTCGGCTTCGGGCTGCTCATGTCGGCATGGGTGCATCGCAACTCCACCTTTGGCGAGACCACGCCGGGGGAAAAGGACTGATGGCGGGCATCGTGCCGCCCACGCCCGCCATTCATCGCTCCTACCGGCTCAGCACCTATCATGTGGCTGGCCTGCCGGTCATTCGCATTGGCCACAGGCCGCGCTGGCTAGGGCGTGCGCCCGCGGGCGATATCGTGCTGCTCAGCGCGTGCAACCCCGGTGGCCGGTTGCGGCCCGATGGCTGGAACCGGCGCATGATGGCGCATCTGGCCTGCGCCCTGTCCGGGCTGCCCCATGCCTTGGGGAAGGGGCGGCTGGGCAGGTGGTCCGAGCCACTTTATGGCGTGCGGGTGCCACTGGCGCGTGGGTTGGGGCTGGCGCGGCGGTTCCGGCAGAATGCCGTGGTGGTGGTGCACGGCAACCGGCCCACGCGGCTGGTGTACCTGGCCTGAACCCGGAAGCAGACAGAAGTTTTTGGTGAAGCTTTTTTCAAAAAGCTAAAAAAAATGCCGCCTTTCTGAAAAAAGGCGGCACCCAAAAACGTCTGTTTTTTTAAGTCTTCCTAGCCTTCGATCTGGCTGAAATCGGCAATCAGCACCGTCATGCGGCATAGCTCCGACAGCAGGCGCAGGCGGTTGGCGCGGATGGCGGGGTCGTTGTCATTGACCGTCACCTTGTCAAAGAACTGGTCCAGCGCCGGGCGCAGGGCCGCGACATCACGCATGGCATCGGCGTAGCGTTCCTGAGCGGTCGCCTGCTCGACGGCAGGGATGGTGCTGCCAAGCTGGTCGGCCAGCGCCTTTTCCTCTGGCTGGGCATACAGTGCGGGGTTGGGCGTGCCTTCATGCGGGCCGTCCTTGCGGTCCTCGATGCGCAGGATGTTGGCGGCACGCTTGGTGGCGGCGAGCATGTTGCGCCCGTCATCAGTCTCCAGCATGTCGGCAATGGCCCGGGCGCGGGCCAGCAGGCGCACGATGTCGGTATCGGTATTGCCCACCGATACGGCGGCCAGAATGTCATGCCGCGCGCCTTCGCCACGCAGCTGCACGCGTAGGCGGTCGGCCACGAATTCGGGCAGCACGTCCAGATCGGGCGCAAGGCGCAGGGCCTCGGGCAGGCCCTGTGCTGCCTCCCAGAACACTTTTGCCAGATCCAGCCGCAGCCCGTTTTCACGGATGATGCGGATCACGCCAAGGGCCGCCCGGCGCAGGGCATACGGGTCGCCCGAGCCGCCCGGTTTTTCACCCACCGCGAAGAAGGCCACCAGCATGTCGATCTTGTCGGCCAGCGCCACCGCCACCGAGACCGGGGCGGCGGGCACTGCGTCCAGCGGCCCGCGTGGCATGTAATGCGCGCCAATGGCATCGGCCACCGCAGCGGGTTCGCCATCGTGGCGGGCGTAATAGGCCCCCATGATGCCCTGAAGCTCGGGGAACTCGCCGACCATGCCGGTGGTGAGGTCCGCCTTGCACAAAAGGGCCGCGCGTTCGGCCTGTGCCTGATCGGCCCCGGTCATGCCCGCAAGGATGCCCGCCAGCCGCACGATGCGCTGCACGCGCTCGCCCTGGCTGCCAAGGCTTGCATGGAACACGATGCGGTCGAGTGCGGGCACGCGGCTTGCCAGCGTGGTGGCGCGGTCGAGATCCCAGAAATGGCGGGCATCGGCAAAGCGGGCGCGCAGCACGCGCTCGTTGCCTGCAATGGTCAGCGCCCCGCCATCGCCGGGCAGCAGGTTGGCCACGAAGGCGAAGCGCGGCGCAGCCGACCCATCGGAATTGCGCAGCGCGAAGTAGCGCTGGTTCACCCGCATGGAAACCTGCATCACCTCGGGCGGCAGGGTCATGAATTCATCATCGATCTGGCCAAGGAAGGGCACCGGCCATTCGGTCAGCCCCGCCACTTCATCGATCAGGCCGGGATCGGCCACCACGTTCAGTCCTTCCTCGCCTGCAAGGCGGGCAACCCCTTCGGCAATGGTGGTGCGGCGGCGGGCGGCATCAGGCTCGACCTGACGGGCGCGCAGGCCGTCGAGCCAGTCCTTGGTGCTGCTGACGGCAAACGCACCGGGGGCGGTAAAGCGGTGGCCCTCGGTCAGGTTGCCAGATTTCAGGCCGTGGCCGTTATCCTCGCCTTCCGCCAGGGTAAAATCGACCACCCTGCCATCAAGCAGGCACACGATGCGGCGCAGCGGGCGCACCCATGTAAAGGCGCTGCCCACGCCCCAGCGCATGGATTTGGGCCACGGGAAGCGGCGCAGCAGGCCGGGCAGCACATCGGCAATGCGGGTTGCGGCATCAACGGGCGCAATCTCGCGGTGCAGCACCCAGAAGCCGTTCTCGGCCACCAGCGCATCCTGTGTCACGCCATGCTTGCGCGTAAAGCCTGCCAGCGCCTTTTCGGGCGCGCCTTCACGCGGGCCACGCTCATTGACCGTGCTGCCGGGCACGGTGGCGTCGACAGTGAGCGACAGCGCAATGCGGCGCGGGCTGGCATAGGCCACAGCCGCGCGTGGCTTGAGGGGGCTCAGCGCCTCGGTCATGAGGCGTTCGAGGTCGGCAGCCGCGCGTGCCTGCATGCGGGCCGGGATTTCCTCGGAAAAAAGTTCGATAAGCAGTTCGGGCATGATCTCTTATTCCTCGCCCGCCAGCCACGTTTCACAGCAGCGCCTGGCCAGGTTGCGCACGCGGCCGATATAGGCGGCGCGCTCGCTTACGCTGATCACGCCGCGCGCGTCGAGCAGGTTGAACAGATGGCTGGCCTTGAGGCACTGGTCATAGGCGGGCTGGGCCAGCCCGGCCTCGGCAAGGGCGGTGGATTCGCGCTCGGCATCAATGAAGTGCCGGTGCAGCATCTCCACATCCGCCACCTCGAAGTTGTGGCGCGAATAATCCTGCTCGGCGCGCAGGAACACATCGCCATATTTCAGGCCCTGGCCGTTGAAATCGAGGTCATAGACATTCTCGATTCCCTGCACGTACATCGCGAGCCGTTCCAGCCCGTAGGTCAGCTCGGTGGAGGGCATGACGGTGGCAATGCCGCCAACCTGCTGGAAATAGGTGAACTGCGTCACCTCCATGCCATCGCACCACACTTCCCACCCCAGGCCCCAGGCGCCGATGGTGGGGTTCTCCCAGTCATCTTCCACAAAGCGGATGTCGTGCTCGAGCGGGTCGATGCCGATGGCGCGGTAGCTGTCGAGCAGCAGCTTCTGGCTCTCCTCCGGCGTTGGCTTGAGCAGCACCTGGTACTGGTAATAGTGCTGGAGGCGATTCGGGTTCTCGCCATAGCGGCCATCCGACGGGCGGCGGCATGGCTGCACGTAGGCGGCCTTCCATGGCTTGGGGCCAAGGGCGCGCAGCGTGGTGTGCGGCGAGAGCGTGCCTGCGCCCACCTCCGTGTCATAGGGCTGGAGGATGGCGCAGCCCTGATCGGACCAGAACTGGTGCAGCTTCAGGATAAGCCCCTGAAAGGACAGCGGGCGCGGTGAGGTGGGTGATCGGGGCACGGGGGCCGGGTCCATGAACGAGATGCTCCGGTAAACGGGGAGAGGTTTGCACCATCTGGCGCAAAATCGCCGGACAGCATACCGTTATGCGGCCCCGACCGGAAGGTCGGGCGTGCCATACGCCAAAAGCGGCCCCGCATGGCGGCTTGGGGCCTTGCTTATTGCGCCCGCACGGACCACATCGGCAGGGATACGGTATTCCCAGCCCAAGGCAGGACAGACAGGATGAATGACCAGGAACGCGAACTGATCACACAGTTTTTTGCCCGCGTGGGGGGCAATGCCCCCGGCAGCGTGCCGCAGACGACAACCGCCCTCCCGCCGATCGACCCGCAGGCCGATCAGTATATCGGGCAGATGTTCCAGAAATATCCTGAAGCCCGTTACCGCATCACCCAGACCGCCGTGGTGCAGGAAGCGGCCCTGGCCGAGGCGCAGAACCGGATTCGCCAGTTGCAGTGGCAGCTCCAGCAGGCGCAGCAGCAGATCCAGCAGATGCAGCAGCAGGTGCCCCCGCAGCCATCATCGGGTGGCAGCGGGGGCGGGGGGTTCCTCAGCGGTATCTTTGGTGGCGGCCAGCGCGCGCAGCAGGCAGCGCCCCCGCCGGGCTGGGGTGGGGCTGCGCCTTCATCACCGCCGCCGCAGCCGGTTTACCCGCAGGGTATGCAGCCGGGTATGTTCCGCTCGGGCGGCTCGGGCTTTCTGGGCTCGGCGCTGACCACGGCGGCCGGTGTGGCCGGTGGCATGATGATGGGCAACGCGCTGACCGGCCTGTTCAGCGGGCACCATGATGATGGCGGCTTTGCCAGCGGCATGCCCCAGGGCGGCACGGGCGAGACCATCATCAACAACAACTACGGTGACAGCACGGCCGGTACCGGCGGCGCCGACCCGTTTGCTGGTGGTGGCACCACGGCGGATTCCGGTTTTGATGCCGGTGGTGGTGATGACGGCGGTGGCTTCGACGGTGGCGGCTTTGACGCGGGCGATGACAACAGCTTCTGATTAAGTGCTGTCTTGTTAAGGGAAGGGGCATCCGGTGCGGGTGCCCCTTTTTTTTATGCGGATGCCTGCAAAAGGAGGCTGCGGGCCAGGTCGGGAGACGGCCTTTGCCACTTCATGCCGTTCTTGAAGTAACAGTCCATGGGGTCCGTTTTCTCAGGCGCAGGCAGTGTCATCACGTCCTTGCTGAAATCCGGTTCTCCCCACAGGTGGCGGACTTCTGCGCGAGTCATGCCGATATTGATGCCAGACGACAGGTCGCTCCGATAGGTCTGGTAATCATACCGATCTGTTTTGCCATAACAGGAAATGACGCTGATAAAATTTGCTTCCGGTTCCTTGCGTATGGAAAATGTAATCAATTATGCCTTCTATGTCCTGAATTTCATCGCATCCATTTTCCAAAATATCTTTTATGCCGTCAGTATTTTTTCTAAAAAATTAAATGCATCTTTCATTTATATTTTTGTTAATATTAATCAATGCCTGCAATTATGTATAATATTGAATATTCATCAAAATTATAAATTATATTAAATGTAATAGTATTTCTGACGTATTTATCCTTGGGTGGCACTGTGCCAAGAACTGGCAGTGTTACTGTGCCCCGACTGGAATCAGGCTTTCCACACAATTGATGGACTTCTGCGCGGCTCATGTCAAAGTGGAGGCCGAAAGGCAGTTCACCATGATAAGATTGGTAGCCATCCCCATAATTTTTGCTATAGAAAAAGATATTATCAATGATCTTTTTTCCGGATTCCTTGCATAGGCAAAATCCATCATTGAAGAATTCATAATCGACACGATCATCGATTTCTTCAATATTATCATATCGCTTTTCAGAGATTATTTTTATTTTGTCAGGTGCAATTCCCAACAGACCAATTATATCTTTCATTCCAGATGCCTATGGAAGATTTCATGCAGTTCCCAAGAAAACAATCCTGCCCGGTTGAGGCGGGGAGGGGGAGCATTTTTGTCATGATGGTATGTGGGCAACCGGAATGATGATGGCACGATGCGGCTTTTGAGGTGCGTGCCCATATCTTTTCTGCAGGGTGGCTGAAGGTCTGATCCAGCATCCAAATGCCCTTTGTTAAAGAAGGCAGTACATGATAGCGCTTTAAAATCAAAAGAAGTTTTTGGTGAAGCTTCTTTCAGAAAGCTTTGAAGAGCGCTGCCTTTCTGAAACAGGACGCCACCCGGAAACTTTTATCATTTTTCCTCAATGAGTTGTTTTCAAACAGTCTTTTAACGCTCCGTAGCACGGAACAAGGGGGAAAAGACCGGGTATGGCGCAGCAGGAATTCATGCTCGACCCACCGCCAGCCTCCGCACCGAAGCACGAAGTGCTCGATGCCGGGGCCATGGTGTTGCGCGGCCATGCCGCGCCACAGGCACGCGAGATGCTGGCGGGCATAAAGCAGATTGCCCGCCTCTCGCCCTTCCGGCGCATGACAGTGGCGGGCGGCGGCACCATGTCGGTCGCCATGACCTGCTGCGGGGCGGCAGGCTGGTGCAGCGATGGGCAGGGCCACCGTTATGAGACCCGCGACCCCATGACCGGCGAGCCCTGGCCTGCGCTGCCCCTTGCGTGGCGGGACTGGGCCATTGAGGCCGCGCGGCTTGCGGGGCATGAGGGTTTTGCGCCCGATACGTGCCTGATCAACGGCTACCGCCCGGGCGCGCGCATGGGGCTGCATCAGGATGATGATGAGCGGGCGGATGCGCCGGTTGTGTCCGTCTCCTTCGGCCTGCCTGCCATCTTTCAATGGGGCGGGTTGCAGCGTGCCGACCCGGTCCGGCGTATTGCGTTGCTGCATGGTGACGTGGTGGTGTGGGGTGGCCCGTCGCGGCATGTCTTTCACGGCATCGCCCCCTTGCGGACAGGCCAGCACCCGGTTACGGGGCCGTGCCGCTACAACCTGACCTTCCGGCGGGTGTGGTAGGGCAGGGGCTGCGTCAGGCCGGGCGGAACTGCCAGCTGCCCAGAAAATGGTCGAACACCATCTGCACTTCTTCGCGCCGTGCCACGAACAGGTCGATATCCATGTTGGCGATCCTGTACAGATCATCGGGGTTGCAATGGCTGAGCAAGGCAACGGACATCAGGTAGCTGAAGATATCAAAGGCCTGCGCGCGTATTGTGGCATCCTGGCATTTATGATGGGTCAGGCAGGTGATGGCCTGCTTCAACCGCGTGAATTCGCCTTCATCCCAGACCCATTCCTCATGCAGCCTGCCAAGGAAGGAATCATCGCGGAAATGGGAACTGAAGGGTGCATTATGCGCAACAATCTCTTCCGCCCTGGTCTGATCCATAACGGGTCTGCTCCCTTGTGTAACAGTCATGACCCTATGACGTCATGGCCCGAAAGGCGAGGATAGAAGTGAATTGTTGGCGGTTATTTAAGTTACGGACAGTTCTGGTAAATATTTTCTCAAAAAACTTCCAAAAAGAATGCCGCCTTTTTTGAAAAAAGGCGGCACCTGAGAAGTTTTATTTTGATCGGCGCGGTATGAGGCGATCAGACCTTGAGGGCCGCCGCCTGCCTTGCGCGCGCGGTAATGGCCGCCACATCCGGCGCACCTGCGGGCACCAGCCACGAGCCGCCCACGCACAGCACGGAGGGCAGGCCCAGCCAGTCTGCCGCGGTCTCGGCCTTGATGCCACCGGTGGGGCAGAACCGCGCCTGCCCGAACGGAGCCGAAAGCGCCTTGAGCGCCGGGATGCCGCCCGCCGCCACGGCGGGGAAGAACTTGAAGTGCGAAAGCCCAAGGTCCAGCCCGCGCATGATGTCGCTGGCATTGGCCGTGCCGGGCAGCAGCGGCACGTCGCTCGTCCGTGCCGCCTGCGCCACATCCGTGGTCAGGCCAGGGCTGACGATGAAGCGCGCCCCCGCATCGACCGAGCGCTTGAGGTCATCACCATTGAGCACGGTGCCAGCGCCCACGACGGCGCCTTCCACCTTCGCCATCTCGGCAATCACGTCCAGCGCGCAGTCGGTGCGCAGGGTTACTTCCAGCGCGCGCAGGCCACCGGCCACAAGGGCCTCGGCCACCGGGCGGGCATGGGCGGGGTCGTGAATGACCAGCACCGGAATAACCGGGGCAAGGGTCATGATCTCTTCAATGCGGGCCATGTCGGCTCCCTTGTGCAAGGCGTTGGGGTTCACGCGCTCTGTTGTGCAGCCATGTGGTCCATGGAGGCAAGAATGGCCGAGGCCCCCTGCTCGGGCAGGTCCACATTATTGCGCATCAGCGCAAACAGCTCGCGCCCGGTGCCGAACTGCGGCGCAGGCGGCCGGGCGGGCGTGCGGTCGGCCAGCACGCTGGCTTCAACCAGTGCCTCGATGCGGCCCGTCTGGGCGCACACGCGCACCATGTCGCCATCGCGCAGCAGCGAGAGCGGGCCGCCCACATAGGCTTCCGGCCCGATATGGATGGCGGCGGGCACCTTGCCGCTGGCACCTGACATGCGGCCATCGGTTACGAGTGCCACCTTGTGCCCGCGGTCCTGCAACACCGCCAGGGTGGGGGTGAGCTTGTGCAGTTCCGGCATGCCGTTGGCGGCAGGGCCCTGAAAGCGCACCACGACCACCACGTCACGGTCGAGTTTGCCATCGCGGAAGGCGGTCAGCACGTCTTCCTGGTGGTCGAACACGGCGGCCGGGGCCTCGATGGTCCAGCGCTCGGGGGCGACGGAGCTGGTCTTGTAGATGCCGCGCCCCAGATTGCCTTCCATCACCCTTATGCCGCCATCGGCGCGGAAGGGGTTGGCGGGCGGCCGCAGGATGCTCTCGTTGGTGGAAGGGCCAGCCTCTTCCCACACCAGTTTATCCTCACGCAGTTCGGGCTTCTTGCGGTATTCATCAAAGCCGCCGCGCGCCACGGTCAGGATATCGGGGTGCAGCAGGCCCGCATCAAGCAGCGAGCCGATCAGGCTGGGCATGCCGCCCACCGCGTGGAAGGCATTCACATCCTCCGACCCGTTGGGATAGACGCGGGTGAGCTGTGGCACGATGGCCGAAAGCTGGTCGAGGTCGGTCCAGTCGATGATGATGCCCGCCGCCCGCGCCATGGCGGGGATGTGGATGGCAAGGTTGGTCGACCCGCCCGTGGCCAGCAGCCCCACGGCGGCGTTGACGATGGCGCGCTCATCAACACACAGACCCAGCGGGCGATAGTCCTCGCCGCGCGTGCCGATCTCGCTCAGGCGGTGGATGGCCGCGCGCGTCAGTTCCTGGCGCAGCCTGGTGTTGGGCGGCACGAAGGAGGAGCCGGGCAGGTGCAGGCCCATCACCTCCATCAGCATCTGGTTGGTGTTGGCCGTGCCATAGAAGGTGCAGGTGCCTGCCGCGTGATAGGATTCGGATTCCGCATCCATCAGCCGGTCCTTGCCCACCTTGCCCTCGGCATAAAGCTGGCGGATGCGCTGTTTTTCACTATTGGGCAGGCCCGATGGCATGGGGCCGGACGGGATCAGGATGGTGGGCAGGTGGCCAAAGCGCAGCGCGCCCATGAGCAGGCCGGGCACGATCTTGTCGCATATGCCCAGCATGGCAACGCCTTCATACATGCCATGGCTCAGCCCGACAGCGGTCGAGAGCGCAATGACATCACGGCTGAACAGCGAGATTTCCATGCCCGGCTGGCCCTGGGTCACGCCATCGCACATGGCGGGCGTGCCGCCTGCCACCTGCGCCGTGCCGCCTACCTCACGCGCGAACAGCTTGATCTGGTCGGGGTAGCGGCCATAGGGCTGGTGGGCGGAGAGCATGTCGTTATAGGCGGTGATGATGCCCACATTCATGCCGCCTGCCGCACGCAGGCCCGCCTTGTCGTTGCCCGAGGCCGCGATGGCATGGGCCAGGTTGCCGCAGGCCAGGCGCGGGCGGCTGATGCCGTTTTCACGCTCGCGGGCGATCAGGTCCAGATAGGCCCTGCGGGTGCGGGCCGAACGGGCGATGACCCGCTCGGTCACGGCGGTCAGGACGGGGTGCAGGCTCATGGCATCTCACAGACTTTGAAGCACCTGCGCCGGGCTGTGCCGGGGCAGGCTCGCCATCCATTGCACCGGCAACGATAGCGGGAGAGAAAGCGGCCGGAATGTGCGAATATCCTGTGACCGCATGGCGGAAGGCCATTTATTGGAAAAAATGGACCCAGATCAAGACATAAAATTATAAAAAAATTACCCATAAGATAACTTAATTATTAAAACGAATATGAAGCTGCCTGAAAACGCACTTTTCCGTAGCCCGTCTGGCCCATGAAAGCTGGCATCCGGCCATGCATTATCGCCACGGGCCGGTTGGTCCATGGTGGGCCATATCAAGATTTTACGGGAATAAGGGTACAGCGCCACGTGTTCGCGCAAGCAGGCACGAACAACCATCACCCACGCGCGCAACAGGTGGCGACAGGGGCGCAGGAGCCACAAAAAGCAGGGAAGAAAAGAAAGGGGTCCTGGTGAGCCGGGTGGGATTCGAACCCACGACCATTCGATTAAAAGTCGAATGCTCTACCGACTGAGCTACCGGCTCACATGACCTGTTTCATCAGGGGCCAGCGTGCCGGTCAGGCCGGGGCGTGGCGCCTTGGGCAGGTCTCTAAACATCCACGGCGGGAGTGTCAACCTGCGCGTGCCGTTTATGCAGGCCCGCAGGGGTGCCGGGCGGCGGCAGGGTGCGCCGCCCGGCATGGGCCGGATCAGGCCTCGGCGTCGGCCGGGCGCATCTTGATGATGCGGTCGGGGTCCTGCACCATGCCGCTCTGGCCCGCGCCGCGCTTGATCTGGTCGATGTGGTCCATGCCTTCAATCACCTGGCCCACGATGGTGTACTGGCCATCAAGGTGCGGCGAGGGCTCGAACATGATGAAGAACTGGCTGTTCGCGCTATCGGGGTTCATGGTGCGGGCCATGCCCACCGTGCCGCGCTCGAACTTGGCCTTGTTGGTGAACTCGGCCTTCAGGTCCGGCAGCTTGCTGCCCGAGGTGCCGGTGCCCGTGGGGTCGCCGCCCTGCGCCATGAAGCCATGGATCACGCGGTGGAAAGGCGTGTTGTCATAAAAGCCTTCCGCCGCCAGCGTGCGGATGCGCTCTGCGGCAAGCGGCGCAATGTCGGGACGCAGGCGGATCACCACCCGTCCTGTCTTGAGATCGACGTTGATCAGGTCGGACTTGTTTTCAGTAGCAGACATCGTGATCCGTTTCGTAAAAAGGGGTGTGGGAGGGCAGGCCCGCGTCAAGGCGCGGCCCCGGCCCGTCAGCCGCGCAGGCGGCTCAGGATGTGCCTGCGCGTAAAGGGAGGGACAAAACCGGAAATGTCCCCATCCAGCTTCGCTATTTCCTTCACCAGCCGCGAGGAGACATACTGGTGCCCCTCGCGCGCCATGAGGAACAGCGTGTCAATGTCCGGGGCCATGTGCTGGTTCATACCGAACATCTGGTTCTCGTATTCGAAATCCGCAACCGCCCGCAGCCCGCGAATGATTGCATGCGCCCCATGCGTACGCGCCGCATGCACCACCAGCCCCGTAAAACCGACAACGGTGATGGGCATGGCCCGCCCCGCATTGAGCGGCGCGATATCGGTGCGCAGGCACAGGATCCGCTCCTCAAGCGGCAGGAGCGGGTGCTTGTCGGGGTTTTCGGCCACCCCGATCACCAGTCGGTCCATCAGCCCCGCAGCCCGTTCGATAATGTCCATGTGCCCGCAGGTCACGGGATCGAACGTGCCCGGATAGAACCCGGTGCGGGCGGCGGGGGCGGCCTCAGTCATCGCCGCCAGCATCAGGGGCGTCAGGGGTGGCGGCCTCGGCGGCATCACCGTCCTCGCCCTCTTCGCCATCATCCATCACGGGGAAGACGCTGGTCACCTCTTCCGTGTCGTTCAGGCGGAACAGGGTCACGCCGCTGGCCTGGCGCGACATGATGCGCACCTGTGCGATCGGCAGGCGGATCAGGCGGCCCGCATCGGTCACCAGCATCACATCCGTGCCTTCGAGCACCGGCAGGGTGGCCACCACCGCGTTGCCACGCTTGTTGGCCGAGAAGGTCATGTTGTTGATGCCCTGCCCGCCGCGCCCGCTCACGCGGTAGTCATAGGCGGAGGAGCGGCGGCCAAAGCCCGCATTGCTCACGATCAGCAGCACTTCTTCCGCCGCTTCAAGCTCGGCGAAGCGCTCGGGGGTCAGGGGCAGGTCGCCTGCGTTTTCGTCATCATCTGGGGTGATGATGTCCTCGGCGTCTTCCTCGGTGGCGGCGGCCTCGGCACGGCGGCGGGCATTGGCCATGCGCAGGTAGGCGGCGCGTTCCTCCACCGTGGCCTCGACATGGTTGAGCACGCACAGGCTGTTCACGCTGTCGCCCTCGGCCAGCTTTATGCCGCGCACGCCCGAGCTGCCACGCCCGGCAAATACGCGCAGCGTGTCATCGGTGATCTGGAAGCGGATGCAGCGCGCATTGCGCGTGCCGAGGAACACGTCCTGCCCCTCGCGGCAGGTGGCGACGCCGATCAGGCGGTCATCTTCATCGAGCTTCATCGCGATCAGGCCCGAAGAGCGGATGTTGCGGAAATCGCTCAGCCGGTTGCGCCGCACGCTGCCCGATGCGGTGGCGAAGACGAGGTGCAGGTTCTCCCACAGCTCCTCATCCTGCGGCAGGGGGAGGACCGCGGTAATCGTGTCGCTGCCCAGGTCGGGCAGCAGGTTGACCAGCGCGCGGCCCTTGGCGGTGGGGCTGGCCTCGGGCAGGCGCCACACCTTCTCGCGGTAGGCCTTGCCGCCCGAGGAGAAGAACAGCACCCACTGGTGCGTATGCGCGTTGAACGAGCGGACGATGATGTCATCACCCCGCCGTCCCGCCGCCGTGCGGCCACGCCCGCCCCGGTTCTGTGCACGGAACACATCAAGCGGCGTGCGCTTGATGAAGCCCTCGCGCGTGATGGTGACCACCATCTGGCCGGGTTCGATCAGGCTTTCATCGGTCTGGTCGCCGGCGTAATCGGCAATGTCGGTGGCGCGCGGGGTGGCGAGTTCGGCGCGGATGGTGGCGAGTTCCGTGCACATCACCTCCATGCGGCGCGGGCGGCTGGCGATGATTTCCAGCAGCTCGTTGATCTTCACCGCCACTTCCGAGAGTTCGCTCTGGATCTTGTCGCGCTCCAGCCCGGTCAGGCGCTGCAAGCGCAGTTCAAGGATGCCGCGGGCCTGCGCTTCGGTCAGGTGGACCCTGCCGTCCACGATGACATTGCCTTCATCGTGGATGAGTTCGAGCAGCGGCGCCACGTCGGCGGCATCCCATGCGCGCGCCATCAGCGCCGCGCGGGCGGCGGCGGTGTCGGGGGCGGAGCGGATCAGCGCGATCACGGCATCGATGTTGGCCACGGCGATGACGAGGCCAACCAGCAGGTGGGCGCGGTCGCGGGCCTTGTTGAGGTCGAAGCGCGCGCGGCGCAGGATCACGTCCTCGCGGAAGCGGATGAACGCTTCCAGCACGTCCTTCAGGCCCATCAGGCGCGGCTGGCCGCCATCAAGGGCGAGCATGTTCACGCCGAATGAGGTCTGGAGCTGCGTGAAGCGGTAGAGCTGGTTGAGCACCACCTCCGGCGTCGCCTCGCGCTTGATCTCGATGACGATGCGCATGCCCGAGCGGTCGCTCTCGTCGCGGATGTCGGAAATGCCTTCCACCTGCTTGGTGCGCACGAGGTCGGCAATGCGCTCCTGCAAGGTGGCCTTGTTCACCTGATACGGGATCTCGGTGACGATGATGGCCTTGCGGTCCTTGCGGATATCCTCGATCTCGGCCTTCGCGCGGATGATGACCGAGCCGCGCCCGGTCTCGAACGCGCTGCGGATGCCAGCACGGCCCAGAATGGTGCCCCCGGTGGGGAAGTCGGGGCCGGGCACGTATTCCAGCAGGTCATCGAGCGTCATGTCAGGCCGCGCGATCAGCGCCAGCGTCGCATCGATGATCTCGGTGGGGTTGTGCGGCGGGATGTTGGTGGCCATGCCCACCGCGATGCCCGAGGCGCCATTGACCAGAAGGTTGGGGAAGGCTGCGGGCAGGATCTTGGATTCCTGCTCGCTTTCATCATAGTTGGGCTGGAAATCGACGGTGTCGCGGTCGATGTCATCGAGCAGGAAGGCGGCAGCCTTGGCCAGGCGCGCCTCGGTATAACGCATGGCAGCCGGCGAATCGCCATCCACCGAGCCGAAATTGCCCTGCCCGTCGATCAGCTTCACCCGCATCGACCACGACTGCGCCATGCGCACCATGGCGTCATAGATCGAGGAGTCGCCATGCGGGTGGTATTTACCCATCACGTCACCCACCGCGCGGGCCGACTTGCGGTAGGGCTTGTCATGCGTGAAGCCGCTCTCGCGCATGGAATACAGGATGCGGCGATGGACCGGCTTCAGCCCGTCGCGCACATCAGGCAGGGCGCGGCTGACAATGACGGACATGGCGTAGGCCAGGTAGGAGGAGCGCATTTCCTCCTCGATCGTGACCGGCAGCATGTCGGACGGGGGCAGGGGATCGTCGGGTATCTCGGTCAAGGCAGTTCCGTCATGTCAGGGTTATCCATCCCCACGGCCAGAAGGCCACGGGGGTGGAGCGGAAGGCAGGCATGGCGCGGTTGGCAGCCATCATATCCCTGCGTCTCTCATAGCATGGCTTGCCCCCCGGCGCGAAGCGCCGCGCAGGGGGCAGGGGCGGCTCAGAACGGAATTTCGTCGTCCAGGTCGCTGCCACCGGCGGGGGCGTCCCATCCGCCACCACCGCCGCCACCTGCCGGGCGCTCGTTGCGCTGGGGCTGGGGCTGGCTGCGCGCGGGCGCGCTGTAGCCGCCGCCACCACCGCCGCCATAGCCGCCGCCCATGTCATCGCCGCCACCGGCGTCACCGCCGCGGTTGCTGTCCAGCAGCACCAGCTCGCCACGGAAGCGGTCGATCACCACCTCGGTGGTGTAGCGGTCCTGGCCGCTCTGGTCGGTCCATTTGCGGGTCTGGAGCGTGCCCTCGAGGTAGACCTTGCGGCCCTTGCGCAAGAAGCGCTCGGCCACGTCGCCCAGGCGTTCGTTGAAGATCACGACCCGGTGCCATTCGGTGCGCTCGCGCCGCTCGCCCGAGGCGCGGTCATTCCATGTGTCGCTCGTGGCCAGGGTGAGCGAGACGATCTTCGCCCCGCTCTGGCTGTTCCGCACTTCGGGGTCCTTGCCCAGGTTGCCGACCAGAATGACCTTGTTGACGCTGCCCGCCATATGCTGTCCTTCGAATATGGGTCCGGCGGATCGCGGCCTGCTGGCCCCGCCGGTTGCCACGCTGGCTGCCTCATCAGGCAGCCATGGTGAATAGAGGTGCGGCGATCTTAAAGGATCATCGTATAAATTGCGAGTGGGCGCGCATGCCCGGGCACGCGCATCATGAGGAGCGCGACCCTTGTCCGAATGGACTGGCGGGACCAGATATGACAGGGCCGGATATCGCGGCCAGCATCCGCACCCTCCACGGGATCGGAACAGGGAGAGTTCATGAGCGTTTCTTCGCGTCCGGGGCAGGTTCCGGCGGGTCGGCATGTCAGCCAGCAGTCCATTCGCGTGCGGGGAGCCCGCGCGCACAACCTCAAGAATGTCGATGTCGACATTCCGCGTGATGCGCTCACGGTCATGACCGGCCTGTCCGGTTCGGGCAAGTCCTCGCTCGCGTTCGATACGGTCTATGCCGAGGGCCAGCGCCGCTATGTCGAGAGCCTCTCGGCCTATGCGCGCCAGTTCCTTGAGCTGATGGGCAAGCCCGATGTCGATTCGATCGAGGGGCTGTCGCCTGCCATCTCCATCGAGCAGAAGACCACATCAAAGAACCCCCGCTCCACCGTCGGCACCGTGACCGAGGTGCATGACTACATGCGCCTGCTGTGGGCGCGCGCAGGCGTGCCGTATTCGCCCGCCACCGGCCTGCCGATCGAGGCGCAGACCATCAGCCAGATGGTTGACCGCGTCATGGCCATGCCCGAGGGCACGCGGCTCATGCTGCTCGCCCCGGTGCTGCGCGACCGCAAGGGCGAGTGCAGGAAGGAGCTGGCCGAACTCCAGCGCAAGGGCTTCACCCGCGCCAAGGTGGATGGTACGCTCTACACCATTGACGAGGTGCCCGAACTCAACCGCCGCCTGCGCCATACGGTCGAGGCGGTGGTGGACCGCATCGTGGTCAAGGAAGGCATCGAGAGCCGCCTGGCCGACAGTTTCGAGACCGCCCTCGGCCTGTCCGACGGGCTGGTCTATGCGGAAGAGGTGGTGAAAGGTGCCAGGGAGGGCGAGGAAGCCCCGCGCACGGTCTTCTCATCGCGCTTCGCCTGCCCGGTCAGCGGCTTTACGCTTGAGGAGGTCGAGCCGCGCCTGTTCTCCTTCAACGCCCCGCAGGGGGCGTGCCCGGCCTGTGATGGCATCGGGCAGGAGACCTTTTTCGACCCGCGCCTGATCGTGCCCGACGAATCGCTTTCACTCGCCGCAGGCGCCATCGCCCCGTGGCGCAACAGCCAGAGCCCGTACTACACCCAGACGCTGGCCTCCATCGCCAAACATTACGGCGTGTCGATGGACACCCCGTGGGAAGACCTGCCCGAGGGCGTGCGCGACGTGATCCTTGAGGGCGGGAAAGACCCCATCGAGTTCACATACCGCGACGACCGCCGCGCCTACAGCCTGACCAAGCCGTTCGAGGGCGTGGTGACCAACCTGCGCCGCCGCATGGCCGAGAGCGACAGCGTATGGGTGCGCGAGGAACTCTCGCGCTACCAGTCCGAAAAACCCTGCCATGTGTGCGATGGCGCAAGGCTGCGGCCCGAGGCGCTCTCGGTAAAGGTGGCGGGGCTGAACATTGCCCAGGCATCCGACATGCCCATCAGCCGGGCGCTGGAATGGTTCGGCACGGTGGAGGCAACACTTACGCCCCAGCGCGCCGAGATTGCGCGGCGCATCTTGCGCGAGATCCTCGACCGGCTGCGCTTCCTCGATGACGTGGGGCTGGATTATCTCACGCTGTCACGCGGTTCGGCCACGCTTTCAGGCGGGGAGAGCCAGCGCATCCGCTTGGCCAGCCAGATCGGCTCGGGGCTGACCGGCGTGCTGTATGTGCTCGATGAACCTTCCATCGGCCTGCACCAGCGCGATAACGAGCGCCTGCTCGGCACGCTCGACCGACTGAAAAAGCTGGGCAATACGCTGATCGTCGTCGAGCATGACGAGGACGCCATCCGCGCCGCCGACTGGCTGATCGACATGGGGCCGGGCGCGGGTGTCAATGGCGGCAACATCGTCGCCGCCGGCACCCCGCAGGAAGTGGCCGCAAACCCGGACAGCCTGACCGGGGCGTATCTGTCAGGCCGCAAGTGCATTCCCGTGCCCGCCAAGCGTCGCAAGATCGACCCCAGGCGCGAACTCGTGCTGCGCGGGGCCACGGGCAACAACCTCAAGGACGTGACGGCAAAGTTTCCGCTGGGCACGTTTACCTGTGTTACCGGGGTTTCGGGTGGCGGCAAGTCCACGCTGGTGATCGACACGCTGTACAAGGCGCTCTCGCGCAAGCTGATGGGCTCGGGGCAGAACCCGGCGCCCTATACGGGCATCGACGGGCTGGACCAGCTCGACAAGATCATCGACATCGACCAGTCGCCCATCGGGCGCACGCCGCGCTCCAACCCCGCCACCTATACCGACCTGTTCGGCCCCATCCGCGACTGGTTTGCCGAACTGCCCGAGAGCAAGGCGCGCGGCTACAAGCCGGGCCGCTTCTCGTTCAACGTAAAGGGCGGGCGGTGCGAGGCGTGCCAGGGCGATGGCGTGCTCAAGATCGAGATGCACTTCCTGCCCGATGTGTTCGTCACCTGCGATACCTGCAAGGGCGCGCGCTACAACCGCGAGACACTGGACGTAAAGTTCCGTGGCAAGTCGATTGCCGATGTGCTGGCCATGTCGGTGGACGAGGCGCTGCCCTATTTCTCTGCCGTGCCGCGCATCCGCGACCGGCTGGCCATCCTCCAGAAGGTGGGGCTGGGCTACGTGGCGCTGGGCCAGCAGGCCACCACGCTTTCGGGTGGCGAGGCGCAGCGCGTCAAGCTGTCAAAGGAGCTGGCGCGCCGGGCTACGGGCCGCACGCTCTACATCCTTGATGAACCCACCACCGGCCTGCACACCGAGGACGTGCGCAAGCTGCTCGAGGTGCTGCACGCGCTGGTGGACCAGGGTAACACGGTGGTGGTGATCGAGCACAACCTCGAGGTGATCAAGACCGCTGACTGGGTGATCGACATGGGGCCGGAGGGCGGCGATGGCGGTGGCCGCATCGTGGCCTGCGGCACGCCCGAACAGGTGGCCGCCACGCCTGAAAGCCATACCGGGCGATTCCTGCGCCCGCTGCTCGAACACAAACCGCTCGTGCCGGTGGAAGATGAGCCTGTGGCGCCACGCAGGCCGCGCGGCAAAAAAGCCACAGTGGCCGCAGGCGCCAAAACGGCCGAAAGCCCGAAAAAGAAAGAAAAACCGGCAAAAGTGAAGCGTAAACCGGCAAAATAGACACCGCTTTGCGCGCAGGGGTGCGGGGTGGGGGCAAAAAACTTTTCGCAGGCTGCGAAAAACACTTGCACCCCAAGCCCCGCAGGCCCTATCAGCGCCTCTCTTGGCCCAAGGGGGCAATTCTGCCCAACAGGCTGTCTACTGGTTTGGGGGTACGTGATGAACGCACTTGCTCAACTGGGGATGGTCTCGGAACACCCGAGCGATAACCAGATCTCTTCAGCGCCGTTTTCGTCCGAGGACGACCGGAAGGATTATTTCGTCGAGAAAGACGGAATGAAGTTTGCGGGAACGCACCTTCTTGTCGATCTGTGGGATGCCCGGAATCTCGATAATCCGGAACAGATCGACCGTACCCTGTGCGAGGCCGCCGTCACGGCGGGGGCGACGATCCTGCACAGCCACTTCCATCACTTCACGCCCAATGGCGGCGTGTCGGGCGTGGTCGTGCTGGCGGAAAGTCATATCTCGATCCACACATGGCCCGAGCGCAATTTTGCCGCCGTGGATATTTTCATGTGTGGGGCGTGCGATCCGCACCTTGCCATTCCGGTCATGCAGCGCCTGTTCCAGGCGGGCCGGATCGAGGTGGACGAGCAGCGCCGTGGGCGCGTGCAGCTTTAAGCGGCTGTGGCCGGGGTGGCGTTTATGCGCCCTGGCGTGCTTTCACTAAATTAAAGTCGAAGTGGCGGGCCGGATGTATTTCCGGCCCGTGCTTTTTCATGTGCATCGATTAAAGACGTAAAGGGGGTTGGTCATGTCCCGTGAGTGGATCAGCGAAGGCCTGTACCAGGGCTGGCGGCAGGAACTGAGCGTGGATAAGCTGCTGGCACGCACCAAAAGCCAGTTTCAGGACATTGCGGTGTTCGAGAATGTCGATCTTGGCCGGGTGCTGATGCTCGATGGCGTGGTCCAGATCACGGAACGCGACGAATTCGTCTATCAGGAAATGCTGACCCATGTGCCGCTGCTCGAGCATGGCGATGCGAAGCGCGTGCTGATCATCGGCGCGGGCGATGGCGGCGTGCTGCGCCGCGTGCTCGAGCACCGCACGGTGGAAAAGGCCGTGATGGTCGAGATCGATGGCGAGGTCATCGAACTTTCAAAGAAATTCCTGCCCGCCATTGCAGGCGATGCCTGGAACGACCCGCGCGCCGAGGTCATCGTGGGCGACGGCATCGAATACGTGACGAACGCGCCCGACGGCTCGTTTGATGTCATCATCGTCGACAGTACCGACCCGATCGGTGTGGGCGAGGTGCTGTTTACCGATTCGTTCTACAAGCACTGCGCGCGCATCCTCACGGCCAACGGCATTATCGTGAACCAGTGCGGCGTGCCGTTCATGCAGGCGGATGAACTGCGCGACACCAGCGCGCGGCGTGCGCAGTTCTTCGATCATGTCTCGGCCTATGTCGCTGCCGTGCCGACCTATGTGGGCGGGTTCATGACGCTGGGGGTTGCCGCCAAGGGCACGGTGCCAGGCCGCCACGGGGCCGACGTGATCCGCGCGCGTGCCGAGAAGGCGGGCATTGCGAACACGCGCTACTGGACGCCGGAGATGCATGTCGCCTCCTTCGTCCTGCCGCCCTACATCGCGCAGAACCTGCCGCGCTGAGCGGAAGGCACAAACCAAAAAAAGGCCGGAGGGGAACACGCCCCTCCGGCCTTTTTTGTTGCGCCCTGAGGCAGGGCTCAGCCGCGGGGCGCGATGCGGGCGGTCTTGCGCAGGCTGACCAGATCCACGCCGAGTTCTTTCACGGCCACTTCGAACACCTTGAAATGCGGGGTGGCGAGATGGGTCTCGAAGGCGGCTTCATCATCATAGACTTCCACCAGGATGATGGTCTGCGGGTCATCGAGCGGGCAGACGGCCTCAAAGCGCTGGCAGCCGCTTTCATCGGCCACGGAATGGGCGCTGTCATAGGCGCAGAGTTCGAGGAAGTGGTCACGGTGCTCGGCGGGAACGCGGAATTCGGCCACGATGGTCAGCGGGCTGGTCATGAAGGGATCATCCTTTTTACGTTACAGGCCCAGAACGTAATGCCTGCGGTGGGCGGTGTCATGGTGTGCACAACCATGGCGCATTTTCATGGATTGACTTGGCGCATCCGGTCATGTCAAGTCAGCTTTGTCGACACGGGAGAGACTGGCCCCGCGCCAGCGCCGAAGGAGCAACCGCCCCGGAAACTCTCAGGCCAAAGGACCGGTCGGCCAAGACTTCTGGAAAGAGGTATCCGTAACCCGGATGCCCGCCGACGGGATAGCGATCTCAGGCACATGCGACAGAAGGGGCACTTGGAATCCACACAGGATTCGACAGGAGTCCCGCATGCCTGCACCGTTCGTTACCGTGTTCCCCGCATTTTCCCCGACCTGTTCCGCTGGCGCGTTTCGTGCCTGCCCGCCCGCATGCCTGCCATGCAGGGCCGCGCGCGTGCCTGTGGACCCGCACAAGGCCCTGCCCGCATGACCCAGCCCCTGCTGCGCACCCCGCTTTACGACCTTCATATCGAACTCGGCGCCCGCATGGTGCCGTTTGCAGGCTATGACATGCCGGTGCAGTACCCCGCCGGCGTCATGGCCGAGCACCTGCACACGCGCGGTCAGGCGGGGCTGTTCGATGTCTCGCATATGGGGCAGGTGCGCATCCGCCCGCGCTCGGGCAACATTGCCGATGCCGCTGCAGCACTCGAGGCGCTGGTGCCTGCCGATATTGCGAGCCTCAAGCCCGGCCGCCAGCGCTATGCCGTGTTCACCACCGATGATGGCGGCATCAGCGATGACCTGATGGTCACCAACATGGGCGAGTGGCTGCTGCTCGTGGTCAATGCTGCCTGCAAGGCGGCCGATTTCGCCCATGTGCACAAGGCCCTGAATGAAACCTGCATGGTCGAGATGCTGGATGGGCGCGCGCTGATCGCACTCCAGGGGCCTGCAGCCGAGGCAGCCCTTGCTGCCCTGAACCCCGCAGCTGCCGCCATGCGCTTCATGGATGTGGCGGAAATGGACCTTGCGGGCGTGAACTGCATCGTCTCGCGCTCGGGCTATACCGGTGAGGACGGGTATGAAATCGGCATGGCCAATGAGGGGGCCGAAACCGTGGCCCGCGCCCTGCTGGCCCAGCCCGGTGTGGCCCCTGCGGGCCTTGGCGCGCGTGACAGCCTGCGGCTTGAGGCGGGGCTATGCCTGTACGGCGCGGATATCGACCTGACCACCACCCCGGTGGAAGGTGCGCTGGAATGGTCCATCCAGAAAAGCCGCAGGCCCGGTGGCGCGCGTGCGGGTGGCTACCCCGGCGCGCGGATCGTGGCCGACCAGCTGGGCGATGGCACGACGCGCCGCCGTGTGGGCCTGCGCGCCGAAGGCCGCGCCCCGGTGCGTGGTGGCGCGGAACTGTTTGCCGATGAGGCGGGGCAGGTGCCCGCCGGTCGTGTGACGTCAGGCGCGTTTGGTCCCAGCGTGGGTGGCCCCGTGGCCATGGGCTATGTGGCTGCCGACCATATGGCGGTGGGCACGCGGCTGTTCGCCAGCGTGCGCGGGCGGCTGCTGCCTGTGGCGGTCGTGGCGCTGCCCTTCGTGCCCGCTACGTTCAAGCGCTAGTTTTTGCTGTTTTTTCAAACCCATATTCACATCAAGGAAGCACGGACATGACCGTCTATTACACCAAGGAACACGAGTGGCTGCGCGTTGAAGGCAATGTGGCCGTGGTCGGCATTACGGCGCATGCGGCCAATGAACTGGGCGAAATCGTGTTCTCCGAAGCCCGCGACCCCGGCACCACCGTGGAGCAGGGCGATAGCGTGGCGGTGGTCGAATCCGTCAAGGCGGCATCCGACATCTATGCCCCCGTCACGGGCGACGTGCTGGCCTTCAATGATGCGCTGACCGATGACGCGGCCCTCATCAACCGCGACCCCGAGGGCGAAGGCTGGATCGTGCGCATGACCATTGCGGACGCCACCCAGCTTGAAGGGCTGATGGATCACGCCACCTACACCGCGCTGGTTGGCTGATTTCTCTTTCCCCCGTTCCCATCTCTGACGGAGTATGCTGGCCGTGACGTCTTCTTCCTGCGGTTCTTCTTCCCTGTGGCAAGATACGGGCGCTGACGCCGGGGCGTTCTGCGCCCGGCATGTCGGCCCCGATGCACATGACGTGGCGGCCATGCTGCGCGTGGTGGGGGCGGATACGCTCGACACCCTGATGGCCCAGACCGTGCCCGGTTCCATCCGCCTTGATGGCGCCATGGGCCTTGGCGCGGGCGTGCCCGAGCATGTGGCGCTGGCCCGGCTGCGCGGCATGGCAAGCGAAAACCGGGTGCTGACCTCGCTGATCGGCCAGGGCTATTACGACACCATCCTGCCCGGCGTCATCCAGCGCAACGTGCTGGAGAACCCGGCGTGGTACACCGCCTATACGCCCTACCAGCCCGAGATCAGCCAGGGGCGGCTCGAGGCGCTGCTCAATTTCCAGACGCTGGTGATCGAACTGACCGGGTTCGACGTGGCCAATGCCTCGCTGCTCGATGAAGGCACCGCCGCCGCCGAGGCCATGGCCATGGCCCGCCGCGTGGCCAAAAGCAAGGCGCAGGCTTTCTTTGTCGATGCCAACTGCCATCCGCAGACCATCGCCGTCATCCGTACCCGCGCCGAGCCGCTGGGCTGGCAGGTCGTGGTGGGTGACCCCGCCACCGACCTCGATGCGCAGGCCGTGTTTGGCGCGGTGTTCCAGTATCCCGGCTCGACAGGTGAACTGCGCGACCCGCGCCCGTGGATTGAAAAGCTGCACGAAGCCGGTGCCATTGCCGCCCTGTGCGCCGACCCGCTGGCGCTGATGCTGCTGCAAAGCCCCGGCGCATTGGGGGCCGATATTGCGGTGGGTTCCATGCAGCGCTACGGCATGCCCATGGGGGCCGGTGGCCCGCATGCGGCCTATATGGCGGTGCGCGATGCCTTCCGCCGCAACATTCCCGGCCGCATCGTGGGCGTGTCGATCGATTCGCGCGGCAAGCCCGCCTACCGCCTGGCGCTCCAGACACGCGAGCAGCACATCCGCCGCGAGAAGGCGACATCGAACATCTGCACGGCGCAGGCGCTGCCCGCCATCGTGTCGTCCATGTATGCGCTGTATCATGGACCGGTGGGGCTTAGGGCCATTGCCACGCGCATCCACAAACTCACCACCATCCTTGCCGCTGGCCTGCGCGCGCTCGGCACCGAGGTGGTGACGCAGGCGTTCTTTGATACCGTGACGGTCAGCACCGGCGCACAGACCGATGCGGTCATGGGGCGTGCGCTTGATGCGGGCATGAACCTGCGCCGGGTCGATGGCGCGCATGTGGGCATCAGCCTTGATGAGACCACCACTCCGGACACGGTGCGCGCCATATGGGCGGCGGTCAGTGGCGATGCGGCCCGCGTGGCACAGGTCGAGGCCGGGCTTTCCACCGCAGGCAGCACCATCCCCGAAAGCCTCGTGCGCACGGGCGAACTTCTGGCCCAGCCGATCTTCTCGGCCTGCCAGTCGGAAACCGACATGCTGCGCTACATGCGCCGCCTGGCTGATCGGGATCTGGCGCTCGACCGCTCCATGATCCCGCTGGGCTCGTGCACCATGAAGCTCAACGCCACGGCGGAGATGCTGCCGATCACGTGGCCCGAATTCTGCAACATCCACCCCTTCGCGCCAGCCGAGCAGATGCGCGGCTATGCCCGCCTGTTCATTGATCTGGAGCGCATGCTGTGCCAGATCAGCGGCTATGCGGCGGTCTCGCTCCAGCCCAATTCCGGCGCGCAGGGCGAGTTCGCGGGGCTGATGGCCATTCGCGGCTACCATCGCGCACGTGGCGATGTGGGGCGTGATGTATGCCTCATCCCGGCTTCGGCCCATGGCACCAACCCGGCCTCGGCCCAGATGGCGGGCATGAAGGTGGTGGTCGTGGCATGCGACAGCAACGGCAATGTCGATATTGAAGACCTGAAGGCCAGGATTGCAAAGCACGCCGATGCGCTGGCCGCGATCATGATCACCTATCCCTCGACCCATGGCGTGTTCGAGGAGAACGTGCGCGAGATCTGCGAACTGGTGCACGCGGCAGGCGGGCAGGTTTACGTTGATGGCGCGAACCTCAACGCGCAGGTGGGCCTTGCCCAGCCGGGCGTGTATGGCGGCGATGTCAGCCACTTCAACCTGCACAAGACCTTCTGCATTCCCCATGGCGGCGGTGGCCCCGGCATGGGGCCGATCGGGGTGGGGGCGCATCTGGCTCCCTACCTGCCGGGTGCGCCGCAGGATGGCGGGGCCAACGCCATTTCGGCCGCGCCCTTCGGCTCGGCGGATGTGCTGCCCATTTCGTGGATGTACATGGTCATGATGGGGGATGCCGGGCTGAAACGCGCCACCGAGGTCGCGATCCTGAACTCCAATTACATCGCCACCCGCCTCGCGGCCCATTACCCGGTGCTGTACCAGGGGGCCAATGGCCGTGTTGCGCATGAATGCATCATCGACCTGCGCCCGCTCAAGGACGAGACGGGGGTGACGGTCGATGACATTGCCAAGCGGCTGGTTGACCATGGCTTTCATGCGCCCACGGTCAGCTTTCCGGTTGCGGGCACGTTCATGATCGAGCCGACCGAGTCCGAAAGCCGGGCCGAACTGGACCGCTTCTGTGATGCGATGATTGCCATCCGCAAGGAAATCAGCGCGGTTGCGGCTGGCGAACTCACCATTGAGGAAAGCCCCCTGCGCCATGCGCCACACACCGTGCGCGACCTGACCGACCCCGACTGGACGCGGGCCTATGACCGCGCGAGCGCCTGCCTGCCCGGTGCGGTGCATCCGGCGAGCAAATACTGGTCGCCCGTCAACCGGCTGGACAATGCCTATGGCGATCGCAACCTGATCTGCTCCTGCCCCGATATGAGCACTTACGAGGCCTGACAGGCTGATTTAAAAAACAGTAAAAGTTTTTGGGTGCCACCTTTTTTTTAAAGGCGGCATTTTTTTAAGCTTTTTGAAAAAAGCTTCACCAAAAACTTCCTTATGTTTCCAAGATGTTTTCTGGATTGCCGTTTCAGGAAACCTCTGTGGGGCTGATTGCGCCGGGCCGGTTAGTCTATATATCTGCAAGGATATAATAACCGCTCAGGGGACAGGATTGTGAACTGGGGCAGATGCACTGTAGCCACGGGGGCGCTGGCATGCGTCATGGCAGCGGGCCTCGCGGCCCATCCCGCCACGGCGCGCGAAATTACCGACATGGCAGGCCACGTGCAGGCCGTGCCCGACCATCCTGCCCGCATTGCCGATCTGTGGTTTGCCCATAACGAACTGCTGCTGATGCTTGGTGGCGTGCAGCAGATTGTCATGACGGTGGACAGCCCGCAGGCACGGCCGTGGATGTACCGGGTGTTTCCGGCACTTGCGCAGGCGCGGGTGGTCAACGGGCCGCAGGTCAATGCGGAATCCCTGCTGCGCGATCAGGTGGATCTTGTATTCGTGCCGCAGGCCTCGGCGGCCATTACGGCGTTTGGCGCGGTGGACATTCCGGTGCTGGTCTCCTCGTTTCAGGATGTCGATGGCCTGCTGCGCGTGGTGGACATGACGGCGGCGGCCCTCGGCACCGAGCATGCGCACGCCACCGCCACCCATTACCGCACCATGATGAAGCAGACGGTCAATGACGTGCGCGAGCGTCTTGCCAACGTGCCCGGGGCGGCGCGCCCGCGCGTGCTGCACATCCAGTCGCTGCACCCGCTGCGGGTGGATGGGGCGGGCAGCATCGTGGATGAATGGATCACGCTGGCCGGGGGCCGCAATGCCGCAACCGGGGTGAGCGGCAACATGAAGCCGGTCACGCCCGAGCAGGTGGCAGCGTGGAACCCTGATGTCATCATCCTCGGCCCTGATTGCGGCACCATCGATCCCGCTGCCGATGGCGGGCTGTGGCAACGGTTGGACGCCGTGCGCAACGGGCTGGTCCATGCCAACCCATCTGGCGTGTTCCCGTGGGATCGCTACGGTAGCGAACTGCCGCTGCAGATCAGCTGGGCGGCGAAAACGCTGCACCCCGACCTGTTTGACGACATCGACCCCGTGGCGCTGACGCGCGACTTCTACCGTACCTATTTCCACTACAACCTGACCGAGGACGACGCGCGGCGCATCCTTGCAGGCCAGCCGCCGCAGCCCGTGCCGGGCAGCGCCCCTTGAGGCTGCGCGGACTGACGGCTGCGGCACTGGCGATTATCGTGCTGGTGGGGCTTGCGGTTTTCTCGGCCTGTATCGGGCGCTTTGCGGTGCAGCCCGCGCAGGTGCTGCACGCGCTGGCCGCAAGCCTGGGGCTGGTGGCACAGGCCGATACACCACAGGCGCATATGGTGCATAGCGTGGTGTTTGGCGCCCGCCTGCCGCGCATTGGCGGGGCGATCTGCGTGGGGGCTGCCCTTTCGGTAGCGGGGGCCGCGTATCAGGCGGTGTTTCGCAACCCGCTGGTCTCGCCGGGCCTGCTGGGCGTGCTGGCGGGGGCGGGCACCGGGGCGGCGCTGGGCATTGTGTGGGGGCTTGGGCCTGCCGGTGTGGGCGGGCTGTCCTTTCTGGGTGGCCTGCTGGCGGTGGCCTGTGGCGTGGGGGTGGCGCATCTGTTCGATGCGGCGTCGATGCTGATGCTGGTCTTTGGCGGGCTGATCAGCTCGGCGCTGTTCACGGCGCTGCTGTCGCTGCTCAAATACATTGCCGACCCGCAGAACCAGTTGCCGGACATCGTGTTCTGGCTGCTGGGCAGCCTCACGCAGGTTACGCCGCATGCGCTGGGCGTCATGGTGGGGCCGGTTGTGGTGGGCATCGTGCTGCTCAGCGCCTGCGGGCGCATGCTCGATGGCCTGGCCATGGGCGATGAGGAGGCCCGCACGCTGGGCATTCCGGTCATGGCGCTGCGCTATGGCGTGATTGGGGCGGCCACCGTGCTGGCGGCGCTCACGGTCTCGGTTGCGGGCATGATTGGCTGGGTGGGGCTGGTGGTGCCGCATGTGGCACGCCTGCTGGTGGGGCCATGCAACATGCGCGTACTGCCCACGAGTGCCTGCCTTGGCGGCATGTTCCTGCTGGTGTGCGATGATCTGGCGCGCACGCTTTCAGTTGAGGAAATTCCCGTGGGCCTGATTGCCGACCTGCTCGGTGTTGCGCTGTTCGTGGCCGTGCTGCCGCTGCTGCGACGGGGGTGGCGGGCATGAGTGTCGTGCTGTGCATGGATCATGTCAGTTTCAGCCATGCCGGGCGCATTGTGCTGCATGACCTGTCATTTGGCATCAGGGCAGGGGAGATGGCCGCGCTGCTCGGCCATAACGGCGCGGGCAAGACCACGCTCTTGCGCCTGCTGCTGGGGCTGGCGCGACCGGGGGCAGGGCAGGTGCTGCTGGAGGGCCGGCCCATGCAGGCCTGGTCACGGCGCGAGGTGGCGCGGCGCATCGCCTATGTGCCGCAGGGGCATGTGCCGCTCTTTCCCTATAGCGTGCGCGATATTGTGGGCATGGGCCGCCTGGCGGAAACGCCCTTTGCACCGGGCCTGCCCCGCCATGACCGCGATGAGGTGACGCAGGCCCTGCATGCGCTGGGCATCATCCATCTGGCGGACAGGCCCTATACCCAACTTTCAGGCGGGGAGCGGCAGGCGGCCCTGCTGGCCCGCGCGCTGGCGCAAGGTGCGCGCACGCTCATTCTTGATGAACCGGAAACCGGGCTGGATTACGGGCAGAAGCAGCGGCTTTACGCCCTGCTGCAAAAGCTTGCCGCGCAGGGGCATGCCATCGTGGCCACCACGCATGACCCGCTTGCCGCTGCCTGCGTGTTCGGCCGTGCCATTGCGCTGCGACAGGGGCGGATCATGGCCGACGGGCCTGCGGCCGAGGTGCTGGGGCCTTCCATGCTGGAACGGCTTTACGCCCCACGCGAAACCAGACCCCTGGAGTAAAAGTTTTTGGTGAAGCTTTTTTCAAAAAACTTCAAAGAACGCCGCCTTTTTGAAGAAAGAGGGCACCCAAGAACTTCTGTTTTTCATCACGATTATTCCGCGACCGGAGCGCTTTTCTGGAGCTGGTCAGCAAACCATACCGCCCCCCATGCGTCTGCCTGATATCCCCTTCAAGCAGGACGTTTTCCCATGAAAGCACTGACCTGGCAGAAAAAAGGCAAGATCACCTGCGAAAGCGTGCCTGATCCTGTCATTATGGATGGGCATGACGCCATCATCAAAGTAACGGCCTGCGCCATCTGTGGCTCCGACCTGCATCTGATGGATGGCATGATGCCCACCATGCAGTGTGGCGACATCCTTGGCCACGAAACCATGGGCGAGGTGGTGGAGGTGGGGCGCGACAACACCCGCCTTACGGTAGGTGACCGGGTTGTGGTGCCCTTTACCATCTCGTGCGGGGCGTGCCGTCAATGCAAATGGGGCAACTGGAGCTGCTGTGAGCGCACCAACCCCAATGGCCGCCAGCAGGCCGAGACATTTGGCTACCCGCTGGCGGGACTGTTTGGCTATTCGCACATCACGGGTGGTTTTCCCGGCGGGCAGGCGGAATACCTGCGGGTGCCGCATGCCGATATTGGCCCGATCATTGTGCCCGAAGGGCTGAGCGATGATCAGGTGCTTTTCCTGTCCGATATCTTCCCCACCGGCTATCAGGCCGCAGAATACTGCGACATTACGCCCGAGGCCGAAAAGACCATCGCCATATGGGGCTGCGGCCCGGTGGGGCAGATGGCGATCCGCTCATGCTTCCTGCTCGGGGCCAAGCGGGTTATCGCCATAGATGAAGTGCCCGAGCGGCTGGCCATGGCACGCGCTGCGGGCGCCGAGACAATCGATTTTGGCACCGAGAACATTCAGGAGACCCTCGTTGCCATGACCCACGGGCTGGGGCCGGATGCGGTGATCGAGGCGGTGGGCATGGAAGCCCATGGCGCGGATACCATGATGCAGAAGGTCGGCTCGGCCCTGCTCTCGGCCACCACGCTCGAGCGGCCCTTTGCGCTCAACCAGGCCATTCTGGGCTGCAGACCCGGCGGCATCGTGTCGATGCCCGGCGTTTACGCAGGTGCGCTCGGGCCGGTCATGATCGGGCTATTGATGAACAAGGGCCTGACCCTGCGCACGGGCCAGACCAATGCCCAGAAATACCTCCAGCCCCTGCTTGAGCGCATCCAGAACGGCGAGATCGACCCCTCCTTCGTCATCAGCCATCGCTCCGCCAACCTTGAGGAGGGGCCTGCGCTTTACGAGAAATTCCGCGACAAGAAGGATGACTGCATCAAGGTGGTGTTTTACCCGCATGGGGGCAGTCATTGAGGATGCCAGGTGGAATGGCAGAGGGCTGCTATCCGCGGATCACCACCGTAGTGTGGTCGTGAAATACAGGACGAAGCACATCGCATCGCATGGATCACGCCCAGCTTCCCTTTCGGCATCAAGCCTGCGACGGAAGCCGGCCTGACCTTCGGCAAGGAAGTCGAAAGGCTCCGGAAGGGATTCAGATTGCTCAAGCGAAATGCGGGCTGAATGCTCAGCCTGGTCCTGCCACGATAGACCGGAGGGCATGAACCTGCAGGGGTTTGTTTCAATGTAATGGAGTTCACAGATGGCATCAGGAAAGCGGAACTGTCATTGTCCGCCGATATTTGCCACGCTCGCGCGCTGCCTCCTCGATTATGAAAGGGATACCGGAAAGCGGCCAGGCCCATTCATTTCCGGAAATGTGCCGCACTGCGGCAAGGAGACACACACGGGCATGCCGCCGAGGCTCGTGCCACCTGTCTGTTTGCGCGCGCACCTGACCGGGCAGGCCTGATCAGGCCTCCTTCAGTTACAGCGCTGACATGATGGTCACGCCCTGCCGCGCCATGCCAGAAGGCACAGCGCCTGCATGCAGACTGCGCCCAGTGGCAGCCACACAAATCCTGCCATGATCCATGCGCACAGTCCCGGTGGCTGCGCAGCCCCACCCTCGATGTAATGGCCCTGTGACAGGAACTGCGCCAGAACGAATCCGGTCAGCCCCATTGCCAGTTTCGTGACCCATGTGTTGATCGAATACGCTAGGCCAGCTGCTCCGGTCGAGGTGCGCGGATCACCATTATCCACGGCTTCCGCCAGTAAGGTGTAATACAGCGGAGACATCACGCCCTGCGCCAGCGCCAGAAGTGCTACGGACAGCAAGAAACCAGCCATGGATGCACCCGCCGCAGCCATCATCAGGTAGGCCGCCCCCTGCACGCTCAGGCATATGATGCCGCTGCGGACGCTGCCCACGCGCCGGGCAAGCGGAAGGCAGGCGGGCACGCCTGCAAACAGCAGGACGGTGATGAAGGTAATGATATTGGCGCCCAGCTGCTCCGTGCCACCCAGAATGGTGCGGGCGTAATACAGTACAAACCCGAACAGGGCCGCCTGCCCCACGAAATAAAAGAATGCGAGCAGGTTGCTCAGCACCCAGTGCCGGTTTCCACAAAGATGGCGCAGCGTGACCATAAGGTTCTGCCGGACGGGTGCTGGTGGATGCCGCACGGTGCAGCCACGCGCCACGCACAGCCACAAAAAGCTGCCCAGAACCGACAGCGCCAGCACATAAACCGCCATGCCATAGCGGTGTTGCGCCGCACTCTCGCCCCCACCCAGCCATGTGATGGCAGGAATGGTCAGCAGCGCCACAAGCAGCGATCCGGCCTGACAACCCATCATGCGGAAGGCATTAAGGCCAACGCGCCCTGTAGCAGAGCGGCTTATCATGACGGCCAGCGCACCATAGGGCGTATTGATGCAGGAATAGATGGCGCCAAACACGATATAGGTTGCTCCAGCCCACATGACTTTCCCCATGGGGGAAAGTGGCAGGGCCAGAAAACACAGGAAGCCCGTCAGGCCAAAGGGAATGGCAAGGAAGCGGATCAGGCGCGGCACGATCAGACCGCCGATGCGGTCAACACCATAGCCGATGGCCGGATCGCAGAAGGCATCGACAACACGCGCCACCAGCAGTATCCACGATACGGCAGGCAGCGGCAGGCCATATATATCCGTATAATAATACATCAGGTAAGATGATGTCATGCCCCACATCATGTTGGAGGCAGCATCCCCACAGCCGTAGGCCATCTTTTCCTTTACGGAAAGCGCCTGCCTGTTTTCCATCATCCTGCTTTCCATGAAATGCCAGTTCAGGCGCACGCTATCATGTGGCTGTGAAACGACAAGGCGACGGAATGCCGGACCGCGCCCGTTTCCACCGTCTGGCCCGCGCGTCCTTACAGGTTGGCCGTCAACTGGATGCCAAGCACGGCGGCATCATGGAAGGTTGTGGTGGCGCCGGGGTGTTGCAGGTACTGGAAGTCAAACTGCATGGTGGTGGAATTGCGCAGCACGTGCGTGCTGTAGAACGCTTCGTACACATTTTCCCAGTGCTGCACGCCCCATACCGGCCCCCACTGGTTGCTCAGGTAGGGCAGGCCCAGCGCGCGTGATGATTCCTGCTGCAATGACAGCGTGCTGCTCATGTCCATGTGCTGGAACATGGCCCCGATCTGGTCCTGCCTGCGGTGCCACGGCGAGCCTGATTCGACAAGGCCGAGCCATTCATGGTCACGCATGGCCACGAGGTTGCCCTGCGAATAGCCGGCACCCCCCACCGCCACCAGCCCCTCCGCCACGCCGGGGCCATTGCGCACCAGCATCTGGTCGAACATGAACCACGCCGTGCTCATGCCTGCCTCATAGCGGCGCGGCTGGCCCGTAAGCTGGAAGGAGTTGCCATGAATATCGGCATAGAGGTTGGGGTAGCGCGAATTGTCATACCACGCGCCAAGCTTGTAGTTGCCGCGCAGCGAATGCTTGCCAAACCACGGCATCCAGCCCAGTTCGACCTGTGATGTGACCTTGCTCATCCCGCTCTGGGCCAGCGCCCAGCCTGAAATGCCGCCGTTATAGGAATGGGGTGACACCATGAAGATGCCCCCCATGAGATAGACTTTCTTGGCCGGGAAGACGCGCAGCACCCCGCCCAGATTGCCCGAGGGCCAGTCACGCCCGCCCGGCACGTATTTGCCCGGCGCGAAATTGCTGCACACCGACACGTTCATGAAAGAACAGGCCACGTAGTCATAGGCAAAGAAGCTGCCGGTCGGAATGTCACCGCCGGAAACAACGATCCGTTTGTGCAGGAACGTCTTTTCGGCATACAGCGCCACCAGATGCGCCACCACATTGCCGCGCCCGCCATAGATCTGCTCGGGGTTGGTGACCGAATCACCCAGGTTGTAGCCAAAGTTGCGGCCGTGGCCGTTGATGACGAGCATGTGGGTCCATAACCCGCTTACATGCGCAAGCCGCTGCCAGTCGATATCGAGTTCACCGGCCACCTGGCCTGCCAGCACGTCGGAGCGCGTGCGCCCGCCGCGCACGTTGCCCATGAATTCTTCATTGACTGCAAAGTTGAGGTACAGGCCATGCCTGTTCAGCCACCGGCGCGCACCAAACCACTGGCCTAGCAGATGCGGCGCGCCGTGCAGGGTGGGCACCTGCGGGTCAACCACGGCGTTGCCCCATCCTTCAAGTGGAAAGGCATGGGCGGAATAGGGTTCAAGCTCGACGGGCAGGGATTTGGAGGTTTCACTCTGGGCAAACGCATCATCAATGCAGATCACGACTATGAAAATCAAAGCAATCGATGTCAGTATTTGCTTCACGAGGAATCCGTTCCAGAATTTCCCGATAATTGCATTATTTTCATAATTGACTTCAAATTATAAAATCTAATTAATTTGTAATATTTTGCACATATTTAATAAAGTGAGCGTGAATTGATGTAAAATCCGCGCTATTTAAAATAAAATTATTAACAAATGTTCATGAATATATATTTCTGGTAACTTTCCGCCCATCAAACATGCCTGAAGTCGCAATCAGCAGAAGCCTGTGCTGCAAAGCAGGCCATGAACACGTCAGGGATTGATAAAAGTATTTTTCAGAAGAAGAATAGCCAAAAAAGATACATTATCCTGCCAGCAGGCGGCCTTGAAAATATATATATGTATTTTTTACCTGGAAAGATATCGAAGCGTTTTAATGATAAAGAAATTTCTGGTGGGCTTTTTTCAAAACACCCCAAAAGAATGCCGCCTTTTTTAAAAAGGCGGCACCGGGAAACTTTTGTCTTTTATCCTCACAGGATTACTGTGCAGGCGGCTGACCGGCTTCGGGCGTCTCGTCCGCTTCGGTGGCGGGGGGCTCGTCCCGTTCAACCACCTTGATGGAATCACCCACCAGCCCCTTGGCGAATGCCTCGGCGGAGAAGGGGCGGAGATCCTCGGCCTGTTCGCCCACGCCCACCAGATGCACCGGCAGGCCGAACGCATCGGCGAGCGCCACCACAATGCCGCCACGCGCCGAGCCATCGAGCTTGGTCACCACAAGCCCGGTCACGTTGACCAGTTCCTTGAACACCCGCACCTGCTCCACCGCGTTCTGCCCGGTGGTGGCATCGAGCACCAGCAGCACGGAATGGGGCGCGCTTTCATCAAACTTGCGCATGACGCGGATGATCTTGGCCAGTTCCTCCATCAGTGCGCTCTTGTTGTGCAGGCGGCCCGCGGTATCGACCAGAAGCAGGTCAGCCTCTTCCGCCGTGGCGCGCTTGAGGGCCTCGAACGCAAGCCCCGCCGCATCGGCATTGGGCTTGCCCGCAATCACCGGCACGCCGGTGCGCTCGCCCCACACCTGCAACTGCTCGACGGCGGCAGCGCGGAAGGTATCGCCCGCCACCATCATCACCTTCTTGCCCTGCTCGCCATAATAGCGGGCCATCTTGCCAATGGTGGTGGTCTTGCCCGTGCCGTTCACGCCCACCACCAGCACCACATGCGGCTTGTGCTTCGGGTCTGGCTCGAACGGAATGGCGACGGGCTGGAGGATGGTGGCAATTTCCTCTGCCAGCGCAGAGCGCACTTCCTCGTCGGTCACTTCCTTGCCGAATTTGGAACGGCGGAAGGACTCGATCACCTTGCCCGCAACGCTGGGCCCAAGATCGGCGGAGATCAGCAGGTCTTCGAGGTCCTCGAGCGCCTGGTCATCAAGCTTGCGCCGGGTAAAGACGGCGGTCAGCCCGCCGCTGAGTTTCTGCGTGGAGCGTGAAAGCCCCGCCTTGAGACGTGAAAAGAAGCCAAGAGCCATATCAGGGAATTTCCGCCACCAGTCCGTTATCGTCAACCGCCACCGGGCGCACCGTCTCGATCCGCCCCGCACCCGACACGGCGCCTTCCACCAGCCGCACGGGCGCGAATTCTTCCGAATGGCCCGCCGTGTCGGTTTCCATCAGCACGCGCAGGGTGCGCCCGCGCAGGCGTTCATGAAACGCGCGTGCCGCCTGTGCGCCTGCCGCGCGCAGCCGTGCCGCGCGCGCCTTGCGCTCGGGCACCGCAATGGCGGGCATGCGCGCCGCCGGCGTGCCGGGGCGCTCACTATAGGGAAAGACGTGCAGGTAGGGCAGGGCGTTGGTCCGCACGAATTCGAGTGTCTGTTCAAACAGCGCGTCATCCTCGGTCGGGAAGCCTGCAATAATATCCGCCCCGATGCCGATATCGGGGCGTAACGCGCGCGCCCGCGCCACGACAGCGGCCGCATCGGCGGTCAGGTGCCGGCGCTTCATGCGCTTGAGGATGATGTCGCTGCCCGCCTGCAGTGACAGGTGCAGGTAGGGCATGAAGCGTGGCTCGCCTTCGAGCAGCGTCCAGATATCCTCGTCAATCTCAACCGGATCGACCGAGGAGAGGCGCAGCCGCTCGAGTTCGGGCACGAGGGCGAGCAGCCTGCGGCACAACTGCCCCAAAAGCGGCTTGCCCGGCAGGTCGTGCCCCCATGAGGTAATATCCACACCCGTCAGCACCACCTCGCGGTAGCCCGAGCGCACAAGGGCGCGCACCTGCTCCACCACGGCCCCCACCGGCACCGAGCGCGAGGGGCCGCGGCCAAAGGGAATGATGCAGAAGGTGCAGCGGTGGTCGCAGCCCTGCTGCACCTCCACAAACGCGCGGGTGCGGCCGGCGAATTCGGTCACCAGATGCGGCGCGGTTTCACGCGCCGCCATGATGTCGGACACGGCATGGCCTTCGCCCAGCGCCATCTCGCTCCAGCTTGCCGCCTCCAGCTTCTCGCGGTTGCCCAGCACGCGGGTCACGCCGGGCAGGGCGGCCCAGCGCGCGGGGTCGATCTGGGCGGCGCAGCCGGTCACCACGATGCGGGCATCGGGGCGCTCGCGGTGGGCGCGGCGCACGGCCTGCCGGGCCTGGCGCTCGGCCTCGCCCGTGACCGCGCAGGTGTTCACGATCACCACATTGTCCAGGCCTGCTGCGTGGTTGCGCATCACCTCGCTCTCATAAGTGTTGAGGCGGCAGCCGAAGGTGAGGATTTCGGGCTTTTTCATCGTGGGTAGTCTTCAGGGTTGAAGTGGCCCGTAAAGCTGGTCACGGCAGGGCCAGTCATGAGCACATGGCCGTCCGCCTCGCGCCACGTAATGCGCAGTTCGCCACCATCCATCGCCACCGTGCAACTACGCTCCACCAGCCCGCGCCGTATGGCGTTGACCACGGCGGCGCACGCGCCCGAGCCGCAGGCGCGCGTCAGCCCGCTGCCACGCTCCCACACGCGCAGGCGCATGGCGTCCGGCGCGGTGACATGGGCAAAGCCGATATTGGCGCGCTGGGGAAAGAGCGGGTGATGCTCGAGTTCCGGGCCTGCTGTACACGGGTCCATCGCATCGGGCGTAGGCAGGAAGAAGGTGGCATGCGGGTTGCCCATCGACACCGCCGCCGGGTCGCCCGCAATGGGCAGGTGCAGCGTGTCCGTGGCCTGGGCCAGTGGCACATCTTCCCAGCCCTGTGCGGGCACGCCCATATCCACCGTGACCATGCCGGGGCGCACGATGCTGGCGGGCAGCACGCCCGCGCGGGTCTGCAGGCCGATGCTGGTGCGCCCGCTTTCACGCGCCACAAGGTCGGCAACACAGCGCGAGGCATTGCCACAGGCACCGGATTCCGAGCCATCGGCGTTGAAAAAGCGCACGAACACATCAGCACCCTCGGCACAGGCCGGGCGCAGGATGACAAACTGGTCGCAGCCGATGCCGGTATGCCGGTCGGACAGGGCGGCAATGCGGGCAGGCGTGAGGTCATGGCGCTGCGTACGCTCATCGACCACCACAAAATCATTGCCCAGCCCGTGCATTTTCAAAAAACCGGTCATCATCCGTCCTGTATAGCGGTTCGCCACCCCTTTATGCGAGCGGGATGGCACCGCCCGCGCCTGCTTGCAAGCCCGATCAGATAAAACGCCCCGGCTTTCCGCGCTGCAGCACTTCAATCCTGTAGCCATCGGGGTCGGTTATGAAGAAGAACCTTCCCACGAAGCGCTCGCCACACGACATGTCCTTCACTGCCAGCGGCGCAAGGCCCGCCTTGGTCAGCCGGGCATGCTCGGCATCGACATCGGCCACCGATACGGCAAGGTGCCCGTAGCCATCGCCCAGGTCATAAGGCTTTGTGCGGCCGTGGTTTACGGTCAGTTCCAGCTCGAAGGTCTGTTCGTCATTCGACAGGTAGATGAGGCTGAAGCTATCAAAAACAAGCCGGTCGGCCACTTTCAGGCCGAAGGCGGTTTCATAGAAGGCAAGGCTCGCGGCTTCATCAAGTACGCGGATCATGGAATGGATCATGCGGGCCATTCGGCTTTTCTCCTGTTCTCCACGGCACGGGGCGTGATACGCCCACCCCGTATCGCATTGTTACACCTGCACTGTCTGGCACATTCATGAACGACCTGCACGGGTTTCACCCGCATTCCTTCACCGTCGCCTCTCCTGAGTCCGATACGCTGTTCTATTCGCGCAGGCCCACCGGCCCCCAGCTTGACCAGGGCGCGCAGACGGCCATCACCGCGCTCTATCGCACGCTCCTGCCCGAGGATGGCAACATCCTCGACCTGATGGCAGGCCCCGACAGCCACCTGCCGCCCGACATGGAATTCGACAGCGTGATCGGCATCGGCGTCAACGCGCAGGCGCTTGATGCCAACCCCCGCCTGACCGACCGCGTGGTGGAGGACATCAACGAAACCCCCGACCTGCCGCTTGCCGATGAAAGCATGGATGCCGCACTGCTGTGCGACGTGGTGCCCTACCTGCGCCAGCCGGTGCAGGTGCTGCGCGAGGTGGCCCGCGTGCTACAGCCCGGAGGCCTGATCATCATGACTTATGGCGAGCGCTTCATACCGCAGAAGGCCACGGCGCTGTGGCAGGCGCTCGAACCTGCTGATCGCGGGCGCATGCTCGGCGTGCTGTTGCAGCGCGCGGGTTTCGGCCCGGTAGATACCGGCAGCGTGACCCCCGCGCCAGAAGACATGTTCTGGAAGGATGCGGTCATGGCGCTGACGGCCCGCCGCCCTGACATTTTGTAACATTGGCTGCCAGGGCGGCCATATTCCGCCATGATGCGCGTGGCGCAAACAGCACGGTGCGGCGGATCGCGACTTATTAAAACAAATTATCATTTACCCGGCCTGCCGGACATGTTTTGTCACATCCTGTCTTAAACCTGTTATGGGGCCTCCTGGCGATACATGCAGATTCCGTTCCTCTCCGGCAAGCCCGCCGGCCGTCTGGCCAGCCTGCTCATGCTGTGTTCCGTTCTGGTGCCCATGGCTGCTGCATGGGGCGATGAGGATCCCGAATCGCTGGATATCATGGAGCGCCAGATGGCCCACCTGCAGCAGCAGCAGCAGGCCCTGCAGAACGAACTCGCCGCCATGCACCAGCAGATCGCCCAGCACCGCGCCCGCATCGGCGGCACGTCGGCGGCAGGTGGCGGCGGCGCGGGCCACCCGCTTGAGGTCACGGGCTCGGGCGGGCATGTGCGCGGCGGCTGGGTGCCGGTGGAAGGCCATGCAACGCAGCAGGCGGCGACAGGCGAGCCGGTGGGCCGCCCCCATATCGGTGGCTATTCCGACCCCACATCGGCCCTTGGTGACCAGCCCACGGTTGAATCCGTGGTGGCGCACCGCGAGGAAGACCTGATCTCGCACATGGCCAACAACAATGTCGGCCCCCACAACCGCGAGACGGTGGGCGCGCAGTCGGCGGGTGCGCTGGGCAGCAAGGTGTTCCACCTTGGCCCGGTGGCGATCATTCTGGGTGGCTTCTTCGATGCGGCGGCGCTGGTCGAGAACCGTCAGGTGTCATCGGGCATCTTCAACTACTGGAATGCCATTCCCTTCCGCGACAGCTCGAATTACCACACCACCAACTTCAATGGCGATGCGCGGTATTCGCGCTTCTCGCTCATGGCGCGCGGGCAGCTCAACCCGCACCTGACCGTGGCGGGCTTTGTGGAAACCGATTTTGGCGCGAGTGCCGAGACCACCAACCCGTATGAAAGCAATTCCTACGTGCCCCGGCTGCGGCAGGCTTACCTGACGCTGGATGATTCACGCGCGAACACGCATTTCCTCATCGGCCAGGCCTGGACCATGCTCACGCCCGACCGCGTGGGCATCGTGCCCCGCCAAGAAAGCCTGCCCGAAACGATTGAATCCTCCATCCTCGCGGGCCAGACCTGGTCGCGGCAGTGGCAGGTGCGGCTGGTCAAGGATTTCTTCAAGCACCGCCTGTGGGCGGGCCTGTCGATCGAGAACCCGGCCACCATCTATGACACCACCGGCTTCAGTGCCGCAGGCGACAACGGGGAATACAGCCTGGCCAATGGCGGCTACGCCAAGCTCGGCTCGAACGGCGTGGGGCTGAGCAGCGCCACCACCAACTATTCCAACGAGATCGCGCCCGACGTCATCGGCAAGCTGGCATGGGACCCCTCATGGGGCCATTACGAGGTCGAGGGCGTGGTCCACTTCCCGCATGACCGCTCGGTCATCAACGGGGTGGGCGAGAACCATACCGCCATCGCCTGGGGGGCGGGTGGCTCGATGATCCTGCCGGTCATACCCCACCGGCTGGAAGTGCGGCTGGCGGGCCTGGCGGGCAAGGGCATTGGCCGCTACGGCTCGGTGCTGCTGCCTGACGCCACGCTGCGCGCCAATGGCGCGCCCGCCCTGCTGTCAAGCGCCCAGACCACGGCAGGCGTGATCGCGCATCCCAACAAGGTGATCGACGTGTACGGCTATTTCGGCATGCAGCGCTCGGGCCGCAGCTATTTTGATGAAGATGGCGGCAGCTATGGCTATGGCAATCCCAACGCCGACAACACGGGCTGCATGACCGAAGGCTCCGACCTCAACTCCGCAGCCCTTGGCGGCTGCACCGCCAATATCCGCTCGGTGGAGGAGTTCACCATCGGGGCATGGTACCGCTTCATCCACGGCCAGTACGGCACGGTGCAGGCGGGCACGCAGCTGGCCTATTCGCGGGTGCATACATGGGGGGGCATGGGCGGCGCGCCCACGACCAGCCTGAGCGAGATCTTCTTCGATTTCCGCTACCTGCCTTTCCAGTAAGGCAGGCGTGCCACGGCGGATATTGCGTCAGGCCGGGAAAAGGGGGATGGTGGCCCCGCAATCGGGAAGAACGGAAAGGCCTGCGCTCATGTCTATCAGGTTACGGCATTTGGTCCTTGCTGCGTGGCTGGGCGCTGCTGTCGCGCCGGGTGTGGCCATGGCGGAAGGCGGCCATGCCGATGCAGGCAATGAAGACCCCGGCGAGGCCTCGCAGCGCCATGCCACCATGCATCAGCTTTCCAAAAAGCCGCCGCTGCCCACCCTGCACATGGATTACAGCCAGTACCGCTTCATCCCCAAGGGCGACAGGGTCAAGGAACAGCCGGACGTGAACCGCCTGCTGTTCTGGACGCCCACCGGCGAGCCGGATGGCTATGCCGAAAAACGCGGCACCGCCGTGCTGTATTACGACCGCACCGGCAAGGCCGTGCGGGTGGATACCAACCCCTACAACCGCTAGGGGCAAAAAGAGAAGTTTTCGGGTGCTGCCGTTTTTTTAAAAAGCTTCACCAAAACTTCTGTCATTTCAAAGTATTGTTCATGAAAAAAGGGACCACCTCACGATGGTCCCTTCCTTCACGTAACGGCGTGGCTGCTCAGATGGGCATGGCCCGTTCAAACACGGCCTCAAGCGCCATGATGCCGGGCAGCGTCTTGCCTTCCAGCCATTCAAGGAAGGCGCCCCCCGCACTCGAGATGTAGGAGATATGCTTCTCCACCCCCGCATGGCGCAGGGCGGAGACCGTATCGCCACCACCTGCAATGCTCTTGAGCGCGCCCGCATCGGTCAGGCGGCCCACCTCGCGCGCGACTTCATTGGTAGCCGTATCGAACGGCAAGACCTCGAACGCGCCAAGCGGGCCGTTCCAGACCAGCGTTTTCAGCGTGGTGAGCTTTTCATTGATCAGCCTGACCGTTTCCGGCCCCACGTCGAGCGCCATGGCATCAGCCGGAATGGCATTGACCGGCACCGTGCGCGTGGGCACGCCCGCCCTGAAGTCGGTCGCGGTCACGACATCAACCGGCAGGATGATCTCGCAGTTCTTTTCCTTCGCCTTGGCCATGATGGTACGCGCGGTGTCGTGCATCTCGGCCTCCTGCAGCGAGCGGCCCACATCCACGCCCTGTGCTGCAAGGAAGGTGTTGGCCATGGCGCCGCCAATGATCAGCATGTCCACCTTTTCAAGCAGGTTGCCGATCAGGTCGAGCTTGGTCGAGATCTTGGCCCCGCCCACGATGGCGCCCACCGGGCGGGCGGGGTTTTCAAGCGCTATGTTGAGCGCGTTGAGTTCCGTCTCCATGAGGCGGCCTGCAAAGGAGGGCAGCAGCCGGGCCACGCCCTCGGTCGAGGCATGGGCGCGGTGGGCGGCGGAGAACGCATCATTGACGTAATAGTCGGCCAATGCTGCGAATTCCTTGGCCAGCGCCGGGTCGTTCTGTTCCTCGCCGGGGTAGAAGCGGGTGTTTTCCAGCACCACCACGTCGCCATCCTGCATGGCGTCCACGGCCTGCTGCACCTTGGGGCCGGTGCAGTCATCGACAAAGGTGACCGGCCGGCCCAGCGCATCGCCCAGCGCATCGGCAATGGGGCCAAGCGACATTTCAGGCACCGGTTTGCCCTTGGGGCGGTCGAAGTGACTGACAACAATCACCTTCGCCCCCTTCTGGGCCAGTTCCTGAATGGTGGGCAGCAGGCGCAGGATGCGCGTGGCGTCCGTGATCTGGGCGTTGCGCACCGGCACGTTCAGATCAGCGCGCAGGAGAACCTTCTTGCCCGTGGCATCAAGGTCATCCAGCGTCTTGAAGCTTGCCGCGCCCATTACAGTGCCCCGAATACGGCAGCCGTGTCGGCCATGCGGTTGGAGAAGCCCCACTCATTGTCGTACCAGCTGCAGATGCGCACCAGCTTGCCGCCATCGATCACCGCCGTCTGGGTGGCATCGAAGGTGGAGGAGGCGGGCGAGTGGTTGAAGTCGGTGCTGACCAGCGGCGCGGTGTTGTAGGCAAGGATGCCCTTGAGCGGGCCCGACTCGGAGGCTTTCAGCAGCGCTGCATTCACTTCCTCGACGGAGGCCGGGGCCTTTTTGGGCACGAAGTCGAGCGAGACGAGCGACACGTTGGGGGTCGGCACGCGGATGGCGGTGCCATCGAGCCTGCCCTTGAGGTGCGGCAGCACCAGCCCCACGGCGCGCGCGGCCCCGGTCGAGGTCGGGATCATGTTCAGCGCGGCGCCACGTGCGCGGCGCAGGTCCTTGTGCAGCGTGTCCACCGTGCGCTGGTCGCCGGTATAGGAATGAATGGTGACCATGTAGCCACATTCGATGCCGAACGTGTCATCCAGCACCTTGGCCACCGGGGCGAGGCAGTTGGTGGTGCATGACGCGTTCGAGATGACGGTCATGTCAGGCGTCAGCACGTCCTGGTTCACGCCGTACACGATGGTGGCGTCCACGCCTGATGCCGGGGCGGACACGATCACCTTGCGCGCACCTGCCGTAATGAGCTGGGCGGCCTTTTCCTTGTCGGTAAAGCGGCCGGTGCATTCCAGCGCCACGTCCACGCCCTTGAAGGGCACCCTGGTGGGGTCGGCCTCGGCCGAGACGGTGATGGGGGCATAGGTGCGGCCATTGGCCGTGATGATGATCTGGTTGCCCTCGACCTTCACATCGGCGGGGAAGCGCCCGTGCACGCTGTCATAGGACAGCAGGTGCGCGTTGTCGGCCACGCTGCCAAGGTCATTGATCGCGACCGGCACCACGTCGGTGCGCCCGCTTTCAATGATGCCGCGCAGCACGAGGCGACCAATGCGGCCAAAACCGTTTATTGCGACTTTAACAGCCATGTTCTTATTATCTCCGTAAGGGTCAGACATGTTCACATGCTGGCATCAAGCGATGCCAGCCCGGGTGGTGGAGGCGCGCCGTTTCCTCCCACGGTTTCCATCGCGGTTCCGGCATGGGCGTGGAGCAGCCGCATGGCGTCGCGGCAGATCCGCTCCGGCGTGATGTCGGCCAGACTGTCGGGCGCATCGGGCATGGGGGTGGCCCCGAACCCGTCAATCCCCACGAACAGCCCGTCCGGCCCAAGCCAGCGATCCCATCCAAAACCCGATGCGGCCTCGATTCCGATCCGGGGCGCTGTTCCCAGCACGGCAGCACGATACGTCATTTTTTGGGCGGCGAACAGTTCCCAGCACGGAAGTGATACAACCGCCGCCCCGATGCCCGCCGCGCGCAGCAGCGCGCGCGCGCCCAGCGCCACGATGGCCTCATGCCCCGTGGCCACCAGCGTGACCTGCCGCGGGCCTTCGGCCTCGGCCAGCACGTAGCCGCCGCGCGCGCACAGGTTAGTCAGGCCGTGCTGTTCGCGCTCGGGCACGGTGGCGGCAATCGAGGGGGCGGATTCCAGCACCAGCAGGCTCGGCCCGGTCGTGCGCCGCAGCGCCAGTTCCATGCATTCCATGGTCTCGCGGTGGTCGGCGGGGCGGAACAGCGCCATGTTGGGCATGGCGCGCAGGCTGGCCAGCTGCTCGACGGGCCGCCAGCCGCCCGCGTTCGTGCCGCGCGGCAGGTCGTCATCGCTGAGCAGGTAGATCACCTGCTGGCCGGTCATGGCGGCGTAGCGCAGGGCGGGGCGCATGCGGTCCACCGCGATGATGGTGGTGGCGCCAAAGGCCAGCAGGCCGCCATGCAGCGCAATGCCGTTGAGCAGAGCGGCCATGCCATGCACCTGCGTGCCGCAGGAAAGATCGGGCTCGCCACTGCTGCGCCGCAGGGCGGAGAAATCGGGCATCATGCCCTGGCGCGAGCGCAGGCAGGTCAGTTCGGGCAGCAGTTCATGCAGGGTTTCGAGCCCGCGCTGCGCCGAGAAGGCGGGCGAGGCGCGGGCCAGCAGCGCGCTGTGCTCGCGCCATGAACGCTGCCAGTCAGGCTGCCAGAAGGCGGGGCGCTGGTTGCGCGCCATGCGTTCGAACTCGGCTTTCTGCCGGTCCTTGAACAGGCGGCGCAGCCATGAGCGCCGTGCGCTCGCCCCCCGGCGCGCGGCCCCGGCCCACAGGCCCGGATCATCGGCAAATGGCGGTGGCGGGTCGGTTTCGGGCGGGGCGATGCATGCAATCAGGCAGGGCTTATGCGTGCGCTGGGCGGAGGCGATGACGCTTGCGATCTGTTCGGTATTGCCTGCATCGACCTTGCGCACCGACCAGCCCGATGCGCTGTAGCGCGGCAGGATGGTGTCCACCTCCTCGCGCTCGGTGCTCCACAGGCCCACCACCAGGGTCACGCGGTCAAGGCCGAGCTGGCCGGCCAGGGCGGCGCTTTCCAGCGCCACGCCGGTGGAAAGCTCGCTCCAGCACCCCAGCGCCCATATGCGGTGGTTGACCACCGAGCGGCCAAAGCGGGCGGCCAGCTTCTGCTCGGCCAGCGCCATGCCGATCGCGGCCCCCAGTCCCTGCCCGTTGGGGCCGCAGGCCTGCCGGTCGGTCGCGGCGGGCAGGCCGGGGCGCGAGACCTGCCCCGACAGTTCGGCCATGATGCGCGGCAGCACCCGGTAGCGGGGCGAGGAGATGACCAGGCGGTCACGATCCGGCCAGTCGGGGCTGGCCGGGTCGAAGCGCAGGAAGCGACTCCACAGCACCGCGCACAGCCCGGCCATGACCCGGGCGTGCGGGGCATGCCGCCGGTCGGTTTCATGCACGCCGATGGCATGGCGGATCGCCGTCGCCAGCCGCTCGGGCATGGCAGGGGCTGCTGGTGGCGGGGCAGGCGAGAGTGCGAGGGCTTCCTGGTCTTCGGGCATGCGGCATCGTCCATGGGGCGGGGGATGATCGGTCGGAGCCGGTGGGGTACTGTTACTGCGCCCCGTGCGCTGCGGCAACATTGCTGCACGCGCCCCTATGCCCGGCGGGGCGGATACTGTATCGGTAGCGGGTCATGCCCCGTCCGTCTCCCCGCTTTGCCCGCCGTGCCATTATCGTGGCGGCCCTGTGCCTGCCAGCCATGGGCGGATGCCGGCTGGTCAGCCAGAAAACCTTCAACCGCCACGCAGGCGACCCGCCACAGCTGCCCGCCGTGCCGGTGCCCAGGGTGGCGGCCATCACCACGCCGCCGCTTGTCACCATCGTGGCGGGTACGCCGCCCGCGCAGTGGCAGCCCGCGGTCAGGGCCGCCGTGGCCGATGCGCTCTCGCGCAAGCCCAACGCGCTGTTCACCATCGTGGTCAACGTGCCGGTGGGGAGCGCCAGCGGCCTGCCGGACATGAAGGCGGCGGTGGACACGGATGGCCAGCCGGTGCTCCAGGCGGTGATGGACGCGGGCGCGGGCGTGGCCCAGACCGAGATGGACGCCCGGGGCGTGCCCGCCGGCAGCGCAACGCAGGTCTGCATTTACGTCGAGTAGTTCAATGCGGTTTTGCAATTTCCGCCCCCGTCATGCCATAAAGGCCCCGTTGCCGGTGGTTAACCGCCAGCCCTGGCGCCAGTAAGGGGCGGTTGCATCCCCCCGGCCCAGGGCCACCCCGCACGGTGGGCGTAATGAATGAAGGCCCCGTAAACACGATCGGGGTATGCCATGGAGAAAACCAGCAGTGTCCAGTAATCATGTGGATGGGCATCCGTTTTTCCGGTTCTGCCAGACGGCGCTGGCCGATATCCGCGCCCAGGGGCGATACCGGCAGTTTACGCCCCTGTCACGGCTGGCCGACCGTTACCCGTTATACGAGCAGCCCGAGACCGCGCCCACGCCGTCCACCCCCGCCTGCCCCGAAGACCGGGAGGTCGTGGTCTGGTCCTCCAATGATTATCTGGGCATGGGGGTCGAGCCCGTCGTGGTCGAGGCCGCGATCCGTGCCATTCATGAGCATGGCGCGGGCGCGGGCGGTACGCGCAACATCGCGGGCACGAGCCCGGTGCACACCGCGCTGGAGGCGGAGCTGGCCGACCTGCATGGCAAGGAAGCAGGGCTGCTGTTCGGCTCGGGCTATGTCTCGAACCAGGCATCGCTCCAGACCATCCTGACAAGCATGCCCGGCTGGATCTGCTTTTCCGACCGGCTGAACCATGCCTCCATGATTGCGGGCATCAAGGGCGCGCGCGGGTCGAGCACGGTCATTTTCGAGCATAACGACCTGGCCGACCTTGAGGCCAAGCTGGCCGCGGCGCCGAAGGATGCGCCCAAGCTGATCGCCTTCGAGAGCGTGTACTCGATGGATGGTGACATAGCCGACATCGCGGGCACGTGCGCGCTGGCGCGTAAATACGGCGCCATGACCTACCTTGATGAAGTGCATGCCGTGGGCCTGTATGGCGCGCAGGGCGGCGGCGTGTCGCAGCGCGATGCCGTGGCCGATCAGGTTGACATCATCGAGGGCACGCTGGCCAAGGGCTTTGGCGTGCATGGCGGCTACATCACCGCCTCGAGCAATATTGTCGAATATCTGCGCCTGAGCGCCTCTGGCTTCATCTTCACCACCGCGCTGCCGCCTGCGGTCGTGGCGGCGGCGCTGGCCAGCGTGAAGCAGGTGCGCAAGGATAACTGGCGGCGCGAGCGCATTTTCGAGCGTGTCGATACCTTCCGCGCCAAGCTCAGGGCGGCGGGCATTCCATTCAACATGACGCCGAGCCATATCGTGCCCATCCCCGTGGGCGATGCCCGGCGCTGCCGCGAACTGAGCGACCGGCTGCTCAATGATTACGGCATGTACACCACCCCCATCAACTACCCGACCGTGCCGCGGGGCACCGAGCGCCTGCGCCTCACGCCGGGGCCGCGCCATACGGATGCGATGATGGACGAGATGGTGGCGGCCCTTGGCCACCTGCTGCGGGTCAATGACCTGGCCGATGCCACTGCCGTGGCCATGGCCTGAGGCAACGCCCTGAAACAGGAAAAAGTTTCTGGCGAAGCTTTTTTTAAAAAAGAACGCCGCCTTGTTGAAAAAAGGCGGCGCCCCGAAACTTCTATTCTTCCTTAATGGTTCTGCGCGATGGCCTTTTTCAGGTCATCGTAGCTGACGGCGCCGGGAATGATCTGGCGGGCATTGAACACGAAGGTGGGCGTGCCATCGAGCCCGATCGCGCGCGCGAGTTCCATGTTGGCCTGCAGGATGGACGTGACCTTCGCGCCATTCATGTCACTGACCAGCCGGGTGGCATCCAGCCCCGCCTGGGTGGCCAGCGTGCGCATGCGCTCCACCGTGGGCTGCACGGAATCATTCATCACCACGCTTTGCATGCGGAAATAGGCCGCCTGGCCACCCTGCACGAAGGCCGCCACGAGCGCCTGCGATGCAATCAGGCTGGGCTGGCCGAGCACGGGAATGACCTTTTCGATAATCCGCAGGTCCCTGTTCTCGCGCGTCAGGCGGTCGAGATCGGGCAGCACCTTGCGGCAGTAGGGGCAGCGGGGATCATAGAATTCGACAACGGTGGTCTGGCCGGAGGCATTGCCGAGCACGCCATCGGTAGCAGTGGGCGTGGTCAGGTCGGCGCGGTGGCTTTCCAGCGCGGAGCGGGCCGCGTTCTGCTGGGCGGCGTTGGCGCTGGTGCGCAGGGCGGCAATGGCGTCTGACAGGATGGTGGGGTCGGTTTTCAGCGCGTTGCGCATGATCTCGACAATTTCCTGCCGCTGGGCGGGGGTGAAGCTGGCCTGTGCCTCCGCAGCCCTGCCCGCGCCCGCCGTGGCAGCCAGCATTGCCCCCGTGGCGAGCAGGGTGGGCAGCAGGCGTGGCCGGTTGTGGCGGGGCGAAAGAAAAGTCACGGGTTTGCTCCGTTGTCATGTCGCGATAGGGTGGTGTGTAAAGGATCGGGTAGCGGAAAGGAATGGGCCATGGGGTCGCACGGGCGCCATGCCTGTTGCCGATGGCCCGGAACGCCGCTAAGTCGTGAAGGCCCGGCCTACGATCGCGCGGTCGTTACGAGCCGTTCAACGGAATGAAGCCGACCTGCCCATTGGAGAAGCGTTGCGTGCCTGAGCATTCGTCGATCACCCCTGTCGCCCGTCGGTCCATGCGTACGGCGCTGTGTGCGGTTCTGGCCCTTTCGGTTACGGGCTGCGCGTTCAAGAACTATTCGCCGGTCAGGATCGTTTCCAGCATGTTTGGTCCCTCGCCGGGGCAGTTGATCGGCACCGTCTCCTCCGATGAGCCGCAGGCCACCCTTGTGGGGCGTGACATCCTGCAGCGCGGCGGCAACGCGGCGGATGCGGCCACGGCCATGGGGCTGGCCCTGGCCGTGACCCTGCCTTCGCGTGCCTCGCTCGGTGCGGGCGGGGCGTGCCTTGCCTACCGTCCGGGTGACCAGAACGGGGGCCGCGCCTTCATGTTCCTGCCCGTGGCGGGCGTGACCGACGGGGCGGGCATGCCGCATGCCGATCGCCCGGCGGCGGTGCCCATGCTGGCGCGCGGGCTTTACCTGATGCACCTGCAATATGGCTCGGCTGCGTTTTCCGAGATGGTGCCGGGCGCGATCGCACTTGCGGCCAATGGCATCAATGTGAGCCGCCAGCTTGCCACCGATCTTGCCGCAGTCCAGGTGCCGCTGCTGGCTGATGCGGGCGTGCGCGCGGTGTTCGCCCGCTCGGATGGCAAGGCGCTGGCCGAGGGCGATGCGCTGGTGCAGACCCATCTTTCAGGCGCGCTGGACCAGATCCGCAGCATGGGCGTGGGCGATCTTTATAATGGCGCGCTGGGCCAGTCCTTCGTGGCGGGCAGCCAGAAGGCGGGCGGTGGCCTGACCATGGCCGACATGCGCGGGGCCATTCCGTTTGAGCGGCTGCCGCTCTCCGTCAGCAGTGGCGAGACGCAGGTCAGCTTCCTGCCGCCGCCTGCCGATGGCGGGCTGGGGGCCGCGGTGGCGTTCCGCGCGGCCTCCTCGTCCGATGCGGCAACGCGCGCGCAGGCCAGTGTTGCGGGCTGGCGGGCACAGAATGGCAGCCATGCCAGTGGCACGGGGGATGACCTGACCGCCCGCGCGCAGGCCTTTGTCAATGCAGGCGGGGCAGGCGGCGGGGGCCTGCCTTCGCTCCCGGCGTCCACCTCGTTCACCGTGGTTGACCACGGGGGCATGGCGGTGGCGTGCAGCCTGAGCATGGACAACCTGTTTGGCACCGGGCGCATGGCGGGCAATACCGGCATCGTGCTGGGCGCCTCGCCCGCGCGCCTGCCGCAGCCGCTTTATGCCGCCGCCATTGCCAGCCAGGGCCGCGCCTTCCGCGCGGTGGTGGCAGGGTCGGGCCAGAACGACGCGGCGGCGGCCACCGGCATTGCCATGCGCCAGCTCCTTGCAGGCCAGACACCCGATGCCCATCCTGTAACCGCGCAGGGGCGCGTCAACGCCATATCCTGCCCGCGCGGCCTGCCGGGTGATGGCGCAACCTGCACCGCCGTGACCGACCCGCGTGGTGCGGGGCTGGCCATGGGGCCGCGCTAAACGGCGGTTATTGCGCGGCGGGCCATCATTATCGGGGCAGGAAAGGAACAGGGCCATTGTAAATGATCCTGTTTTGTTCCATATTGCAGGACATGACCCGCCCCTGTTCCGGGCTGGCGTGGCAGGGCAGGGTGCCCGTTATAAGGTTTCATTCCACAAGAAGCAGGTAGGCAGGCAATGGCACAGGCTCCGGGTATAGATAAAAGCAAGGCCCTGGAAGGGGCATTGAGCCAGATCGAGCGCGCGTTCGGCAAGGGCTCGATCATGCGCATGGGCGAGCGCCCGTCCGAGCAGGTGGATGTGATTTCCACCGGCTCGCTCGGCCTCGACATAGCACTTGGCATTGGCGGCCTGCCGCGCGGGCGCATTGTCGAGATTTATGGCCCCGAAAGCTCGGGCAAGACCACCATGGCGCTGCATGCCATTGCTGAGGCGCAGCGCAAGGGCGGCACCTGTGCCTTCATCGATGCCGAGCACGCGCTTGACCCCGGCTATGCCCGCAAGCTGGGCGTGGATGTGGACAACCTGCTGATCAGCCAGCCCGATGCAGGCGAGCAGGCGCTCGAGATTGCCGACACGCTGGTGCGCTCGGGCGCGATTGACGTGCTGGTGGTCGATAGCGTGGCGGCCCTTGTGCCGCGCGCCGAGCTTGAGGGCGACATGGGCGACAGCCATGTGGGCCTGCATGCCCGGCTGATGAGCCAGGCGCTGCGCAAGCTGACCGGCTCGGTCTCGCGCTCGAACACCATGCTGATCTTCCTCAACCAGATCCGCCTCAAGATTGGCGTGATGTTCGGCAGCCCCGAGACGACGACAGGTGGCAACGCGCTGAAGTTCTATGCCTCCGTGCGCATGGACATCCGCCGCATCGGCTCGATCAAGGACAAGGACGAGGTGACGGGCAACCAGACCCGCGTCAAGGTGGTCAAGAACAAGATGGCGCCCCCCTTCCGCCAGGTCGAGTTCGACATCATGTATGGCGAAGGCATCAGCAAGGTGGGTGAACTGATCGACCTTGGCGTCAAGGCGGGCATTGTTGAAAAGTCTGGCGCCTGGTTCTCATGCGACAGCCAGCGCATTGGCCAGGGGCGTGAAAACGCCAAGCAGTTCCTGCGCGACCACCCCGAAATGGCCGCCGATATCGAGCGCCGCGTGCGTGAGCAGGCCGGTGTGGTGGCCGAGGCCATGCTGGTCGGCCCCGATGAGGAGGGGGCTGACTGATTGCCCTTGGCCTGTTCCATTGTAACAGGCTATCGTCCCTGCGCCCTGGCGTGGCCTGTGCCACGACGGGGGCAGGGCCTGAAAAGCGGGGGTAAGGGCAGCCGGAATGAGACCACGTCTTGCAATGATCGGATTGCTGGCCTGCCTTGCCGCCTGTAGCGGCGGGCATGACGACAATAATGATCCGGCCGATGTGGATGAAGCCCCCCGCCCGCTCGGGCGCAGCGCGTGGGAGGGGCACCACGCCACGCATGCAGACAATGCCCTGCGCCCGCTCTCGCACCACCTGCCCAAGCTGCCCAGCCCCAATGAGGAGGGTGCTACCGAGGAATATCATACGCCGCCTGATGCGGCGGCGATGCAGATGATCTCATCGGGCTACGACCCCAACCAGGCTGGCGATGATAGTCCGTCTGACAGTGACGATGGCAAGCATTTCGTCGTGCCTGACACGCAGGTCAGCTACGGCAGGCAGGGCAAGTAGAAGCTATACCCCTACAGCACAAGCACTGCGCGGATGTCGTTCACATTGGTCAGCGTGGGGCCGGTCATGACCAGATCGCCCATCTGCCTGAACACGGTGTAGCTGTCATGCGCGCGCAGGGCGGCACGCGGGTCGCAGCCCACTTTTTCAGCGCGGGCCAGCGTATCGGGGGTGATGATGGCGCCTGCGGCATCCTCGGTGCCATCAATGCCATCGCTGTCCGCCGCAATGGCCCAGATGCCTTTCTGCCCCTGCAGGGCGCAGGCCATGGAGAGCAGGAACTCGGTATTGCGCCCGCCCCGCCCCGGCGCGGGACCGGCCGGGTTGATGCTCACCGTCGTCTCGCCGCCTGAAAGCAGCACGGCGGGCCCCGCCACGGGTAGGCCGTGCAGGCGGGCCGACAGGGCGATGCCGGCCATGAGCGTGCCGGCGTCGCGGCTTTCGCCCTCCAGCGCATCCCCCAGAATGAGTGGCGTCAGGCCGCATGCGCGTGCCGTGCTGGCGGCTGCCTGCAGCGCCATAAGCGGCGTTGCGATCAGCGTGACCTGGTTGGCGGGGGAAGGTGGCATCGGCCCGGCATCATGTTCGAGTACCTTCCGCGCTGCCTCGGGCAGGGCAATGCCGTAATGGGCAATGATGGCGCGGGCATCGGCGGGGGTGGTGGGGTCCGCCACCGTGGGGCCGCTGGCGATGGTCAGCAGGTCATCGCCCGGCACGTCGCTTATGGCCAGTGTCACGACCCGGGCGGGGCAGGCGGCTGCGGCCAGCCCCCCGCCCTTGATGGCCGAGAGATGGCGGCGCACCACATTCATGTCACGTATGCTGGCCCCGCTATGCAGCAGGGCGCGGTTGATCGTGCGCAGGTCATCCAGCGTCACGCCCGGTTTGGGCAGTTCCAGCAATGCTGATCCGCCGCCGGAAATCAGGGCGATGACCAGGTCATCATGCCCCAGGCCGGCGACTTCCGCCATCATGATGCGGCCTGCGGCCACGCTGCGGTCGTCGGGCACGGGGTGGGCGGCCTCAAGCACGCGGATGCGCCGTGTGGGGGCAGCGTGCCCGTCGCGCGTGACCACGCAGCCGCTCATCGCCACATCCGGCCAGGCGCGTTCAAGGGCAGCCGCCATGCTTGCCGCCGCCTTGCCCGCGCCCACCACCACGCACCGGCCCTTCGGCCTGGGGGGCAGGTAGCGCGCCAGCACCTGATCGGGCAGGGCGCTGTGGATGGCGGCATCAAGAATGCGGCGCAGGGTGGCGCGGGCATGCGTGTCCGTCCAGTCCGCGGGCGTGCTCTGCCGGGGGGCGGCTGAAAACGGGTGGATGGTCGGATCGTTCATGACGCTATCCCTGTCATTGGCGTGGCGTGGCGCGGGGGCCGCCACGGGGGTAGACGGCCCGCCCGCGGGCTGGGGTGCCCGGGCAGGACACCATGGGGTCCATACCATCGGGGCAGCATGGCGCGGTGTGTCACAATTGTCACGTCTGTGTCAGGATGGGCGGAATGCGGCGGGTTGGCGGGGGTGTACACGCTAAATTGGGCGCCCCGTATCTGGATCGGGGCAGGCGATGGTGATACGCGGCAGATGGCCTGCGCCCATGGGCAGGCGCCACAGCAGAAAGGACAAGGGCATGGAGGACTGCATGCTGGACGCGCGTCCCGTCATCTCCACGCATCCGGCTCCCGGCCCGGTGCAGCCTTACCTGATCTTTCCCCGCCCGGAATGGGCAGCACTCCGCGCCAATGTGCCGCAATCGCTGGGCGAGGCCGATATCGCAACACTGCGCGGGCATAACGAGCCGGTCTCGCTGGAAGACATAACCGAGATCTACCTGCCGCTGTCGCGCCTGCTCAACCTGCATGTCATGGCCACCCGCAGCCTGAACAGCATGGTCAAGAGCGCGTTCATGGGCAGGCCGGGCGTGACCATGCCGTTCGTGATCGGCATCGCGGGCAGTGTGGGAGTGGGCAAGAGCACGTTTGCCCGCCTGCTGCAGGCCGTGCTGTCGCGCTGGCCCGACCACCCGAATGTGGCGCTGGTCACGACCGATGGCTTCCTGCTGCCCACGCGCGAGCTGGAAAAGCGCAACCTCATGCACCGCAAGGGCTTCCCCGAAAGTTATGACCTGCGGCAGATGATCGGCTTCCTCTCGGCGCTGAAGGCTGGCGGGCGCAACCTCAGGGTGCCGGTCTATTCGCACGAGGCCTATGACATCGTGCCCGACCGCTATCAGGTGATCGACCAGCCCGATATCCTGATCTTCGAGGGGCTGAACGTGCTCCAGACCGTGTCCGAGCAGCCGTTCATGGCGTCTGATTTCTTTGATTTCTCGATCTATCTCGATGCCGATACGAAGGTGATCGAGGACTGGTACGTCAAACGCTTCCTGCTGTTGCAGAAAACCGCCTTCCGCAAGCCCGGCTCCTATTTCCACCATTACGCCGACCTGCCCGAACGTGAGGCCGGGCAGCTTGCGCGTGACATCTGGCGGCGCATCAACCTGCCCAACCTGCAGCAGAACATCCTGCCCACGCGCGAGCGCGCCCGCGTGGTCATGCACAAAAGCCCGAGCCATGCGATCGATACGGTGTGGATGCGCCAGATTTAAGGATCGGGTTTTAAAAGAGTAAAGGTTTTCGGGTGCCGTCTTTTTTTTAAAGGCGGCAATCTTGCAATGCTTTTTGCAAAACGTTTCACCAGAAACCTTTGCCGGTTGTGCGGCTGAACTTCTCTTTGGCATAAAAACGGCCCGGATTGCCCCGGGCCGCTCTGACTGCGCGAAGAGGTGCGAGCCGCTTATGCGTTGAGATAGACGGTCTTGGTATCGACATAGGCTTCAAGCCCGTACTGGCCGTCTTCGCCGCCAATGCCGCTATCGCCATAACCGTGGTGGAAGCCCTGCGCGGCCTCGCCACCTTCACGGTTGACGTAGATCTCGCCAAAGTTCAGCTCGTTGGTCATGCGCATGATGTTTTTAAGGTTCTGCGTGAACATGTAGGCCGACAGGCCATAGCGCGAGTTGTTGGCCTGGGCGATGGCATCATCAAAGTCTTTCACGCGGATCAGCGACAGCACGGGGCCGAACACCTCGTCCTGCGCAATATCCATCTCCGCCGTGACCCCGGTCAGCAGGGTGGGAGCGTAGAAATTGCCCTGGTCATACGCGCCGCCGGTCAGCCGCTTGCCGCCGTGCTCGACCTTCGCCCCCTGGCTGATGGCTTTCTGTACGATCGCATCGACCTTCTCGAGTTCGGCGGCGCTGATCTTGGGGCCCATGTCGGTGGTTTCATCAAGCGGGTTGCCGGTTTTCAGCGCGGCCACCTTCTTGCGCAGGCGTTTGAGGAATTCGTCATATACGGCGGTGTGCACATAGGTGCGCTCGTTGGCCGTGCAGACCTGCCCGCAATTCATGAAGCGCGCGGCAACAGCCGCATCCACCGCCTTTTCAATATCGGCATCCTCCATCACGATGAACGGGGCCTTGCCGCCGAGTTCAAGCCGCACTTCCTTCAGCCCTTCGGAGGCGGCGGCCATGATCTTGCGGCCCGCGGGCGTGCTGCCGGTCATGGTGATGAGCTTGGTGATGGGATTGGTCACGAGCGCGTTGCCCACCGTGGCGCCGCCGCCGGTCACGACATTGAACACGCCCTTGGGGAAGCCCGCCTCGACCGAGAGTTCGGCCAGCGCGAAGGTGGAAAGCGGGGTGAGTTCATGCGGCTTGATGACGAAGGTGTTGCCTGCGGCCAGGGCCGGGCCGAGCTTGCGCGCGGTCAGCGCCAGCGGGAAGTTCCATGCCGAGATGCCCGCCACCACACCGTGGGGGATCTTCTCGATCAGGATTTTCTCGCCGGGGCGGCTGCCGGGAATGATGTTGCCCTCAAGGCGGCGCACATTCTCGGCGGCGAAGCGGATCAGTTCGATGGCGAACCCCACCTCGATGCGCGCTTCCTTCAGCGGCTTGCCGTTCTCCAGGGTGATGATGCGGGCCAGCTTTTCGCTATCGCGCCGGATCAGTTCAATCAGGCGGTAGAGGTAATCCGCCCGCTCGGTCGCAACCAGCCTGCTCCATGATCGAAAAGCCGCCTGTGCCGCCTCGAGTGCGGTGTTGACATCGTCTTCGCTCGCCACGGCCACCGTGGCCAGAACAGCACCCGTGGCGGGATTGTGGATGGTGTCGTGCGCGGAGTTGCCGGGCTTGTGCCAGTCTCCATTGATGAACAGGTCATAGGTTTTCGGTTTGGACGAGATATGGATCATGATCCGGACTTTCCTTGTGCGGGCAGGTCATGGCGCGCGGCAAGGCCACCCGCGCCCCGTTGAGGGGGCAGGGTGGATGCGCGCGGGCTGTCAGTAAGGCGGGGCGCAGGCTCAGGATTCCAGGAACGGACGCCCCTCATGGGCCACGAGCAGGTCGTGCATGTCGGTTGCGTGTTCTTCCTCTTCCGCCAGGATCTTTTCGAGCATGATGCGCGTTGTGGGGTCATGATCGGCAAAATAGCGGATCAGTTCACGGTAATGCTCGATCACCAGCCGTTCGGCCACCAGGTTCTGGCGCACCATTTCAACGAGGTTGCCGCCATTGCCATATTCGGAGGCGGAACGGGTGGCCAGCCCCTCGGGCGAGAGATTGGGCACGCCGCCAAGCTGGTCGATGCGCGCGGCCGCCCACATCATGTGGGCGCGTTCTTCCTTGGCGTGGGTGGCGAACTCGGCGGCCACGCTCTCGCTGGTAATGCCCTCGACGGAGATGGAATGCATCGTATAGCGCAGCACGCACACAAGCTCGGTTGCCACCACCGTCTGCAACAGGTCGATGGCGGTCTGCACATTGCCCTGATAGGCGGGGGTGAGCGCGCCTTTTTCAATTGCTTTCTTCGCGCGTTCGCGCAGGGTCTTCACGTCGGTCAGGAACGTATTTTCAGCAATATCGGCCATGATGGGTTTCCCTGTATGTGGCGGCCCGCACATGGTGCAGGCCAGTTGAAAGGGGTTGCTGGCGTAACGGGCCGAAAGAGTGCGTGGTTCCCCCAAAATGGGCTGCCTTTCATGACAAAACGCCCATAAACCCGAGAAAATGGGGGTTGAGGCAGGTTTTTCGCCTGCACAGGCGTTGCCATTCACGTCCAGATCATTATTGATCTGAATTAATAAGACCTATTTGCATTAAGGATTACTCAAGCGCATGGTAGCATTCACCGCAGGCCAGCCCGAAAAGCTTCCCCGCCGCGCCTTGAGCGAGGAAGCCTATGATCATGTGCGTCGTGGGCTGATCCGTAGCCGGTATCGCTCGGGCGAACGGCTGGTCCTGCGCCCGCTTGCCGCTGAGCTCGGGCTGAGCCCCACGCCGGTGCGCGAGGCGCTGCTGCGGCTTGTGTCCGAGCATGCGCTGGAACTCAACGACCGCAATACCGCCGTCGTGCCCGCCATGACCCAGCGCAGCTTTGCCGAGATCCATGATTTGCGGATGGATCTTGAAATGCGCCTTGCTGCCGCCGCCGCCCAGCGCGCCTCTTCCCACGGTATCGAGGCGCTGGTCATCCTGCAGCACCAGTTCATGGATGCCTCGCGCGCGCGTGATGACGGGGGCATGGCGGCTTTCAACGCCGATTTTCACACTACGGTGGCCACCCTGGCCGAACTGCCCCTTACGGCCAACATCCTGCGCAACCTGTGGATGCGGATCGGGCCGATCTATGCCCTGTCACGCCCGATGATCCAGGTCGAGCACGAAGGTCGCACCCACCCGCATGAAGAACTGATCATGGCCCTGCGCCAGCGCGACGTGACCGCCGCCCAGGCGGCGGTCACGCGTGATTTCGAGCATGCGCGGCGCTGGATCGAGCCCCGCCTGTCGTAACCGGCGGGGCTGGCTGGGGCCGCCTTAAGGCTGGCCCGAGGGGCGCATCTGCGGCACTTCGATGTCGATTTCCAGCATCGAGACGGAATTGCCGCGGTCCAGTTTCACCTGGACCTTGTCCTGATCAACGGCGATATGCCGCTTGATCACTTCAAGAATTTCGGCCTGGAGCTTGTTCAGCAGGTCGGATTCATTGCCATTGCCGGTGCGCTCATGGGCCAGCAGGATCTGCAGGCGGTCGCGCGCGACGGGGGCCGAGGTCTTGGAACCGCGGCCAAAGAAGGAACCGAACAGGCTCATCAGCTTTTCCCCTTGAACAGGCTTGCCAGCAGGCCCTTGCGTTCAACCGGTACGGTTACTTCCAGCTTCTCGCCTTCCAGCCTGCGCGCGGCTTCGGCATAGGCGCGGGCGGGCGGGCTGTCGGGGCTGCTCAGGGTGACCGGCGCGCCCAGGTTGGAGGCGCGCAGCACTTCCTCGCTTTCGGGGATGATGCCGAGCAGCGGGATGGACAGGATCTCGAGAACATCCTCGATGCGCAGCATCTCGCCACGGGCGGCGCGGGCGGGGTCATAGCGGGTGAGCAGCAGGTGCTTCTCGATCTTGCCGCCGCCCTTGGCCTTCTCGGTCGTGCTGTCGAGCATGCCGATGATGCGGTCGCTGTCACGCACCGAGGAGACCTCGGGGTTGGTGACCACGATGGCATGGTCGGCATGGTACATGGCCAGCTGCGCGCCGCGCTCGATGCCGGCGGGGCTGTCGCAGATCACCCAGTCGAACTTTTCACGCAGCTGCGCCATCACGCTGGCCACGCCCTCGGCGGTCAGCGCATCCTTGTCGCGTGTCTGCGAGGCGGGGAGGATGGAAAGCGTCTCGATCCGCTTGTCGCGGATCAGCGCCTGCGAGAGCTTGGCATCGCCCTGGATGACATTGATCAGGTCGAACACCACGCGCCGCTCGGCCCCCATGACCAGGTCGAGGTTGCGCAGCCCGACATCGAAATCGACCACCACCACATTCTGGCCGGTCTGTGCCAGCGCAGCCCCGAGTGCTGCCGTGGACGTTGTCTTTCCGACGCCGCCCTTGCCGGATGTGACAACCAGCACTTTTGCCATGGGGGTAGTTCCTTGAGCGCTTTTGGGGGGTGTTTTCTTGTTCATGACCTGATGGATACGGTTGTAATATGGATGGGCGCGCATGATGCGCAACGGGGGCGGGACTTAAGGCTCAGGGTTTGCGGCCCCTGATTGTGGGCGGAACAAGCGGCTGGACCACAAGTGTGTCATTATTGAGAATGATCTGCGCCGGTTTTTCAACATAGCGGGGGTCGATTTCCTCGGCGGTGATGTAATAACCGTCGATCGCCAGCAGTTCGGCCTGCATGGAATGGGCGAAGATGCGGGCATCGGGCTGGCCGTTCATGCCTGCTATGGCGCGCCCGCGCAGCGGACCATAGACATGGATCGACCCGCCTGCCGTCACCTCCGCCCCCGAGCCGACCGAGCCGAGGATGATGATGTCGCCATCAGGGTTCATGATCATCTGGCCGGAGCGGATCGGCTGTTCGATGAGCATCGAGCCCCCGCGGGGCGGCTCGATGGGGGCCGGGGTCGTGTCATCGGGTATGTCCACGGCCCCCGAGGCGCGCCCGCCCTGAAAGCCTGCGGGCCAGTCCCACCCCGCGCAGGCGGGCCAGGTGGCGTCGCCGCCTTCGATTCCGATGATGCGGATGCCGCGCGCGCGCAGCGCGGGGTACAGTTCGGCCAGCCCTTCGGTCCCGGCCTCGAGCAGCGAGAGGTCGAGAATGACCGGCTTGCCCGCGAAAAAGGCGCTCGATCGCGCGATCTGGGCATCAAGGCCTGCCAGCCAGTCGGCCAGCAGGGGTTCGGGTGAAAGGACCAGGGCCAGGAAGGACCGGCCACGGGCGCGGATCTTGGGTGTGGGACGCAGTTCGTCTGGCAACGTGTTCCTGTCCTGCTCTGGGTCAATGGGGCCTGTCTGTTTCAGCTACCGCGCCGGGCTGCGACTGTCGAGGAAATCCTGCCTGTTTAAGGGCATTTACGGCCAGTTCCGCATCGATATGGGCACGCGCGCGCACTCGGGGCTTGGCGAAGGGCGTGGCAATGCAATAAAGCGGGAACATGCGCATCCTCTACCACCTTCCCCTTTCGCCCTATTGCCGCAAGGTTCGCCTCGTGATGGGTGAAAAACGGCTGCCGTTTGAACTCAAGATCGAGCGTGTGTGGGAACAGCGCCCCGACTACCTTGATCGCAACCCCGCCGGCACCGTGCCCATGCTGCAGGAGGATACCGGGCTGTGCATTCCGGATTCGTGGGTGATCTGCGAATACCTTGAGGAAGCCTATCCCGACACCCCGCTGCTGGGCCGCACGCTGGCCGAGCGGGTGGAGGTGCGCAGGCTGGTGGTGTGGTTTGACGAGAAATTCGGCCGCGAGGTCTCGCGCAACCTGCTGACCGAGAAGGTGTACAAGCGCATATCCGGCAGCGGCAACCCCGATGGGGCAGCACTGCGGGCAGGGTATGCCAATATCCGCACCCATCTGTCCTATATCGACTGGCTGGCCGAAACGCGGCGGTGGCTGGCGGGCAACCAGCTCTCGCTGGCCGATTTCGCGGCGGCTTCCCATCTGTCATGCCTCGACTTCCTTGATGATGTGGACTGGTCGCGCGCGCCTGCCGCCAAGGACTGGTATGCCCGCGTCAAGAGCAGGCCGTGCTTCCGCTCCGTGCTGCAGGACCGGATTTCCGGCTTTACGCCGCCCGCCCATTACGCGGACCTGGATTTCTAGCGCATGGCAGTGCAGGGCCCCGGTCATGATGCCATCGTGCTGGGCGCGGGGGCCGCGGGCCTCATGGCCGCCGCCACGGCAGGGCAGGGTGGCGCGCGCGTTGTGGTGCTTGACCACGCGCAGCACGCGGGGCGCAAGATCCTCATATCCGGCGGCGGGCGGTGCAACTTCACCAACATGGATGCAGGCGCGGGGCAGTTCCTGTCCGCCAACCCGCACTTCGCCAAATCGGCGCTGGCGCGGTACACGCCCGCCGATTTCCTGGCCCTTGTGCAGCGCCACCGCATTCCCTGGCACGAGAAGGCGGCGGGCCAGCTCTTCTGTGACCGTTCGGCGCGTGACATCGTGGACATGCTCATGCGCGAATGTGCTGCAGGCCATGTGGAGATGCGCCTGTCGCACCGCATCATCGATGTTGCGCGTGATGGGGCCGGGCAGTACCGCGTCGAGACCGACCACGGCGTGTTCCATGCGCCGAGCCTGATCGTGGCTACTGGCGGGCTGTCGATTCCCAAGCTTGGCGCCACGGGGCTGGCGCATGACCTGGCCCGCCGCTTCGGGCTGGGCATGGTGGCCCCGGCGCCCGCCCTCGTGCCGCTGACCTTTGGCGCGCGCGACATGGCGTGGATGGAACCGCTGGCCGGGCTTTCGGTCAATGTGGGCATTGCCTGCCATGAGGGCACGGGGCGGCAGGCGCGGCATGTCACCTTCCGCGATGGCATGGTGTTCACCCATCGGGGGCTGTCGGGGCCTGCCATCTTGCAGGCATCATCGTACTGGCAGCCGGGTGAAGCACTCGAGATCGACCTGCTGCCCGGCATCAATGCGGCGGCGCGGCTGCTCGAGATCAAGCGCGACCGCCCGCGTGCGGGCGGGGTGGCCATGCTGTCCATGCTGCTGCCGCAGCGCCTGGCGCAGCTTTTCGCGCAGTCCTGCCTGCCCGAAGGCCAGCTTGCGGGCCTGCCCGATTCGGTGCTGACCGATACGGCCGGCACGCTCGGGGCATGGCGGCTCAACCCGCATGGCACGGAAGGCTACGTGAAGGCGGAGGTCACGCGCGGCGGCGTGGATACGGCCTGTCTCTCCTCGCGTGATATGGAAGCGCGCGACGTGCCGGGGCTGTTCATGGTGGGCGAGGCGGTGGACGTGACCGGCTGGCTGGGGGGCTACAACTTCCAGTGGGCGTGGGCCAGCGGGCATGCGGCGGGGCAGGCCGTGGCCGAACGTCGCGGCTGAATGCTGTTTGCGGGCCAGCCTTTCCTGCTCGTCTTCCTGCCGCTGGTGCTGGGGCTGTATTATGCCGTAGCCGCCAGCAGGGCCGCGCGGCAGGGTGTGCTCATTGCCGCCTCCCTTGTCTTTTACGGGGTGTGGGACTGGCGGTTCGTGCCCTTCCTGCTGGGCATGACAGGCTTCAGCCAGGGTGTTGCCGTAATGTGGGGGCGCACCCGGTGGCGGGGCTGGCTGTGGCTGGGCATTGCGGGCAACCTCGCGGTGCTGTTCGGCTTCAAATACGCGGGCTGGCTGGCAGGCTGCGTGCTGGCCGCCATGGGCCATGCCCCTGCGCCATGGCCGGTGATCCTGCCGCTGGGGCTGTCGTTTTTCGTGTTCCAGAAAATATCCTACCTCGTTGACCTCAGGCGCGGGCAGGCGCGGGTTTACCGGCTGGCGGATTTTGTGGAGTTCGTGACTTTCTTCCCGCAACTCGTGGCAGGCCCCATCGTGCGGCATAACGAACTGATCCCGCAATTCGATGCCAGCCCGCGCGGACCTGCCATGTGGGAGAACCTCGGACGCGGCTTCCTGCTGCTGCTGGTGGGGCTGGGCAAGAAGGTGGGGCTGGCCGATACGCTGGGCAGCCTCTGCACGCCGGTGTTCGAGGCCGCCCATATGGGGCATGCTCCCGCACTGGGGGCGGCATGGCTGGCGGCCGTGAGCTTCATGCTCCAGATCTATTTCGATTTTTCCGGCTATTCTGACATGGCGATCGGCATGGCGCTGATGATGGGCATCCGCCTGCCATTCAATTTCAATGCGCCTTACCGCGCCGTATCGGTGCGTGACTTCTGGCGGCGGTGGCACATGACGCTGTCACGCTTTTTGCGGGATTACGTCTATATCCCGCTGGGTGGCAACCGCTGCGCGCCCGCGCGGCAGGCGGTGAACGTGATGGCCACCATGGGGCTGGCGGGGCTGTGGCACGGGGCGGGCTGGAATTTCGTGGCCTGGGGCCTGCTGCATGGCGGAGCCCTCGCCACAGCCCATGCGTGGGACCGCACCGGGCGTGCCCTGCCACGGGCCGTGGGCTACGCGCTGACCATGCTGTTCGTGCTGCTGACATGGGTGGTGTTCCGCGCCGCCGACCTACCCGCAGCAGGGCGCATGCTGGCGGGGATGATGGGCGTGCATGGCGGCGGCAGCGTAACGGTAGCCCACCCCGTGGTGCTGGGCCTTGCGCTGGCCATTGCGGTGATCGGCCCCGCATCGCAGCAGGTGGTGCTTGAGCGCGTGCGGCCCGCGCCGTGGCTTGCGGTGGCGGCCGGGATCGCCTTCGTGCTGCTGGTGTTTCTGGTGGGTGGCAGGCCGCCGGAGGCTTTCATCTATTTCCAGTTCTGAAAAACCCGTGCAGCCAACGTCGCTTTTTTGAAAAAAGGCAGCGCCCGGAAACTTTCATTCTGTGGATATATTGCGATATTCACGCTGCCTGTTGCGCAATCCATGGAATTTAAAAACCAGCCTGTAAACCTGCCAAAAACCGGAAGGAAGTTTCTGGTGAAGCTTTTTTCAAAAAGCTTCAAAAGCCCCCGTTTTTCAAGATAACATCGCCAGTATCATGCAGCCGGGACTGGTATTGGCCATGATGCTTCCCAATTTATGCAGATACAGCCCATAATGGGGCACGATTGCACCACCTACAGGCAGGAGCACATGGCAGGCAGGCGAGACAGCATGGATGACGGCCCGGCAGACCTGTTTGGCAATGCGGCTCCGCAGCCCTCCGCGCGTGGCCCGGTCGCATTTCCGCAGGCGCCTTCCGCCCAGCCCGCCCGCAACCAGCCCCTGGCCGACCGCCTGCGCCCCACCACGCTTGATGAGGTGGTAGGTCAGGACCACCTGCTCGGCCCCGATGGCAGCCTGCGCCAGATGCTGGCCCGTGGCTCGCTTGCCAGCCTGATTTTGTGGGGCGGGCCGGGCGTGGGCAAGACCACCATCGCCCGCCTGCTGGCCGCCGCCGCGGGCCTGCGCTTCGTGCAGCTTTCGGCCGTGTTCTCAGGTGTTGCCGACCTCAAGCGCGCGTTCGAGGAAGCCCGGCGCACGGCAGCCTCGGGCGGTGGCACGCTTTTATTCGTTGATGAGATCCACCGCTTCAACCGCGCCCAGCAGGATGGCTTCCTGCCGGTGGTGGAGGATGGCACCGTGGTGCTGGTGGGGGCCACGACCGAGAACCCCTCTTTTGCGCTCAACAGCGCATTGCTCTCACGCTGCCAGGTGCTGGTGCTGCACCGGCTGGATGATGCGGCGATGGAGCAGCTGCTCGACCGCGCCGAGGCCACCACCGGCAGGCCCCTGCCGCTCACGCCCGAGGCCCGCGCCACCCTGCGCGCCATGGCCGATGGGGATGGGCGCTACCTGCTCAACATGGTCGAGCAGCTTCTTGCCCTGCCGCCGCAGCGCGAGGCGCTTGACCCCGCCGCCCTGTCACGCCTGCTCGCCCGCCGCGCGGCGCTGTACGACAAGGACCGCGAGGAGCATTACAACCTCATCTCGGCGCTGCACAAATCCCTGCGCGGTTCCGACCCCGATGCCGCACTCTACTGGTTTGCCCGCATGCTCGAAGGCGGCGAGGACCCGCGCTACATCGCCCGCAGGCTCACCCGCTTCGCCGCCGAGGACGTGGGCATGGCCGACCCCCACGCCCTGCCGCTGGCGGTTGCGGCATGGGAGACCTTCGAGCGCCTTGGCTCGCCGGAGGGGGAACTGGCACTCGCGCAGCTCGTGGTGCATCTGGCCACGGCGCCCAAGTCGAATGCGGTATACAAGGGCTACAACATGGCCCGCCGGGCCGCACGTGCTACCGGCAGCCTCATGCCGCCAGCCCATATCCTCAACGCGCCCACCACGCTGATGAAGGATATCGGCTACGGCAAGGGCTACGAATACGACCATGATTCGGAGGGCGGCATATCGGGGCAGAACTACTTCCCCGATGGCATGCGCAGGCTGAAACTGTACCAGCCGACCGACCGGGGATATGAACGCGAAGTCGCGCGACGGCTGGACAGTTGGAACAGAGTGCGCGAAAGCCGTGGGTCATGAGTGTCGTTACCCTTACCGTCAGCGATGACGAAGCCGATATCCGCCTCGACCGCTGGTTCCGCAGGCATTACCCGCACCTGACGCAGGGCGCGTTGCAAAAGCTGTGCCGCACGGGGCAGGTGCGCGTGGATGGCAGGCGCGCCACCGCCGCCACCCGGCTCGCACCCGGGCAGGCCGTGCGCGTGCCGCCCATACCCAATGCCAACCGGCCGCCGCCGCTCGCGGTCAGGCCGCTCGATGAGCGGCAGGTGCGCGAGATCAACGAGATGGTCATCTACCGCGATGACCACCTGATCGTGCTCAACAAGCCCGCAGGCATTGCCGTGCAGGGTGGCCCCGGCATCACCCACCATATCGACGCGCTGCTCGAGGGCCTGCGTGAAAACCCCGATGACCCGCGCCCCCGCCTTGTCCACCGCATTGACCGTGATACGTCGGGCCTGCTGCTGGTCGCCCGCACGCCGGGTGTGGCCGCCAAGCTGGCCGCCGCCTTTCGCGGGCGTGACGTGCACAAGGTTTACTGGGCCGTGGTGGTGGGGCGGCCGTCGCCTGCCACCGGCATCATCGACCAGCCTTTGACCAAGCTGGGCGCGGGGGCAGGGGCCATCAGCGTGGTGGCCGAGCGGGGTGATGCGGATGCGGTGCATGCCCTGTCGGAATACGAGGTGCTTGATGCGGCGGCGCGCAAGATGTCGTGGCTCGCACTCTCGCCGCTGACAGGCCGCACCCACCAGCTGCGCGTGCATTGCGAGGCGCTGGGCAACCCCATACTGGGCGACCCGAAATATGGTGGTGACAAGGCGCATGTCACCGGATTTGCCGACAGGCTGCACCTGCATGCCCGCAGGCTGGAACTGCCGCACCCCGCAGGCGGCACGCTGGTGGTCGAGGCGGAGCTTTCGCCCCACATGCGCGAGACATTCAGGCAGATCGGGTTTGTCGCCCCGGCCGCCGCACCGGCCCGGCGCAAATAACGCCGCCCGGCACCACAGGACAGGAAGTAAAATGGCACAGAACGGAAATGCAAAACGGATCCTGATCGGGGGCGCGGTCGCCCTTGTGGTGATAGCGGGCGGCGGGGGGCTGGTGCTCAAATCCATGCTCGACCCCGATGCCGTGCGCGCCAAGGCCATTGCCGCGATTGAAAAACAGACCGGCCGGCAGGTGCGCATGGGCGCGCTGGAGTTCAGCGTTTTCCCCACCCTTTCGCTTTCCGTGAAGGATGTGGGCCTGTCTGACATGGCGGGCGGGGCCTATACCGACATGGTCACGGCGGACAGCCTGCAGGCCAGCGTGGGCCTGATGGCGCTGCTGCACCACGAGATCCAGCTTGATGGCCTGAAGCTCGACCATCCGGTCATCCACCTCGAGCGCACCGAACAGGGCATGGCCAACTGGCGCCTCACCCCCACCGGCGCGCAGGCCACCGCAAAGCCGGATGCCACGACCCAGCAGGCGGCATCGGACTGGAAGGTGCAGATCGGCAGCATCCGCATCAGCAATGCCGATGTGGACTGGGATGACCGCCTTTCAGGCAGCAAGGGCAAGGTCGTGCTCGACCACATCAACCTGACCGATGTGGATGGCAGCAAGCCCGAGATCGACGTGGCGGGCCATAATGATACCGGCAGCTTCACGCTGGCGGGGCATACGGGGTCGATCAACCTCACCTCCACCGCGCGCTCCGGCTGGCCGGTGGCGCTCAAGGCGGCCTTCAAGGCAGGCGGCGAGCAGGTGGGCCAGCTTGCGCTCGATGGCACCGTGGCCGATCCCGACCACATGAAGGGCTACAACGTCACGGTTGATGGCAACATCGCCAGCCTCAAGGCGATCGACGCCTTCGTGCCGGGGCTGAGCCTGCCTGATGTCCGCCGCCTCACCCTCAAGGCCAATGTGGTTGACGGGAGTGCCGCCGACAAGGAAGGCAGCGTGCCGCTGCTCAACTCCCTGCACCTCGACACGGGTGCGGTCGATGCGGGGCAGTACCTGTCGGGCCTGACCCTGCAGGGCCTGTCGATCGATGCGCCGGGGCCCAAGGATGCGGTCACCATCAACAGCCAGGGCCAGTGGCAGGGTAAGGGGCTGAAGCTGACCGGAACCCTCGGCTCGCTCCAGCAGCTTGACGCGGCGGTGATGTCGCACCTTGCCGAGGCGCTGCCGCTGTCGCTCGACCTGTCGGGCGATCCGGGTTCGCTGCGGGTGGCGGGCACGCTGGGCGGCTCGCGCGCGGTGGTCAATGTCACGGCCACGGCAGGCCAGCTGCCGCTGCCCAATGGCGCGGTGCTCGATCATCTTGATGCCTCGACCCATCTGGTGAGCGAGGATAACGGCGCGCATTTCCAGCTTTCCGATCTGGTGGTCAAGAGCACGCAGCTTGCGCTCAAGGGCGGGCTTGACCTGTCCGTGCATGGTGGCGCGGGCGGGGTGCCGCTGGTCAGTGGCACGATCGATGCAAGCTGGCTCAATGCCGATGCCCTGATGGGCCCACCCGCGCAGGCGGATGCGAAAAAGGTGACGGCAGCGCCCGCGCAGGCCAAGGCGAATGATGACGCCCTGCCGTTTGATGAATTGCGCAAGCTGGACATGGACCTGCGCCTGACGGTTGCGCAGATGGAATTCGAGGGCGATACGTACCGCAATGCCCTGACCCATATCAACCTGCGCAGCGGCGTGCTGAAGGTTGACCCCCTGCAGGCCGAAGGCACGGGCCGCCGCCTGTCGGGGCAGTTCGAGGTGGATGCCACTGCGGGCAAGACCCCCACGGTTTCGGGCACCATCGGCACGCTGGTGCTGCCCGCCGCCTGGCTGGAGAGCAAGGCCGGGCTTTCGAACATGGTGCAGGGTGCGTTGCAGGTGGTCGGTTCGGTCAGGACGCAGGGCAACACCCGCACCGAACTGCGTAACGGCATGAACGGGCACCTGGGCGTGTCGATGGTCAATGGCACGGTCAGCGGCAGCGCGCTGGGCGAGATGCTTGGTGATGCCGCGCGGGGCGCGCTGGGCTCCGGCCCGATCGCGCTGCGCTGCTTCGGCCTGCACATGGCCATGGCCGATGGCACGGCCAATGTCGATACCATCGGCGTGCAGACCAATGCGTTGACCGTAACAGGCAAGGGCACGGTGGGCATGGTGTCGCAGGCGCTTGACCTGCACCTGGTGCCGCAGCTCATGATCAGCGGCACCGGGGCCTCCGTGCCGCTGCGCGTGGGCGGCACGCTTGCCGCGCCGCGCCCCAAGATGGATGCGGGCTCCGACGGGCGTTATGCCATCGGCCTGCTGCTTGGTGGCTCAAGCAGCAATGCCGTGGCCGATCCCTGCCCGGCCACCCTCAAGGCCGCGCGTGAGGGCGCAACCGGCCCCGAACCCACCACGGCAGCGCCCAAGGCGGAAGGCGGCGCCAATGGCGCGGCTGGCCTGATTGGCAACTCCAAGGCCTCGCCCGACGTGAAAAAGGTGGGCGGCCTGCTCAAGGGGCTGGGCATCCTGAAATGATGAAGGATGGCGTACGCCCCCCCACGCCCCAGACCGCGGGCCTGCGCCGGCGGTTCTGGGTCACGGCTGCGATCAGCCCGGTTGCCGGGGGCGGCTTTACGGTGGAGCTCGACGGGCGGGGCATCCGCCTGCCCGGCGGCACGGCGCTGTGCGTGCCATCGCGCGCGCTGGCACAGGCCATTGCCGATGAATGGATGAAGGCAGGCGGGGAAAAGGGCGGCCATTTCACGCCCGATGACCTGCCCATGACCCGCATCGCGGGCACCATGATCGAGCGCGTGGCCCCCGACCCGGCAGCGCAGGTCGCGGCCCTGCTGCATTATGTGGATGGCGAGTTGCTGTGCTACCGCGCCGATTATCCGGCCCCACTGTGCCGGCAGCAGCAGGCACAGTGGGACCCGCCGCTTGCATGGCTGCGCGCGCGCCATGGCATCGACATGGCGGTCACGACGGGCATCATGCCGCTCGTGCAGTCACCCGCCGTGCATGACGCGTGGCGGACGCTACTGACGCCGATGGATAATGCTACCCTGGCGGCATTGGGCGTGATGGTGCCCGCGATGAAAAGCATCGTGCTGGGGCTTATGGTCGTGACCGGTGCGCTGCCTGCGTCAAAGGCCGCCGGGATTGCCAGTGTGGACGAGCGCAGCCAGATGGAAACATGGGGCGAGGACGCGAAACTGCTCGAAGCCCTGCGCGGGCAGGCGGTGGAGGTGGAGGATGCGGCGCGCTTCCTCCAGCTCTGCCGGGGCGTGTGAAAACGCCTACTGTTATAGGACTGCCCGCCGACCCACATGGTTGGGTAGTGAGACAACACCCATCTCCTCCCCCGAAAGTCTCGGCAATCAGGTGGATGGCGGCAGGGCCAGGGGGCGCTTCTTCATATGCAAGGGCCAGGACCTGTTTGCCAGCGACGGTGACGATTCTGACATTGACCGTGACGGATCACTCAAGCCATCGAGAAAATCAAAAGCTTCAAAAAAAATGCTGCCTTCCTGAATAAAGGCAGCATCCAAAAACTTTTATTTCTGTTTTATCCCCGCCTCAGGGCACCAGCACCGTGGCGCTGGCCAGGCAGGCAATGCCTTCCTCGCGGCCGGTAAAGCCGAGGCGCTCGGAGGTGGTGGCCTTGACCGAGATGCGGTCGACATCAACCTTGAGCAGCTCGGCAAGGCGGGCCCGCATTGCTTCGGAATGCGGGCCGATCTTGGGGCGCTCGCAGATCAGTGTGACATCGGCGTTGACCAGCATGCCCCCGCGCTGGCGGATGCGCTCGCCTGCATGCACCAGAAAGCGCGCGCTGTCGGCATCCTTCCATTCATTCTGGCTGGGCGGGAAGTGGCGGCCAATGTCACCCTCGGCCAGGGCGCCGTAAATGGCGTCGCACAGCGCATGGATGCCCACATCCGCATCGGAGTGGCCTGCAAGGCCGCGCGTGTGCGGCACGTTGATGCCACACATGATGAGCGGGCGGTTCTCGGCAAAGGCATGCACATCGTAGCCCGTGCCGGTGCGCGGCAGCAGGGTCGGGCCGATCAGGCGTTCCAGTCGCACCAGATCCTCCTTGTAGGTCAGTTTGATGTTGTCTTCCGCACCCGGCACGATGGCTACGGGGTGGCCTGCGTTTTCCAGTAGGGCGGCGTCATCGGTGGCATCGGCGGCTTCGGCTGCGCGGTGCAGGTCGCGCAGCAGCCCGAAGCGGAAGCCCTGCGGCGTCTGGGCGCGGAACAGGTCGGTGCGCGGCACGGTATCGGTAATGATGCCATCCTTCGCGCGCTTGATGGTGTCGGCCACAGGTACTGCGGGGATCACGCCCGCATGCTCGGCCAGCGCCGCGATCACGCCCTCGGTCACGCTGGCGGGCACGTAGGGCCGCGCGCCGTCATGGATCAGTACCAGGTCGGGGCGCTCGCCCCCGGGCAGGCGGTCAAGCGCCTCAAGGCCTGCGCGCACGCTGGCCTGGCGCGTCTCGCCACCGGGCACCACGGGCAGGACCGCGCAGCCCTCGGGCGCAAAGCCTTCAAGCGCACGGGCCAGCAGGGCTGGATCGCCCACCGGCTGGATGAGGCCGACATGAGGGGCAAGGGCATCCGCCGCGTGGCGGATGACGGGCCAGCCGCCGAGCGTGACATACTGCTTGGCGACGGGGGTCGCGGTCTGGGCGCTGTACCGGCTGCCCTGGCCCGCGGCGAGAAGAATGGCTGCAACACGCATGATGCGGAGCAATGCGGCCATGTGGGCCGCGCGTCAAGCATTGTGCGCGGACAGGGGCAATGTCGGGGCTGTTCCGGCCGCCCTTTCTGGGTGTCACAATCGGGCAAAAATGTTCGTTGCGTGCCGCGAAGCTGATTGCACGGGGCGGCGGGAGCAGGTATTCTGCCTAAATCATAAGCATTCTTGATGGATAATGTAGCTGGCCCGTTTCCACATTGCCGCATGCGGCTGGAAAGCCGGCGGGGAAGTAGGGTTTCATGTCGTCTCAACTGCTCTCGCCCATTGATCTGGGTGGCGGGGTCATTCTCAGGGCGCCGGTCATTCTCGCACCCATGGCGGGGGTGACCGACCTGCCGTTCCGCAGGCTGGCGCGCAGCCTCGGCGCGGGGCTGGTCGTGTCGGAGATGATCGCGTCATGGGCCATGATCCGCGAGAACGAGACCACGCTGCGCATGGCCGAAGTGGCCGATGATGGCCCCAATTCGGTCCAGCTTGCCGGGTGCGACCCCGAGGCGATGGGTCAGGCGGCACGGATCGCGGTTGATCGCGGGGCGGACATCATCGACATCAATTTCGGCTGCCCGGTCAAGAAGGTGGCCGTGGGCCAGCTTGCAGGCTCCGCCCTGATGCGTGACGAGGCCCATGCCGGCCGCCTGCTTGAGGGCGTGGTGCGCGCGGTCAATGTGCCCGTAACACTCAAGATGCGCATGGGCTGGGACCATAACAGTCTCAACGCCCCCACACTGGCCCGGATTGCACAGGAATCGGGCATTCGCATGGTAACCGTGCATGGCCGCACCCGCCAGCAGTTCTATAACGGCACGGCGGACTGGCATTTCGTGCGCAACGTGGTCGATGCGGTTGACCTGCCGGTCATCGTCAATGGCGATATCCTAAGCGTGGAGGATGCCCGCGTGGCGCTGGAGCGCTCGGGCGCGCAGGGCGTCATGATCGGGCGCGGCTGCTATGGCCGCCCGTGGTTCCTGGCCCAGGTGGCGCGCGCGCTCATGCATGGCGAGGATATTCCCGAGCCGGACCTGGTGGCGGAAAAGGCCATCGTGCTCAGGCATTACGGCATGATGATCGACCATTTTGGCGCCCATCCCGGCCTGCGGCTGGCGCGCAAGCATGTGTCATGGTACTCGGCGGGCCTGCCGGGCTCGGCTGGGTTCCGCGCTGCCGTGAACAAGATGGACACGGTCGATGGCGTGGTCGGCATGATCCATGAATTCTATGACGGGCAGATTGCGGCAGGCCATGTGCGCGGGCCGCGCCCCTCCACCGTGGAGGCGGAAAGGGCCGCAGCGCGCGCGGCATGAACCAGACCCCGCCCGCACCTTCCGGCCATGTACCCTGCGCGCCCGATAACGTAACGGGCAACGGGCGGGTCATACTCGATTCGCTGGCCCTGCCGGTGGTGGTGGTGCGCGCCGATAACGCCATCGGCTACGTCAACAGCGCCGCCGAGCCGTTTTTTGGCATGTCGCGCGCGCATCTGGTGCAGATGCGCCTGACCGATATCCTGCCCGGTGACAGCCCGCTCTTTTTGCTGATGGAACAGGTGCGCGCCCAGGACCATACCGTGGTCGAGCACGAGGTCACGCTCGAAAGCCCGCGCCTGCGCCACGAGGGCGTGACCGTGCAGGGCGCGCCCGTGATGGAGGAGCCCGGCTCGGTCGCGCTGACATTCCATGATTTCTCGGCCGTGAAGGTGCTGGACCGCCAGCTCACCTTCCGCTCGGCCGCGCGCAGCGTTGCGGGCATGGCGGCCATTCTGGCGCATGAGGTCAAGAACCCGCTCTCGGGCATAAGGGGGGCGGCGCAGCTGCTTGAAACCTCGGTGGGCGAGTCAGACCGCGAGCTGGCCGTGCTGATCCAGGACGAGGTCAACCGCATCCGCGACCTTGTGGACCGGATGGACATGTTCAGCGACCGGCCGCTCGAGCGCAGGCCGGTCAACATCCATCGCGTGCTCGAGCATGTGCGCAGGCTGGCCCAGCAGGGCTTTGCCGCCGATATCCGCTTCGAGGAAGTCTATGACCCCTCGCTGCCGCCGGTATGGGGCAACCGCGACCAGCTGGTGCAGGTGCTGCTCAACCTGGTGAAAAACGCCGCCGAGGCCCTGCACGACCACCCCGAGGGCGACGCCCCGCCACAGATCACGCTCACCACCAGCTACCGCCCCGGCATCTGGGTTTCCACCGGGGCGGGCAGCCAGCGCGTGCAGCTGCCGCTGCTGGTTTCGGTGCGCGATAACGGGCCGGGCATTCCCGAGAACATCCGCCCGCACCTGTTCGAGCCGTTCCTCACCACCAAGACCACGGGTAGCGGGCTGGGGCTGGCGCTGGCGGGCAAGATCGTGGGCGACCATGGCGGCGTGATCGAGGTGGAAAGCCGCCCCGGCCGCACCGAGGTCCTGCTGCACCTGCCTGTCGTGACCGAAGACCGTGGCACGCCCTGAAGCCCTGCCAGAGTTGAGAGATTTATAGCGTATGTCGCTGCCGACCATTCTTGTTGCCGATGATGACCGCTCCATCCGCACGGTGCTGAGCCAGGCGCTTGGCCGCGCGGGCTATCAGGTCCGCGCCACGGCCCAGGCCTCTACCCTGTGGCAGTGGGTGGAGGAAGGCGAGGGCGACCTCGTGATTACCGACGTGGTCATGCCCGACGAGAACGGGCTCGACCTCATTCCGCGCATCCGCCGCATCCGCCCCGACCTGCGCGTGGTGGTGATGAGTGCCCAGTCCACGCTCATGACGGCGGTCAAGGCCACCCAGCGCGGCGCGTTCGAATACCTGCCCAAGCCCTTTGACCTCAAGGAAGTGCTGGCCGTTGTCGCCCGCGCGCTGGCCACCCCCGCCATGCCGGTGCAGCCCGCGGTGGTGGCCCCCCGGCCTGAGGAGCAGATGTCGCTCATCGGGCGCTCGGTGGTGATGCAGGACATCTACCGCATCATCGCCCGGCTCACGACATCGGACCTGACCGTGATGATTACGGGCGAGAGCGGCACCGGCAAGGAACTCGTCGCCCGTGCCCTGCATGATTACGGGCCGCGCCGGGCGGGGCCGTTCGTGGCCATCAACATGGCCGCCATTCCGCGCAACCTGATCGAGAGCGAGCTGTTCGGCCATGAGCGCGGGGCCTTTACGGGGGCGACGAGCCGGGTGGCGGGCCGCTTCGAGCAGGCGGCGGGCGGCACGCTGTTCCTCGATGAGATTGGCGACATGCCGCCCGAGGCCCAGACAAGGCTGTTGCGCGTGCTGCAGGATGGCGCGTTCACCACCGTGGGCGGCACCGTGCCCATCCGCGCCAACGTGCGCATCATCGCCGCCACCCACCGCGACCTGCGCCAGGCGATCCGTGAAGGCAACTTCCGCGAGGACCTGTATTACCGCCTGAACGTGGTGCCCATGCGCCTGCCGCCCCTGCGCGAGCGGGTGGAGGACATTCCGCTGCTCGCGCGCCACTTCCTCAACGAGAACGCCGATGGCGCGGGCAACGTGCGCGTGCTCGATGAGGCGGCGATGGCCCGCCTGCAGGCCTATCGCTGGCCGGGCAACGTGCGCGAGCTTGAAAACCTGATGCGCCGCATCACCGCACTCCACCCGCAGGAAAGCATCGGGGCCGACATCATCGATGCCGAACTGGCTGAAGTCAGCAGCAGCGGCGCGCCGGGCGAGGGGGGCGGCAGCACCGAAACCCTGGCCGAGGCGGTCGAGCGCCACCTCAAGCGCTTCCTCGCCGCGGGCGCGGGGCAGGATGACATGCCCATGAGCGATATCTATGACAAGGTGATTGCCGAGGTGGAGCGCCCGCTCATTGCCATGATGCTCTCGGCCACGCGCGGCAACCAGATCCGCGCCGCCGCCATGCTGGGGCTGAACCGCAATACGCTGCGCAAGAAGATCCGCGATCTCGACATTCCCGTGGTGCGCGGGGGGGCATGACCACGCCCGCCCCGTCGCGCCCCGGCGTTGCCTACCGCCTGGCGCGGCGCATGCTCGACATGCTCGTGCGCCGCAACGTGGCGCTGGTACTGGTGCTGCTCGCCCTCGTGCTGGGGGTGGCGACCTTCGTGGTGCTGTCGGGCGGCAATTCGCTGGCCCATCACCCGCAGATACAGGCGCTGGTGTTCATCCTCAACTTTCTGGTGCTGCTGCTGCTGGCCACCTCCCTGACCGAAAAGGTGGGCCGCGTGCTGGCCGAGCGGCGCAACGGGCTGGCGGGCGCGCGGCTGCATGTGCGGCTGGTCACGCTGTTCGGCATCGTGGCGGTGGCGCCCACCATCGTGGTGGGCACATTTGCCGCCGTGTTCTTCCATTACGGCATCCAGATCTGGTTCAGCGACCGGGTGAACACCGCGCTGAACGAGGCGCTTGAAACCTCGCGCGGCTACCTGCAGGAGCATAACGCCAATATCCGCACGGAGGCCTTCTCGCTGGCCAACTACCTGGTCAGCGCCCAGAACGCGCTGGCCGGCTCGGGTGATGACCTGCTGCACAACCCCGACGCGCTCTCGCAGGTGCTGGATTCGCAGGCCACCCTGCGCGGGCTGGACGTGGCGGTGGTGTACGATCCGTTCACCAACACGGTCGTGGCCTCGGGCGGGCTGATGGGGCGCACGGCCAACATGAAGGACCTGCCGCCGCCCGCCGCCACCCTCATGGCCCGCACCAACGAGATCGCGATCCTGGATTCGGCGGATGAAAAGACCGTCCGCGCGGTGGTGACGCTGGGCGATACGCCGCCGCTCATGCTCATGATCGCCCGCCCCGTCGACCCCGACATCCTCGAGCACATGCACCGCACCGAGCAGGTGGTGGCCGACTACCAGCGCCTCAATGGCAATCGCGGCAAGATCCAGTTCACCTTCGTGCTCATCTTCGCGCTCGTGGCGGTGCTGGTGCTGGGTGCCGCCATCCTGATCGGGCTGATGCTGGCCAACCAGATCGTGCGCCCGCTCGGCCTGCTCATCCTGGCGTCCGAGCGGGTGAGCAAGGGCGATCTCGACAGCAACGTGCCCGAGGGCGACCGCGATGACGAGGTGGCCAGCCTGTCACGCGCCTTCAACCGCATGACCACGCAGCTTGCCACCCAGCGCGCCGAGCTGATCCAGGCCAACAACCAGATCAATGAACGCCGCCGCTTTACCGAGGCCGTGCTGTCCGGTGTTTCGGCAGGCGTGATCGGGCTGGATTCGCAGCGCATGATCGAGCTGCCCAACCGGGCGGCCAGCGTGCTGCTGCACCGCGACATGGCCGAGTGCGTGGGCCATCCGCTGATCGAGGTGGTGCCCGAACTGGCCGACATGCTCGACCGCATCGCGCATGATGGCGCGCGCGAACTGACGGGCGAGGTGCAGGTGCTGGCAGGTGGCCGGGCCTGCACGCTGCTGGTGCGAATCGGTGCGGAAATGCAGGGCAGCGTGGCCGGTGTCTCGGCCGAGGGCTATGTGGTTACGTTTGATGACATAACAGCCCTGCAGGTGGCGCAGCGCAAGGCGGCCTGGGCGGACGTGGCGCGCCGCATCGCCCATGAGATCAAGAACCCGCTCACCCCCATCCAGCTTGCCGCCGAGCGGCTCAAGCGCCGCTTCCTGCGCGAGATTTCATCCGACCCCGATACGTTCGTGCAATGCGTGGACACCATCATCCGTCATGTGGGCGATATCGGGCGCATGGTGGATGAATTTTCCGCCTTCGCCCGCATGCCCCAGCCGGTGATGCGCAACGAGGACCTCTCGCGCATCGTGCGCGAGGCGCTGATCCTGCAACGCAACGCCCACCCCGAGCTGGTCTATGATGTCGACCTGCCCGACCGGGGGCCGATCGTGCGCTGCGACCGCAGGCTGGTGGGCCAGGCGCTGACCAACCTGTTGCAGAACGCGGCCGACGCCATCGCCATGCGCGTGCCCGATGCGGTGCCGGGCGGGGATGGCGTCATTGGCCACATCCGTATTACATTGGAAAATGACGGCGCGCATGTTCGCCTGCGCGTCGAGGATGACGGGATCGGGCTGCCGGTCGAGGATCGCGCCCGGCTGACCGAGCCCTATGTGACGCACAAGCCCAAGGGAACCGGCCTGGGCCTTGCGATCGTCAAGAAGATTCTTGAAGATCATGGCGGCAGCATCGGGCTTGAGGACAATGCCGGGGGCAGGGGAGCTGTGTCGACGTTGATTTTGCCGATAAAGGACGACCATGGGGCATGAAATCCTGATCGTCGATGATGAGCCGGATATACGGCTCCTTATCGAAGGCATTCTGGCCGATGAAGGATACGAAACGCGGCTGGCGGGCGATTCCGATTCCGCCATCGCCGCCTTCAGGGAGCGCCGGCCCGCGCTGGTGGTGCTTGATGTCTGGCTGCAGGGTTCACGGCTCGATGGGCTGGGCATCCTCAATGTGCTGCACAAGGAGGAGCCGTCCGTCCCGGTCATCATGATCTCGGGGCACGGCACCATCGAGACCGCCGTTGCCGCCCTGCAGCATGGCGCGTACGACTTTATTGAAAAGCCCTTCCAGGCCGACCGGCTGCTCGTGGTGGTGCGCCGCGCGCTCGAGGCCTCGCGCCTTGCGCGCGAGAATGCCGAGCTGCGCCTGCGCGCGGGCTCGGGCACCGTGCTCGAGGGGCGCAGCGCCGCTATTGCCGCCGTGCGCAACCAGATCGACCGCGTGGCGCCGACGGGCTCGCGCGTGCTGATCTCGGGGGCGGCGGGCACCGGCAAGGAAGTGGCGGCAAGGATGATCCATGCCAGCTCCCGCCGCGCGGAGGGTCCGTTCATTGCGCTGAACTGCGCCACGCTCGCCCCCGGCCGGTTTGAGGAAGAACTGTTCGGCATCGAAGGCAGCGACGATGGCACGGGGCGGCGCACCGGCGTGCTCGAGCGCGCCCATGGCGGCACGCTGCTGCTTGATGAAGTGTCCGACATGCCGCTGGAGACGCAGGGCAAGATCGTGCGCGCGCTGCAGGACCAGACCTTCGAGCGGCTGGGCGGCTCGCGGCGGGTCAAGGTGGATGTGCGCGTACTTGCCACCACCAACCGCGACCTGCAGGCCGAGATCGGGCTCGGGCGCTTCCGCGAGGATCTGTACTACCGCCTCGCCGTCGTGCCGCTGCGCATTCCCAGCCTGCGCGAGCGGCGCGAGGACATTCCCGAGCTTGCCCGCATGTTCCTCGACCGTGCGGCCGAAAACGCGGGCCTGCCGCTGCGCGAGCTTTCAGGCGATGCCATTGCGGCCCTTCAGAGCTACGAATGGCCGGGCAACGTGCGCGAGCTGCGCAACCTGATGGAGCGCCTGCTCATCATGATGCCGGGCAACAGCACCGACCCCATCCGGGCCGACATGCTGCCTTCCTCGGTGGGGGACGGGGCGCCCGCGCTGCTCAAGTTCGATTCTGACGAGGATGTGATGAGCCTGCCGCTGCGCGAGGCGCGTGACCTGTTCGAGACCCAGTACCTTCAGGCGCAGCTTTTGCGTTTTGGCGGGAACATCAGCCGTACCGCAGGCTTTGTGGGCATGGAGCGCAGCGCGCTGCACCGCAAGCTCAAGCAGCTTGGCGTAACATCGGAGGACCGCAACGCAGGATGAGCTTTTGCCCACCTGACGCATGCCTGCTAGACAACGAACCGTGATACGGATGGTGGCAACGCCGTAGCATGACACGTGACTGTGCCGTGTTGATTTTCGCCCAACAAACAACAAGTAAGGCCCTGCCGTGGCAAAAGAACCTTCACAGAATGTACAGGACGTGTTTCTCAACCACGTCCGCCGGTCGAAAACGCCGGTCACCATTTTCCTCGTCAATGGCGTCAAGCTTCAGGGCATCATCACCTGGTTTGACAATTTCTCCGTCCTGCTGCGGCGCGACGGGCATACGCAGCTTGTCTACAAGCACGCGATCAGCACCGTCATGCCCGCCACCCCCGTCAGCCTGTTCGATCCCCCGGCTGAGGACACGGAAGAACCGGCAGCCACGGATGGCAGCCCGTCGTGACGGTGGCGGCGCCTTCATCCGCCACGCGCGCCGCTGTCATCCTGCCATGGGAGCGGCCCGACCGGCACGATGATGCCCGCGCGGCCGAAGCCCGGCTGGAGGAAGCGGTAGGCCTTGCCGCCTCCATCGGGCTGGTGGTGGTGTGCCAGGCGGTGCTGCTGCTGCGTGCCCGCAGGCCCGCCACCCTGCTTGGCGGGGGCCAGGTCGATTCGCTCAAGGAGACGGTCAAGGCCGACAACATCACCGTTGTCATTATCGATTCCCGCCTGACCCCCGTGCAGCAGCGCAACCTTGAGCGGGCGCTGGGCTGCAAGGTGATCGACCGCACCGCCCTGATCCTTGATATCTTTGGCGAGCGCGCGGCCACGCGTGAAGGCACGCTGCAGGTCGAACTCGCCCATCTGGAATACCAGCGCAGCCGCCTGGTGCGCACCTGGACCCATCTTGAACGCCAGCGCGGTGGCTTCGGCTTCCTCGGCGGCCCTGGCGAGACGCAGATCGAGGCCGACCGCCGCATGATCGGCGACCGGATCGTGCGCCTCAAGCGCGAGCTCGAGCAGGTGCGCCGCACGCGCGGCCTGCACCGGCAGGCGCGCAGGCGGGTGCCGTTCCCCATCGTGGCGCTGGTGGGCTACACCAATGCGGGCAAGTCCACCCTGTTCAATGCCCTGACCGGGGCCAGCGTGTATGCGCAGGACCAGCTTTTCGCGACCCTCGACCCCACCATGCGCGGCATCCAGCTGCCATCGGGGCGGCGGGTGATCCTGTCGGATACGGTGGGCTTCATCAGCGACCTGCCCACCGAACTCATCGCCGCCTTCCGCGCCACGCTTGAAGAGGTGGCCGAGGCCGACATCATCCTGCATGTGCGCGATGTCTCGCACCCCGATAGCGCATCGCAGCGCAATGACGTGATCGAGGTGCTCGAGGGCATGGCGCGCAACGGCACGATCGAGGCCGACTGGCAGGGCCGCGTGATCGAGGTGCTGAACAAGGCCGACCTCGTGGGCGGGCGCGAGGCCGTGGGCGCGCGACCGGGCAATGTGGTCATTTCCGCCATTACAGGCGATGGCCTGCCCGACCTGCTTGCCGCGATTGACGAGCGCATGACCCGCGCGATGGAAGTGGCGCGGTACCGTATCCCCCTGGCCGAGGGGGCAGCGATGGCTTGGCTGCATGAGCATGGCGAGGTGACCGAGCGCAGTGATGGGGAGGACGGGGCCGAAATGACCGTGCGCCTTTCCCCCGCCAACCGCGCGCGTTTCGAGATGCAGTTCGGTCGCGTCGTGACCTGCCTGGTCGATTAGGGCCTGCGCGGTCAATAAGAGTTCCGGGTGCCGCCTTCTTTTCAAAAAGGCGGCATTTTCTGAAGCTTCGTGAGAAAAGCTTTATCAGGAACGGCCTTGTGGTTGCAGGATTCTTTCCAGGCAGGCCTCCCATGCAGGCTGTTTGCGCAGTCTGGCCATGACGGTGCGCGGGGTGGAAAAATGGCGCCCGGCAGCGCAGGAATGACGGGTTGAACAACGGACAGGGGCGGAGGCAGCAATGACGCAACGGATCACACTGGCGGATATGCGCAAGGTGGTGGCGATGATGCGTGAAGCGGCCCGGCGCCATGTCATGCCGTCCTTCCGTTGCCTCGACCGTGCCGATATCCGCAGCAAGAGCGGGCCGATGGATATCGTGACCGTGGCGGATGAAGCCACCGAGCGCGACCTGACTGCAGCCCTGCAGGCTGCATGGCCCAAAGCCCTCGTGGTGGGTGAGGAGGCGGTGGCCGCCAGCCCCGACCTGCTCGATGGCCTGGCCACGGCTGAACTGGCCTTTGTGATCGACCCGATTGATGGCACCGCCAATTACGCGGCGGGTGTGCCGCTGTTTGGCGTGATGGTCTCTGCCGTATCGGGTGGCGAAGTGGTGGGCGGGGCGATTGTGGACCCCATCTGCAATGTCGCGGCCGTGGCCGCGCGCGGCCACGGCGCATGGCTCGATGATGGCAAGGGGGGCGAGCGCCGCCTGCAGGTCGCCCCCGCCGTGCCCGCGCGCGAAATGGCGGGCAATGCCTCATGGCGCTACCTGCCTGCCCCGGTGCGGGATGTCGTGACCCATAACCTGCCCAAGGTGGCGGGATCGTGGGATTTCCGCTGTGCGGCGCATGAATACCTGATGCTGGTCGATGGGCGCTGCCATTTCCTGCTGTTCAACCGCACCCTGCCGTGGGACCATCTGGCGGGCTGGCTGATCCATCAGGAAGCAGGCGGCTACAGCGCCCATTTTGATGGCACGCCCTACCGCGTGACGGATCGCAGCGGCGGGCTGCTTTATGCGCCTGACCGGGCAAGCTGGCAGGCGCTGCATGACCTGCTGCTGACGGTGGCATAAAAGATAAAAGTTTTTGGGTGCCGCCTTTTTTCAAAAAGGCGGCGTTCTTTCGAAGCTTTTTGAAAAAAGCTTCACCAAAAACTTTTGATTTTTAAGTCTTTTTTGTTGCTGCACGCTCGCGGCGTTTCACCGCCTGCCAGCCTTCCTCCATGGTTTTTACATCCACATCGGCCAGTGCCAGCCCCCGGTCAGCCAGATCGTGCTCGACGGCGGTAAAGCGGCGGGTGAACTTGGCATTGGCCTGGCGCAGGCAGGCCTCGGGGTCCATGTCGAGCTTGCGGGCCAGGGTTGCCAGCGTGAACAGCACGTCGCCGAGTTCATCGAAGATCTTGTCGCGGTCACCGCTTTCAAGCTCGACCTTCAGTTCATCGAGTTCCTCATCCACCTTGGCGGCGACCTCGCCCACCGTATCCCAGTCAAACCCCACGCGGGCGGCGCGGGCCGAGAGCTTGCGCGCGCGCATGAGGGCCGGCAGGCCCACGGGCACGTCATCGAGCGTGCCGCGCCGGTTGCGGGCGAGGCGTTCGAGCGCCTTGCCGCTTTCCCACTGGCCGGGTGCGGCTTCGGCCTCGCCAAAGACATGGGGGTGGCGGCGGACCATCTTGTCGCCGATCAGGGTGGCCACGGTGGCGAAGTCGAACAGGCCTTTCTCATCGGCCATCTGCGCGTGATAGACGACCTGGAGCAGCAGGTCGCCCAGTTCATCGGGCAGGCCCTCCCAGTCCTCGCGCGCAATGGTGTCGGCCACTTCATAGGCTTCTTCAATGCTGTAGGGCGCGATCGAGGCAAAATCCTGCGCCCTGTCCCACGGGCAGCCGCTCTCGGGGTCACGCAGGCGGGCCATGATGCCCAGCAGGCGTTGGAGGGGGGCTGTGGCGTCTTGCATGGGGTGGTTCCTGCCTGTTTGTGTTGCGGTCGGGCGCAGGTTTTGTATAGATCGCGCACCGCAGGGCGGGAAGTTCTTATCAGGATGGATGGCACATGAGCAGCGACGGACAGGCAACGGTCTTTATCGATGGCGAGGCAGGCACCACGGGGCTGGGCATCCGCGAGCGGCTGCGGCACCTGCCGGTCACGCTGCGCTCCATCGACCCCGCCCGCCGCAAGGACGCCGATGCAAGGCGCGAGATGATGGCCGCCGCCGATGTGGTGGTGCTGTGCCTGCCCGATGCGGCCGCGAAGGAAGCCGTGGCCATGGCCGATGCCATGGGCGCGGAGGCCCCCCGCATTCTCGACGCCAGCACCGCGTTCCGCACCGACCCGGCCTGGGTTTACGGTTTCCCCGAAATGGATGCGGCCCAGCCGGAGCGCATCCGCAGGGCGGCGCGCGTGTCCAACCCCGGCTGCTACCCCACCGGGCTGGTGGGCCTGCTGCGCCCGCTGGTCAAGGCCGGGCTGGTGCCTGATGACTATCCCGTCACGGTCAATGCCGTCAGCGGCTACAGCGGCGGTGGCCGCAGCATGATCGAGGCGCATGAACGCGATGGCGGCCCCGCCTTCGAGCTGTACGGGCTGGGGCTTGGCCACAAGCACATACCGGAAATGAAGCTGTATGCGGGCCTTGCGCAACTGCCTTTGTTCGTGCCTTCGGTCGGGCATTTTCCGCAGGGCATGATCGTGTCCGTGCCGCTGCATCTCGACCTGCTGCCCGGCACTGTCGGCCTGGCCGATCTGCACGGGGTGCTGGCCGCGCATTACGCAGGCTCCGACCGCATTACGGTGGCCGAGCCCTGCACCAAGCTGGTGGCCGATACGCTGGCGGGCACCGACCGGATGGAGCTGCGCGTGCATGGCAATGAAGAGCTGGGCCACGCCGTGCTGACCGCGCGGCTGGACAATCTGGGCAAGGGGGCCTCGGGGGCCGCGATCCAGAATCTGGCGTTGATGCTGGGACTGGAGCCGCCGCCGCCGGTGTGATATAGCGGGTCCGCAAGACGTCCATGGACTGATTGCCGTGGTATCATCCGTCCCGCTCCGGGCGGGGTGCCTGTATGCGAGAGTGACGGAACGGTAGACGTAGTCGACTCAAAATCGACCGCCGCAAGGCATGGGGGTTCGAATCCCCCCTCTCGCACCAGTCTGGCGCACCGGTTGGCGGTGTTGCCGTGCCAATGCCCGTGTCGCGAACAGGACGTTATCTCCCTTGCCTGAAGCCCTTACTGCAAAGCCGTCCGTGCGGCCTGCCAATCCGCGTTTTTCCTCCGGTCCGTGTGCCAAGCGCCCGGGCTGGTCGCTCGATGCCCTGTCGGGTGCGCTGGTGGGGCGCTCGCACCGCTCGGCCGAGGGGCGCGCCCGGCTCAACGAGGTCATTACCCGCTCCAGGGCCATGCTGGGCATGCCGGAGGACTGGGTGCTGGGCATCGTGCCCGCATCTGACACAGGCGCGGTCGAAATGGTGCTGTGGTCCATCCTCGGCACGCGCCCGGTGGACGTGCTGGCGTTCGAGAGCTTCTCCGCCACATGGGCCAATGACATCATTGCCCAGCTCAGGCTGCCCGAGGCCCGCGTGCTCAAGGCCGAGTATGGCGAGATCCCGGACCTGGCCCAGGTGGACTGGTCGCGCGACGTGGTTCTGACCTGGAACGGCACCACATCGGGCGCGCGCCTGCCCTATGATGCCGCCATTCCCACCACGCGTGACGGGCTGGTGATCTGTGATGCCACATCCGCCGCCTTCGCCATGGACCTGCCGTGGGAGAAGCTCGATGTGGTGACATGGTCGTGGCAGAAGGTGCTCGGCGGTGAGGCGGCCCACGGCATGCTGGCCCTTTCCCCGCGCGCGGTGGAGCGGCTGGTCTCCACGCCAGCCCCCCGTGCGCTGCCCAAGATATTCCGCCTGACCAACGCCAAGGGCCTGATAGACGGCATCTTCAGGGGCGACACCATCAACACGCCCTCCATGCTGTGCGTGGAAGATGCGCTCGATGGCCTGAAATGGGCTGAGGGCATTGGCGGGCTGAAGGGGCTGATCGCGCGCAGCGAAGCCAATCTGGCCGCGATTGCGGCATGGGAGGCTAAATCCGACTGGGCGCAGTTCCTTGCCCCCAACCCGGCGCACCGCTCAAGCACGGCCATCTGCCTGCGTATTGTCGCCCCCTGGTTTGCAGCACGCGATCATGCGGCCCAGACGGCGGTGGCCAAGAAGATTGTCTCCCTGCTGGGCAGCGAAGGCGTTGCCATGGATGTGGGCAGCTACCGCGATGCCCCGCCGGGCCTGCGGCTGTGGGGTGGCGCCACGGTCGAGACGGCGGACCTCGTGGCCGTGCTGCCGTGGCTTGACTGGGCTTATGAGCAGGTGCGGCGCGAACACGCCTGATCCCTCCCATTCTCCTTCCATGTCCGATCCATCATGCCCTGAGCCACGTGCGCTGGGCCATGATGCAGCACGATAGGCCCTGCCATGACTGATGACCCGCCGTTCAACCCAGCCCTTCTGCCCGCAGGGTTCGTGGACCGGCTCCCCCCCGAGGCCGAGGCCGAGGCTGTGGGCGTCGAGACCCTGATGCGCGTGTTCGCGGCCCATGGTTATGACCGCGTGACCCCGCCGCTGCTGGAATTCGAGACCACCCTGCTGTCGGGCGCAGGCGCGGCAGTGGCGGCGCAGACCTTCCGCCTGATGGACCCCGATACGCGGCGCATGATGGCCCTGCGGCCCGACATGACACCTCAGATCGCCCGCATTGCCGCAACGCGCCTGCCTGACGTGCCGCGCCCGCTGCGCCTGTCCTATGCCGGGCCGTGCATTCTCATGGCCAGCAACCGGGGCGAAGGGGATCGGCAGATCTCGCAGGCGGGCGTGGAGCTGATCGGCCCCGACGGCCCGCACGCGGATGCGGAAATCGTGGCCCTTGCCGCCGAGTGCCTGGCTACCCTGCAGGTGCGCGGCGTCTCCTTTGACCTGACCATGCCAGCACTCACCACCGCCCTGCTTGATGCAGGCGGGTTCGAGAGCACCGTGCGTGGCATGCTCATGCGCGCGCTTGACCGCAAGGATGCGGCCGCCGTGGCGCGGCATGGCGGCGACCTAGCCGATGTGCTGATCCGCCTCCTGCACGCGGCGGGCCCGGCGCAGGGCGCGCTGGCGGAGCTTGCGGCGGTTGACCTGCCGCCTGCCGTGCGCGCCTTGAGCGAGCGGCTGGCGGCCACCGTTGCGGCCATCGAGGCCCGCGTGCCCGGCATCCGCCTGACGGTGGACCCGGTGGAGTTCCGGGGCTGGCAGTATCATACCGGCGTGTGCGTGAGCATTTATGCCGCGGGCCAGCGCGAGGAGCTGGGCCGCGGCGGGCGCTACCTGTCCAATAATGATGAACCGGCCTGCGGCATCACCCTGCGGCCCGACATCATCCTGCGCGCGGCACCGCCCCTGCCCAGCCGCACGCGCATCTTCGTGCCGTGGGGCACGCCGGCGGAAAAGGCGGCCGCCCTGCGGGCGGCGGGCTATGCCACGGTCAGCGCCCTCGGGCCGGATGAAGACCCGCTGGCGCAGGCGGCCCTGCTGGCCTGCACGCTGGTGGTGGTGGATGGCCAGCTTGTGCCCGTGCCAGCCCGTGACGGTGAATGACGCCTGAAGTTTCGACTGATTTCTTTTTTTCTGAACCGACCCCGTTTTTCCGGCTGGCCGCATAGTGGCCGCCGGGCAGCATATCAAGGAGCATGAAATGTCCAACGTCACCGTGATCGGCACCCAGTGGGGTGACGAGGGCAAGGGAAAGATCGTGGACTGGCTGGCCAGCCGCGCCGATGTGGTCGTGCGCTTTCAGGGTGGCCACAATGCGGGCCATACGCTGGTTGTGGGCGAGCAGACCTACAAGCTCTCCCTGCTGCCCTCGGGGCTGGTGCGCGGCAAGATGGGCGTGATCGGCAATGGCGTGGTGGTTGACCCCGAGGCGCTGCTCAAGGAAATCGACCGCGTGACCGCCCAGGGCCTGAAGGTTACGCCCGAGACGCTGAAGATTGCGGAAAACGCCCCCCTGATCCTGCCCGTGCATGGCGCGCTTGACCGTGCGCGCGAGGCCGCGCGCGGCGAGCGCAAGATCGGCACGACCGGGCGCGGCATCGGTCCCGCCTATGAGGACAAGGTCGCCCGCCGCGCCATCCGCCTGTGTGACCTGGCCGAGCCCGAAACGCTGGACTGGAAGCTCGACGAGCTGCTGCTGCACCACAATACCCTACTCAAGGGGCTGGGTGCCGAGACCTTCACCAAGCAGGAACTGCTCGATTTCCTCAACACCGTGGCCCCGCGCGTGCTGCCCTTCATGGCGCCGGTGTGGGATCTGCTCGATGACAGCCGCCGCAGCGGATCGCGCATCCTGTTTGAAGGCGCGCAGGCGGTTATGCTCGATGTGGACCATGGCACCTACCCGTATGTGACCTCATCGAACACCGTTGCCGCCAATGCGGGCACGGGTGCGGGCGTGGGGCCGACGAGCATCGGATTCGTGCTGGGCATTGCCAAGGCCTACACCACCCGTGTGGGCGAAGGGCCTTTCCCCAGCGAACTGCATGATGAGATGGGCCGCACGCTGGGCGAGCGCGGGCATGAATTCGGCACGGTGACGGGCCGCCCCCGCCGCTGTGGCTGGTTTGATGCCGTGCTGGTGCGCCGCGCGGTGCGCGTGGGTGGCGTGAACGGCCTGGCCCTGACCAAGCTGGACGTGCTGGACGGGCTGGACGAGATCAGCATCTGCGTGGGCTATGAACTCGACGGCAAGATCACGAAGCACTTTCCCTCGGCGCCCGGTGCGCAGCAGCGCATCCGCCCCGTGTTCGAGACGATGGAAGGCTGGAAGGACAGCACGAAGGGCGCGCGCTCCTGGGCCGAACTGCCTGCACAGGCCATCAAGTATGTCCGCCGCATCGAGGAACTGGTGGAAGCGCCGGTGACCCTGCTCTCCACCAGCCCCGAGCGTGATGACACCATCCTGATGCGTGACCCGTTCGAGGACTGATCGGGGCCGGATGGACGTTTCTGGAGGTCGCCTTTTTTCTGGAAAGGCGGCATTTCCTTGGAGATTTTGGGAAAAGCTTCGCCAAAAACGTCTTGTTGTTTAAAAACTGATGGTATCTCAAAGAAAAAGCCCCGCAGCCATTGGCTTGCGGGGCTTTTTTTAAAGTTCCTGGTCAAGCTTTTTTCAAAAAGCTTTAAAGAGCGCCACCTTTATTTCAGGCTTCCGCCTCTTCGGCATGCCGGGCGCGACGGGAGGCGACTTCGGCCTTCATCGCGGCCTGCACCTTTTCAAAGGCGCGGACCTCGATCTGGCGCACCCGCTCGCGCGAGATGTTGTAGACGTGCGAAAGTTCCTCCAGCGTGGCGGGTTCATCCTTGAGCCTGCGCTCGGTCAGGATGTGGCGCTCGCGCTCGTTGAGCGACTTCATGGCATTGGCCAGAAGCGCCTGGCGGCCGGAATATTCCTCGCTCTCGGCCAGGGTCTGTTCCTGGTTGTCGTTGTCATCCACCAGCCAGTCCTGCCACTCGCCTTCGCCATCCATGCGCAGGGGCGCGTTCAGGCTGTGGTCGGGGGCGGCGAGGCGGCGGTTCATGTTCACCACGTCCTGCTCGGGCACGCCGAGGGACTGGGCAATCTTGTTGACCTGCTCGGGCTGGAGGTCGCCATCGTCAATGGCCTGCATCTGGCCCTTGAGGCGACGCAGGTTGAAGAAAAGTTTTTTCTGGGCGGCGGTTGTGCCGATCTTCACCAGTGACCAGCTATGCAGGATGTATTCCTGTATCGCGGCACGGATCCACCACATGGCATATGTGGCCAGGCGGAAGCCCCGATCGGGGTCGAAGCGGCGCACGGCCTGCATCATCCCGATATTGCCTTCGCTGATCAACTCGCCCACCGGCAGGCCATAGCCACGATAGCCCATGGCGATCTTGGCCACGAGGCGCAGATGGGAGGTGACAAGCTTGTGGGCGGCTTCGGTGTCGCCCTTGTCCTTCCAGCGATGGGAAAGGCGGAGCTCCTCCTCGGGGGAGAGCATGGGGAATTTGCGGATATCCCGAAGGTATTTGGAGAGGTTGTTTTCGGGACCGGAAATAAGAGCAGAAGAGGCCATTGCAACGGACTCCTGTACCAGAGGGATGGATGCAGCTGTAATCCGGCTCAACGTCATTGTGACCGGGCGGGTTGCATCATCACTCTGCTAGACGCACGACTGGACTTCTCACGTCCCCGCACGCAACCCCCATCCTGGGCAGTTCCATGCAGGACGTCCAGTTAGCCTGGGGGCGTCGGCCCCGGCGAACAATCACCGAACATAGGCATTGTTCGTGCTCCTGTCAATGAATATGCCTGTTAATCAGGCAATATCGGCCAGTAGCTGGCGGAAGTCTTCCGGCGGCGCGCTTTCAAACAGCATCTCCTCGCCACTGCGCGGGTGGATGAAGCCCAGCCTGCGCGCATGCAGCGCCTGGCGGCCAAAGTCCAGCGCCGCGGTTTTTGCCGCGGGTGGGAGGGCGCGGGCGGCAGCGGGAATGCGGCGCAGATAGACCGGGTCGCCCACCAGCGCATGCCCGGCATGGGCAAAATGCACCCGGATCTGGTGCGTGCGCCCGGTGGCGAGCTTGCACTGCACATGCGCAAGGCCGCCGTGGAAGGTGTTCAGCACCCGGTAATGGGTGAGCGCGTGCTTGCCGCTGGTGCCGGTCACCACCGCCATGCGCTTGCGGTCGCGTTTGTCGCGCCCGATCGCACCATCAAACGACCCGCTGCCCGGTGTGGGGATGCCCCAGCACAGGGCCTCGTAAGCGCGGTCGATCCGCCGCTCGGCAAAGGCGAGGGACAGGGCCTGGTGTGCCATCTCGGTCTTGGCGGCAACCATGAGGCCCGATGTGTCCTTGTCCAGCCGGTGCACGATTCCGGGGCGCCTCTCGCCGCCAATGCCGGTCAGGCTCTCGCCGCAATGGGCGAGCAGGGCATTGACGAGCGTGCCATCCTCGTTGCCCGGTGCGGGGTGCACCACCATGCCGGCGGGCTTGTCGAGCACGATCAGGTCGCGGTCCTCATATAGTATGGTGAGTGCGATGTCCTGCCCCTGTGGCGTTGCGGGGATTGCGGGGGGGAGGTGAATTTCATAACACATGCCTGCCCGCACGGGTTCGGCCGGGTCGCGCAGCGGTTCGCCATTGCGTAGCAGGTGCCCGCTTTCCATGAGGGACTTGACGCGCGAGCGCGAAAGGCTTTCGACCGCGTTGGCAAGAAAGCGGTCGGTGCGCTGGCCTGCATCATCGGCAGTGGCGATGATCGGGGCAGGGGGGGCAGTGTCGTTCATGGCATGTGTCTATCGGAAAAAACGGTATTCGGGAACGGAAAGCACGGAATGGAAAAACAGGGATCGCGCGCGCTGCTCGCCGCAGTGATCGGCATGGGGGTTCTGCTGTTCCTCGGGTCGCTGGCGCTGGTGGGCGTGCTGGTGCATCGCATGATGCATCCGGCCCCCCCGGCAAAGCCCGCGCTGGCCGTGGCGGCGCCTATGGCGCCTGCGCCGGACATGGCGGCACAGCCAGCGCTTGTGGTTGACGAGCCGCCCGGCACGACCGTGCGTTCGGTCACGGCACGGGCGGACGGATTGCTGGCGGTGGCGCTGACGGGCGGCGGCGTGGCCGAGCGCATTATCGTGTGGGACCCGGCCACGCGCCGCATCACGGCGCGGCTTGTGCTGGGGCAGCCGTAAACAGGAATGCACGGCGGCATGATTATTTGCTTGCATGCCGCCGCGACATCGCCTAGAACGCGGCTACCGGCCTTTTGTCCCGTTCGTCTAGAGGCCTAGGACACTGCCCTCTCACGGCGGCAACAGGGGTTCGAATCCCCTACGGGACGCCAGCCTGCTATGGCTGGATAAAAGACTGATTGAATGAAAACCCGCCGCAAGGCGGGTTTTTCGTATGTACTGCATTTTTACAAATATCTTTGCGTGAAATGCTGACGGGCTATGGCAAGGCAACTTTTTTTATATTAATATATAATAAAGGCATCTTATATACTGCCGCCACCCATCCTCCAAAAAGCATTGATTCAGATCAAGCGGGTCTGAAATTTAAAATATTTTCCGTCTTTTAATTTTACGAAAGATGGCACCATAGTGAACGGCGATCATTTGCCATATTTCTCTTCTTTAATTTCTCTAGGAATTATCAACGGTTTTTGTAGGAGGGGCATCTGCCCCTGCGTGACAAAAATGCAACTTCTCCCTGCCTGTAACCAGTTGTGGCGCTGGTGGCGGTTTCGCCGCCGGGGGGAGAGACGTTATGGTCCTTTTCAGTAATAAAGTCTGTCCCGGAATGGTCACCTTCGACTTGCAGGATGGAGGAGTTTCCGATTAAGGCGTCATGGCACGGCAGGGTATCGAGGGCGCGGCAAGCGTTTCGCCAGGCAGTTGCATGGGTTCAGACTTCTTGAAGGTGTGGTGGTAGATGCTGTTGGATTTTATGAAGCTGCAAAAACATGTATCGGGAATGGGGCGTCGCTCCTTTCTGTCCGTCATGGCTGTGGCTGGCAGCTTTCCCATGATTTCTGGCGCCCAGGCCGATGACGCCATCGGCATGAACCCGCAGATCGCCCAGCAATGGGCCATTTTCCGCAACAAGTATTTCCATCCTGACGGGCGCATCGTCGATACGGGCAACAGCGGTGAATCCCACAGCGAGGGGCAGGGCTACGGCATGCTCTTCTCCGCCGCGGCGGGTGACCGGGCGGCGTTCGAGGCGATCTGGGCCTGGGCGCACACCAACCTGCAGCACAAGGATGACGCCCTGTTCTCCTGGCGTTACCTTGACGGGCACAACCCACCCGTAGCCGACAAGAACAACGCAACGGATGGCGACCTGCTGATCGCCCTCGGCCTGGCCTGGGCCGGCAAGCGCTGGAAGCGTGCCGACTATATCCAGGACGCCATGGCCATCTACAGAGATGTGCTGAAACTCATGACCAAGACTGTCGGCCCCTATACGGTGCTGCTGCCGGGCGCAGTCGGGTTCATGACCAAGGATACGGTCACCCTCAACCTGTCCTATTACGTCATGCCCTCGCTCATGCAGGCCTTCCAGCTGACAGGTGACGCGCAGTGGACAAAGGTGATGGGCGACGGGCTGCTCATCATCGCCAAGGGGCGATTCGGTGAGTGGAAGCTGCCGCCGGACTGGCTGTCGATCAACCTGCACACCAATGCCTTCTCCATCGCCAAGGGCTGGCCGCCGCGCTTCTCGTATGATGCGATTCGCGTGCCGCTCTACCTTGCCTGGGCGCATATGCTGACTCCGGAGCTGCAGGCGGATTTCAGCCGGTTCTGGAACCATTATGGCGCATCCGCCCTGCCGGGCTGGGTTGATCTGAACACTGGTGCGCGTTCGCCCTATAATGCACCGCCGGGCTATCTGGCCGTGGCATCATGCTCGGGCCTGGCCTCGGCGGGTGAACTGCCCACGCTCGATCATGCGCCCGATTATTATTCGGCCGCGTTGACGATGCTGGCCTATATCGCCCGGAACCAGGGAGATGGAATGTGAGCACACCTGAAAAGGAAGCGGGAACGCAGGTGAATATCGACAGCCAGCAGGATGTCGATCGTATGCTGACGGATGGCTACGGTATCAGCAGCGCAGGTTTTCATTACCGCCCTTTCAAGCAGAAGCGTCCACCCAAGCCTGAGGTCAGGCATGACGAGTCCGGCGCAGCGCAGGCTACGGCGACGGGGCATGCGGCTGAAGAAGCCTCCCAGCATCCGGTTTCGTCGTATGACGAGTCCTATTCCACACACTCCGCGCCTGAGACCGCACCCGCCGAGGTTGCGCAGCAGACACATGACTACGCGGAAACGACATATACGCCCGCTGCGCATGATGCCTATGCAGCGCAGCCGGAGCCTGAACAGGCCGCGCCCGAGGCTGATGTCACGCATGATGATACGCCCGCAGCCGAACCCGAGACATATGTGGCCACCCACGCCGAAACCGTAGCGGTTCCGAGCTACGCGCCTGCGCCACAGCCCGCTGCGGCTCCCGTTGCGCAGGCTGCGCCGCAGTCCGTTAGCCACGAGCCGCCCGCGCTATCGCCAGTGTCCCCCAAACCTGCGGTGTCTTCCTTCATGGCGCCCCGTCCTGCCCCGGTTTCCGGCATGGCTCCGGCCACGCCCCCCGTCGCGGCGGAGGACTGGGCCCCCGTGCCCAAGGCCCAGCAGCAGCGCGGGCAGCGTTTGACGGGGCCAGGCTTCTTTTTTGGTGCAGCCAGCGAGCGGGCGCCCGCAGCAAGGCTGTTCCAGTCGGCGCCGGTGTCCCGGTCTGTTTCAAAACCTGTTTCCAAGGTGACCACAATGACCAAAGTTGACAAGATTTCCCCGAATGGCAGTCAGGCTGGCCGCCCTGCGCCGACCGACAATTCTCCTACCCTGACCGAAGTGTTCATGACCCTTGGTGGTCGGGCCACGGACCGGTTGGTGCCCAAGCCCAGCCTGCGCGACGCCCTGTCGCGCAAGCGTGAAGACGCGAACGGCGAATCCTGAAACCGAGCCGGGGTCACCTGCTCCCGGCCTGCCAAAGGAAAGAAGGGGGAAGGTTTTCCCCCGCCCCGCGCTCGCTGCGGGCCGAAAGGCGACATGACGGACCGAATGCGTCTGACGGTTTTCTTTTGAATATATAACTACCTGTTTTATCAGTATTTATTATCGGACGAGCTATTGATGTCAGAGGTTCAGTCGCCAGTACCCGCGGAGAGTAGGCTAGACCGCTTTTCCAACAAGATACTGTCACTGCGTGGGGCCAGCTACATAGTTGGAGCGCTGGGGCTTTGTGCACTTATCGCCGCAACCACGGTTACGCTGTCCATTAATGAACAGCTTATTGTGGCACTTGTGTGTGTGCTCGTCTTTTTTATTGTCGGGCGTGGCAAGAGCAGGCGCACCCAGATCTTTCTCGAAGTGCTCTCGGCGCTGGTCTCGCTGCGTTACCTGACATGGCGCCTGACCGAGACGCTGGACTTCGACACCTGGATTCAGGGGGGCTTGGGCGTAACCCTGCTCATGGCCGAGCTGTATGCCCTGTACATGCTGTTTCTCAGCTATTTCCAGACCATCCAGCCGCTCCATCGTGCCCCGCTGCTCCTGCCTGACAATGTTGATGACTGGCCGACCGTCGATATCTTCATCCCGACCTATGATGAACAGCTGAGCATTGTGCGCCTGACCGTGCTGGGCGCTCTGGGCATCGACTGGCCGCCCGATAAAGTGAATGTCTATATTCTTGATGATGGCGTGCGCGATGAATTCAAGCAGTTCGCTGAGGAGTGCGGCTGTCTCTACATCGGGCGCGTAGAGAGTGCTCACGCCAAGGCCGGTAACCTCAACCACGCCATTAAGCAGACTTCCGGCGATTACATTCTCATCCTGGATTGTGACCATATTCCGACACGCGCGTTCCTGCAGATCGCCATGGGGTGGATGGTCGCTGACCGCAAGATTGCCCTGATGCAGACGCCGCATCACTTCTATTCCCCCGATCCGTTCCAGCGTAACCTGGCCGTGGGGTATCGCACCCCGCCGGAAGGCAACCTGTTCTACGGCGTCATTCAGGATGGCAACGACTTCTGGGATGCCACCTTCTTCTGCGGTTCGTGCGCCATCCTGCGGCGTGAAGCCATTGAATCGATTGGCGGCTTCGCGGTTGAAACCGTGACGGAAGATGCCCATACCGCCCTGCGCATGCAGCGCCGTGGCTGGTCCACCGCCTACCTGCGCATTCCCGTTGCCAGTGGCCTGGCCACCGAGCGCCTGACAACCCATATCGGCCAGCGCATGCGCTGGGCGCGTGGCATGATCCAGATCTTCCGCGTGGATAACCCGATGCTCGGGCGCGGCCTGAAGATGGGGCAGCGGCTGTGCTACCTCTCGGCCATGACGTCGTTCTTCTTCGCCATTCCGCGCGTCAGCTTCCTTGCCTCGCCGCTGGCGTTCCTGTTCTTCGGCCAGAACATCATCGCCGCCTCGGTGACGGCCGTGGCGGCCTACGCCCTTCCGCACATGTTCCACTCCATCGCAACCGCCGCCAAGGTGAACAAGGGCTGGCGCTATTCGTTCTGGAGTGAAGTGTACGAAACCACCATGGCGCTGTTCCTGGTACGCGTGACCATCATCACCCTGATGTTCCCCTCCAAGGGCAAGTTCAACGTGACGGAAAAGGGTGGCGTGCTGGAGGAGGAGGAATTCGACCTTGGCGCGACCTACCCCAACATCATTTTTGCCGGCATCATGACGTTGGGGCTGCTGATCGGTCTGTTCGAGCTGATCGTGCATTACAGCCAGCTCGATGGCATTGCCATGCGTGCTTACATACTCAACTGCATCTGGGCGATGATCAGTCTCATCATCCTCCTTGCGGCCATTGCCGTGGGGCGTGAGACGAAACAGGTCCGTTACAGCCATCGTATCGAGGCGCATATCCCGGTCACGGTCTATGAAGCACCGGCCGAGGGGCAGCCCAATACCTACCATAACGCGACGCCGGGCATGACCCAGGATGTTTCCATGGGTGGTGTCGCCGTCCACATGCCCTGGCCCGACATAACCACGGGGCCGATCAAGACACGCCTCCATGCCGTGCTTGATGGCGAGGAGATCGATATCCCCGCCACCATGCTGCGCTGCAAGGGCGGCAAGGCCGTGTTCACATGGGACAATAATGACCTTGATACGGAACGCGATATTGTCCGCTTCGTGTTCGGGCGGGCCGATGCCTGGCTGCAATGGAACAATTACGAGGAAGACCGGCCGCTACGCAGCCTGTGGAGTCTGCTGCTCAGCATCAAGGCGCTGTTCCGCAAAAAAGGCAAAATGATGGCCAATAGTCGTCCAAAAAATAAACCACTTGCACTACCGGTTGAGCGCAGGGAGCCCACAACCATCCAGAGTGGACAGACACAGGAAGGAAAGATCAGCCGTGCGGCCTCGTGATATGAAAATGGTGTCCCTGATCGCGCTGCTGGTCTTTGCAACGGGGGCACAGGCTGCGCCTGTTGCCTCCAAGGCGCCAGCCTCGCAGCCCGCAGGTTCCGACCTGCCGCCTCTCCCCGCCGCCGCACCGCAGGCTGCCACGCCCGCCGCCGCGAGCGCGGGCCAGCCCGCCACAACCGCCCCGGCGGCGGATGCCACGTCAGCCAGCGCGGCTGATGCGGTCGTGGATAATGCCGAGAACGCCATTGCCGCGTCTGACGTTGCAACGGTGCATACATACTCACTGCAGGAACTCGGTGCGCAGAGTGCCCTGAAAATGCAGGGCGCCGCCACGCTGCAGGGCCTGCAGTTCGGCATTCCGGCCGACCAGCTGGTCACGTCGGCGCGGCTTGTCGTGTCGGGTGCGATGTCGCCCAGCCTCCAGCCGGATACCAGCGCGGTTACGATCACGCTGAACGAGCAGTTCATCGGCACGCTGCGGCCTGACCCCACCCATCCTACATTTGGGCCGCTTTCGTTTGATATCAACCCCATCTTCTTCATCAGCGGCAACCGGCTGAACTTCAGCTTCGCTTCAAGCTCGAAGGGCTGCACGGACCCCAGCAACGGGTTGCTCTGGGCCAGCGTGTCCGAGCACTCCGAACTGCAGATCACCACCATACCGCTTCCCCCCCATCGCCAGCTGTCACGCCTGCCCCAGCCGTTCTTCGACAAGAACGTAAAGCAGAAGATCGTGATTCCGTTCGTTCTCGCACAGACATTTGATCCCGAAGTGCTGAAGGCGACGGGCATCCTGGCATCGTGGTTCGGTCAGCAGACCGATTTCCGTGGCGTGACCTTCCCGGTCTTCTCCACCATTCCGCAAACGGGCAATGCCGTTGTCGTTGGCGTGGCCGACGAGCTGCCTTCCGCCCTCGGGCGCCAGTCGGTCAATGGCCCCACGCTCATGGAAGTGGCCAACCCGTCCGATCCCAACGGCACGGTGCTGCTTGTGACGGGGCGCGACCGTGATGAGGTCATGACCGCGAGCAAGGGCATCGGTTTCGGCTCGAGCACCCTGCCAACAGCCAACCGCATGGACGTGGCGCCGATTGATGTGGGTGCCCGCGTGGCGAATGACGCGCCTTCCTTCATTCCCACCAACCGTCCGGTCCGCCTGGGTGAGCTGGTGCCAGACAGTTCCCTGCAGGCTGAAGGTTACGCGCCTGGCCCGCTATCGGTGCCGTTCCGTGTCTCGCCTGATCTGTATACGTGGCGCGATCGGCCGTACAAGCTGAACGTCCGTTTCCGCGCGCCGCCGGGGCCGATCGTCGATGTGTCGCGCTCATCGCTCAATATCGGTATCAACGACACCTATCTTGAGGCCTATCCGCTGCGTGAGCCGGATTCAACGCTGGACCAGATCCTGCGGCGCGTGGGCATTGGCCGTCGTAATGACAGCGTGCAGCAGCACACCATGGCCATCCCGCCCTACCGGGTCTTTGGCCAGAACCAGCTGCTGTTCTATTTCGAGATGGCGGCAATGGCCGAGCCGGGCTGCAAACCCGGCCCGAGCACCTTCCATATGGGCGTTGACCCGGATTCGACGATCGATCTGTCCAACTCCTATCACATCACCCAGATGCCCAACCTCGCCTTCATGGCCAGTGCCGGCTATCCGTTCACGACCTATGCCGACCTGTCGCGCTCGGCCGTGGTGCTGCCCGCGCACCCCAATGGCATGATAGTCAGCGCCTATCTCGACCTCATGGGCTTCATGGGGGCGACGACATGGTATCCGGTGTCCGGCGTGGATGTGGTCTCGAGCGACCATGTGAATGACGTGGCGGACCGGAACCTGATTGTCCTGTCCACGCTGGCCAATAGCGGTGACGTTTCGCAGTTGCTGAGCAATTCGGCCTATCAGATTTCGGATGGACGGCTGCACATGGCCCTGCGCTCGACGCTGAGCGGTGTGTGGAACCTGTTCCAGGATCCCATGTCGGCCATCAGCAAGACGGCTCCGACCGAGGTCGAGAGCACGCTGACCGGTGGCGTCGCCGCGATGGTCGAGGCGGAATCGCCGCTGGCATCGGGACGGACGGTGCTCGCGCTGCTTTCGGGTGACGGGCAGGGGCTCAACAACCTCGTGCAGATCCTGGCGCAACGCAAGAACCAGGCCAAGATCCAGGGTGACCTGGTGCTGGCGCATGGTGATGATCTGACATCCTACCGCAGTTCGCCGCTGTATACGGTTGGCACCGTGCCGCTGTGGCTCAAGCCTGACTGGTATATGCACAACCATCCCGGCCGCGTGATCTTGGTTGGCCTGTTCGGGTGCATTCTGGTGGTGGCTGTCCTGGTGCGCGCCCTGGCCAAGCATGCTCTGCGCCGCCGTCGTGAGTTGCAGGAAGAAAGGCAGGGAACGTGATCATGAACAGGCGATACGCCCTTTCGCTTTCAGGTGCCCTGCTGGCCAGCAGTTGCATGACGGTTCTGGTGGCGGTTCCTGTTGCGCGCGCGCAGCAGGCTTCCACTGCCATGACCACCGCCGCCGCCAGCCCTTCTGCCGCGGCACCACGGCAGATCCTGTTGCAGCAGGCACGCTTCTGGCTTCAGCAGCAGCAATATGAGAATGCCCGCCAGGCTCTGCAGAATGCGGAAGGCATCGCCCCCAATTCCCCTGACGTGCTGGAAGTAAAGGGTGAATACCAGACGGCCATTGGCAACCGCGAAGCGGCCGCCGATACGCTGCGCCACCTGCAGCAGGTGGCACCGGGCAGTGCTGCGGCCAGCAACCTGAGTGACCTGCTCAGCGAGCGGGCCATTTCCCAGGGCGACCTGACACAGATCCGCTCGCTGGCGGGTTCGGGCCAGAACGCGCAGGCGGTGGCGGGGTACCAGAAGCTGTTCCACGGTGGCAAGCCGCCCCGTTCGCTCGCGGTGGAATACTACCAGACCATGGCGGGCGTGCCGTCGCAGTGGGACCAGGCCCGCGCCGGGCTTGCCGGGATCGTTGCATCCAACCCGCAGGACTACCGCGCCCAGCTCGCCTTTGCCCAGACCCTGACCTATAACACCTCGACCCGCATGGAAGGCCTGACCCGGCTCAAGGACCTGCAATCCTTCCGCAGCCAGGCCCCGGTCGAGGCCGCCGCCGCGACGCAATCCTACCGCCAGACCCTGAGCTGGCTGCCGGTCAATGCGGATACGCAGCCCCTCATGGAGCAGTGGCTTTCAGCCCACCCCAATGATACCGCGCTGCGCGAGCATATGCTCCATCCCCCCGGCGGTCCGCCGGACAAGGCGGGCCTTGCGCGCCAGGCCGGTTACCAGCAGCTTAATGCGGGCCGTCTTTCCGCTGCCGAGCAGTCTTTCCAGTCGGCGTTGCAGATCAACTCCCATGATGCTGATTCGCTTGGCGGCATGGGGCTCGTGAGCATGCGGCAGGGCGATACCGCCGAGGCGCACCGCTATTTTGAAGAAGCGATGGCCGCCGACCCCAAGACCGCGGATCGCTGGCGCCCGGCGCTGGCGGGCATGGCGGTGAGCGGGGATTATGCCGCCGTTCGCCAGTTGATCGCAGCCCACCAGTATACCGAGGCCAAGCAGAAGCTCGCCACGCTGGCCCGCGAGCCCGGGCAGTACACCGGCGCGACGCTCATGCTGGCCGACCTGCAGCGCTCGACCGGGCAGGTCGCCGCCGCCGAGCAGGAATATCGTGGCATCCTGTCGCGTGAGCCCAATAACCAGCTGGCCCTGATGGGGCTGGCGCGGGTGGACATGGCGCAGGGCAACACGGCGGAAGCACGCCAGCTCCTCTCGCGTGTCAGCCCGCAATATGCCAGCCAGGTGGGCGAAATCGAGGTTTCCGGCCTGATGGCGGCTGCGTCCCAGACATCGGATTCAGCACGCAAGGTTTCCATCCTGCGCGAAGCGATGGCCCAGGCCCCGCGGGACCCGTGGGTACGAATCAACCTTGCCAATGCGCTGCAGCAGCAGGGTGACGTGGCTGAAGCAGGGCGCGTGATGCAGCCCATCCTGGCCAATCCCGTGACCGCGCAGGACCGTCAGGCTGGCATCCTGTACACCTATGGCAGTGGCAATGATGCGATGACCCGCCGGCTTCTGGCCGGCCTGTCGCCTGCGGACTATTCCCCCGCGATCCGCTCTATTGCCGAGGAAATGGAAATCAAGCAGGATCTGGCCAGCCGCCTGTCCATGGTGTCCAACCCGGTGCCGCTGATCCGCGAGGCCCTTTCCCAGCCTGATCCGACCGGCGCGCGTGGCGTGGCGGTGGCAGACCTGTTCCGCCAGCGTGGCGACATGGTGCATGCCCGCATGGCGCTACGTATCGCTTCGACGCGCACCATCGATCTTTCGCCCGACCAGCGCCTGTCCTACGCGACCGAATACATGAAGATCAGCAACCCTGTGGCGGCCGCGCGCCTGCTGGCCCCGCTGGGTGATGGCACGGGCTCGGCGGCGGGCAATGCGCTGCTGCCCGAGCAGGTACAGACGCTGCAGCAGCTGCGCATGGGCATCTCGGTGGCGCAGTCCGACCTGCTCAACCAGCGTGGCGACCAGGCGCAGGCCTATGATCATCTGGCACCCGCCCTGCAGGCCGACCCGGAGGCGACATCGCCCAAGCTGGCGCTCGCGCGGCTGTATAACGGCCACGGCAAGCCGGGCAAGGCGCTCGAGATCGACCTCGCGGTGCTGCGGCACAACCCGCAGGATCTTGATGCGCGGCAGGCTGCGGTGCAGGCCGCGGTCAACAGCGACCACAACAGCCTTGCCACCCGCCTCGCCATGGATGGCGTGCAGGAAAGCCCGATGGATGCACGTGCCTGGCTGGCCATGGCTGTGGCCGACCAGGCCGATGGCCATGGACAGCGCACCATCGAGGATCTGCGTCGGGCCTATGACCTGCGCCTGCAGCAGGTTGAGGGTACGCGGGCTTCGTCCAGCCCGGCCGTGGCGCAGGAAGAGGCGCTTGCCCCGCCGTCGACCAACCCGTTCCGCCCGCGTGGCTACGGGCACCAGACGGAACTCGGTGCGCCTGTGACCGGTGGCTCCTACAGCGCCGAGGCGGCATCGCCCGATACGTCGGACCAGATGCTCTCCTCCATTGCCGGGCAGATCCGTACGCTGCGTGAGAACCTTGCCCCCTCCATCGATGGTGGCCTCGGGTTCCGGTCACGTTCGGGCGAGCACGGCATGGGCCGCCTGACGGAAGCGAACATCCCCATTGTGGGCCGCCTGCCGCTGCAGGCCGGTGCTTCCGCCCTGACCTTCTCGATCACGCCAACGATGATCTGGTCGGGCAACCTCAACGCAGGCTCCGTCTATGATGTGCCGCGTTATGGCACGATGATGGGCGTGGAGGCGTATAACCAGTACGACAGCTATGCCAATGCGGGCAAGAACCAGCAGCGCATCGCCGCTGGCACGGCCGAGGCCGGGTTTGCGCCGGATGTGCAGTTTGGCAATAGCTGGGTGCGGGCCGATGTGGGTGCGTCGCCCATCGGCTTCCCCATCACCAACGTGCTGGGCGGTGTCGAGTTCTCGCCGCGCGTGGGGCCGGTCACGTTCCGTGTCAGTGCCGAGCGCCGGTCAATCACCAACAGCGTGCTGTCCTATGGTGGCCTGCGTGACACGAACTACAACAGCGCGCTTGGCCGGTATGCCCGCCAGGTCTATGGTCAGGCACTGTCCAAGCAGTGGGGCAGCGAATGGGGCGGCGTCGTGACCAACCACTTCCATGGGCAGGTCGAGGCGACACTGGGCAACACCATCCTGTATGGTGGCGGTGGCTACGCCATCCAGACCGGCAAGAACGTGCAGCGCAACAGCGAGCGTGAAGCGGGCATCGGCGCCAATACGCTGGTGTGGCATAACGCCAACATGCTGGTGCGCATTGGCGTGAGCCTGACCTATTTCGGTTATGCCAAGAACGAGGATTTCTACACCTACGGGCAGGGTGGTTACTTCTCGCCGCAATCCTATTACGCGGCGACCGTGCCGGTGCGCTATGCGGGCCAGCACAAGCGGCTGGACTGGGACGTGACGGGCAGCGTGGGCTACCAGGTGTTCCACGAGCACTCGGCACCCTTCTTCCCCACGTCATCGCTGCTGCAGTCCGGCGCCAATACCATCGCCTCGAATTACTCGGCGAGCGCCACGCCGGCGGAATATCTGTCGGAGGAAACGGTGAACAGCGCCTACTATCCTGGGGATAGTATTGCTGGTCTTACCGGTGGCTTTAATGCTAGGGTGGGCTATCGCTTTACACGCAATGTTCGTCTTGATCTGTCGGGGCGCTATCAGAAGGCCGGTAACTGGACTGAAAGCGGCGCCATGATTTCCGCACACTATCTTATTATGGACCAGTAATGACAACTTTGAACGCAAAACCGGACTTTTCGCTTTTCCTGCAGGCCCTGTCCTGGGAGATCGATGATCAGGCCGGGATCGAGGTCCGCAATGACCTGTTGCGCGAGGTCGGCCGGGGTATGGCTGGTCGTTTCCAGCCGCCGCTGTGCAACACCATCCACCAGCTTCAGATCGAGCTGAACGCCCTGCTGTCCATGATCAACTGGGGCTACGTGAAGCTGGACCTGCTGGCGGAAGAACAGGCCATGCGCATCGTGCATGAAGACCTGCCGCAGGTGGGCAGCGCCGGTGAGCCTGCCGGCACATGGCTCGCCCCGGTGCTGGAAGGGCTTTATGGCCGCTGGATCACGTCGCAGCCCGGCGCATTCGGTGATTATGTCGTGACGCGTGATATCGACGCGGAAGACCTGAACTCGGTCCCGGCCCAGACGGTTATCCTGTACATGCGCACCCGCAGCGCCGCGACCTGATCCCTGTCAGTCGCGCCATTTGCGTCAAAACCCTGCCCACAGGCGTGTTCATGCCCTGTAGGCAGGGTTTTTGCATATATGGCCCCCACTCTTTGCCCTGTTTTTGCGCTAGATCATGCGGCGCGGGGGCAGGGTGCTTCACAACTGGGTTGAGGAAATGACGGGTGCAGGCCGCCCGTGCCGCCACTGTCCAGCCCCTGAAGGAGGAGCCTGCCATATGAGACTGTCCCGCAAGATATTCCTGTTATCCGCCGTGGCGTGTGGCATGGCGCTGGCCCAGGCGCCTGCCTTCGCGCGGCATGCCCATGATAACGGGGGCGACCCGGCAGACACGCGGGCGCGGCAGATGCTCGCCTCGATGAGCCTTGAGGACAAGATGTCCCTGCTGTTCAGCGTTGATGGCGGAGGCTTCAACGGCAGCGTGGCACCGCCGGGGGGCCTGGGTTCGGCGGCTTACCTGCGCGCGCCCAAGGGCTCGGGCCTGCCTGACCTGCAGATTTCGGATGCGGGGCTTGGCGTGCGCAACCCGGCGCATATCCGCAAGAATGGTGCGGCGGTCTCGCTGCCGTCCGGCCTGTCCACGGCCAGCACGTGGGATATGGACATGGCGCGGCAGGCCGGTGTCATGATCGGGCGTGAGGCGTGGCAGAGCGGCTTTAACGTGTTGCTTGGCGGCGGGGCTGACCTGACGCGCGACCCGCGCGGCGGCCGCAACTTTGAATATGCGGGCGAGGATCCGCTGCAGACCGGGCGCATGGTGGGCAGCACCATTGCGGGCGTGCAGTCGCAGCATGTGATCTCCACGCTCAAGCATTATGCGATGAACGACCTCGAAACCTCGCGCATGACCATGAGTGCCGATATCGACCCCGTGGCCATGCGCGAGAGTGACCTGCTGGGCTTCGAGATCGCGCTTGAAACCGGTCATCCCGGTGCGGTCATGTGCTCGTACAACCGCGTCAATGACCTGTATGCGTGTGAAAACCCCTACCTGCTGACCAAGACGCTGAAGCAGGACTGGCATTATCCCGGCTTTGTCATGTCCGACTGGGGAGGCACGCATTCCTCCGCGCGCGCGGCGCTGGCGGGGCTGGACCAGGAATCGGCGGGCGATCATACCGATGCCCGACCCTATTTCCGCACCCTGCTTGCAGCCGATGTGAAGGCAGGCCGCGTGCCCCAGGCGCGCATTGATGACATGGCGCAGCGTATCGTGCGCTCGCTGCTTGCAGTCGGGCTTGTCGACCAGCCGCCGCAGCGCCAGCCGCTTGATGTGGTGACCGACACCCTCGTGGCCCAGAAGGACGAGGAGGAAGGCGCGGTCCTGTTGCGCAACCAGGGCAACATCCTGCCGCTTTCGCCTACCGCGCGCATTGCCGTCATTGGTGGCCATGCCGATGCGGGCGTGATTTCGGGCGGGGGCTCGAGCCAGGTCGAGCCCATCGGTGGCGAGGCGGTGAAGGGACCGGGCAAGAAGGAATGGCCGGGCGATCCGGTCTATTTCCCGTCCTCGCCGCTCAAGGCCATGAAGGCCGAGGCGCCGAACGCCCGGATCACCTATGATTCCGGCACCAATATCGCCTCTGCCGTGCGGGCGGCGCGGGCGGCCGACGTGGTGGTGGTGTACGCCACGCAGTTCACCTTCGAGGGGATGGACGCGCCGAGCATGCACCTTGATGACAATGCCGATGCGCTGATTACGGCGGTGGCCGCCGCCAACCCGCGCACGGTGGTGGTGATGGAAACCGGCGATCCGGTGCTGATGCCGTGGAACAACAGTGTTGCGGGCGTGCTCGAGGCATGGTTCCCCGGTTCTGGCGGTGGCCCGGCCATTGCCCGGCTGCTGTTTGGCAAGGTGGCCCCTTCGGGCCATCTGACCATGACCTTCCCGCAGGCGGAATCGCAGCTTGCCCACCCCGATATTGCAGGGGTGACGGCGGATAACGTGTTCGAGATGCAGTTCCACACCGATCAGGAACTGGTTTACGATGAAGGCAGCGATGTCGGTTACCGCTGGTTCGACCGCAACCACTTCAAGCCGCTCTATCCGTTCGGTTATGGCCTGACCTACACCACGTTCAGCACCGATGGGCTGAAGGTGGCCGAACGCCACGGGCAGGTGACGGCCACGTTCAACGTGCACAATACTGGCACGCGGCCGGGCGTGGATGTGCCACAGGTCTATGTCGGCCTGCCCGACGGCGGTGCGCGCCGCCTTGCGGGCTGGCAGCGCATCAGCCTGGCACCTGGCGAGAGCCGCCAAGTTTCGGTGCAGATTGACCCGCGCCTGCTGGCGCATTTCGATGGCAGGCATAACCGGTGGAGCGTACCCTCAGGCAGCTTCCGCGTGTGGCTTGCATCATGCGCTACTGATGACAGCCAGCAGGCCACCATGCACCTGCATGGCCGGACCATGGCGCCCTGAGGCGGAACGTGATGGGCAGGGGGCTGCTGGTAGCTGCGACCATGGGGGCTGGCCTGCTGGCTGCCAGCCCTGTACAGGCAGCCGGCCTTTCATGGCCCGATACGCCAGATCACCGCGCGCGCCTGATGATGAGCGTGCAGGAGCTGGAAATAACCCTGCTCACCCACCCCAGCGCCACGCTGGCGCTGGAGGACTGGTGTGCAACCCATCATATGGCTGCCCGCCCCGTGGTGGTGGCGCGCAAGGCAGCCCTGCCGCAGCCTGACCCCGTGCCCGCGCGGGTGCGGGCCGATCTGGGCGTGAGTGCCACGCAACCCGTGCGGCACCGACAGGTGCAGCTGGCCTGCGGCCCGTATGTGCTTTCGGTGGCGGATAACTGGTATGTGCCCGGCCTGCTGACCCCGCAGATGAATGCCACGCTCGAGCAGACCGATACATCCTTCGGCCATGTGGTGGCGCCCCTGCATTTTACCCGCGAGCGGCTGGAATTTACGCGGCTGTGGTCACCGTGGCCGGGAGGGGCCGCGGGGACAATGATCGTGGCCCCGACCGAGATCGTGCGCCAGCGCGCCGTGCTGCGCGACGGGCAGGGACGTGCCTTTAGCGAGGTGGTGGAAACCTATACCGACCAGACTCTCGCTTTTGCGCCAGAAGGGCAGGCAAGAGGGCCAGCCCGCCCTTAGAGACTGTTTGAAAAGCCAGCTCAGCAAACGTCCAGGAATCATAAGGAAGTTTTTGGTGAAGCTTTTTTCAAAAAGCTTCGAAGAACACTGCATTCTTGAAAAAAGGTGGCACCCAGAAACTTTCATTCTTTATTTCCCTGCCGTTTGCAGCCCGGCGGCAGGAGGGCTACGCCGGAGCATGCGATCATGACCGGAGCCACACCCCATGACAGATTTGCGAGACCCCAACATCCCTGCCGAGACCGTGCGGCACCTGCTGGGCCTGCGCCCCCACCCTGAAGGGGGAAGCTACCGCGAAATATGGCGTGACACCCCCGCCGATGGCCCGCGCGGCGCGGTCTCGACCATCAGCTTCCTGCTGGCAGCCGGCGAGCGCTCGCACTGGCACCGTGTTGATGCAGCCGAGATCTGGTGCTGGCAGGGTGGCAGCCCATTGCTGCTTGAAATTGCGGACGGGGAGGGGGGCCCGATCGAGCGGATCATGCTCGGCCCGCTGCCCACGCAAGGCCAGGTGCTGCAGGCGGTGGTGCCGCCGGGGGCATGGCAGGCGGCCCAAAGCGCGGGAGCGTGGAGCCTGATGGGCTGCCAGGTGGCGCCCGCCTTTGTTTTCAGCCAGTTTGAACTGGCTCCGCCCGGCTGGTCGCCACAAGGAGAAAACGCATGACAACCCCGCAATGGCTCATCTGGGCCCGTGACCTGCAGGCACTGGCCCAGAGTGGCCTGGCCTATGCCGAAAGCCCGTTTGATCGCGAGCGTTATGAAAGCATAAGGCAGATCGCAGCCGACATGATGGCCGCGGGCAGCGATGCCGACATAGCGCGCGTGCTTGACCTGTTCAGCGATCAGGACGGCTATGCCACACCCAAGCTGACGGTGCGCGCCGCCGTGTTCGATGCGCAGGGCCGCATGCTGCTGGTGCGCGAGGTGCTGGACCGTGACCGCTGGACCCTGCCGGGCGGCTGGGCGGATGTGAACCTGACCCCGGTGGAAAATACGGTGAAGGAAGTGCGCGAGGAGAGCGGGTTTAGCGTGCGCGTGACCAAGCTCGCCGCCGTGTGGGACCGCGACCGGCAGGGCCACCCGCCCGGACTGTTTTCATGCTGCACGCTGTATTTCATCTGCCAACTGACCGGCGGCAGCGCCGAGACCAGTATCGAAACATCGGAGATCGGCTGGTTTGCGGCAGACCAACTGCCCACCGACCTCTCGCTTGGCCGCGTGCTGCCCAGCCAGTTGACCCGCATGTTCGAGCATGCCGCCAACCCCGACCTGCCTACGGATTTTGACTGAAACCGTTTGAAAACAATAACTTGATAAAATGGAAAAGTTTCTGGGGGCCACCTTTTTTCAAAAAGGCGGCGTTTTGCAGGGCCGCTGGATCAAAAGCGCCAACCTAAAGGCAGGCCATTGAAAAACCGACCGGGCTTTCCATATCCAATACAAATTGTAACCCGACGACAACGCAACAGACAGACTGGATAAGCCATGACGGAACAGACCACCACGACCCCGCCCGAAGCCACGGGCGAACAGCATGAATTCAGCGCCGAGGTCGGCCGCCTGCTCGACCTTGTGGTGCATGCGCTCTATTCCGAGCGTGAAATCTTTTTGCGTGAGCTCGTCGCCAATGCGGCGGATGCGACTGACAAGCGCCGTTTCGAGGCCCTGACCGATGGCGCGCACGCCCTGCCTGAAGATGCCAAGATCCGCATCAACCCCGACAAGAACGCCCGCCTGCTGACCATCAGCGATGATGGCGCGGGCATGAGCAAGGAAGACCTGGGCCGCAACCTCGGCACCATCGCCCGCTCGGGCACCCGCGCCTTTGGCGAGGAACTGGCCAACGCCAAGCCTGAGGACAAGCCGAGCCTGATCGGCCAGTTCGGCGTGGGTTTCTATGCCGCCTTCATGGTGGCGGACCGGGTGGACGTGATCTCGCGCCGCGCAGGCAGTGACGAGGCATGGTGCTGGTCCTCCACCGGCAAGGGTAACTACACCATCAGCCCCGCCACGCGTGAGAAGGCAGGCACCGACATCATCCTGCACATCAAGGAAGATGCGAACGACTTCCTCGATTCGTGGCAGCTTGAAACCATCGTGCGCAAATGGGCCGACCACATTTCGTGGCCGATCACCATCGTCAAGGATGATGGCGAGGAAACTTCGGCCAACAAGGGCACCGCGCTGTGGCGCAAGCCGCGTGGCGGGATTGATGAAGAGCAGCTCAACGAGTTCTACCGCAACATAAGCCACAACTTCGATACGCCCTGGGCCACGTTGCACTGGCATGCCGAAGGCACGATGGCGTTCTCGGCACTGCTGTTCATTCCCGGCAGCAAGCCCTTCGAGTTTGCCGAGCCGGTGCGCGAGAGCCAGATCCGCCTGCATGTGCGCCGCATGTTCATTACCGATGATGCCGGCCTGCTGCCGCCGTGGCTGCGGTTCGTGACCGGCGTGGTCGATACCGAGGACCTGCCGCTCAACGTCTCGCGCGAGATGCTGCAGGCCACCCCGGTGCTTGCCCGCATCCGCAAGGTCGTGACCAGCCGCGTGATCTCGGAGCTCAAGACCCGCAGCAAGGACGAGGCGGATTTCGAGAAGTTCTGGGACAATTTCGGCCCCACCTTCAAGGAAGGCATCTGGGACGACGCGGTCCACCGCACGGAACTTGCTTCCATCGCCCGCTTCCGCTCCAGCACGCAGGAAGGCTGGACCACGCTCGATGCTTATCTGGAACGCAAGAAGCCCGAGCAGGAAGCCATTTACTACCTGACCGGCGACCGCACGGAAATGCTGCCCTCTTCGCCGCAGCTCGAGGGTTTCCGCGCACGCGGCATCGAGGTGCTGCTGCTGTCCGACCCGGTGGACTCGTTCTGGCCCGAGCGCCTGGGCGTGTACAAGGACGTGCCCATCCGCAATATCAGCCAGTTCCACACCGATCTTGAAAAGTTCGGCGCGCCGGAGGAAACGCAGGCTGAAAAGGACGCGCTGGAAGTCGTGATCCCCGCGCTGAAGGAAGCGCTGGGCGATGCGGTGTCCGACGTGAAGGGCACCAACCGCCTCGTCAACAGCGCCGTGGTGCTGGCCGCCCCCGAATCCGGTCCGGACCTGCAGATGATCCGCCTGATGAAGCGCAGCGGCCAGCAGGTGCCCGACACGGCGCCGGTGCTGCAGGTCAACCCGGCCCATCCGCTGATCGCCGACCTCGCCACCCGCGTGAAGAATGGCGACCCGGTGCAGGATATTGCGCTGACGCTGATGGACATGGCCCGGATCCAGGATGGCGAGAGCCCGAAGGACCCCACCGGCTTCGCCCGGCGCCTGACCACGATCCTGACGCGCCTGCCGCTGACGGACGGCCCGCAGGGCTGAACTGCCCCGCGCTGAATGATGCGTCACGACCATCCCGCCATGCGCCCTGCATGGCGGGATGTTCTTTTTTTCAGGCTTGAGGCGCGCGGCTAGCCCTGCGGGCTGACTGCCTGTATGATCCCAGCCCATGCGGGCACGGGTTACGCTGCCTTATGGCAGAAAAACCGCAACTGCGGCTTTATTCAAAGTATTCAGGCAACAGGGCCTTGAACGTGGTCCGGCTGGATGCTTCCCTATGCGCCCTTTTGTGTGTTCCGGTTTTTGAATGGCGGCAAATCTTATATGAAAATTGACAACGTCTCCTATCGCAGTGTCTGGGTGGATGCGGATGATGGCTGGTCGGTCCATATCTTTGACCAGACCCGCCTGCCCTGGTCGCTCGACATCCTGCGCCTGACCGAGCGCGATCAGGTGGCCCATGCCATCCGCACCATGCAGGTGCGTGGCGCGCCGCTGATTGGCGCCGTGGCCGCCTACGGGCTGGCGCTGGCCCTGCGCCATGACAGCAGTGACGCGGCCATGGAGCGCGATGCCGCAGCCCTTGCCGCCACCCGCCCCACCGCGGTCAACCTGGCGTGGGCGATCAAGCGCATGCTCACGCGCCTGCGCACCACGCCGCAGGCCGACCGCGTGGCCGCCGCCTATGACGAGGCCGGGCGCATCTGCGATGAAGACGTGATCCAGAACGAGGCCATCGGCCGGCAGGGGCTGGAACTGATCGAGGAGATTGCCGCCCGCCGCCCCGGCCCGGTCAACATCCTCACCCACTGCAACGCGGGCTGGATCGCAACCGTGGACTGGGGCACGGCCCTTGCGCCCATCTACATGGCGCATGATCGCGGCATCGAGGTGCATGTGTGGGTGGATGAAACCCGCCCGCGCAACCAGGGGGCCTCGCTCACCGCATGGGAGCTGGGCCGCCACGGCGTGAAGCACACCGTCATTGCCGATAATGCCGGTGGCCACCTGATGCAGCATGGCCAGGTGGACCTCGTGATCGTGGGCACCGACCGCGTGACCCGCACGGGCGATGTGGCCAACAAGATCGGCACCTACCTCAAGGCGCTGGCGGCGCGTGACAATAACGTGCCCTTCTGGGTGGCGCTGCCATCGACCACCATCGACTGGTCGATCAGTGACGGGGTCAGCGAAATCCCCATCGAGGAGCGTAATGGCCGCGAAGTCACCCATATCCAGGGCCGTGACGCGGCAGGCCACGTGAGCAGCGTGCAGCTCGTGCCCGATGGCAGCAAGGCCGCCAACCCGGCCTTTGACGTGACCCCCGCGCGCCTCGTGACCGGCCTGATTACCGAGCGTGGCCGCTGCCCCGCCACGGCGGACGGGCTGTGCGATCTCTTCCCCGAATACGTGTGAGCATGGCCCCGCAGGCCGGGGCTGCTTACCTATGACCTTGACAGGCGCGGGCGGGATTGGCTTTGTCGCGCCTGCAACCGGGTGCGGCCCCTTGTGGCCGTGCCCCCCAAATCTGGTAGAATCAGGACAAGAGCATGCATCCCTATCGTACCCATAGCTGCGCGGCCCTGCGGGCTGCCGATGCCGGGCAGACGGCCCGCCTTTCCGGATGGGTACACTCCAAGCGCGACCATGGCGGCCTGCTGTTCATTGACCTGCGCGACCATTTCGGCATGACGCAGATCGTGATCCCCGCGGGCTCCCCCGTGCTGGAAACCGCCGAGCGCGTGCGCGTGGAAAGCGTGCTGACCGTGACGGGCGAGGTGGTGCTGCGCGATGGCGCCACCAAGAACCCCAACCTGCCCACGGGCGAGATCGAGCTGCGCGCGAAAGAGATCGAGGTCCAGTCCAGCGCCGACGTGCTGCCGCTGCAGGTGGCGGGCAACGAGCACTACCCCGAAGACCTGCGCCTGACCTACCGCTACATCGACCTGCGGCGCGAGAAGGTGCACCGCAACATCATGCTGCGCGCGCAGGTGATCGCGAGCCTGCGCAAGCGCATGACGGACCTTGGCTTTGTCGAGTTCCAGACCCCCATCCTGACCGCCTCCTCGCCCGAGGGCGCGCGCGACTTCCTCGTGCCTGCGCGCATGCATCCGGGCAAGTTCTACGCCCTGCCGCAGGCCCCGCAGCAGTTCAAGCAGCTGGCCATGGTGGCGGGGTTTGACCGCTATTTCCAGATCGCGCCCTGCTTCCGTGATGAAGCGGCGCGTGCCGACCGCTCGCCCGGTGAGTTCTACCAGCTCGATTTCGAGATGGCGTTCGCCACACAGGAAGATGTGTTCGCCACCCTCGAGCCGGTGATGGAAGGCGTGTTCCGTGAGTTCGGCGGTGGCCGTATCGTGAGCAAGGGCCCGTTCGAGCGCATTCCCTACGCCACGGCCATGGAAGTCTATGGCAGCGACAAGCCCGACCTGCGCAACCCGCTCAGGCTCTCGGATGTGACCGAGGCGTTTGCCGGTTCCGGCTTTGGCCTGTTTGCCCGCATCGCCGCCGATGGCGGCCAGATCCGCGCCATCCCCGCCCCCGGCGCGGGCGACCGCCCGCGTGCGTTCTTTGACAAGCTCAATAACTGGGCGCGTGAATCGGGTGCTGGCGGGCTGGGCTACATCATCTTCGCTGAAGAGGGCGGCAAGGGCCCGATCGCCAAGAACCTCGAGGCCGAACGCATCGAGGCCATCCGCGCCAAGACGGGGCTGAAGGCAGGCGATGCCGTGTTCTTCGTTGCGGGCAAGGGCGATGAGATGGTCAAGTTCTCGGGCGCCGTGCGCACCCGCGTTGCGACCGAACTCGACCTGATCGAACAGAACGCCTTCCGCTTCTGCTGGATCACGGATTTCCCGATGTACGAGCGCAATGAGGAAACGGGCGAGATCGACTTCTCGCACAATCCGTTCTCCATGCCGCAGGGTGGCATGGACGCGCTGCTCAACCAGGACCCGCTGACCATCAAGGCCTATCAGTACGATATCGTGTGCAACGGCATCGAACTCTCGTCAGGCGCGATCCGTAACCACCAGCCCGATGTGATGATCCGCGCGTTCGAGATCGCGGGCTACCCGGCCAGCGAGGTCGAGGCCCGCTTTGGCGGCATGCTCAACGCCTTCCGCTATGGCGCGCCGCCGCATGGTGGCTCGGCGCCGGGCGTGGACCGCATCGTGATGCTGCTGGCCGATGAGCCGAACATCCGCGAAGTCATCCTGTTCCCGCTCAACCAGCAGGGCGAGGACCTGATGATGGGCGCACCCGCCCCCGTCGAGCCGCAGCGGCTCAAGGAACTCTCGCTTGCCCTCGACCTGCCGCGCCCCAAGCCCGGCCAGAAGAAGGACTGAGCGCCATGCACGCCGTGATGGACCCCTCCCTCACGGCGCGCCGCATCAGGGTGCGGCGAGCGTTTCATCGCGGCATGATGGCGGGCATGGTGGCGGTGGGGCTGTGGCACGGCCAGGCGCTGGCCGCCCCGCCTGCGGGCATGGCCGCGCACCGGGCGGTGTATGACCTTGCCCTTTCCGCCGTGGGGAATGGCGATGTGGTGACGGCGGAGGGCAGGCTGACCTTCGTGCTGTCTGACATGTGCACGGCCTGGTCCACCCAGCAGCAGTTGCATGTGCGCACCGTGGGCCGGGGTGGTGATGAACACGACAGCGATTCCGATTACGCGGTGCTGGAGGACAAGGATGGCTCATCCCTCATCTTCCGCGCCGACCAGAGCGAAAACGGCCAGTCCAGCCCGCGCATAGCGGGCGAGGCCCATATGAGGCCCTCAGGCGGCAGGGTGCATTATACCGCGCCCAGCGTGCATGACGTGGCGCTGCCCGCGGGCACGCTGTTCCCCGTGGCGCACACCACCAGCGTGATTGCGGCAGGGCAGGCGGGCCGGACCGAAATCGCGCCGCCCCTGTTCGATGGCACGGTCGAGACCGGGGCGCTGAACACCTATGTGCTGCTGCTTGCGCGCGAGGTGCCGCCGGTGGCAACGCCTTTTGCAGCCCTCGCCCCCCTTGGGGCGCAGCGAGTGCATATTGCCTACTACAACCCCACCACGCGCGACATGGGGCCGATATTCGAGCAGGGCATGCGCTATTTCACCAACGGCGTGGCCGACCGGCTTGACCTTGATTTCGGGCAGTTCCGGCTGGCGGGCACGTTGCGCGAGTTCCGGCTGCTGCCGGTGCCCGACCACTGCCCGGCATCAGCCCCGCTCAGCCCGCAGCACCAGCCACTGTAACGGCCAGCGGCACGTGGTCCGATGGCTGGGCCTTGCCGCGTTCATCGCGCGCGGGCAGGGCGGTCAGCAGCCGTTCGGCCACGCGGGGCGAGAGCAGGGCATGGTCGATGCGCAGCCCGCTGTCACGCTGCCAGGCGGCGGCCTGGTAATCCCAGAACGTATAGAACCGCCCCGCCGGGTGCAGCGCGCGCAGCGCATCGGTCAGGCCCAGCCACAGCAGGCGGCGGAAGGCCGCACGGGTGGCCGGGCGCACCAGCGCATCATCCGGCGCAAGCGCGCCGGGCGCGCAGTCCTCATCGGTGGGGCAGACATTGTAGTCACCCAGCAGCACGAAGTCCTGCCCGGCCGCGAGCATGGCGTGGGCGTGCAGCGCAAGGGCATCCATGAAGGCAAGCTTGGAATCGTAGCCCGCACTGCCGCCTGAATTGCCGTTGGGCAGGTACAGATTGCCAAAGATCAGCCCGCCTGCGCGAATTTCCACATAGCGGGCCTGCGGCGGGTCGGTTTCCCAGCCGGGCAGGGCGGTGTGGGTGACCTCGTGGGGCAGGCGCGTGAGGATGGCCACGCCGTTATAGCTTTTCTGCCCCACCACGATGCTGTCATAGCCTGCCGCCCTGAACGCATCGGCGGGGAAGATCTCGGTGGCGCACTTGATCTCCTGCAGGGCCAGCACGTCGGGCTGCTCGCGGGCGAGGTAGTCAAGCACATGGTCGAGGCGCTGGCGGATGGAATTGACGTTCCAGGTAACGAATTTCATCATTCCACCGAGAAGCTGGTGCCACACCCGCACGAGGAGGCCGCATGCGGGTTGCGCACGGTGAAATGCGCGCCCATCAGGCTGTCATCAAAATCGAGCACGGCACCGCTCAGCAGGTCCATGCTGGCGGGGTCAACGAGCACGCGGGCGGTGCCTGCGGCAATGACGATATCATCGGGCCGGGTTTCAGGCTCGAGCGCGAATTTATACTGAAAGCCGTTGCAGCCCCCCGCCTCGACCGCCACCCGCAGCGCCGGTTCGCCCGTTGGGGTGGGGGGCTGTTCATCAAGGATCTCACGCAGGCGCTGTGCTGCCGAATCCGATACGCGGAACATCTCGGCCGGGGGGGAAGGGGGCGTGGACATCGGGTTTCACCATGATCTGTGCCCGCAGGCCGGGGCCACTTCATGTTGGCTGCGGGCTGCGGGCGGGTTATGGATGCACGGCGGTATGGCTTTTACCGTTTCATCCATGGCTTGGTCCTGATCCTATATGAGCACTGCACCCTATGCTGTCCAGACCGCTACGGTCCGTGGCAGGCTCCACCCCGTGGCTGGTGCGCCCACCCGCCGCCCGTGCGGCCGCCCCCGCGCATGATGCCGGCAATGCCGGCCCATGCCTGCGCCACGAGGCGATCCGCCACGTCATCAACACGCTGGCCATGGACCAGATCGGCGCAGCGCGGTCCGACCTTGGCCGTATGGCGGCGTGCTGCGCCGATGGCATCCGCCATGCCGCCCGCCCCGTGGTGGCCAGCAGCCCGGCCATCCGCCATTTCCTGTATGCCCGGCCGTACCGCCACTGGCGTGTCAACCGCATGGCGCGCAAGGCGCGGCTTAGGGTCGAATCGATCCTTGCCATCCCCGGCAGCGACATGACCCCGCTGCCCGATGTCACCAGCGCGCCTGCCCCTGCCGCCCGCGCGGGGGGTGATATGGCTGGTGCGTGCCGGGTGGTGGCCGATTATAGTGCCGGGATGACCGATCGCTGCGCGATGGAGGCATATCGACGGTTGACGGACCTGTCCCCGCCGGGGTGAAACACGCGCAGCACGATCATCCGCCTGCCACCGCTTTTGCGCGATGCCGGCGGGCCATACCATGCCGGGCCACCGGGCCTGTTACCGTTATCTGTTGGGAAACCAAGCCGCATGTCAGACAGTCTGTTCGCCCGTTACCTCACCCATGTGCGCGATGCGCTGCGCACCATCATGCCCGACCTGCCCCCAGCAGCCCTTGAGCGCGTCGAGGTCACGCCCACCCGCGACCCCGCCCATGGCGACCTGGCCACCAATGCGGCGCTGGTCATCTCCAAGGCGGCCCGCCGCCGCCCCGCCGAGATCGCGGGTGAACTGGTCACGGCGCTGGCCTCCGTGCCCGGCATTGCGCAGGCCGAGGTAGCGGGCCCGGGCTTTGTCAACATGCGCCTTGCCCCCGCCGTGTGGCAGGCCGTGGCGCGTGACGTGCTGCGCACGGGCGAGGCCTACGGCACGAGCAGCGCGGGCCGGGGCGTGAAGGTGAATGTGGAATATGTCTCGGCCAACCCCACGGGGCCGATGCATGTGGGCCATTGCCGTGGCGCCGTGGTGGGTGACGTGCTGGCCAACCTGCTGGCCAAGGCGGGTTATGAAGTCACCAAGGAATATTACATCAACGATGCGGGCGCGCAGGTGATCGCGCTGGCCTGGGCCACGTACTGGCGCTACCTGCAGGCGCTGCACACCACCATGACACAGGAGGAATTCGCAGCCGTGGTGCCCGGCGGCGCCATCCAGTACGGCGGCGACTATCTGGTGCCCGTGGGCGAGGCGCTGGCCCGCAAACATGGCGAAAGCCTCGCCGCCCCCGGCCTGAAGCCCGCCGACCCCGCCCTGTGGCTCGAGACCGTGAAGAAAGAGGCGGTCGATACCATGATGGGCATGATCCGCGAGGATCTGGCCGCCCTTGGCGTGCATCATGACGTGTTCACCAGCGAGGCGAAGATCCTGGCTGATGGCGAGACCGACCGCGCCATCAAAAAGCTTGAGGAAAAGGGCCTGATCTACGAAGGCGTGCTCGCCCCCCCCAAGGGCAAGCTGCCCGATGACTGGGAAGCCCGCCCCCAGACCCTGTTCCGCTCGACCGAATTTGGCGATGATGTCGATCGCCCCCTGCGCAAGTCCGATGGCTCGAACACCTATTTCGCCAACGATATCGGCTACCATGCCGATAAGATCCGCCGGGGCGCTGACGTGCTGGTCGATGTATGGGGCGCGGATCATGGCGGCTACGTCACGCGCATGAAGGCTGCTGTTGCGGCGCTGGCCACCGATGGCCGCCCGGTGCTTGACGTGCTTTTGTGCCAGATCGTGCGCATCGTGCGCGATGGCCAGCCGGTGCGCATGTCCAAGCGCGCGGGCACGTTCGTGACCCTGCGCGACCTGATTGACGAGGTGGGGCGTGACGCGGTGCGCTTTACCATGCTCACCCGCAAGGCCGATGCGCAGATGGAATTCGACCTCGACCAGGTTGTGGCCCAGAGCCGCGACAACCCGGTGTTCTACGTGCAGTACGCCCATGCGCGCTGCTGCTCGGTGCTGCGGGCGGCGGCAGGCCTTGCCAATGCGGGCAAACTGCCCGGCGGCCTCACGCCTGCCGAACTTGCTACCGCCGACCTGTCGGGGCTGGGCTCGGATGCGGAACTGGCGCTTTTGCAGCGCATGGCGCAGTGGCCGCGCATGGTCGAGTCGGCCGCAAGCGCGCATGAGCCGCACCGCATTGCGTTCTATCTCAATGAACTGGCCTCCGATTTCCATGCATTGTGGAACCGGGGCAAGGATGACACGACCCTGCGCTTCGTGCAGGAAGATGACGTGGCCGCAACCCGTACGAAACTTGCCCTTGTCGAGGCGACGGCAACCGTGCTGCGTTCGGGCCTGAACGTGCTCGGCGTGCAGCCGGTCGAGGAGATGCGATGAGTCCTGACGATACGCCGCGTAATGGTGGTCCCGATGATCTTCGGAACAACCCCGCCGCACCCGATCCCTATGCCGAGCGCCCGACCGCGCGCGAGCGCATGGGCACGGATTCCAATCCCGACCTGAACGCGCGCGCGCCCATGGAGCCAGCCGATGACATCGGCCCGCGTGCCACGCCCCCCCGTGGCGGCAGGGGCGGCACCGATTTCAGGGCCCTGCTGGCGCGCTTTGCCGGCAGCAGCCTGCTGGGCGATGACCCGCTCACGCGCAAGCTGGTCTATGGCGCGGCGGGGCTTGGCGGCATTCTGGTCATCGCGATTGGCGGCTGGTCACTGTTTGGCCATCATGAAGGCGGCATCGCGGTGCTCGGCCCCCCGCCGGGGCCGGTGCGCGTCAAGCCCGCCGATCCGGGGGGCATGCAGATTCTGGGCGCGGGCGATGGCATGGCCGCCGATGGTGGCGTGATGCGTCTCTCGCCCCCGCCCGAGCAGCCCCAGCCCGATGCCATGGCCCGGCAGTATGCCCCGCCACCGGGTAGCGACAGCGCTGATGGCGGCAATGCTTCCCCGCCGCCTGCCACTGCCCCGGCTCCGGCTGAAACGCCCGCCCCGTCCGGCCCTGCCCCGCAGGAGCCCGCCCAGAAGCCCGCGGAACCGGCAAGGCAGGCCGAGGAATCGCCCGCCACCCTGCCGCCGCCGGTGCCGCGCGCGCTCAATGAGGGCAGTGGCGCCTACGGCGTGCAGCTGGCCGCCCTTGATTCGCAGGAGGCGGCACTCAAGAGCTGGAGCCAGCTGCTCAGCCGTTACCCCGGCGTGTTCGGTTCCTACCAGCCTGCCGTCATCAAGGCGGAGCGGGGCGGCAAGACGTTCTACCGCCTGCGCATCAAGGGGCTGAGCAAGGCGCAGGCCGCATCGGTGTGCGAGAAGGTCAAGGCCAAAAGCCTGCCGTGCGAACCGGTCCATTCCTGAGCGCATTCCATGACCCAGCCAGAGGAGGCAGGGTGGGCGGCTGGCACGCCCGCCCCCATGGCTGAAGGGCAGCCGACCTCGCCCATCGTGCATCTTGACGGGTTTGACGGGCCGATGGACCTGCTGCTTGAACTCGCCCGGGCGCAGAAGGTGGATCTGTGGCGCATTTCCATCCTGCAGCTTGTCGAGCAGTTCCTGGCGGTGGTCCGCGCCATTCCCGCCGTGCGGCTGGAGCAGGCGGCGGACTGGCTGGTCATGGCGGCATGGCTTGCATGGCTCAAGTCGCGCCTGCTGCTGCCCGAGGATGATGGCGCGGACACCGATGCCGAGGATGCGGCAGCCCTCCTGCACGAGCGCCTGCTCGAGCTTGAGCGCATGATGCAGCTTGGGCGGTGGCTTGGCGCGCGCGACCAGCTTGGCCATGAGGTGTTTGAACGCGGGCAGCCCGAAAGCCTCGTGGCCATCGACCGCTCGGGGCTGGCGGTGGATGTGCCGCAGCTCATGCGCGGTTACATGGCGGCCATGCGGCGGCGCGCGCGCAAGGCCACCTACCAGCCGCGCCCGCCACGGTTCTGGACCGTGCAGGACGCGCTGGCGCGGCTGCGGCGCATGCTGGGCACGCTCATGCCCGCGGGCTGGTGTGGGCTTGAGGCCTTCCTGCCCCCCGCCACGGCGGCGGACAGTGCCGGCCCCCAGGCCGAGACCGGCCGGAGGGCCGCCGTGGCGGGCACGCTGCTGGCCAGCCTGGAGATGGCGCGCAATGGCACGATCGAACTGCGGCAGGCGGAACAGTTTGGCCGCATCCTGCTGCGTGAGCGGATGGGGCAAGACCCCGCCGCCCCAATGCAACCTGAAGGGGAGAGGACCTGATGAACGACCCCGAGCAGCCTGACCTCATTGCGCCCGCGCCAGGGGCGGTGGAAGACATTACGGTGCGGGACTTTTCGCTCCGCCTTGTCGAGGCGCTGATCTTCGCCCGGGCCGACCCACTCAGTACCCGCGCCATTGCCGAGGTGCTCGGCGCGCAGGGCGGCATCCCGCATGATACCGCCGACCGCGATGCCTATGTGGCGGCAACGCTGGCCGCCCTTGGCGCGCAGTATGCCGGGCGCGGGGTGGAACTTGTGGAGGTGGCGGGGGGCTGGCAGTTCCGCACCGCTCCTGACCTTGCCCCGCGCCTGACCCGCGTCATGCCGCGCCCGCGCAGGCTGGCGCGCTCGACCATGGAAACGCTGGCCATCATCGCCTATCACCAGCCCTGCACGCGTGCCGAGATCGAGGACATTCGCGGCGTGAGCCTGAGCCAGCAGGTGCTCGACACCCTGCTCGAGGCCGAGCTCATCATGCCGCTGGGCCGCAAGGAAGTGCCGGGGCGGCCGATCCTGTGGGGCACGTCAAACGGCTTCCTGCGCCATTTTGGCCTCAAGGACCTGGGCGACCTGCCCCGGCGCGAGGAGCTGCTGGTGGATGTGCCCGATGCAGCTCCTGCGCCCGAACCGCCCGATGGCCTGCCCGTGGCGGAGGGCAGGGATGATGCGCCGGATGAGGTTCCTGACGCGCCCGGGGCGTGATAGGTGTGCGGGGGCAGGATGATGGTGTACGGTCTTGCGCGGGCCGCAGGGAGCGGGCGCGGTAGGGAAGGAACGGCTGATGTTCGATTTCGCATGGTCTGAATTTGCCCTGATCGGGGTGGTGGGCCTGCTGCTGATCGGGCCGAAGGACATGCCCGTCGCCATCCGCACCGTAACCGGGCTGATCAAGAAGGCCCGCGGGCTCGCCACCGAGTTCCAGTCGCATGTGGATGAAATGGTGCGCGAGGCCGACCTGACCGAGGCCCGCGACCAGCTTGGCAAGCTCAAGCGCATGAACGTGCGCGACAAGATCATGAACGCGATTGACGGGGATGGCGCGCTGCGCCGCTCGCTTGATGATACGCATGAGGCCGCGCAGTCCGCCATGTCGGCAACTGCGGCAATGCCTGCTGCATCATCGCTGCCCGAACAGGCCATCCCCTCGCGCCATTACATCCCCCCGCTTGTGGATGCCGGCCCTGCGGAGGTTGACGCACCCGATGCGCCCGATTTCCTGCCGCCGCGCACCGCCCGGCGCATCGCCGCCGAACTGCCGCGCCTTACCCCCCCCGCCTTCCTGCCGCCGGTGCGGGTCATTCATAATGGCCAGCGCGTTGGCGTGACCCATGCAGGGCAGGAATAGGAACACGATGGACGCCCAAGACGAAAACCCCAACCCGGACGCCATTGATGACCAGCCCATGCCGCTGCTCGAACACCTTGTTGAACTGCGGCGCAGGCTGCTGTGGTCGATGGTGTCGTTCGTGGCGTGCTTTGCGGTCTGCTACTACTATTCCGAGCAGATCTATTTCTTCCTCGCCAAGCCGCTTGGCGACATCATGCGCCAGAAGGGCGAGCAGCCGCACCTGATCTATACCGCGCTGTACGAGGCCTTCTTCACCTACATGAAGGTCGCCTTTTTTGGCGCGGCCTGCCTGTCGTTTCCCATGGTGGCGGTGCAGGCATGGATCTTCATCGCACCCGGCCTGTACAAGAGCGAGAAGCGGGCTTTCGCACCCTTCCTTGTCGCAACGCCCATCATGTTCGCCATGGGTGCGGCGCTGGCCTACTACTTCATCTTCCCCGCCGCGTGGAAGTTCTTCCTGTCGTTCCAGACGGCGGACGGGCAGGACGGGCTGCAGATCGAACTCCAGGCCAAGGTGTCGGAATACCTGTCGCTGGTCATGAAGCTGATCCTGGCGTTCGGCATGGCGTTCGAGCTGCCGGTGGTGCTGACGCTGATGGCCCGCGTGGGGCTGGTCACGTCAAAGGGACTGGCGAAGGTGCGGCGCTACGCCTATGTGGGCGCGTTCGTGGCCGCCGCCATCCTGACCCCGCCCGATGTCATTACCCAGACCGGCCTGGCCGTGCCGCTGATCGGGCTGTACGAAATTTCCATTTTCTGCGCCCGCCTTGTCGAGCCGCGCAGACTGCCTGAAGAAACCGAGGAGACCCCCTGATGCACGACCTGCGTGCCCTACGCGCCGACCCCGCAGGCTTTGACGCCGCCCTGAAACGGCGCGGGGCGCCCGCCGTGGCCGATGGCGTGCTGCTGCTGGACACGGAGCGCCGCGCCGCCGAGACCGAACTGCAGGAGCTTCAGGCCAGCCGCAAGAAGATCTCCAAGGAAATCGGGGGCCTGCGCAAATCCGGCGCGGATACCTCGGCGCTGGAAGAGCGCGTGGCCCACGGCAAGGCCCGGATGGAAGAACTCCAGACCCGCGTTGCCGAGCTCGATGGCCAGATCCGCGGCACGCTCGAGCGCCTGCCCAACCAGCTTGACGCCTCCGTGCCCGATGGGGCGGATGAAAGTGCCAATGTGGAAGTGCACCGCAACGGCGTGGTGCGCGAATTCAGCTTTACCCCGCGCGAGCATTTCGAGCTTGGCGAAGCGCTGGGCCTGATGGATTTCGAGACCGCCTCGCGCCTGTCGGGCGCGCGCTTCGTGGTGCTGCGCGGCGCACTGGCCCGCATGGAGCGTGCCCTTGGCCAGTTCATGCTCGACCTGCACACCACCGATAACGGCTATGAGGAAACCGCCGTGCCGGTGCTGGTCAATAATGAGGCCATGTACGGCACCGACAAGCTGCCCAAATTCGCGGACCAGTCCTTCCGCACCGAAGATGGCCGCTGGCTCATCCCCACCGCCGAGGTGCCGCTGACGGCCAGCGTCTCGGGCCAGATCCTGCCCGCCAATGTGCTGCCGCGTCGTCTGGTGGCCCTTTCCTCGTGCTTTCGCAGCGAGGCGGGGGCGGCGGGGCGCGATACGCGCGGCATGCTGCGCCAGCACCAGTTCCAGAAGGTGGAGATGGTCAGCATCACCACGCCCGAGGAGAGTGACGCCGAGCACGAGCGCATGACCCGCTGCGCGGAGATGGTGCTGGAGAAGCTGGGCATTCCCTATCGCCGCCTGCTGCTGTGCGCGGGTGACACAGGCTTTGGCGCGGCAAAAACTTTCGACCTTGAAGCCTGGCTGCCCGGCCAGAAGGCATGGCGCGAGATCTCGTCATGCTCCACCACGCGCGACTTCCAGGCCCGGCGCATGAATGCCCGCTACCGCGCGGCCGATGGCAAGCCTGCCTTCGTGCACACGCTCAACGGGTCCGGCCTCGCCGTGGGCCGCACCCTGATCGCGGTAATGGAAAACTACCAGAACGAGGATGGCAGCATCACCGTGCCTGAGGTGCTGCGACCCTATATGGGCGGAATTGAAGTCATCCGTTAAAAACAGGATAGAAGTTTCCGGGGGCCGCCTTTTTTCAAAAAGGCGGCGTTCTTCTGAAGCTTTTTGAAGAAAGCTTCACCAAAAACTTCTGTTCTGCTTACCGCCTCTTGCGGTGCGGGCGTTTGCCCTTGGGTGGCCCGCCATCGCGGTTGGCTCCCCTGCGGCCCGGTGGGTTGGCGCGGCTGTCGGGGCGGAAGGGGGAGGCGGACGTGGCCCGCGCGCGCACGCTCTGCTGGCGCAGCACGTCCTCGATCCAGTCATTGAGCCGTGCGGTGGTTTCCTCCGCGTCCTCGCGGTTGACGTAGGCCTCGGGGAAGCGCAGGGCCAGCCACCGCCATGCCACCAGCCGCTTGTGGCGCTTTTCGGCGCGTTCAAGTTCCGTGCGCTCGGCGCGTTCGGCAGGCGGCAGGCGGCCCGTGCCCGGTGGCGGCACGCTGTTGCCCGCGGCGTGGTCCGCCGCCCAGTGCACGAGGCGCTGGATGCCGTTGTCACGGTCATCAACCGGGCACATGGCATAGACCCAGCGCTGGGCCAGTGTCAGATCCGGCACGCCTTCGAGCGCTGTGGCGATGGCGAAGGCCTGCTCCATGTTGGCCAGCCGGTAATTGGGGTCATCGCGCCGCAGCACCGCACGGCGGATGCGCACCAGCACGCCGAACAGGCTGTCGGACCCGATCTCGGCAGCGACGGCCTGCACGATATCGGCATCGGGCTGCACCTGCGGGCGCATGTCCTCGATCGGCTGGGGGGGCGCTGCCAGCATGGCGTGGATGAAGGACGGGCTGCCCACGCCCTCCAGCACGGCCACGATTCCCTGCTCATGCTTGCCAAAGCGCCCGGCGCGGCCACCGATCTGCTTGACCTCCTGCGGGTTGAGGTCGCGGGTCTGGTTGCCGTCATATTTGCGCAGGGCTGCAAACACCACGCGGCGGATGGTCAGGTTGAGCCCCATGCCGATGGCGTCGGTCGCGATCAGGATGTCGGCATCGCCATTATTGAAGCGCTGCGCCTCCGCCCGGCGCACCTCGGGGCTGAGCGCGCCATACACCACCGCCACCCGCTTGCCGTGGGCCAGCAGCAGGGCGCGCAGGTCGAGCACCTCGCGGCGCGAGAAGGCGATCAACGCATCATGCTTCTGCAATTCAGGCAGGCTGACCGCGCGCTCGGCGGCGACCAGCGGGCTTTTGCGCTCAAGGCGGATTTCATCCACCGGGTCGCCGCACAGTTCGGCAATGCGCCGGACCATGGGGATGCAGTCCGGTGCGCCAAGAATGAACAGGTGCCGCGCGGGGGCGCCCATGATGGCCGCCGTCCACGCAGCGCCCCGGTCGGGGTCGGTGAGCATCTGGGCCTCGTCGATGATGGCGACATCGACAGGGTTGTTCAGCGGGCACATCTCCACGGTGGCGGCAAGATGGCGGCTGCCGGGCACGTCGATGCGTTCCTCGCCCGTGGCGAGCGATGTCGGCACGCCGCGCGCGGTCAGCGACTCGCGGAACTCATGGGCCAGCAGCCGCAGTGGGGCCAGTGCCAGCCCGCTTTCGGCCCGCGCCAGCGCATCAAGCGCGGTGTGCGACTTGCCGCTATTGGTTGGCCCGGTCACCAGCGTGATGCGCCGGTTGAGCGCGCGCGCGGTGCGGAAGTGGGCTGCGTAGCGGTCAAGGGCGGCCACCTGCGCAATCACGGCATTGCCCACGCGCCTGTTGCCAAGGTCGGGGGCGAGGGGGGCGCGTTTATCGCTTTCCGGCCCTTCGCGCCGCCACTCAGGCAGGTTCTGGCGTAGGGCCATGAGTTCGGTGGGGTCGAACTCCCAGCGTTCCTGCCCGCCCGCCTGCGGCACGCGGCGGGCGACGGGCAGGCGGTTTTCCGCAATCCAGCGCAGGGCCTCGCGCTGCGAGCAGCGCAGCAGGCCGGGCACATCGCTGAAGGGCACGAGGCTCTTTTCCCAATCGCGCAGGCGCTGCACTTCCTCGCGCCGACGGGTCCGTGCGGTGTCTTCTATGCGGGCATCGCGGTCCTTGCGGCTGCTTTCCGCCGCATCGAGGCCTGCGGCAAAGGCGGCCGGGTCGGGCAGGGCGAACGCATCGGCCACGGCCAGGGCCAGGGTGTGCAGTTCACCGGGCGAGAGCATGCGCCCGGTGCCATCAAACAGGTCGGAGCGGATGTTCTCCACCGCCATTTGCGGGGTCTCGCCCTGGGCGCGCAGTTTTTCGTGCAGCACGGGGCTGAGGGCTGCGAGCAGGGTGGCGTCATCGGGTTCGGGGGTCTCGACCGTTCTGGCGGCAGCCTCCGTATCCGCGCGGGTGACCCAGACCTGGCCTGCCCGGCGGGTCAGGTCCATCAGGCGCGAGCCCCACGGCTTGCGGCGCACGGTGCACAATGCTGCGCGGAAGGTGGCGTCATCCACCCGGTCGGCGCCGGGGGCCAGCTTGCGGGCGATCACGCGCTCGAGCTTGGGGCGCTCGCGGGTTTCAACATGCAGGCCGGTGGCGGCGATGGCCGCATCAAGCGCCAGCGCGGCAGGGGCTGCGGTGGGCGCGTCGCGATCGGAAAATTCTGAACTCATGCTTCCTATGTGCGTCATCCATGCGGCGGGGACAATGGACTCCGGCTTGCATCGGCATGGGAAATCATTGAATAGAAGCGCGCATTGTACATGTGTGACGTGACAGGCGCGCCCCGGAATGGGCCTCATGCGGCGAATTCTGCCACCCATGGTGCGTGATATGTTTGTTTTGTGCTGGAAATCCACGTTGTGGATGGCCTAAACATGCCCGCCTTAGCCATATCGTTGTGGGCGGCGCATGTTTCAGGAAATCCTGTGTCTGCGTCATATCCAGCCGGGAGAGTGATAACCAGATGTCCGATACGTTGATTATGCCAACCAGTGAGACCATGCTCACCGGCCTCGCCCCGGTCGAGGGGCAGCCCGGCGTGTTCCACCTTGCCGAACCCACCAAGGAATACGGCCACCTGAATGCCGAGACCGTGCTGTCCGTGCATCACTGGACCGACCGGCTGTTCACCTTCACCACCACGCGCGACCCCGCGCTGCGCTTCGAGAACGGCCAGTTCACGATGATCGGCATCGAGGTCGAGGGCAAGCCGCTGCTGCGCGCCTACAGCATCGCCAGCGCCAATTACGAGGACCACCTCGAATTCCTGTCCATCGCCGTGCCCGATGGCCCGCTGACCTCGCGCCTGCGCCACGTCAAGGTGGGTGACAAGGTGCTGATCGGCCGCAAGCCCGTGGGCACGCTGCTGCTTGATAACCTGCGCCCGGGCCGCAACCTGTATTTCCTGTCCACCGGCACGGGGCTTGCGCCCTTCATGAGCCTGATCAAGGACCCGGAATGCTACGAGCGTTACGAGCACGTGATCCTAAGCCATACGGTGCGCATCTCGGGTGAGCTGGCCTATTCCAACCACATCCGCCACGAGCTGCCCGAGCATGAATTCCTGGGCGAGGACGTGAAGGGCAAGCTGCTGTACTACCCGGCCGTGACCCGTGAGGAATTTGCCGTAACCGACCGCATCACCAAGCTGATCGAGACCGGCAGGATCTTCACCGACCTCAACATCCCCGCACTCGACCCCGAGCATGACCGCGTGATGATCTGCGGTTCGCCCGAGATGCTGGCCGATACCGAGAAGATGCTCCAGGAGCGTGGCTTCGACGAGGGCAACAACTCCCACCCCGGCGCCTATGTGGTGGAAAAAGCGTTCGCCGAGCGCTGATCCCGCCCACGCCCCCGGCCATTCACCATGGCCGGGGTTTTTTATTGGCCCCGCCGCGCGCATGGCGGGTCAGTGCCGGAAGGCGGCGTGCTGTGTCCCGTCCGGCCGAGACAGGATGCACAACCAGCATGAGTTATGATTTTGATCTGTTCGTTATTGGCGCGGGCTCCGGCGGCGTGCGCTGCGCGCGCGTGGCCGCCAGCCACGGGGCGAAGGTTGCCGTAGCCGAAAGCCGCCACTGGGGTGGCACCTGCGTCAATCTGGGCTGCGTGCCCAAGAAGCTGATGGTGCAGGCCAGCGACTATGGCGACTGGGTGGATGACAGCCACGGCTTTGGCTGGAACACGCAGCGCGGCCAAAATGACTGGGCCGCCCTGATCGCCGCCAAGGACCGTGAGATTGCCCGGCTGAACGGCATTTATGTCTCGATGCTGGAAAAGGCCAGTGTGGCCCTGTTCACCGGCCATGCCACCATCGAGGATGCGCACACCCTGCGCATCGACCCCTCGCCACTCGCCCCGCATGAGGCCCCGCGCCGCGTGACTGCCGCGCGCATTGTCATTGCGGTCGGCTCCACGCCCACCCTGCCCAAATTGCCGGGCGTGGAATATGCCATCTCGTCCGACCAGGCCTTCCACCTTGAAGAGCGCCCCGCCCGCGTGTGCCTGGTGGGGGGTGGTTATATTGGCGTGGAGTTCGCCGGTATCTTCCGTGGGTTGGGCTCATCGGTTGATCTGGTCTACCGCCAGAACCTGCCGCTGCGTGGCTTCGATGCCGACCTGCGCCATGCCCTGCATGATGCGATCGACCTGCGTGGCATCCGCCAGCACGTCGCGGCCTCGCCCACCGCCATTGAAAAACAGGCTGATGGCAGCTTTATCGTCAATCTTGATAACGGCACCCGCATCGAGACCGACTGCGTGTTCTTCGCCACCGGCCGCCACCCCAAGGTGACCGGGCTGGGGCTGACGCAGCTTGGCGTGGCGATGGAGGAGAACGGGCGCATCATCGTTGATGACAATAGCGAGACGACGGTGCCCGGCATTTACGCCATAGGCGACGTGACCAACCGCCTCAACCTGACCCCCGTGGCCATTGCCGAGGGCCATAACCTGGCCGACCGCCTGTTTGGCAAGGCGCCGCCGCGGCAGTGGTGCTACGCCACTACGCCCAAGGCGGTGTTCTTCACGCCCACGCTGTCCAGCGTTGGCCTGACCGAGGCGGAGGCCGCGAAGGAAGGGGATGTGGATGTGTATGTCAGCCGCTTCCGCCCCATGCGCAACACGCTGAGCGGGCGCGAGCAGCGCACGTTGATGAAGCTGGTGGTCGATCAGGCCAGCCAGGTGGTGGTCGGTGCCCACATGCTGGGCGACGATGCACCCGAGATCATGCAGGGGCTGGCCGTGGCCGTGACGGCCAGGCTGAAAAAGACCGACTGGGACCGCACGATCGGCATCCACCCCACGGCTGCGGAGGAATTCGTAACCATGCGCACCCGCACGCGGGTCACGCCGCGCAGCGCGGGTTAAAAATAATAAAAGTTTCCGGATGCCGCCTTTTTTCAAAAAGGCGGCGTCTTGTGAAGCTTTTTGAAAAAAGCTTCACCAAAAACGTTTATCTGTATTCCGGTTAGCGCGGGGCCACCCAGCCATTGCCGGTGGAATCGCCAAGCTGCCCATCGCCGTTGATGCCGCTGCTCTGGTAGGCCGTGCCGAAGCGCGACAGGTCCGTGCCCGTGACCGAATCCCGATGCACATGCTCCAGATGGTCGGGGTCCGGGCCGTGATTGAGTTCCATCGACGGCGCTTCCTCATAGCCGGGCGGCAGGTGGCCGCGCTGGCCGTGAACGGTCATCCGGTCCTGGTCGGAGCTGCTGGTGTCGTCCTGGCTGGCCGGGGCGGCCATGGCCGTCACGCTCAACAGGCACAGCCCGGCCGAGAGGGCGGTTATGAGTTTCCCACGTGAGGTGGCCATGATCCGTAATCCTTTTACCTGAGGGAGCAGCATGCCAAGGCTTCCTTGCCAAGGGAAGCAGGGCCGTGGCAGGCCAACCATGCCTCTTTTACATATGGGCCGTCCTGCCGCGCAATACGACCCCCAGAGGGACGCGCGCAAGCCGGGTTGTGGCCGCCATGCAACATTTATGGGGCCTGCCTGGCCACCCATATCACAAAGCGCCGCGAACAGGCTTTGCCATATGCCGGTTTTTTCGACATAAAGGCGGCCCTTCCGCCCGTGGGCGGAAAGGAGTGTCTTGTATCAAGAGGAATTAGGATCCGACCCATGAGTGCGACGCACAGCCACAACAGTTCTTCCCGGCAGGCCTGGACGCCGGAGAGCTGGCGGTCGTTTCCCGCGCGGCAGATGCCGCGATACCCCGACGAGACAGCCCTGGGCGGCGTGGAAGCCCGCCTGCGCCGCTACCCGCCGCTGGTCTTCGCCGGTGAGGCCCGCCGCCTGCGCGCCCACCTGGCCAAGGCCGCCACGGGGCAGGCCTTCGTGCTGCAGGGCGGCGCGTGCGCCGAGAGCTTCAGCGAATTCACCGCCGATATCGTGCGCGACACCTTCCGCGTGCTGTTGCAGATGGCGGTGGTGCTGACCTTTGGCGCCAAAGTGCCGGTCATCAAGATCGGGCGCATGGCCGGCCAGTACGCCAAGCCGCGCTCATCGGATACCGAGACCAAGGACGGCGTGACCCTGCCATCCTATCGCGGCGACATCATCAACGGCTCCGACTTCACCGAGGCCGCGCGCATTCCCGACCCCAGGCGCATGGAAACCGGCTACTTCCAGTCGGTCGGCACCATGAATCTGCTGCGCGCCTTCGCCAGCGGCGGTTATGCCAACCTGCATGAGGTGCATCGCTGGAACCTCGGCTTTGTCGAGCGCTCGCCGCTGGCACAGCGTTATGGCGAACTGGCCGGGCGCATTGGCGAGACGCTGGACTTCATGGCGGCATGCGGCCTGAACGCCACCACCACGCCCCAGATCGACGAGACCGAGTTCTACACCTCGCACGAGGCGCTGCTGCTGCCCTACGAGCAGGCGCTGACCCGCATCGATTCGACATCGGGCGAATGGTATGACTGCTCGGCCCATTTCGTGTGGATCGGTGACCGCACCCGCCAGCCCGATGGCGCGCATGTCGAGTTCCTGCGCGGCGTGCGCAACCCCATTGGCATCAAGGTTGGCCCTTCCACCACCATCGGGGACCTCGAGCAGCTGCTCGACATTCTCAACCCCACCGATGAGGCCGGGCGCATCTCGCTCATCTCGCGCATGGGGGCGGGCAAGGTGCGCGACCACCTGCCGCCGCTGCTTGAGAAAGTGATGGCCACGGGCCGCACGGTCACGTGGCTGTGCGACCCCATGCACGGCAACACCAGCTCGACCTCGACGGGTGTGAAGACCCGCTCGTTTGATGCCATCCTCTCCGAGATCCATGGTTTCTTTGATGTGTTCGAGGCCGCGGGCGCCAGCCCCGGTGGCGTGCATTTTGAAATGACGGGCCAGAACGTGACCGAATGCATCGGTGGCGCCCACCGCCTGACGGAAGATGATCTGGGCGAGCGGTATGAAACCTTTTGCGATCCGCGCCTGAATGCGGAACAGTCGCTGGAGATGGCATTCCGTCTGGCCGAGGAACTGAAGACGCGGATGCACCGGATGGCTGGCGGGGCACGCTGACCCCGCCGGGAAGCGGGAAGAGAGGGGAAATGACCCAGGGTGAACCGGCGGGCCGTGACAGGCTGGCCAGTGCAGCGGATGATATGATCGCAGCTCGCACGGATGTGTATTTCAACCGCACGCGCGCCATCGTGGAGCATTTCGGCGACAGGAAGGTGACCTATGCCGTCTTCCTCCGCCGCCCCGCCATTTCCGCCCCCCGGCTCATGACCGAGTGGCTGCGCGCGGTCGGCAGCGCGCGTGGCATCGCCATTGACACCACGCTCCTCTACCCCGAGGGCACATGGGTGGGGGCGGGCGAGCCGCTGGCTTACATATCCGGCTCGTTCGCAGCCCTTGCCCCGCTCGAGACGCTGTTGCTCCAGCGCCTCGGCCCGGCCTGCGTCGCGGCCCATAATGCCTACCAGATGGCCATGGCGCTGCCCCATGTGCGTTTTCTGGCCATGGAGGCCCGCCATTGCGCGGGCTTTGGCATGCAGGAGCAGATGGCCTATGCCGCCTCCGTCGGCAGCCATGCCGCCCAGAAGGAAGGGGCGCATGGCTTCATTGGCGGCGCGAATGACGCCACGGCGCATTATTTCGGCACCACCCACGGCCTGGGCACCATGCCGCATGCGCTGGTGGGCTATGCGGGCTCGACCCTGCGGGCGGCCGAGATGTTCCATGAGGTCTATCCCGCAATGGACCTGGTGGTGCTGGTTGACTATTTTGGCCGCGAGGTGACGGATGCGCTGGAAGTGTGCCGGCACTTTCCCGAGCTTGCGGCGCAGGGGCGGCTGGCCGTGCGGCTCGATACGCATGGCGGCCGCTTCCTTGAAGGGCTGGACCCGCAATCCTCCTATGACGTGCTGGAGCGCTACACGCCGGGCACCATCCGGCGCTACCGCTCGGACAAGGAACTCAGCCACCTTGTCGGCACCGGGGTCTCGGCTGCGGCCATCTGGCGCATGCGCGAGGTGCTGGACGAGGCGGGATTCCCGCATGTGCGCATTATCGCTTCCTCGGGTTTCAGCGTTGAGAAATGCCTGAGCATGGCCGATGCCCATGCCCCGGTGGATGTGATCGGCACGGGCTCGTTCATCCCTGACCGCTGGTCCGAGACTTACGCCACGGCGGATATCGTGGCGTATGACGACGTGCCCCGGGTCAAGGTGGGGCGGGAGTTCCTGCTGCGCCGCGCGCCCCCCGCTCCCGAATAACGAAAGGCTTCATCTTGTCAGAAAACATCTTTGCCCCCGAGGGCGGCTGGCGCGTGCGCATCATCGACCTGTCCGGCGGCGCCGAGGACAATATCGTCGAGGAGGTGGGCGGCTTTCCCGACCTGATCCAGGCCAACGCCTTTGCGCGCGCCTATGTGCGCGACAGCATCGAGCGTTGCCGCATGGCTGGCCTTTCGGCAGCCGACATCCTCAAGGCCTGGTTCGCGTTTGGCGAGGATGCGGAGGTGCTTGAAGCGGGCGAGCAGGGCTGGCGTTCGGCCAATGAACTCGATGATTTCGCAGCCCACGCCGCCACCCCCATGGAGCGCGACTGGCGTGCCTTCGACCCCCGCCGGGGCGATGATGAGGAAGAGGCCTGAAAGCCCAGCAGGGCAGAGAAAAATTTCTGGTGAAGCTTTTTTCAGAAAGCTTCAGGGAACGCCGCCTTCCTGAAAAAAGGCGACACCCGTTTCATGCATGTGTTCTCTGGCGTTCGGGGCGTAATCGCCGCATATAAGGGGCATGAAACTCCGTTTTGCGCCTAGCCCGACCGGGCTGATCCATGTTGGCAATGCGCGTCAGGCCATTGCCAATGCCCTGTTCGCCCGCCGCCACAAGGCCCGCTTCCTGCTGCGGATTGACGATACCGATCGCGCCCGCTCGAAGGAGGAATACGTGCAGGCCCTGCAGGACGACCTGCACTGGCTGGGCATGGAGTGGGATGAATTCGTGCGCCAGTCCGACCGGCTGGACCGCTACGCGCTGGCCATCGAGGCGCTCAAGGCCAGCGGGCGGCTTTACCCGTGTTTCGAGAGCGAGCAGGAGCTGGCCTCAAAGCGCGAGGCGCGCATCCGCATGCGCAAGCCGCCGGTCTATGACCGCGCCATGCTGCGCATGACCCCCGCGCAGCGCGCGCAGGCCGAGGCCAATGGCAAGGTGCCGTACTGGCGCTTCAAGCTGTCCGATCACCGCACGGTGGAGTGGAATGACCTTGTCATGGGGTCTTGCCGGGTCAAGCTGCCCGCCATTTCCGACCCCGTTCTGGTGCGGGCCGATGGCACGGTGCTGTACACGCTGGCCTCGGTGGTGGATGACATGGAGCTGGGCATCACCCACATCATCCGTGGCGAGGACCATGTGACCAATACCGGCGTGCAGATCGACATTGCCGAGGCGCTGGGGGCGAAGCGCAACCGCTTCACCTTCGCGCACCTGCCGCTGCTGCTTGATGAGGGCGGCGGCAAGCTGTCCAAGCGGTTCGACGGGCTGTCGATTCGCGCATTGCGGCAGGATGGGGTCGAGCCTTCGGCCATCGTCTCCTACCTTGCCCGGCTGGGCAGCGCGGATGACCCGGCGCCACTTTCGTTTGATGAACTGGCCAGGACCTATGACCCCGGGCGTGTTTCCCGTTCAGCGGCGCGGTTTGACATGCGGCAACTGCTGGGGCTGAACCGGCGCATCATGCACGCCATGCCGTTTGAGGAAATCCGCGCCCGCCTGCCCGAAGGGGCGACCGAAGCCTTCTGGCTGGCCGTGCGGGGCAATGTGGATATGGCGGGCGAACTGCGCCACTGGTGGGATGTGGTGGCAGGCGACATCGTGCCGCCGGTGATCGAGGAGGCGGACCGCCCCTTCCTGCTGCACGCACTCGAGTCGCTGCCTGCCGAGCCGTGGGATGAAACCACGTGGAAGACGTGGACCGCCGCAGTGAAAGAGAGCACGGGCCGAACAGGCCGAGGCCTGTTCCACCCCCTGCGCCTGGCGCTGACGGGTGAGGAGAGCGGGCCGGAAATGCGCGACCTGCTGCCGCTGATGGGCCGCGCCCGGGTGGCCGACCGGCTCCAGATCGCCGCACGCTGATACGAAAAAGGCCCGGCATGAAAACCGGGCCTTTTTGGATTGAAAGTTTTTGGTGAAGCTTTTTTCAAAAAGCTTCGGGAAACACCGCCTTTTTGGAAAAAGGCGGCACCCGAAAGCTTTTGTTATTTCCTGTCCTGCCGCGCCTTGCGCCCGCGTGAAAGCTCGGTCACCACGCCATGCAGCGTGCGCAGTTCCTGCTCGGTGACCTCACCGCGCAGGAAGAAGTGCCGCAGGTTGCGCACCATGCCTGCCCGCTTCTGCTCATTGCGCAGGAAGCCGCATTCATCAAGGTCGCCAATCAGGTGGCGCATGAAGTTGTCGAGCTCGCCCCGGGTGGCCACATGCGTCTCGTTGGTCATGAGCGTGCGCGGCGGGGTGTCATCCTTCGCCATCCACCACTCATAGGCCATGATCATCACCGCCTGTGCCAGGTTGAGCGACATGAAGGCGGGGTTGAGCGGGTAACGGATCAGCGCATCGGCGCGGGCCATGTCCTCATTATCCAGCCCCGCGCGTTCGGGGCCGAACATCAACCCTACCTTCAGGCCGCGATCGGTCATCTCGCGCAATTCGGCAGCGCCGCCGCGTGCCGTCAGCACGGGCTTGACGATGTGGCGCGGGCGCGGGCAGGTGGCAAATACGTGGTGCAGGTCGGCCACCGCGTCATCCACGGTTTCGAATACCTGGGCGGATTCAAGGATGCGGTCGGCGCCGGAGGCGCTGCGCCATGCGCGCTCCAGCGGCCAGCCATCGCGCGGGGCGACGAGGCGCATGTGGAACAGCCCGCCATTGGCCATGGCGCGCGCGGTGGTGCCAATGTTCTCGGCCATCTGGGGCCGGACAAGGATCACGACAGGGCTGTTGCCAATGGGGCCGATATCCGCCCCGCCATCACGGCCGGTCATGCCTGCCTCCATGTCGTGCCCTGCGGGCCATCTTCAAGCACGATGCCCTGTGCCGCGAGGGTGTTGCGGATTTCATCCGCGCGGGCGAAGTCTCGCGCCTTGCGCGCGGCCAGCCGCTCGGCAATCAGCCGCTCGATTTCCGCCGGGTCGACGTTCGCTGCGCCACGGAACCACGCCTCCGGCGTGTCATGCAGCAGGCCGATCAGGTTGCCCGCTGCCTTGAGCTGCGCTGCGGCCATGCTGTCACCCGCCACGGCCCTGTCGGCCAGCGCGTGCATCTCGGCCAGCGCGCGGGGGGTGTTCAGGTCATCGCACAGAACGCTCACCACGCTCTCGGGCGGTGCTACAGGCTCCTGCGCGGGGTCAAGGGCCTCGAGCGCGCGGTAGAAGCGGTCGAGCATCTGCCTGGCCTCGCCCAGCCCTTCTTGCGTAAAGTTTAGCACCGAGCGGTACTGCGCGCGTAGCAGCAGAAGGCGCAGGGCCTCGGCGGGAGTGTCGCGCAGCACGTCGCGCACGGTCAGGAAGTTGCCGAGCGATTTCGACATCTTCTCCCCGTTCACCAGCAGCATGGCGTTGTGCACCCAGTGATTGGCGAAGTGCCCGTGCGGGTGGCAGCACATGCTCTGGGCGCGTTCGTTCTCGTGGTGCGGGAACAACAGGTCCGAGCCGCCGCCATGGATGTCAAAGCTCTCGCCCAGGTAGCGGTGCGACATGGCCGAGCATTCGATATGCCAGCCCGGACGGCCCCGGCCCCACGGGCTGTCCCAGCCCGGGGTTTCGGCATCGGATGGTTTCCACAGCACGAAGTCACCGGCATTGCGCTTGTAGGGGGCGACTTCGACGCGGGCGCCGGCAATCAGGTCATCAGGGCTGCGGCCTGACAGCGCGCCGTAGGAGGCGTAGGTGTCCACTGCAAACAGCACATGGCCCTCGGCCTCATAGGCATGGCCGCTTTCGATCAGGCGGGCGATCATGTCCTGCATCTCGCCAATATGGTGCGTGGCGCGGGGTTCGATATCGGGCGGCAGGATGCTGACGGCGGCCAGATCCTCATGGAAATCATGGATCGTGCGCGCGGTCAGGTCGGCAATCGACTCATTGTTGGCATGGGCACGGGCGTTGATCTTGTCATCCACGTCGGTGATGTTGCGCACGTAGGTGACGTGCGGATACAGGTGGCGCAGCAGGCGCACCAGCACATCGGCGGTCAGCATGGCGCGCAGGTTGCCGATATGCGCCAGGTCATAGACCGTGGGGCCGCAGTAATAGACCCGCACGTTATCAGGGGCGAGCGGCGTGAAGGGAACGGTGCTGCGCGTCCTGCTATCGTGCAGGTGCAGGCGGGGCTGTGTGGTGTCGGACATGATGCGCCTAGATGGGGCAGACAGGCAGGGATAGGCAAGACCCCATAAGGGCCTCGCCTGCGCGGTCAGCCGATTTCCTGGCCGATCTGCTTGATGTCGTGGAAGGTCAGCTCCGGGTTGCCCTCAGCCGTGCGCTTCATCATGAACGCCGATGAGGCGAGGAAGACCGGGTCGCCATCAATATCATCCGCCATGGCCGTGCGGTTGGCCATGCAGAAGGCCTCCAGCCTGTCACGCGGGCCGGTGACCCAGCGGGCGAGGTTATAGGGCGTCGACTCGAAGCCGATAGCCACCCCGTATTCGCCCTTGAGGCGTGATTGCAGCACATCAAGCTGCAGCGTGCCGACCACGCCCACGATCGGCGGTGCACCATCTTGCGGGCGGAAGAGCTGGACCACGCCTTCCTCAGCCAGTTCGGTCAGGGCCTGGCGCAGCTTCTTGGCCTTCATCGCATCATCAAGCCGCACGCGGCGCAGGATTTCAGGCGCGAAATAGGGCACGCCGGTAAAGCGCAGGTCCTCGCCCTCGGTCAGCGTGTCGCCAATGCGCAGCGTGCCGTGGTTGGGAATGCCCACCACGTCGCCCGCGAATGCTTCCTCGGCCAGTTGCCGGTCGCGGGCGAAGAAGAACTGCGGCGTGTGCAGCGCGAACTGCTTGCCAATGCGCACATGCTTGAGCCGCATGCCGCGCTGCAACTTGCCCGAGCAGATGCGCGCGAAGGCCATGCGGTCGCGGTGGTTGGGGTCCATGTTGGCCTGGATCTTGAACACCAGGGCGGTGAGTGCCGGTTCATCAGCGCGCACGTTGCGTGTTTCGGTGGCCTGGTCGCGCGGGGGCGGGCCGAAGGCGGCCAGCGCGTCGAGCAGGTCGGTCACACCGATTTCCTTCATCGCACTGCCGAAGAACACCGGGGTCAGGTGGCCCGCATTGAAGCTTTCAAGATCGAATTCCGGCAGGGCGGCCTCAACGAGTTCCAGTTCCTCGCCCAGCTGCACCATGCGCGGGTCGCTTTGGTCCAGCTCCTCGGTCACATGCAGTTCGCGCTTGTGGATATCGTAGGTGCCGACAAACTTGGCGGCACGGCCCACCGGCCATGTGGCAGGCGAGACATCAAGTGCGAGCGAGGACGAGATTTCATCAAGCAGGGCAAACGGATCCTGCGATTCGCGGTCCATCTTGTTGATGAAGGTGACGATGGGAATATCGCGCAGGCGGCAGATCTCGAACAGCTTGCGCGTGCGGGCCTCGATGCCCTTGGCGGCGTCGATCACCATCACGGCGGCGTCCACTGCCGTCAGCGTGCGGTAGGTATCTTCCGAGAAGTCTTCATGGCCCGGCGTGTCGAGCAGGTTGAAGATGCAGCCGCCATACTCGAACGTCATGACCGAGGTCACGACCGAAATGCCGCGGTCGCGCTCGATTCCCATCCAGTCCGAGCGCGTGCGCCGCCGCTCGCCCTTGGCCCGCACGTTGCCTGCCATCTGGATCGCGCCGCCCGCGCGCAGGATGCGCTCGGTCAGCGTGGTCTTGCCCGCATCAGGGTGCGAGATGATGGCGAATGTGCGCCGGCGGGTAATTTCGGCGGCAAGCGGGGTTTCGGCGGCGGTGGCGGTCACGGTCTTGTCCATTCCTGCGGCTGGCCTGGCGGAAGGGAGGCGGAAGCGGGCAGGGGCCAGAAACGCGGACGCCGGACGCAGGGAAAAATCCCCACGCCCGGCGTCACGCCTGCCCGGTTCCGGGACTTGATCAGCGAGAGTAGAATTCGATGACCAGGTTCGGTTCCATCTGCACCGGATAGGGCACATCCGACAGCTTGGGGCTGCGCAGGAAGGAGCCCTTCATCTGGCGGTGGTCCACTTCCATGTATTCCGGCACGTCACGCTCGCCGCTCTGGGCGGCATCGAGCACGATGGCGAGCTGCTTGGACTTCTCGCGCACTTCGATCACGTCGCCATCACGCACCAGGAAGGAGGGGATGTTGACCTTGCGGCCATTGACCGTGATGTGGCCGTGGCTGATGAACTGGCGCGCGGCAAACGGGGTGATCGCGAACTTCAGGCGGTACACCACCGCATCCAGCCGGCGCTCGAGCAGGTCGATCAGGTTCTCCGAGGTATCACCCTTGCGGCGCACGGCCTCATCGTAATACTTGCGGAACTGCTTCTCGCCGATGTTGCCGTAGTAGCCCTTGAGCTTCTGCTTGGCCATCAGCTGCACGGAGAAGTCAGAAGGCTTCTGCTTGCGGCGCTGGCCGTGCTGGCCGGGGCCATACTCGCGCTTGTTGACCGGCGACTTGGCGCGGCCCCACAGGTTTACGCCAAGGCGGCGGTTGATTTTATACTTGCTCTCAAGGCGCTTGCTCATGGTGCGCTCTCTTCTCTTCAATCTGCATGGCCTGCGGCGTGAGCCCTGGGCCATGGTGTGGCACCGGTAGGCCCTGTTCCCCATGAACAGGGCGGGCGCGATCCGTATTACCGGCACCGGGGAGCAATCACCCATGGGCACCAGCCGTATCGTCCACGTTCCCGGCAGTCGGGCGCGTATAGAAGTACCGGGGGGTGCGTGTCAATCATTGCCACAAAGCCTGTATCGCATATGGGGCGCGGCCTGTTATGAAACGGGCAGCATGCGGATGAACCACATCCATCAACAGACACGGGGATTCACTCAATGGATACGTCACTGACGCAGCGCTGGCCGCTCTTTGTGGGGCTGGGCGCGATCTCGTTCGGGCTGGGCATCATGGCATGGGTGGATGCGCTGGCCGTATCACTTGCCAGCACCATCCTGTTTGGCGTGCTCCTGTTCGTGGCGGGCACGGTGCAGCTTGTGCACGCCTTCGTGGTGCGCGACTGGAGCGGGCGGCTCATGTCGATTGCGGGCGGTGCGCTCTATATCCTTGCAGGCACGATGATGATGGAGGAGCCGAGCACCGGCTCCATGGTCATCACCCTCTTCATTTCCGCCTGCCTGGTGGTGTCGGGCATTGCGCGCATCATCATGGCGTTCCAGCAGCGCGGGCTGCAGGGGTGGTGGTTCATTCTGCTTGGCGGGCTGATCAGCCTGCTGGTGGGGGTGTGCCTGTACGTGACCCTGCCGTGGTCGGGGCTGTGGCTGATCGGTACGTTCATTGCCGTTGAACTGATTGCGGCGGGCATTGGCTGGGTGCAGTTCGGCTTCGCGCTACGGCAGGCGAATTACATCCCGCCCGCAAACTGAGTGGCAAGCGCGCGGTCAACGGGGTTGTTGGCCGTAACACCAAGCAGGTGGCGCAGGTCGGTGGCGTTCATCTGCGCCTCGAACGCCGGGCCGCCGGGCTGGAACAGGCTGGCCGTTGAAAGCGGGCCCGCCATGACCGGGTCAAACCCCGCGTCATGGATCAGCCAGCCCGCCACGTACAGCGCCTGGATCACGTCGCCCGCCATGGGCAGGGCCAGGCGCGGCGGCCGCCGCCAGGTCTGGGCGGCAAGCGTGGTCATGTCCTCGGAGTTGAAGGCCCGCACCACGGATGCGGCAGGGAAGAGCGACTGCGTGGTAATACCCGCCCCGTTGCGCAGTGCCAGCCGCCCGATCTTGCCATCGCGCCAGCCATAGGGGTTGGTCACGTCAATCAGCGGCTTCGCGCCCACGATGGAGCCAATGGTGTGGCCAAGCTGGGGCAGGGCGCCATAGGGCACGGCCAGCACCACGGCATCGCCAAACTTCGCGGCCTCCTGCACCGTGCCCGCGCGGGCGAGGGGATAGAACTCCGATGCCCGTTTTTCCGCCTCCTTGTGCTCGAGCGCGCTGAACATGACCTGATGGCCCGCCCGCGTCCATAACCGCCCCAGCGTGGTGCCGACATGCCCCGCCCCGATCATGCCGATGCGCAGCGGCCTGCCCGCATGGGCCATGCCGGGCACGGCCAGGGGCAGCAGGCTGGCAGCCAGGGCTGCGAGGCACTCCCGGCGGGTCGGTTTCAGGGCTGGCATGCGTCTCTCCTGTTCATGGGGCATGTGGCAGTATGGCACGGGATGTCCTATCGTGTGCCCTCGTTACCGTGCCGGGCTGCTATATATGGCACAGACTTGGCGAAAGCAGGAGTACAGCGTCGATGACCGATACCCCCGATCAGGATCCGGCCGTGGTGGCGCAGTCCGCTGTGCCCGTAGGGGTGGAACACCCGGTTGAGGCCCTGCATGAAGCCGTGCAGGAAGATGAAGCGGCCATGGCCGCGAGCACGACCCCCGATCCCGGCCCCGTGCCCGAGGCGCAGACGCAGGTTGTCGCCACCCCGCATGATGCCGTGGCCACCACGCAGGCGGCGGTTGATGCGGCGGGAGCCCCGCCATTCATGCCCTATAAGGAACTGTTCCAGCTCATGGGGGCGGTGGTGTTCGTGATGATCGTGGTGATGGTGGGGTGGAGCGCCCTGCACGCCTCGGGCATCTGGCCCGAATAAGGCCCGCCCCTCAGGGAAGCGAAAGCCGCACCGAGACCGGGCAGTGATCGGACAGGTGGGCGGTGCCGTCGGCCGCCCGGTCACGATAGAGCATCACGCGCAGGCTGCCCGGCTGCAGCCAGTCGCGCGCAGCACCCCCCATGATGATATGATCAATGAAATAGGTTCCCGCCCCGCACGGGCTGGCGTGCCCGGCCGTGGCCAGCGTGAGGGGGCCGTTTTCGCCTAAAATGTGCAGCATCGGGTCATCGGGGGCGAACAGGCGGTTGAAATCGCCCATTACGGCGAAGGGCTCGCCTTCATCCTGCCGCTCCATGATCCAGTCCTCCACCACGGCCACCTGCCGCCGCAGGGTGGCGCAGGCGGGCCTGCGGTCGGTGGGGCTGGAATCGCGGCATCCGGCCTTGAGGTGCACCACCAGCACGCGCAGGCTGTCAGCACCCGTGCCTATGGTCAGGTCCAGCCCCGCGCGCAGGTGGCGCGGCGCATCGGTGGCATAGACATCGAGCGCCGTGACATCGGGGTGGCGCATCACGGTCAGGTCGGCCCGCACGGCGGCGGCGACCCGCTGCACCACGGAATCCCCGGTTATGAAGAGATGATAGGCAGGTGCCGGGAAGAGGCTGGCGGCAAGGGCCGGGTCGTCCACTTCCTCAAGGGCTACGATATCGGGGGCAAGGCGGCTGGCATAATGCGCCAGCCGCGCCATGTCGGTGGGCGTGCGGGGCCTCACATCGGGCGGCAGGGCGGGATCACCCTGCGCGCGCGTGGTCAGCCATTCCAGGTTCCATGTCGTAACCTTCAGGCTGCCTGCCGCCCATGCGGGGCAGGCAGCCCAGATCATAGCCAGCCCGGCCAGGGCTACGGCGGCCCTGGGCCGCAGGTTACGCCGTGGCGCTGTCAGCCTGCTGGGCGCGCAGCTTGGCAATGGCTTCATCGACATGGATGAAGGTGCGCGAGGTTTCATCGAGCACCACCACTTCCCCGCTGGCAATATCATAGAACCATCCCTGCAATGTCAGGGTGCCGCGGGCAAGCCCTGCCGCCACGGCGGGGTGGGTGCGCAGGTGCGCGATCTGGAGCTGCACGTTCTGCTCGGACAGGCTGCGCACGGTGGCCGGCCCGGCATCGGTGGCCTCGAGCACGGCGCGCGCGGCCTCGGCATTGCGCAGCCAGCTTGCCACGGTGGGCATCTTGTCGAGGTGGCTGGCCTGCGGGTCGAGCAGGGCCTTCATCGCGCCGCAGTTGGAATGCCCGCAGACGATGATGTGCGACACCTTGAGCGCGCTGACCGCGTATTCGATGGCCGACGACACGCCGCCCAGCATCTCGCCATAGGCGGGCACGATGTTGCCGATATTACGCAGCACGAACAGGTCGCCCGGCTGGGTCTGGGTGATCATGCTGGGGTTCACCCGGCTGTCGGCGCAGGCGATGAACAGCGTATCGGGGGACTGGCTCTCGGCCAGGCTGGCGAAGAGGTCGCGGTTCTGGGGAAAGACTTCGGTATTGAAACGCTCCACCCCGTGCAGCAGTTCGATGAGGGTTTCCCGGGCAGTATTGGTATGGGCCATTGTAATATCCTGTCACCTGAATGTCCGGACCGGTGTGAAGTCATGTCCTGTCGTGGCATCAAGGGGCAATGCACCGGTCGGAGGCATGTCCCGCTTCATCTATATCATGGAAACATCTGGCAGTCCCATTTGTTTCGCTATGAAGTTATACGGAAATACTATGTTATCATAATATAGTTAATGAATATTAACTTTATGCATTGAAGTATTTCTGTCTTGCGGCAAGTGCCGTACAGCACAACGGCGCACCGAGATGCGCCGTTGCATTGATATATGAAAACGCCGGATGGCCCGTTCAGGCGCCAGCCGCCTGTGCCAGGGCGGCACGCACCGCCTCAAGGGCGGCATCGGCCTTGCTGATGTCGGGGCCGCCCGCCTGCGCCATGTCACGCCGGCCGCCGCCGCCCTTGCCATCCATGGCGGCACTGGCCGCGCGCACCAGGGTGACGGCATCGACCTTCTCGGCCAGGTCAGGCGTTGCGGCAACGACGATGCTGCCCTTGCCATCGGCGGTCGAGACGAGCGCAATCACGCCCGAGCCGATTTCCTTGCGCAGCGAATCCGCCAGCGGCTTGAGTTCCTTGGGCGGCAGTTCGCCCACGTTGCGGGCATCGAGCCTGATACCGCCGATCTCGGCAATGGTGGCCGCCGCCTGGCTGCCCGAGGCCAGCTTGCGCTGCAGGTCGGAAATCTGGCGCTCCATCGCCTTGCGTTCTTCCAGCACCACGGCCAGGCGCTCGGGCGCCTCGGCTGCGGGCACGCGCAGCATGGCGGCGATCTGGTTCAGGCGTTCCTCGGTGGCCAGTGTCGCGTTCTGCGCGGCAAGCCCGGTCACGGCCTCGATGCGGCGCACGCCGGAGGATACGCCACTTTCGGACGTGATGCGGAACAGCCCGATATCGCCCGTGCGGCGCACATGCGTGCCACCACACAGTTCGATCGACCAGCCCGCGCGGCCTTCTTCCGGGCCACCCATGGAAACAACGCGGACCTCATCGCCATATTTCTCGCCGAACAGGGCCATCGCACCCTGCTCGATGGCTTCTTCCGGCGTCATGCTCCGTGTGGTCACATCCGTGTTCTCGCGGATGCGGGCATTCACCTCGGCCTCGATCTCGGCCAGTTCCTCGGGCGTGATCGGGCGGGGCTGGCTTACGTCAAAGCGCAGGCGGTCGGGCGCGTTCAGGCTGCCCTTCTGGGTTACATGCGCGCCAAGCCTGCGGCGCAGGGCCTCGTGCAGCAGGTGCGTTGCCGAATGGTGGGCGCGGATGGCGCTGCGACGGTCGTGATCCACCTGCGCGGTCACGGCCATGCCGGGCCTGACCGTGCCTTCGATGACGGTGCCGTAATGCACCAGCAGGTCGCCCAGCTTCTTCTGGGTATCGGTTACGGCAATGTGCAGGCCGGGTGCCGTGATGGTGCCGGTATCGCCCACCTGGCCGCCGCTCTCGCCATAAAACGGGGTCTGGTTGAGCAGCAGGGCCACCTTGGTGCCGGGGCCTGCGGCTTCGACCTGCGCGTTATCCACCACCACGGTCTGCACCTCGGCATCCGAGGTCTCGGTGGTGTAGCCCAGGAACTCGGTTGCACCGAAGGTGTCGCGCGCCTCGAACCACACGGTCTCGGTCGCGCTGTCGCCCGAGCCGCTCCAGGCGGCGCGGGCGCGCTTGCGCTGCACGTCCATCGCCTCGTTGAAGCCTTCCACGTCCACGCCGTGGCTGGTGCCGCGCAGGGCGTCCTGTGTCAGGTCAAGCGGGAAGCCGAAGGTGTCATACAGCTTGAAGGCCACATCGCCGGGGAGCGGCGCGCCATCGCCCAGGCGCTCGGTTTCGTCGGCCAGCAGCGACAGGCCACGGTCGAGCATCGCCTTGAAGCGCAGTTCCTCGCCCTTCATCGTCTCCTCGATCAGGGCGCGGGCGTGGATCAGCTCGGGATAGGCCTCGCCCATCTGCCGGATCAGTGCGGGGACCAGCCGGTAGAAGGTCGGCTCCGTCGTGCCCATAAGGTGCAGGTGGCGCATGGCGCGGCGCATGATGCGGCGCAGCACGTAGCCACGACCGTCCTTGGATGGCAGCACGCCATCGGCAATCAGGAACGAGGTCGAGCGCAGGTGGTCGGCCACCACGCGGTGGCTGGCGTTGAACGGGCCATCGGGGTCCTGCCCCGTGACCTCGGCCGAGGCCAGGATCAGCGCGCGGAAGGTGTCGGTATCATAATTGTCGCGCTTGCCCTGCAGGATGGCGGCAAAGCGCTCCAGCCCCAGCCCGGTGTCAATCGAGGGGCGCGGCAGCGGCGAGCGCGTGCCGGGCGGGTTCTCGAAATACTGCATGAACACGAGGTTCCAGATCTCGGTAAACCGGTCGCCGTCCTCATCAGGCGAGCCGGGAGGGCCGCCCGCCACTTCGGGGCCGTGGTCGTAGAAGATTTCCGAGCACGGGCCGCAGGGGCCGGTATCGCCCATGCGCCAGAAATTGTCGGAGGTAGGGATGCGGATGATGCGGTCATCGGACAGGCCGGCAATCTTGCGCCACAGGCTGGCGGCTTCCTCATCATCGGCATAGACGGTGGTCAGCAGCTTTTCCTTGGGCAGGCCGAAGGTGCCGGTGACCAGCTTCCAGGCCAGTTCAATGGCTTCCGCCTTGAAATAGTCCCCGAACGAGAAATTCCCCATCATCTCGAAGAAGGTATGATGGCGGGCGGTGTAGCCCACATTGTCCAGGTCGTTGTGCTTGCCGCCTGCGCGCACGACCTTCTGGGCCGTGGTGGCGCGGGAATAGGGGCGCGTTTCCTGCCCTGTGAACACGTTCTTGAACTGCACCATACCCGCATTGGTAAAGAGCAGTGTCGGATCGTTATGCGGCACCAGTGACGAGGACGGCACGATCTGGTGCCCGTTCCCGGCAAAATAGTCGAGGAAGGTGGCACGAATGTCGTTTGTTGTGGGCATGGCGGGAAACAGACGATCCTGTATTGAAAGATATAGATGTAAAACCGGATTCATTCACCTAGCGCACGTAGCACCAGACCGGAAGTGCCAACATGCGCGTAAACCCCAGATGGCGAATGCGTGACATGCACGCCCCAGCACGAAAGGACACAACCAATGGATGATGAATGGCAGGCCGAACGCGACTGGCCCCTGCTGACCACGGGGCTTGCCGGCCGCCTGCGGCGTGACTGCATGGCGCAGTGGCTGGGCTTCGTGCGCCACCCCTTCGTGCGCGGTATTGCGGATGGCACATTACCGCCCGAGGCGTTTCGCAATTTCCTGATTCAGGACTACCTGTACCTCATCCAGTATGCCCGCGCCTGCGCGCTGGCGGTGTACAAGGCCGATACGGTGGCCAGCATGCGCCATGCGGCAGGGCTGATGGCGGGCATACTCGATACGGAACTGGCCATGCATGTGGGTTATTGCCGCCATTGGGGCATAGAAGAAACGGCACTGGAAAACGCCGAGGAATCGCTCGAATTACTTGCCTATAGTCGCTTTATACTTGATCGAGCCCAGACAGGCGACCTGCTTGACCTGATGGTGACCATGGCCCCATGCCTGATCGGCTATGCGGAAGTCGGCGCACGGCTGCATGCCAGTCCGCTGACCGTGCGGGAGGGCAATCCATACTGGTCATGGATCACGCTTTATGGGGGGGCTGAGTATACACAACTGGTGGAGGACGGCATTCGCCAGCTTGATGCGCTGGCCACCCCTTATGGGGCGCAGGCGCGTTATCCGACCTTGTTGCGTGTGTTCACTACGGCGGTGCGGCTCGAGACTGCTTTCTGGGGCACGGGGCGCTCGGGCTGAAAGGGCACGATTTCCGCTGTTTTCAGTTCCGCTGCGGGGTGTTCCTTATGGAAGACCAGCTTACGACTGATATGGAAGTTCGACATCATGCCGGCTAACGCACCGGCCGCGAGCGCCAGCACCGGATAGGCCTTGAACACGGGCGATGTGTGGAACAGCATGAACACGCAGCCGCGGTTCAGGAAAAAGCCCAGGGAGTTCGCCGCGAGAAAGCGGAGCCACTGGATAATGAAATGATGCTGGTTGCCCGCATTGCGGAAGGTCCAGAGCCGGTTGATCAGCCAGTTGATGGAGGCTGCGATGAAATACGCGGCAATGGTTGCGGTTGTCAGGCCGACAAAGGGGCGCAGCGAGTAAACGGTTGTCGTGTCCCACACCAGCCCCAATGCACCAACAATCCCGAATTTAAGGAATTGCATGATTTTTTGAGAGGAAGGTCTGGACAAAAGATAATCCTTATTCCCGAGTATGGGATCGTGCCAGGGCGCGCGACGGGCCTGTCATTAAGGTGAAGTGGTCATGTCATAGAATAGGTAGAGTAAGAATAAAAGTAAAAAAGGAAGCCTGTGCAGGCTTCCTTTTTTGAGTCGGGATCAGTGCAGGATGATCTCGACGCGACGGTTCTGGGGCTCACGGGTATCGGGACCGGTGGGCACCAGCGGGTGGGCTTCGCCGTAGCCATGGATGTCGATGGCGTTGGCGGGCACGCCGTCACGGATCAGTTCAGCCTTCACGCTGTCGGCACGACGCATGGACAGGCCA
>NZ_QQBI01000001.1:0-216255 GCF_004302915.1 Komagataeibacter xylinus | reverse complement strand
GCGCGTTGTTGAACGCGTAGCGGACGCCTACGATGAACTGGTGGTTGAAGCGGTGGTCGAAGCGCACGCCGCCGCTACCGCTGCCATCGGTCGCCTCACCCTTGATGTAGCCCATGCCGAAGGACTCGACCTGGCCAACCATGCGGTATTCGGTGGTCATCTGCAGGCCGGGCACGCCCGGAATGTCATAGGCTGCACCGACGATACCCTGGTAGGCGAAGCTGCCATTGGTGCCGTGCAGGCGGGCGTTCGGGCTGCTTGCGCCACCCATGGCCACCATGGTGTTGCTGTTCACGTTCTCCCAGAGGTAACCGGCACCAACACCGACGAACGGCGTGACGGGCACATCAATGTTGAACAGGCGCTTCAGGTCGATGTCATACAGCACGTTGATGAAACCGCCATAGGAGCGGTCGCTGCCCTTGTCGCTACCGCTCTTGCGGTAGATTTCCGACCAGTTATACGCGCCTTCGACTTCAGCGCGCAGGCCGTTGCCAAAGCCCCAGCCAACCGAGCCGAAGCCGGTCCAGCCATGACGGTGGCCAACGCGGCCCATGCCCTCGCCATCATCCGTGCCGCCGGGGCGCATGTGCTGGGTCTGGGTCAGGTTGTAGCCGCCGCCGATATCGACATACGGGCCGGTGATGGTCGTGGCCTTGGCTGCGAACGGTGTCGCTGCCAGCAGGCTGGTTGCCAGTAACGCTGCGCGAAGACGCATGTTTCAGTCCTTAATCTGTTGTTGCAGGGCAGAGCCCCGTCTTGTGATCGGGCAATGGATTTGCCCCGAGACAGGGCAGCCTGAGATTACCCGCAAGCTATGAAGCGGGGATTAGCCTGTCTGGCCCGGCTTGAGAATGGGCAAAATGCGCCATCCGGAACAGGTGTGGCAAAAAAACACATATCTTTCAGTCCTCTTTGCGGCAGTCTATAAAAAACCCTGATTTTATAAGGATTTTTTTGAACCGCTTTTCCAGCCCCCCTCATTTTGCATAGGACAATGGTGTAAACGGAAGGTCTTTTTCAACCCGTTTCGGGGCCGGAAACGGATTCTCCGGCACGGGGTGCTTGCTAATGCGCACCGTGCCGGATTCTCCATTTCTTTCAGTATATTGCAGCCATGCCTAGTGCAGGATGATTTCCACCCTGCGGTTCTGCGGCTCGCGCGTGTCCGGGCCGGTGGGCACGAGGGGGCGGGCCTCGCCATAGCCATGAATGTCGATGGCGCTGGCCGCCACGCCATCACGGATCAGCTCCGCCTTCACGCTGTCCGCCCGGTGCAGGGACAGGCCAAGGTTGTATTTCTCGCCACGCGGGCCGGGATGGGCGGCGGAGTTATCGGTATAACCGTTAACTTCAAGCCGCGTGGTCTGTACATGGGCGGAGGCCTGCGCCGCCTGCGCCACGATGGCGCGGGCGCGCGGAGTCAGGGCCGCGCCATCCCAGTCGAAGAACACCAGATAGGTACGGGCGGCGACGGGCGCGGGCGGTACGATGGCGGGCGCGGGTGGGGGCGGCGGCGGCGGCGGCGCGGTATTGAACGCATAGCGCACGCCCACAATGAACTGGTGGTTGAAGCGCTGGTCATAACGGATGGAATTGTGGTCGGTTACCGGTTGGTTGTTGGGGTTGATCACCGTCTGGCCGAGATTGCCGTTGTTGAAGGACTCCACCTGACCGATCATGCGGTATTCGGTGGTCATCTGCAGGCCCGGCACGCCGGGAATGTCATAGGCCGCGCCGACAATGCCCTGATAGGCAAAGCTGCCATTGGTGCCGTTATGGCGCACGTTCATGATGCTGTTCGCGATGGGCGTTTCATCATTCACGGTCTGCCACAGATAGCCCGCGCCCACGCCGATGAAGGGCGTTACCGGCACATCGATGCCGAACAGGCGCTTGAGGTCGATGTCATACAGCACGTTGACAAAGCCGCCATAGGAACGGTCGGCACCATCGGTCTTGCCATGGCCGCCACCATAGGATGTGGTGGTGTAGCGGGTGGTTTCCGACCAGTTATAAGCCCCTTCCACTTCCGCGCGCAGACCGTTGCCAAAGCCCCAGCCGAAGGAGGCGAATCCGGTCCAGCCCGCGCCATGGTGCATGGTCTCGCGGGAGTGGGTTGCCGGAGACACTGCAGAGTCGAGAAACTTTGCTTCTTCAGGAGGCAGATTGAGGTTCTTGTTGAACTCGCTTACGCCCTGCCCATCATAGGCATGCATGTGCTGTGTCTGGGTCAGGTCATAGCCTCCGCCGATATCGACGTAAGGCCCGGTGATGGTCGTGGCCATGGCGGCCATGACAGGTGTTGTTGTCAATGCAGTCGCCAGCAGTGCCGCGCGAAGACGCATGGTCCCGTCCTTGATGCTTGATCAGACGCCTTCTTTATTTGGTGGAGATGGGGGCATGTTCCACACTGGCCTGATACGGGTTGATCCGGGCGGCGCATGCGCCGCCATTCCAGTGCCAGCGGGATGTCAGGGGAGTGCGAAGCTGCGTTCATCCGCATCAATCCATGGCAGGATCGTTTTGCGGGGCAAGCGTTGAAATAAGGTAAATGTGGCAGCGCGCCCTATCGGCGCGGGCGGGGCTGTGACCGGAATATCACAGGCCCCGGCAGGGCATCAGGCGGAGCGCTTCAGGGCGTGCAGCCATCCGCGCGCAGGACTTCAAGCACGGCCTCATCAGGCACGTCGCGGCAGGTAAAGGCCCGGCCAATGCCGCGCACCAGCACGAAGGACAGGCGGCCATCGCGCATCTTCTTGTCGCGCTGCATGTTGCGCACGAGCTGGGCTGCGGAGAAATTGCGCCCCGTGTCACCTATGCGTGCGGGCATGGACAGGCGCTCGAGATGGGCCGTGACGCGGTCGAGATCCTCGGCCGGGCAGTAGCCGAGCCGGACCGACAGCATGAAGGCCAGCCGCAGTCCGATCGACACTGCCTCGCCATGCAGCAGGCTGCCGTCATAGCCCATTTCGGCTTCCAGCGCGTGGCCGAAGGTGTGGCCAAGGTTGAGCAGGGCGCGGCCATCGGTCTTGCGCTCCTCGCGCTCATCGGCCACCACCACGCGGGCCTTGAAGGCGCAGGCAAGGCGGATGGCCTCGGCCTGCATGGCCGGATCGCCCGCCAGCACTGCGGCGCCATGGCGTTCGCACCAGTCAAACAGCCCCGCATCGCCCAGCAGGCCGGATTTCACGATCTCGGCGTAACCGGCCTTGAGTTCCCGCACGGGCAGGGTGGCCAGCGTGGAGGTATCGGCCAGCACCGCGATGGGCTGGTGAAACGCGCCAAGCAGGTTCTTGCCAAAGGGCGTGTTGATGCCGGTCTTGCCACCCACCGACGAATCCACCTGCGAGAGCAGCGTGGTCGGGATCTGCACAAACGGCAGGCCGCGCAGCGTGGTGGCCGCACAGAAGCCAGACAGGTCGCCCACCACGCCGCCGCCAAGGGCTACGACCGTGGTGCCGCGCTCGACATGCGCCTCGAGCAGGGCATTGGTCACGCGCTCGTACTGGCTGATGCTCTTTGAACCCTCGCCAGGCGGGATGGTGATGGTCTCGGCGCGGATGCCGGTCTCGGCCAGGGCTTCAAGCAGGCGGGGCAGGTGCAGGGGAGATACGGTGGCGTCGGTAATCACCATCACGCGCTTCTGTGGCAGCACCGGGGCCAGCAGCGCGCCCGCGCGGCGGATCACGTCGGGGCCGATCAGCACCTCGTAGCTGGCGCGGTCGAGCCGCACGGGCACGCGCAGGGGCTGCTGGTTGCGCTGCAGGGCGTGCAGCACATGGTCGGCGCTGTGTTCCACGTTGTCATCTCCACAATCAACGATAATGTCCGCTTCCGCATAGACCGGATGGCGCAGGCGCATAAGGTCGGCCAGCACGGCATGCGGTGTGGCGTTGTTGAGCAGCGGGCGGTGCGTGCGGTCGGCCACGCGCTGCACCAGCACGTCAAGCGGGCAGCGCAGCCAGATCGAGACGGCATGCTCGCGCACGCTCGCGCGCGTGCGCCCGTCCATGAAGGCCCCGCCACCCGTGGCCAGCACCACGGGCGGGCCGGACAGCAGGCGGCGGATGACCAGCCGCTCGCCCCGGCGGAACTCGGCCTCGCCATAGCGCTGGAACAGGTCGGCGATGGTGCAGCCGGCGGCGCGCTCGATTTCCTCATCCGAATCGACAAAGGGCACGCCCAGGCGCGTGGCCAGAAGGCGGCCGATCGTGGTCTTGCCCGCGCCCATCAGCCCGACCAGCACGATGGTGCGCCCGCTGCCCGACTGCCGGGGGCTGGCGGGGCCAACGGCGTTCAGGTCAAGGGGGATGGCAAGGGATGCGGGCTCCGGCTGGGGCCGAATGGGGGGAATCTGGCGTGACATGCCGCGCAACCTAACATACAGCAGGACAGGACCGGTAGAGTCCGTGGTCAGGGCCAGCCCCGCGTGGGCGGGGCAGCACGCCTGTGCGCGCCTGGCTTCGGGCCGCCGGGGTTCGCAGCATAGGAAAGCGGTTGAATGATCCGTATTGTTATTGCCCTGGCCAGTGTTCTGGCCCTGTGCGTGATCGGGGGCTTTTTCGCGCTCGGGGCCTTTCCGCCCGCGCTGGTGCAGGAGGACGTGCACAAGGATGTGCCCTTCGCTGCCCCGCCCGCGCCTGCCGCCCTGCCGCCCCTCGGCGCGCCAGCCCCGCTGCCGGTAGCCCCATTGGCACCGGGCTGAACGGGCGGGGCGCACGGTGAGCGCAAGCGGCGTTGACGCCTTTCTTGAAATGCAGGCCGCCGAGCGCGGGGCGGCGCTGAACACCATCCGCGCCTATACCCGCGACCTTGCGGATATGGATGCCGCCCTGCACGCCCGTGGCGTGACCCCGCTCACGGCGGGCGAAAGTGACCTGCGCGACTACCTTTCGGGCCTTGCGCGGCAGGGTCTGGCTGCGCGTACGCAGGCGCGCAGGCTGTCATGCCTCAAGCAGTATTTCCTGTTCCTGGCCCGCGAGGGTATGCGGCCCGACAACCCCGCCGCCCTGCTTGAAGCCCCCCGGCTCGATGCGCCGCTGCCGCGATTCCTGTCCGAGCCCGAGGTCACGGAACTGCTGGCCGCCTGCGTGCCCGAGCCCGATGCCACACCCGCGCGCAGGCGCAGGCTCATGGTGGCAAGGGCGGCGCTCGAGATGCTGTATGCCTCGGGCCTGCGTATATCGGAACTGCTGTCGCTGCCCCGCCGCGCGCTGGATGCGGCGCCGGGCATGATGCTGGTGCGCGGCAAGGGCGGGCGTGAGCGGATGGTGCCCATGTCGGCCCGGGCGCGTGAGGCGGCGCGCGCGCTGATGGCGCTCGATGCCGGGCGTGAAAGCCCGTACCTGTTCCCGGGCCGGAGTGCCCGCCAGCCCATGACCCGGCAGGGATTCGACCGCATCCTGCACGATGTGGCCCTGCGCGCGGGGCTGGACCCGCAGCGCCTGTCGCCGCATGTGCTGCGCCATTCCTTCGCCACCCATCTGCTGGCCCACGGGGCGGACCTGCGCGCGTTGCAGGTGCTGCTTGGCCATGCGGACATCGCCACCACGCAGATCTATACCCACGTCATGCTCGACCGCCTGCGTGATGCCGTGGCCCAGCACCACCCGCTGGCGCAGCCGCAGCCGCAGGACTGATAAGGCCGCCAGATATGAAGACGTTTCTGGTGAAGTCTTTTTCAAAAAAGCTTCGAACAATGCTGCCTGTATTAAAAAAGACCGTTCTCGCCCCTGCTTTTGCCGGCAATTGAAAACCGGCCTGCCGTCAGGACACGATGCGCGTGGGATGGGTGCATGGCACGCCAGTGCCCGGCAGGGCCGGACGGACAAAAATGCATGGCAGGCGGAATTCCATGCGCGAAAATGTTTGGCTCGCGCACAGGCTGTGCTATCGGCAGCGCATGCGCCAGTTTCTAGATTTCGAAAAGTCGGTCGCCGAGCTTGAGAACAAGATCGACGAACTTCGCAGGATGTCCGGTCCGGACGGGATCAACATCGCGGAAGAGATCACCCGGTTGAGCGAAAAAGCCGACCGGCAGCTGCGTACGGCCTACGCCAAGCTGACCCCGTGGCAGAAGGTGCAGGTGGCCCGCCATGCCCAGCGCCCGCACACGGTCGATTACATCGATGCGCTGATTACCGAGTTCTCGCCGCTTGCGGGTGACCGGCTGTTTGGCGATGACAAGGCCATCATTGGCGGCGTGGGCCGGTTCAATGACCAGCCCGTCGTCGTGATCGGCACCGAGCGCGGCGCCGAGATCGAGACCCGCCTCAAGCACAATTTCGGCATGGCCCGGCCCGAGGGCTACCGCAAGGCCCAGCGCCTGATGAAGCTGGCGGGGCGATTCGGCCTGCCGGTCCTGACCTTTATCGACACATCGGGCGCGTGGCCCGGCATCGATGCCGAAGCCCGTGGCCAGGCGGAAGCCATTGCCCGCTCCATCGAGACCTGCCTGAACGTGCCGGTGCCCGTCATCGCTACCGTGATTGGCGAGGGTGGCTCCGGCGGCGCCGTGGCCCTTGGCGCGGGTGACCGGGTGATGATGCTCGAGCACGCCATCTATTCCGTCATCTCGCCCGAGGCATGTGCCTCCATCCTGTGGCGCGACCCCAAGCAGGCCGCAACTGCCGCTGATGCGCTCAAGATTACCGCGCAGGACCTGCTCCAGCTGCGGCTGATCGACCGGATCATCCCCGAGCCGCTTGGCGGCGCGCAGCGCGACCCCAGGGCAGCCATCCGCGCGGTGGGCGACGCCATTGCCGCCGAACTGCCCGGCCTGCTGGCCAAGGACCCGGTGCTGCTCAAGGCGCAGCGCCGCGAGAAATTCCTCGCCATGGGGCGTGAAGCCGTCGCCTGACGACTTCGGCTAGCAAAAGTTTTTGGTGAAGCTTTTTTCAAAAAGCTTCAAGAAACGCCGCCTTTTTGTAAAAAGGCGGCGCCCAAAAACTTTTATTTTTTAATAAATTCAGGCTTTTGCCGGTTCACCGGGCAGCGGCGTAAAACCAAGGCGTGCAATCAGGTCGCGCACGGCGGTGGCGGCGGTGCTGACGGCCTGCGTATCCGTGCCCTTGCACAGCAGGCACACGCCGCGCTGGCTCTCATCAAGCCGGTAGGGGTAGGAGCCGATATCTATGGCGGGGTAGCGCTCCTGTATCGCCTCGAGCGGGGCGGCGAGCGTGCCTTCATACAGCCCATTGGCGTGCCAGGCCTGTGAGGTGACGGGCGTGCCGTGGGGCAGGGTGGGCAGCACTTCCTCGAACATCGCGCGCATGATGCGGGGCACGCCCGCCATCACATGCACGTTGCCCATGGTGAAGCCGGGTGCAACCGAAACCGAATTACGGATGGGCGTGGCCCCCTGCGGCATGGTGGCCATGCGCTGGCGGGCGGCATTGAACTCACCGGGCGGGAAATGGGCTTCGAGCAGGCTGAAGGTCTCGGGGTGGTGCACCCACGGCACGCCAAACGATTCCGCAACGCAGGCGGAGGTGATGTCATCATGCGTCGGCCCGATGCCGCCGGTGGTGAACACATTGTCATATGCCGCCCGCGCCTCGGTCACGTTACGGACAATGACGGCGCGGATATCGGGAATGATGCGCACCTCGCTGAGCGTGATGCCGGTTTCCGACAGGCGGCGGGCAATATACTGCACGTTTACGTCCTGTGTCCGGCCGGACAGGATTTCGTTGCCAATGACCAGCAGGCAGGCGGTGGGGTTCATGATCGGCATTCCACTAGGTTGCGGGCAGGGGCATTCTGGCCCCACCCTGTAACACCCACAAGCTTACCCCAAAGGAGACTGCATGAACACGCCAGCGATGCCACACCCGCAATGCGTATGGGATATCAGGGCGCAACTTGGCGAAGGGCCGGTGTGGTCCGCGCGCGAGCAGGCGCTTTATTTTGTCGATATCGTGGGCCAGGCCATCCACCGGCTTGACCCCGCCAGCGGGACCAGGACGTCATGGCAGGCCCCGGCGCGGCCCGGCTTTGTCGTGCCGGCCAGTGATGGCACGCTGGTCTGCGGGCTGAAGGATGGCCTGTACCGGCTTGATCCGCGCACCGGCGCGTTCGACGTCGTGCCGGCCAGTGATGGCACGCTGGTCTGCGGGCTGAAGGATGGCCTGTACCGGCTTGATCCGCGCACCGGCGCGTTCGACGTCGTGCCGGCCAGTGATGGCACGCTGGTCTGCGGGCTGAAGGATGGCCTGTACCGGCTTGATCCGCGCACCGGCGCGTTCGACCGCATGCTGGCGGTGGAGCCGGAGCATCCGGGCAACCGCATCAATGATGGCTGCGTCGATTCAAAAGGCCGGTTGTGGTTCGGCACCATGGATGATGAAGAAGGCACACCCTCCGGCGCGTTGTATTCCGTCACCCGCTCCGCGCGCGGGCTGGACGTGCTGCGACATGATGAAGGGTATGTCGTGACCAACGGCCCCGGCATCTCGCCCGATGGCACGCGGCTCTACCACAACCATTCGCCCGCGGGCGTGATTTACGTGTTTGACCTCGCCGCTGATGGCAGCCTGTCGAACAGGCGGGTCTTTGCCCGCGTGGACAATGGCTACCCCGATGGCGTGGTGGTGGATAGTGCGGGCATGCTGTGGGTAGGGGTGTGGAATGGCGGGCGCATCGAGCGTTTCCAGCCTGATGGCACGCGGCTCGAGCCCGTGGCCATGCCCGCGCTCAACGTGACCAAGGTGGCCTTTGGCGGGGCGGACCTGCGCACGCTGTACGTGACCACGGCACGCAAGAACACGCCTGATGACATGCTGGCCCGCTACCCGCAGGCAGGCAGCCTGTTCAGCCTGCGCGTGGACGTGCCGGGACAGGAACCACACGTTTTTCCCGCGGTCTGATCCGGGGCCGTCTTTTATTTTTTACGAGAGGCAGGTTTTCAAACAATCTCTTACAGCAGGTCCTGCAGAAGCGGGATCAGCGGGCGGTCGGCATCGGGCATGGGGTAGTCGCGCAGTCTGGCGGCGGGCACCCATTCCAGTTTCTGCCCCTCGCGCGGGGTGGGCGTGTTCTTCCACCGATGGCAGACATAAACGGGCATGAGCAGGTGGAAATGCCCGTAATCATGCGAGACGAAGGTGAAGGGCGCGAGGCATGAGCGGGCCACGTCCAGCCCCAGTTCCTCATCAAGTTCGCGGATCAGGGCGGCCTCGGGCGTCTCGCCCGCTTCCACCTTGCCGCCGGGGAACTCCCACAGCCCGGCCATGGACTTGCCTTCGGGCCTGCGGGCCAGCAGCACGCGGGCATCCGAATCCACCAGGGCTACGGCGGCCACCAGCACGATCCGGCGCGTATCGCCTGCTTCGGTCCCTTCCATCATCTCCTCGCCCGACAGGTCGGCATGCCGTGCTTCGAACAGGCGCACCGGGTATTCCCCCCCGCGTGAGACGAATTCCTGCGTGCCTGTGCCATGTTCCCGAAAGCCGATGCGCCTGAGCACCGCGATCGAGGCGTGGTTGTCGTGTGCGGCCGATGCGGTGAGCCGGTCCACCGGCAGGTTGGCCAGCGCCCAGCGCGCAAGCCTGCCCGCCGTGGTGCTGGCCACCTTGCGGTTCCAGTGCGCGCGACCCACCCAGTAGCCCAGCGAGCATGAGCGGTCGGCCGCGTTGATGCGCAGCCCGATGCAGCCGATCAGGGCATCGGGCTGGTCGGATTGCGGGCAGGTGATGGCGAAGTGATAGGCCTCGCCATGCTGCGACTGTTCGATGGTGGAGGCGATCCAGTCCTCGGTCATGGCCAGCGAATAGGGGAAGGGAACGCGGCTGAGCATCCGCACCACGCTCCAGTCATTGATCAGCCTGTGCATCGTGCCCGCATCAGATGTGCGGACTTCACGCAGGCGATATTCGCCGGCCTCGAGCAAGGTGGCCGAACCATGTCCCCCCTGATCCATCATGCCGATGCCGCACCCCGTGCAACCGGCGCGGGCGTATCATCCTGCGCGGGCAGGCCGCATTCAGCCAGCAGCGAGCGCAGGTTGTTGATGACCGGGAAGATTTCCTGGTTGCGGTCGCCGCCCTGCTCGTACCAGGCGTTCTGCTCGAGCTCCACGATCTCGCGGTCCTCGCGGAAGATCCGCTCGGTGAACGCGGTCAGGAACGGCCAGGCCAGGTCCAGCACGCCGGGAATGCCGGGCCGCTTGATGGAAAGCAGGCCAAACACGCGGTTGGTCAGTTCCGCCTCGTCCTGCGGCACGTAGGCAATCCACAGGTCCATGACCGGCGGGCTGTCGCCTGTCTGGATATGCAGGGTCTGGTAGGGGTAGGTGGTGCGGATGGTCATGACATCGCGATGGGCGAATTTCTCGCTGTTGTCGCGCTTCTGGCCAAAGATCAGCGCCTCGCCAATCGGCTGCTTGCCGCTGGTGCGCGCAAAGCTGTAGCGCGCCTCCACCAGGCCGGGGCCACGTTCCTGGCCCAGGAAGCGCGGCTTCATCTGGCCCATCTGCTTCATGTGCATGAACTGATGGTTCATATCCATCAGGTTCTCATGCATGAAGCTGTAGTGGCAATGCACAAGCTGGCCAAAGCGGCGGGTCTTGTAGGCGGGGTTCGCCACCTCCGCCAGGCGCGGGAAGGGCGTTGCCTCCGCCTTGTCCGGATCACCGGGAAAAACGAAGATCAGCCCGTCAACCTCGCGCACGGGGTAGGTGCGCACGCCGTTGGGCAGCTTGCCCTTGCCCAGATAGGGCACGTCGATGCACCGGCCCGAGCGGCCATAGGCCCAGCCGTGATAGCAGCACTGCACGGAGTCGCCCTTGACCGTGCCCTTGCTCAGGGGCACCTGCCGGTGGGCGCAGCGGTCTTCAAGCGCGAAGACGCTGCCCCCTTCCTTCGGGCGGACGAGGGCAATGGGCTGGCCCGCATAGCGGGTGCCAATGGTTTTGCCGGGCTTCAGTTCCCGCGACCAGGCAACGGGATACCAGAAATCGGGGTTGGCACGGATTCGGCGCAGATCCCGCCCGCTGGCCGGGGCGGAGGACTGCATGCTGTCAGGCGGTAACGTCTGATCCATTGTCTCTCTTGACTGTTAACAGGGCATGGCAGCCGGATGTGCCATGGCAGGACGTCGGGTACAAAAGGCATTGCGACGCATTCTGAACGATATCCTGCCGCCATGGCGATATTAAGGATGTTTTTTACGGTCAGGGCAAATGGTTCAGTGCCGTCATGTTTTGTAATGCAGGGCGGCATCCTTTCGCATCGGGCCTTTTCTGGCCTGAGGTGGCTCATGGGGAAGAACTGAACCGCTCCAGCATGCCAGCACCCGCATGGATCAATCCTTGTTATGGATCATGGCTGGGCGGAAAGTTCCGCGCTCAGGTCTTCAATGAACTGGAAGGCCACGCGCCCTGAACGCCCCCCGCGTGAGAGCGACCACGCATTGGCGCGGCGCACGAGGTCCTTATCGCCAATCGGCAGGCTGCGTTCCTTCGCATAGGCGCGGACCATGTCCATGAAGGTATCCTGCGCGCAGTTGTGAAAGCCGATCCATAGCCCGAAACGGTCGGAAAGCGAGACCTTTTCCTCCGTTGCCTCGGATGTGTTGATGGCGCTCGAGCTTTCGTTCTCGATCATCTCGCGCGGCATGAGGTGGCGACGGTTCGATGTGGCATAGAACAGAACGTTGTGCGGCCGCCCGGCAATGCCGCCGTCGAGCACGGATTTCAGCGCCTTGTAGTCCGCATCCTCGCGCTCGAACGACAGGTCATCGCAGAACACGATGAACCGGCGCGGGCTTTCACGCAGCAGGGCGAGCAGGTCGGGCAGGGTGGAAAGATCCTCGCGCTGGATCTCGACAAGCACCAGCCGCCCCTTGCCCTGGGCCGCGGGTCTGCCATCAACCAGGTTGGCCTGGGCATGGGCGGCCTTGACGAGCGAGGACTTGCCCATGCCGCGCGCGCCCCACAGCATGGCGTTGTTGGCGGACAGGCCGTGCGCGAAGTGCAGCGTGTTGTCGAGCAGCATCTGGCGCTGGCGGTCAATGCCCTGCAACAGCCCCATCTCCACATGCGCCACGTGGGCCACGGGGGTGAGGCGGCCAAGGCCAGGGTGCCAGATGAAGGCATCCGCCTGCTCCAGCCCGGCCAGCGAGGGGGCGGGGGGCGAGAGGCGCTCGAGGGCCGCGGCAATGCGTTCGAGAACGGGAAGGGTGGTCTGGTCCATCGTCGGTCCTGATTCGGTCATAACAGGGCGGTGGCGCATGCCACCGGGCGATCCGGAGCGCGTTGGCTGACACGGGCCAGGCGAACGCCTTGACGGGAAACAGGCGAAAACTATGGTCCGCATGGCAAACCCGCAACCCGTTCAACCCTTCATTCTGCCGGAAAGATTGCAATGGCCTCTATTTTCAATGATTTACTGACCACGCCCGCCCATGCCCAGGCTGCGGGCGGCGGCCTGCTGAGCGGCGATGGCATCATGGCGGTGCTGCCCTATGTGGCCATGTTCGGCATTTTCTATTTCCTGCTCATCCGCCCGCAGCAGGTCAAGCAGAAGCAGCTGCGCAACCAGCTTTCCACGCTGCGCCGGGGTGACCGGGTGCTGACGGCAGGCGGCATCATCGGGGTGGTGCAGAAGGTCTCGGCGGAGTCGAACGAGGTCGAGGTCGAGATCGCGCAGGGCGTGCGCGTGAGCGTGCTGCGCGACACCATCAGCTCGGTCATTACCAGCGCTGCCACCCCCGCCAATGACACCACGCCTGAAAAGGCGGCCAAAAAGGGCTGATCGCGCCCCACGCGCGCATGTTCGCCCCGGATCGGGGCGAACTTCCCCCCCGGCTGCATCGTTGCTGCTGTCAACAGCAGGAGCAGGCAGAATGCAAACGCAGCCCGGTATCGCGCAGACAGGCCAGCCTGCAGGCCCCCACCACCCGCCAGCCATACGCGGTCGCGCCGGGCTGGTAGGCAGCCTGGCAGCCCTTTCGGGCATCCTGTTCGGGCTGGATACGGGGGTCATGTCCGGCGCGCTCGACCTGATCGCGCAGGAATTCACCCTGTCGGACCTGCAGCGCGAATCGATCGTGGCCATCATGCTGCTCGGTGCGGCCCTTGGCGTGATCGCCGCCGCATGGCTTTCACACACATGGGGGCGCAAGCGCACGCTGGTGCTCACGGCGGGGCTGTTCGTCATCGGCCCGCTGCTGTGCGCCGAGGCTTCATCATTCGGCATGCTCCTGTTCGCCCGCCTGCTGCTGGGCGTGGCGACCGGCGCCACCACGTTCGCCACTCCGCTCTATATTGCCGAGATTGCCGATTCAGGCCGCCGGGGCGCCATGATCCTGGGCTATCAGCTCATGATCTCGTGCGGGTTGCTCGCGGCCTACGTGTCGGATGGGCTGTTCTCCTATTTCGGCGTGTGGCGCTGGATGCTGGGCATCGTGGGGTTTCCGGGCCTTGTGTTCATGATGGGGGTTATGTTCCTGCCACCCAGCCCGCGCTGGCTGCTCGCCCAGGGGCGTGAGCGTGACGCGCGGCGCGTGCTGATCGAACTGCGTGGCCTGCCCCGGCTGGTCATGGCCGAGCGCAACGCCATCATGGCCCGGCTAGCTGCGCGCAAGGATGGCATCGGCAATTTCATGAACGACGTCAACTGCCGCCGCGCCATGTGGCTGGCGGTGGGCCTGCAGGTGGCGCAGCAGTTCTCGGGCATCAACGCGGTGCTGTACTACGCGCCCTACATCATCGGGCTGGTGGGCTACAGCCATTACGTGCAGGTGTGGGGGCCGGTGGGGGTGGGGGTGATCAACCTGCTTTCCACCTGTGTCGCCACGTTCTGGGTGGACCGGATCGGGCGCAGGCCCATGCTGGTGGGCGGATTCGCGGTCATGGCGCTGGCCATGGCGGGGCAGGCCATGATCCTGGCAGGCGGCGTGCCGCCCATGCCGGGGCTGCGGCTGCTCATGGGGGTGTGCATGCTGGTGTTTGTCGCGGCCTTCGCGTTTTCGGCCGGGCCGCTGGCGTGGCTGCTCTGCGCCGAGATCCTGCCGCTGCGCGGGCGCGAGTTCGGCATGGCGTGCTCAACCTGCGCAAACTGGATCGCCAACATGGTGGTCAGCGCCACGTTCCTCACCGGGCTTGAGGTGCTGGGCGCAGGGCGGGTGCTGTGGGTCTATGCGGCGCTCAACGTGGTGTTCATGGCCATGGTGGCGCTGCGCGTGCCCGAGACGCGGGGCATGACGCTGGAGCAGATCGAGGCGGAACTCATGCGCGGCACGAAGCTGCGCGCGCTGGGCGGCAACGCCCCGCCTGAAAAGTGATAGATGCAGAAAACCCGGCGCGAAGCCGGGTTTTCCGTAGTCAGAACGCCAGATGCGTGATCAGGCGGACTGGAGCTGTGCCTCGGCAAACTCGTAGTTGGCGAGCTGGTCGAGGTAGTTGACGATGTAGTCGGGGCGACGGTTGCGGAAGTCGAGGTAGTAGGAGTGCTCCCACACATCGAGGCCGAGCAGCACCTTGCCCTGGCCTTCGGCCAGCGGGTTGGAGCCGTTGGCGGTCTTGGTCACCTTCAGCTTGCCGTCGGAGCCCAGGACCAGCCATGCCCAGCCCGAGCCGAACTGCGAGGCGGCGGCGGCCTTGAAGTCGGCCTTGAACTTCTCGATGCTGCCCAGGTCCTCAACGATCTTCTTGCTCAGGGAATCGGGAATCACCCCGCCCTTGGGCGCCAGGTTCTGCCAGAACAGGATGTGGTTCCAGTGCTGTCCCGCATTGTTGAACACGGGGGCGAGGTCGGGCTTGCCCTTGACCATGAGGATGATTTCCTCAAGCGACTTGCCCTGCAGTTCCGGCTTGGATTCGACAAACCCGTTCAGCGCCGTCACATAGGCCTGGTGGTGCTTGTCATGATGGAGTTCCAGCGTTTCCTGGCACATGCCACGGTTGGCAAGGGCATTGTAGGCGAAGGGAAGGGACGGCAATTCGAAAGCCATGAACATTCTCCTGGGAATTGCAAGGGGCGGCACGTGGCCGCCATACCAAGATTGCTATGGGGGCGGGCCCGGTGCGTCAAGTGACGGACATATGAACGCGCGCCTCCCATGCCTTCGGAACCAAACGCCATGACCGGCCCGATGGATGCATCGCCTGTCGCGCACGATGGCGTGTCCATGCTGCACGCCGCCCGCGCGGCGGACCCGGACCGCTTTTTCTGCGCGCTGTTCCTGCCTGCCGCGGCACGGGCGGCGGCAATGGCGCTGATCGCCTTCAATCATGAATGCGTGCGCGCCGTGGCCACGCCTGCCTCATGGGCGGTGGCCGGGCCGATGGCGGGGCTGATCCGCCTGCAGTGGTGGCGCGACGTGGTGGAAAGCGGCAATGCCCAGCGCCACGAGACCGCCCGCGCCCTGCTGGGCCTGCTGGCGCGGGGGCGGGTGCGGCGCGATACGGTCGAGGCCATCATCACGGCCCGGGAGGATGAACTTGATGGCCTGCCTGACCGCGAACACTGGCAGGCCGCCATGCTGGCGGGCGCGGGAGGCCTGCAGGTGGCCATGGCCATGGAAGCCGGCATTGACGATGGCCCGGCGCTGGAGCGGGTGCGCCTGTATGGCGGGGTGTATGGTGTGGGCGCGCTGGTGCGCTACCTGCCAGCCGTATTGGCCGCAGGCCGCTGCCCGCTGCCTGATGACATGCTGGCCGGGGCGAACCTTACGCGTGAGGGGCTGCGCACCGGCCAGGCTGCCCCCGGCCAGATCGCGGCCCTGCGCGGGGAACTGCGCCAGCAGGGGCAGGCATGGCTGGCGCAGGCGCGTGCGGGAGGCCGCCTGCCGCGCCCGGCGCTTGCCGCAAGCCTGCCCGCAGTGCTCGGCCTGCGCGACATGAAAGCCCGCGCCACGCCCGCCGCCAGCCCCCCGCCGGCGCGTGGCGTGGGCGACAGGCTGGCGGTCATGGCCGCGATGGTGCGCGGGCGGATCTGACACCCGTATAGTGATGCAAACCAAGGGCTTCTGGCGCTCTCTCCGTTCAGGAAAAGGCGGCCTTATCCTCAGGGCGTATTGGCCACCATGGATTCCATTACCGCAAACAGGGCGGAATAATCCTCGTTGGGGTACCGCCTGCGGGTGAGCGACAGGCTCTGGGTGGCGGCGGCCATGGCGGGGAGCGGGGCCATCTGCCGGGCGCCATCGGTCAGCAGCAGGCGCATATCCTTCTGCATGAGGCGGGTGGGGAATTGCGGGCTGAAATCACCCGCCTTCGCGGCCTTGAGCTTGCGCTTGTGGTGCGGCGAGATGACCGGCACCGCATCGAGCGCGTCATACAGCATGTCGCGCTCCAGCCCTGCTGCCAGGCCATAGGTCACGCCTTCGGCCACCACGGCCAGCGTGGCCCCCATGATGCCGTTGATGACAAGCTTGAGCTTGGAGCCGCTGCCAGCGGGGCCTGCGTGGATGGTCAGGCGGCCAATGGCGTCAAACACCGGCTGGGCGCGGCTGATCTCTTCTGCCGTGCCACCGGCCAGCACCACCAGATTGCCCGATTCCGCCTCCGGCGTGCTGCCTGCCACCGGTGCGTCGATTACGGTCAGCCCCAGCGCCTTGCCCTGCTCGGCCAGGGCTACGGAGGTCTCGGGGGCGACGGTGCTGGTATTGATGAGCAGGCCGCCGGGCTTCATGCCCGCCAGCGCGCCATCGGGCCCCTGCAGCGAGGCTTCGAGCGCCTCGTCATCAGGCACGCACACGATCACGATATCCGCCTCCTGCGCCAGCGCGCGCGGCGTGGGCACGAAGCGCGTGCTGCCATCGCCCCCCTTGCCCGAAGGGGTATAGGCCACGAGCCTGTGGCCCGCCTTGCTCAGGTTGGCCCCCATGCGCGACGCCATGGCGCCAAAGCCTATAAATCCGATCAGGGAAGCGGTGGACATGGATATTCTCCTTGTAATGGTGGGCACCGTTCAGGCCCGTGCCCGTCCTGCGCCGCAGCATGCATGAGGGGCGTGGGGCCTGTCACGGGGGCATCGGTCGCACTGCTGCGCGGGTGATATGGCCCGTAAGCCTTAACGGTGGCGCATGCCGGGGCGTGCCTGCAAACCGGGGCGGCCCGTGGTCACATCTGTGTCATGCGGGGCGGGTTCCGGTTGCGCCCTCGCATAAAGATGATGGCGGGCGGATACGGGGGGCTGTGGCATCAGGGGGGCAGGCCCTGCCCGCAACCCGAAAGAAGGCATGATGCGTAGCTTGCGTTTTTTTGATGATCTGGCCCACACCCTGTCCGGCCATGCCCCCATGCGGCTGGGGGTGGTCTATCCGTGCAGCCTGCCCGCCATCGAGGCCGCCGCCGAGGTGGCGCGTAACGCCCTGGCCCAGCCGGTGCTGATCGGCCCGGAGGCGCGGATCCGGCAACTGGCCACGGCATCGGGCGTGTCGCTGGCCGGCTGCACCTTCATTGACCTGCCCACGGCGGAGGAGGCGGCCCGTCATGGCGTGCGCATGGCGCGTGATGGCGCGGTGGCGGCGTTGATGAAGGGCTCGCTGCATTCGCGCATCTTTTTGCACGAACTCGGCCACCACGAGGGCGGGCTGCGCACGGCCCGGCGCATGAGCCATGTCTATGTGCTCGATGCCCCGCAGGCCCCGCGCGTGCTGCTGGTGAGCGATGGCGCGGTCAATATCGCGCCCGATCTCGAATCCCGCCGCGACATCGTGCAGAACAGCATCGACCTCGCGCACATGCTGGGCATGACGCAGCCGAAGGTGGCGCTGCTCTCGGCGGTGGAGATGGTCAACCCGGCACTCCCTTCCACGCTCGATGCGGCGGTGCTGTGCAAGATGGCCGAACGCGGGCAGATCACGGGGGCGGTGGTGGACGGGCCGCTCGCCCTTGATAACGCCGTCAGCCCCGAGGCCGCGCGTTGCAAGGGCGTGGTCTCGCCCGTGGCAGGGCAGGCGGATATTCTGGTGGTGCCCGACCTCGAGGCGGGCAATATCCTGGCCAAGCAGATGACCTTCATCGGGCAGGCGCGGGCGGCGGGCATTGTCATGGGCATGCGCGTGCCGGTCATTCTGACCAGCCGGGCCGACCCGGTGGCGGTGCGCGTGCTGTCGTGCATGGTGGCGGCGGTGATGATCCGTCACGGTTATGGCGGGACTCCGGCCACCTGCATGGACCAGTGCGGATGACGCCGCGCCGCGATGCGTGTAGGGAAGGCCATCCCCTGCGCGCGGGCCGGTTTTTCGGCCGCGCGCAGGAGGTGGGGCGGGGGCCATTGGGGCATGAATATGGCGTCCTCGCGTAGAGATGATGCAGCGCCCTGGCGCACATGGTGGCAAGGAAAGGGCTGACAGTCCGGTTGCCCATGGCGCATGGGGCCGGCGCGCCGGGTGCCACCGGCGCCAACATGAATGTAATCAGGCCGGGTGTCCCGCGCCGCCGGGCGTGCTGCCCGGTCCAGCCGATGAACAGTCACGCAGCGGGTTTCCGATGCCGATCCGGAGAATGCCATGACCTCGAATCCCTCATCCGCCACCACGTATGATGTGGTCCTGATTGGTGGCGGAATCATGAGTGCAACGCTCGGCGCCCTGCTGCGCCAGCTTGAGCCCGGCCTGTCCATCGCCCTGTTCGGGCGGCTTGATGACGTGGCGCTGGAAAGCTCGAATGGCTGGAACAACGCGGGCACCGGCCATTCGGCCCTGTGCGAGCTGAACTACACCCCCCTGCGCCCCGATGGCACGGTGGATATTTCCAAGGCCGTGAACGTCAACGAGGCCTTTCAGGTTTCACGCCAGTTCTGGTCCTACCTTGTCGAGACCGGGCAGATCGCTTCCCCGCGTGATTTCCTCAACCCCATCCCGCATATGAGCTTTGTGTGGGGGGCGGAGAATGTCGATTTCCTGCGCCGCCGTTACGCCGCCCTGCAGCAGCATCCGCTGTTCGAGGGCATGTCGTTCACCACCGATGAAGGCCAGATGCGGCAGTGGATGCCGCTGGTCATGCAGGACCGCGCGCCCGGCCAGCCCCTGGCCGCAACGTGGCACCCGGCTGGCACGGACGTGAATTTTGGCGCGCTGACGCACCGGTTGATCGACCTGCTGGCCAGCAAGCCCGGCTTTGACCTCAACCTCGCCCATGAGGTCGAGGATCTTACCCCCACGGGTGACGGGCAGTGGGATGTCGCGGTCCGTGCCCAGCATGGCGGGGGCGAGCGCAAGGTGCGCGCCAGGTTCGTGTTTGTTGGCGCAGGTGGCGGTGCGCTGCACCTGCTCCAGAAAAGCGGCATCCCCGAAGCCCGTGGCATTGGCGGCTTTCCCGTCAGCGGGCAGTTCCTGCGCTGCACCAACCCCGATGTAGTGGCCCAGCACCATGCCAAGGTGTATGGCAAGGCCTCGGTCGGGGCGCCGCCCATGTCGGTGCCGCATCTTGATACCCGCGTGATCGATGGCAGGCAGGGCCTGCTGTTCGGCCCCTATGCCGGGTTCTCGACCAAGTTCCTCAAGCATGGGTCGTGGCTGGACCTGCCGCGCTCCATCCGCATGGACAATATCGGGGCGATGATGGCGGTTGCGCGTGACAACATGCCGCTGACCAAATACCTGATCCAGCAGGTCATGCAGTCCAACGAGGACCGGCTCAAGGCGCTGCGCGATTTCGTGCCCACCGCCCGCAAGGAAGACTGGGAGCTGATTACCGCGGGCCAGCGCGTGCAGGTGATCAAGAAGGACGCCAAGAAGGGCGGCGTGCTCCAGTTCGGCACGGAGGTCGTGACCGGTGGCAGCGGTTCCATCGCGGGCCTGCTCGGGGCTTCGCCCGGCGCCTCCACCGCAGCGCCCATCATGCTCACCGTGCTGCAGCGCTGCTTTGCCGACCGCCTGCCGCAGTGGGAGGCGCGGCTGCGCGAGATGGTGCCTTCCTACGGCAAGAAGCTGGGGCAGGATGCGGCTTTGTGCGCGCAGGTGCGCGAGCGCACCCGCAATGCCCTGCAGCTTGATGGCTGAGGGCATGTCATGTGCTGAAATGATAAAAGTTTCTGGTGAAGCTTCTTTCAAAAAGCTTTGAAAAGCGACGCCTTAAAACTTTTATTCTTTATTTATCAATGATCTGTATTGAAAAATCCGCCCGGGCCAAGGTCCGGGCGGGTTTTTTCGTATCAGTCGCCGTCCTGTTCGCTCATCTGGTCCGCCGGGTGGCGCACCGGAGGGGGGGCGTTGTGGCGGGGCGGGCGGTTTTCAAGGTGGCGGCGCATGAAGTGGGTGGCGATGTCGGCCAGTTCAACGAACTGGTCGGCCTGGCGGCGCAGTTCATCGCCAATCAGCGGCGGCGTGGTCTTGATCGAGCCGACCACGGTGGTGCGCACGCCCTGGCGCTGCACGGATTCGAGCAGGCGGCGGAAATCGGAATCACCGCTGAAGAGCACGGCATGGTCGATGCGCGGCGCCATTTCCATCATGTCCACCGCGAGTTCCACATCCATGTTGCCACGCACGCGGCGGCGGCCGTTATGGTCGATGAACTCGCGCGCGTTCTTGGTCACGAGGGAATAGCCGTTATAGACGAGCCAGTCCGTCAGTGGCTTGAGGGGGGAGTATTCTTCGGTATCGAGCACGGCGGAATAATAATAGGCCCGCAATACGTTTGACTTCGAACGGAAGAATTGCAACAGCTTGCGGTAATCGACCTCAAAACCAAGGTTGCGTGATGCGGAATACAGGCTGGTGCCATCAATAAAAAGGCAGAGCCGTTCCTCGGGTTGAAAAAACATTTGTGTTCAGTCCCTGAAACAAGAAAGTGAATATGTTGCGATCGTGTTAAATTTCGACTGGCATGTATTTTATTACGATGGGGAAGTTGTGCGGTGGCAATCGGTCCAGTTATATAGAAGCGGATATCCTCACAGAAGTTCCCTGACGCCCGGATTACTCATCGGGCAACAGGCTACCGGACCATAGTTTCCCGATGAACATGCCGCAATCCATCTCCTGCATCACAGACACCTTTATTGCGGTGGGCGCCAATCTACCGCGCGAAAGTGGTGAAACTGCGGCCATGACCTGCCTGTGGGCGGTGGATGAACTCGCCCGCATCCCCGGTCTTTCGGTGGTGGGCGTCTCGGCGTGGTACGAGAGCGCGCCGGTGCCGCCTTCGGGCCAGCCGCCCTATGTGAACGGAGTCGTGCGCATGGCGGGCGATGTTGATCCGGCCTGGCTGCTTGGCCAGCTCCACGCCATCGAGGCCGCGGCCGGGCGCAGGCGCACGGTGGCCAACGCCGCCCGCCCGCTTGATCTTGACATCATCTCCATGGGCGCGCTGGTGCGCGCGGCGCCCGACCCCATCGTGCCGCACCCGCGCGCAACGCAGCGTGCCTTCGTGCTGCTGCCGCTGCGCGATGTCATGCCCGACTGGCGCGACCCGGTGACGGGGCAGGGGATCGACACCTTCCTGCCCGGGGTCGCGGGGCAGGAAATCCGGCGCATGGCGGAGCCTGAGCGGGCCTGAAGCGCCGCATAAGGCTTGCATCACGACAGGCGGGGGCGTAATAGGGTAAATTCTTATCAACACACCTATTTAACAACCGGAGTTCAGGCCTGATGGCACGCGTCACTGTCGAGGACTGCGTTGAGCGGGTTCCCAATCGTTTTGAACTGGTGCTGCTCGCAGCCCAGCGTGCCCGCGCCCTGTCGCGCGGCGAGGAAATGACGATTGACCGCGATAACGACAAGAACCCCGTTGTCGCCCTGCGCGAGATCGCGGACCAGACGATTAACCTCGAGCAGATCCGCAGCGACCTCGTGCGCTCGCTCGCCCGTGCGCCCGAGCCCGAGCCTGCCGATGAGGAAGTGGTCGACCTGATCCCGACTGAGCAGAACATCTTCGGCCTGCAGGATGTCTCGGCCGAGGAAGAAGCCCGCCATGCCACCGGCGGCATGTCGGCTGAAGAACTCGAGGCATCGGTTGAGTCGGCCCTGAGCGGACGGGGCCGTTAATTTCTGGCGAAAGGGTCGAAGGTGACTGACCCGACCGGCTCGGAAACCACATCTTCCTCCCTGCCCGTGCCTGCCACGGGTGGCGTGGCTGCCCCTGCGGCCACCCTTCCCGCCCGGCATGAGGGCGGGGAGCGCGTCCTGTCCTGCGAGGGGCTGATCCGGCGCATCCATGCGTATGACCCCGCCGCCGATGCGGAGCTGATCCGCCGGGCCTTTGCCGTGGCCCAGGCCGCCCATGCGGGCCAGGCGCGCGATAACGGCGATCCCTACATCACCCATCCGCTGGCCGTAGCCAATATCCTGGCAGGCTTCCATCTCGATACCGCCTCGATCGTGACAGCGCTCCTGCACGATACGGTGGAAGATACCGGGGTAACCCAGAAGCAGTTGCGGGAACAGTTTGGCGATACGGTTGCCGAACTGGTCGATGGCGTGACCAAGCTCACACGGCTCGAACTCCAGTCCGACCGCACCAAGCAGGCGGAGAATTTCCGCAAGCTCGTGCTGGCCATGTCGCGCGACATCCGCGTGCTGCTCGTCAAGCTGGCCGACCGGTTGCACAACATGCGCACGCTGCATTACGTGCAGCGCATCGACCGCAGGCAGCGCATCGCGCGCGAGACGATGGAGATCTACGCCCCCCTTGCCGGCCGTATCGGCATGGACAAGGTCAAGGTCGAGCTCCAGAACCTGTCATTCGCCGCCCTCGAGCCCGAGGCGATGGCCACGATCCGCGCCAGGCTCAACTACCTGCGCGGGCAGGGCGCCGATGTGATCGAGGAGATCCGCCGCGAACTCCAGGCCCTGTGCATTGATGCCGGGCTGGAGGGCGTGGAGGTGACAGGGCGCGAAAAGACGCCCTATTCCATCTGGGAAAAGATGCAGCGGCGCAATGTTGCCTTCGAGCAGCTTTCCGACATCATGGCCTTCCGCATCATCGTGCCTTCGCGCGAGGCCTGCTATATCGCGCTCGGCGCGGTGCACGCGGCCTATCCGGTCATTGCCGGGCGGTTCAAGGATTATATCTCCACCCCCAAGGCCAACGGCTACCAGAGCCTGCACACCGGGGTCACGCTGCGCCATCCGCGCAACCAGAAGATCGAGGTGCAGATCCGCACGGCGGAAATGCACGACGTTGCCGAGAACGGGGTCGCCTCGCACTGGCTGTACAAGCAACTGCCCGATGTGGCGGCCAAGGGCGCGACGAAGGGCGTGGTCTCGGGCCTGCGCTGGGTGCAGGACCTGCTCGACATCCTTGAGGATTCATCGGCCCCCGATGAGTTCCTCGAGAACACCAAGCTCGAACTCTATCAGGACCAGGTCTTCTGCTTCACGCCCAAGGGGCAGCTGATCTCGCTGCCGCGCGGGGCGACGCCGGTTGATTTTGCCTATGCGGTGCACAGCCAGGTGGGTGACACCTGCGTGGGCGCGCGCATCAATGGTCGCCTGATGCCGCTGCGCCACGAGTTGCAGAATGGTGACCAGGTCGAGATCATGACCGCGCGCGGCGGCACGCCCTCGCCCTCGTGGGAGCGGTTTGTCGCCACCGGCAAGGCGCGCGCGCGCATCCGCCGCCATGTGGCGCTGCAGCAGCGCGAGGCCCATCTGGAAAGCGGGCGCGTGGCGCTGGCCAAGGCCTTCCGGCAGGAAGGGGTGGACGGCTCGGAAAAGGTGCTCGACACCCTGCTCAAGGACCTGCGCCTGCAGAGTGTGGCCGACCTGTACGTGGCCGTGGGCAATGGCAACCAGTCCGCGCGCGAGGTGGTGCAGCTGGCCTACCCCGAGCTGCGCCGCGCGCCGCGCGCGCCGCGCATGGTGCCGGGCCTGTCCATGCGCGCGCCTGCGGGGGGCGCGCTGAGTGGCGGCGTGCCGGGGCGGCGCAAGCCGGCTGCGGGCGGCATGGCGCTTGCGGGCGTGGGTGCGGGCATGGCGGTGCATTTTGCCGGGTGCTGCCACCCGCTGCCCGGCGACCGGATCGTGGGCATCGTCTCCACCGGCAAGGGCATCACGGTGCATACGCTGGGCTGCCAGACGCTGGAAACCTTCGCCGCTACCCCCGAGCGGTTCATGGACCTCGACTGGGATTACGACCTGATCGCCCGCAACGCCACCGGCCACCATACCGGGCGGCTGAGCGTTGTCACCGCCAACGAACCCGCCATGCTGGCCACGCTGACCAATATCGCCGCCAAGCATGAGGGCGTGATGATGAACCTGCGCATCGTCAACCGGCAGCTTGAATTCATGGAGATCCTTGCCGATATCGAAGTGCGCGACCTGCGGCACCTGACCGCCATCATGGTGGCGCTGCGGGCTGCCAAGGGTGTTGTGCAGGTTGAACGGGCAAGGGGGTAGTCTGCCATGCTGATCGGCATCGGCTCGGACCTGTGCGATGCGCGGCGGATCGAGACGGTCCTTGCCCGGCACGGCGCGCGCTTCATCACGCGCGTGTTCACCGCGCGCGAGCAGCAGGCGGCGGCGCGCAGGCAGGGCAATGCGCGGCTGGGCACCTACGCCAAGCGCTGGGCGGCGAAAGAGGCCTGCGCCAAGGCGCTAGGCACCGGCTTTGCCCATGGCGTGTTCCATAGCGACCTTGGCGTGGAGAACCTGCCCGGTGGGCAGCCGGTCATGCGGCTTTCGGGCGGGGCGCTGGCGCGGCTTGAGGCCCTGCTGCCCGCAGGCCATGAACCCCACATATTCCTGACCATGACCGATGAGCACCCCTATGCCTTTGCCCAGGTCATGATCATGGCGGAGAAGGCGGCCACGGCCTGACGCCCTTCACGTTGCCCTTGGGCAATGCTTGACAGGCGGGGTGCGCGTGGGCTTGATCCGCACGTTATTCGTCCGGCGCAGCCTGTCCGGTCGATGCCAGAGCCGGATTGAAGATACAGACATGCCAATGGACGATAACAAGACAATTCTCTCGCAGGCCGAGCCCGAGCGTCGCTCTGGCGGCCTGCTCGAACTCGTGCGCACCGTGGTCATCGCCGGCGTGCTCGCCCTGAGCGTGCGTACGGTGCTGTTCGAGCCGTTCAACATTCCCTCCGGCTCCATGATCCCGACGCTGCAGGTGGGTGACTACGTGTGGGTGGCCAAATACAGCTATGGCTACTCGCATTTTGCGCTGCCCGGCGCGCCCAACCTGTTCGAGGGGCGGATTTTCAACAGCATGCCCCATCGGGGCGACGTGGCGGTGTTCCGCTTCACCAAGGATACCTCGATCGACTACATCAAGCGCATCGTGGGTCTGCCGGGTGATACGGTGCAGATGCGCGAGGGCAAGCTCTACCTCAACGGCACCGAAGTGCCTCGCGAGCCCGAAGGCGATTATGCCGCCATCGACGAGCACCGCACCCGCATGGAGGGTGACCGCTACCGCGAGATCCTGCCCGGCAGCGGCGGCCACGGCCCCGTGGCGCATGATATCCTGAAGCTGACCGATGAGGGCGGCAAGAACGACACGCCGGAATATGTCGTGCCGCCGGGCTACTTCTTCGCCATGGGCGACAACCGCGACGACAGCGCCGACAGCCGCTTCATGGGCGACGAGCCGCAGGACCTCGGCTTCGTGCCGATGGAGAACCTGGTGGGGCAGGCAAAGTGGATCTTCATGTCGGTCGATAACGCGCACCCGTTCTGGCAGGTATGGTACTGGCCGAGCGAGATCCGCTGGGGCCGCCTGTTCATGGGGGTGCACTGATCATGGAGGCCGAGCGCGTTCCCGTGGCCGAGATCAGGCGGCTGGAGGCGTGCCTGGACTACCACTTCACCCGCCCCGAACTGCTGCTGCGTGCGCTGACCCACCGCTCGGCGGCGCATGAGCGCAGTGGCAACCGCCGCACGCGCCTCAGCGTGGCCAAGCGCGGGGCGGGGTCGAACGAGCGCCTTGAGTTCATCGGCGACCGGGTGCTCGGGCTGGTCATGGCCGAATGGCTGCTCGAGCGCTTCCCTGATGAACAGGAAGGCGCGCTTGGCCCACGGCACGCCCATCTGGTCTCGCGCACGGTGCTGGCGCAGGTGGCCCATGAAATGAAGCTGCAATCGGCGCTTGACGTAGCCGAGCATGAAGCCCGCGCAGGCGTGCGGCAGATGGCCACCGTGCTGGCCGATGCGGTCGAGGCGCTGCTCGGCGCACTGTATCTTGATGGCGGGCTCGACCCGGCCCGTGCCTTCGTGCGCCGCATGTGGCGCGAGGCCATCATAGCCCAGGCCCGCCCGCCCAAGGACCCCAAGACGGCCTTGCAGGAATGGGTGCTCGGGCGCGGCCTGCCCCTGCCGCAATACCGTGTCGTCTCATCGGATGGCCCATCGCACGCGCCGCGTTTTGTCATTGCGGTCGATGCGCAGGGCAGGACCGGACAGGGCGTTGCAGGCAGCAAGCGCGCGGCTGAAAGCGATGCCGCATCGGACCTGCTGCGCCAGTTGGGCGTGGACAGCCAGGCCGCCACCACCACGAACCGTAAAGGGCAGGGACAATGACCGGCCAGGATACTGATCATACGACACGCTGCGGTTTCGTGGCGATTGTGGGCGCGCCCAATGCGGGCAAGTCCACGCTGCTCAACCGCATGGCGGGCACCAAGCTGTCCATCGTCAGCCCCAAGGCGCAGACCACGCGCTTTAGGGTGCTGGGCATTCTCATGCGCGGCACGACCCAGATGCTGCTCGTCGATACGCCGGGCATCTTCCAGCCCAAGCGCAAGCTCGACCGCGCCATGGTCGCCGCCGCCTGGACCGGCTCGGAAGATGCGGACATCACCCTGCTCATCGTCGATGCCCGCGCGGGCATGACCGATGCGCTGCACGCCATCGCCACCCGCCTGGCCGAGCAGAAGCGCAGGCTGTGGCTGGTGCTCAACAAGACCGACCTGGTCAGGCGCGACATGCTGCTGCCGCTCACGGCCCAGCTTTCCGCCATCCTGCCGGTCGAGCACGTGTTCATGGTCAGCGCGCGCTCGGGCGAGGGGGTGGACGACCTGCTCGACCGGATCGCCGCCGAGCTGCCCAAGGGCCCCTATCTCTACCCCGAGGATGACTTGACCGACCTGCCCGACCGCCTGCTGGCCGCCGAGATGGTGCGCGAGCAGGTGTTCTTGCAGACCCATCAGGAAGTGCCCTATGCCGCCACGGCGGAGACGGAAAGCTTTGAGGAACGCCCTGACGGCTCGGTGCGCATCGAGGTTACGATCTATGTCACGCGCGCCTCGCACAAGGCGATCCTGATTGGCGACAAGGGCAGCCGGATTCGCGCCATTGGCGAGAAGGCGCGGCGCGAACTTGGCCGCCTTCTGGACCGTAACTGCCACCTTTTCCTCAACGTGAAGGAACGCGCGGGATGGGACGAGGAGCGCGCCCGCCTGCGCGCCATCGGCCTGGATGACATTTCCTGAATCCTCAAAAGAGCGGCATCATCGGCTTGTGGGGGGGGGCATCCGTCTATATGACAGGGCATGGCCGGGCGGCCTGCCCGTCCCTAGCCCTGTTTGCCTGACCTGTCCCGAGGCCCAATGACCCAGCCCGTCAAAACCCCCGCTCCGTCATACAAGCGTGTTCTGCTCAAGGTGTCAGGCGAGGCCCTGATGGGGAGCGGGTCTTACGGCGTCGATCCGGCAACGGTTGACGCCATTGCAGTTGACGTGGCGGCCGTGGCGCGGACCGGGATCGAGGTGTGCCTTGTCATTGGCGGCGGCAACATCTTCCGTGGTGTTGCGGCGGCGGCGCGGGGCATGGACCGCGCGCAGGGTGATTACGCCGGCATGCTGGCCACCGTGATCAACGCGCTGCTCATGCAGAACTCGCTCGAGCGCCACGGCGTGCCCACGCGGGTCATGACGGCCATTCACATGTCCTCCATCGCCGAGCCCTATATCCGCCGCCGCGCCGTGCGGCACATGGAAAAGGGGCGGGTGGTGATCTTCGCCGCAGGCACCGGCAACCCGTTCTTCACCACCGATACGGGGGCCGCGCTGCGCGCTGCCGAGATGGAATGCGACGCCCTGTTCAAGGGCACGCAGGTTGATGGCGTGTATTCCGCCGACCCGCGCAAGCACCCCGATGCCACGCGTTACGACACGCTGACCTACCGCGATGTGCTGGCCAATGACCTCAATGTCATGGATGCCGCCGCCATCAGCCTGGCGCGTGAGAACCGCCTGCCCATCGTGGTCTTCAACATTCACGGGCAGGAACCCTTCTCGCGCGTGATGCGGGGCGAGGGGCGTTTTACCACCATCGTGGCGGCGGACTGACGCACGCCGGATTGCCCGTGGCGCAGATGCGCCAGGCGATGGACTGATTATTAGGAGGAGGGCCACAGTGTCTGTCGATCAGAAAAGTTTGCTGGCGGATCTGACCCGCCGCATGGACGGCGCCATCGAAAGCCTGCGCCGTGATTTTGCCGGCCTGCGTTCGGGCCGCGCCAGCCCGGCCCTGCTTGAGCCGGTGCGCGTTGAGGCCTATGGCGGCGAAGTGCCGCTGACCCAGGTCGGCTCCATTGCCGTGCCCGAGGCGCGCATGCTGACCGTGCAGGTGTGGGACCGCACGCTGGTGGGGGCTGTCGAGCGCGCGATCCGCGACGCCGGGCTGGGCCTGAACCCGGCGGCCGATGGCCAGACCGTGCGCGTGCCCATTCCGCAGCTGACCGAGGAACGCCGCAACGAGCTGGCCCGCGCGGCCGGCAAGTATGCCGAGAACGGCAAGATTGCCGTGCGTGGCGTGCGCCGCGATGGCATGGACCAGACCAAGAAGCAGGAAAAGGCGGGCGACATCAGCGAAGATGACGTGAAGACGTGGTCTGACGCGATCCAGAAGCTGACGGACCAGTACGTCAAGCGCGTGGACGACCTGCTGGTCGAGAAAGAACGCGAGATCAAGCAGGTCTGACCCTTCCGTGCATCCTGCCCCGCTTTCCCTACCCCCTACCGCGCATGACTAAGGAGGACGATCAGGTTTTGTCCGGGTCAGATCATCCGGTTGCAGGCGCTGCGTGCCTGCCCGAGCATGTTGCCATCATCATGGATGGCAACGGGCGCTGGGCCAATACGCGGGGGCTGCCGCTGCTTGCGGGTCATCGCGCCGGGGCGGAGGCGGTGCAGCGCACTGTTACGGTCGCCATCAAGCGCGGCGTGAAGTGGCTTACGCTTTATGCCTTTTCATCTGAAAACTGGCGGCGCGCGCCCGGTGAGGTCGCCGACCTGACCGGGCTGCTGCGCTACTACCTGCGCCACAAGGTGGCTGAACTGTCGCGTGAAGGCGTGCGGCTGCGCATTATCGGCGACCTGACGCGCTTCCCCCCTGACATTCAGGAAGAAGCGCGGCGTGCCGAGCAGGTGACCATGGGCAATGACCGGCTGGTACTGGTCCTTGCCCTCTCGTACGGAGGCCGGGCGGATATCGTGCAGGCAGCCGCCCGCATGGCGCAGGCCGTGGCGCGGGGCGATATCGCGGCGGACGAAATCGATGAATCCCTCTTTTCCAGCGCCCTGCTGACCGCAGGCATGCCGGACCCCGACCTGGTGGTGCGCACCAGTGGCGAGAGCCGCCTGTCGAACTTCCTGCTGTGGCAGTCGGCCTATGCCGAACTGGTTTTTCTCGACACGCCCTGGCCGGATTTTGACGAAGCGCATTTCGATACCGTGCTCGAGATCTACTCGCGGCGTGAAAGGCGATTCGGTGCAAGACCGGCGTGAAGGGGCGGCGACTTCCGTTGCGCCAGTAAAATCAGGCAACTGGAAAGACCTGCGCGCGCGCGTGCTGTCGGCTGCGGTGCTGATACCGTGCGCCGGGCTGTGCGTGTGGTATGGCGGCCTGCTTTATGGCGCGATGATCGTGCTGGCCATGGCGGGCATGGCGGTCGAGTGGGCGCGCATGTTCGGCTTCGGGCTTGAAACGCGGCGCGGGCAGTTGTGCATGGCGTGGGCCGCATGCATCGGCATTGCCGCGGTGGCCGGCCATTGGAGCGGTGCGCTGCTGGTTATGGCGGCGGGGCTAGTTCTTGGTCCGGCACTCGGGGTGGGGCAGGTGGCCATTGGCTGTGCCGGGCTGTCGCTGCTGTGGCTGCGCACCATGAGCGATCCGGGGGCGGGCGTGGTCCTGTTTGTCGTATCCTGCGTGGCGCTGAGCGATACCGGGGCCTACATGACAGGCCGCCTGTTTGGCGGGCCCAAGCTGGCGCCGCGCATTTCACCCGCCAAGACCTGGTCAGGCTCCATCGGCGGCCTTGCCTGCGCGGTGCTGGGCGGCATGCTGATCGCGAGCCTCATGCCCGCAGCCCAGCCGGGCGTGCTGTGGCGGGGCGCGGTGTTTGGCGGGGTGATCGCCCTTGCGGCCCAGATGGGTGACCTGGCGGAAAGCGCGCTCAAGCGGGCGCGCGGCGTAAAGGATTCGGGCACCATCCTGCCCGGCCATGGCGGCCTGCTCGACCGTTTTGACGGGCTGCTGGTCGCGGCCCCCATGGCGGCCCTGCTGTCTTTGGGGGCGGCGGGACGGGCGGCTTTCTGGTATGTGGGCCAGCACTGAAGCCATGGTCCCGGTCATGGGACGTTTTGGGGAATAAGGTTGCAATGAAGACAGTTTCCGTTCTGGGCAGTACGGGCAGCATCGGCTGCTCCACGGTAGACCTGCTGCTGCAGGCGCCCGGGCAGTTCAGCACCGGCGCGCTGGTGGGCGGGCGCAATGTGGCCAGGCTGGCCGAGCAGGCCCGCGCCCTGGGCGCGCGCCGCGCGGTCATTGCCGATGAAACCCTGCTGCCGGAACTGGAAACCCTGCTGGCGGGCACGGGCATCGAAACCGCTGGCGGCCGCAGGGCCGTGATCGAGGCGGCAAGCCTGCCGGTTGACTGGACCATGGCGGCCATTACGGGCGCAACCGGCCTGGAACCCACGCTGGCGGCGGTGAAGAACGGCAATGCCGTGGCCCTTGCCAACAAGGAGGCGCTGGTCTGCGCGGGCGATGTCATGCTCAAGGCCGTGGCCGATGCAGGGGCAACGCTGCTGCCGGTCGATTCCGAGCATAACGCCGTGTTCCAGTCCATGGCCGACAAGCAGGCCGATGAGGTCGAGCAGATCATCCTCACCGCATCGGGCGGGCCGTTCCGCCGCGCCACGCTTGAGGAAATGGAAAAGGCCCCGCTTGAAGCCGCACTCAAGCACCCGACCTGGACCATGGGCGCCAAGATCACCATCGATTCCGCCACCATGTTCAACAAGGGGCTGGAACTGATCGAGGCCGCGCGCCTGTTCAACGTGACCGAGGACAAACTCGGCGTGGTCGTGCACCCGCAATCCGTGGTGCATGGCATGGTGCAGTATACCGATGGCTCCATCGTTGCCCAGCTTGGCTCGGCCGACATGCGCATTCCCATCGCCCACACGCTGGCCTGGCCCCGGCGCATGCCCACCAACTCGCCCCGGCTCGACCTTGCGGCGCTGGCGCGGCTTGATTTTGAGGCGCCTGATGAAGTCCGCTTCCCCGCGCTGCGCCTTGCACGCGAATCCCTGCGCGTGGGCGGCGCCATGCCGGCCATCCTGTCAGGGGCGAATGAAATTGCGGTCGAGGCCTTCCTCAAGCGCGAAATCGGCTTTCTTGATATCGCCCGCATCGTCGAGGACGTGATGCAGTCCATCGGGCCGCAGCGCGCGGATACGCTGGAGGAAGTCCTGCACTGGGATGGCGAGGCCCGCCGTGTCGCCCGCCTGCGCACCGCTGCCCGCGCGGCTTGATGTGATTGTGGATGGTCACGGCGGCCATCGGGGGATAGCTTAGCATTCATGCATGATCTGATCCGGACCCTTCTGGCGTTCTCCCTTGTGTTGGGAGTGCTGGTCTTCATCCACGAACTTGGTCACTATCTCGCCGCGCGCTGGCGTGGCGTGCATGTCGAGGTGTTTTCGATCGGTTTTGGCCGCCCGCTGCTGCGCTGGCATGACAGCGTGGGCACGGAATGGCGGCTGTGCCCGGTGCCGCTGGGCGGCTTCGTGCGCCCGCATGGATTCGAAGGCCCGGAAGACGCGACCGAGGAGCAGAAGGCCGCATGGCAGCCCGGCCGCACCTTCCATGACAAGCCGGTGGGCTCGCGGGCCATCGTGATCCTGGCGGGGCCGGTTTTCAATTTCCTGCTCGCCATCGTACTGTTTACCGGCCTGTTCGCCACCGCAGGCCAGATCCGCGTGCTCACGCAGGTCGATGCGGTGACGCCGGGTGGCCCGGCGGCCGTGGCCGGGGTGGAAAAGGGCGACGTGATCACGCGCGTGGGCGACCATGCGGTGCGTGACGTGACCGACCTGCGCAATTTCGTGGGCGGCCAGGCGGGCGTGGACACCACGCTGGGCATTCACCGCAATGGCGGCGACACCACGCTGCCCGTCCATATCGGCAGCGTTACGGAAAAGGGCGGCACGCCGCACGGCCAGATTGGCGTGGCCTTCGCGGTTGAAATGGGCAAGCCGCAATCCCTGCCGCGCGCGTTTGTCTCGGCGGTGAAGGAGACGTGGGACGTCTCGGTCCAGACGCTTGACGGGCTATGGCAGATGATTACGGGCAAGCACAGCACCAAGGATCTGGGCGGCCCGCTGCGCATTGCCCAGATGTCGGGGCAGGTGGCGCAGTACGGGGTGGCAAGCCTCGTTTCCTTCATGGCGCTGCTGTCGATCAACCTCGGGCTGATCAACCTGTTCCCGGTGCCGATTCTTGATGGCGGGCGGCTGGTATTTTATATTTTTGAGGCTATTCTGGGGCGACCGGTCTCGCGCCGGGTGCAGGAAGTCAGCTTTCAGGTTGGCTTCGCCCTCATTGCCGGGCTGTTCCTGTTTTCGACATTTAACGATCTGTCACATTTTGGGCTGTTTCAGTGGCTCGCCTCGCGCGCTGGACACGGGTAAGGTGCACTGAGTGATACAAGTGCTTGCACAGTGTGGTGTATATCGGATAGGTGCGCCACCAAGGCTGATACATGACAGGAAGGGAGCCGGCCCTCCATCCGGTCTTAATGCATGGCTGATCCGCATGCCGAGTGGTGAGGAATAGCGATATTGTCGAGTAAACGTTCAGCGCTGCTTGCGTCTGTCTGCGTTGTGCCGCTGTTCTGGACCGCTGGCGCCCACGCACAGGATGAAGCGGCACAGAACACGCCATTCGGCGGAGAGACGGCGCCAGGCGGCGGGGAAGATGCGCAGGCCCCGCAGGTCGAGGCGATCAGGCCCCCCCCGCTGGAGGACCCGATCGAGGCGGTTGACATCAAGGGCAACAGCCGGATCGAGACCAGCACCATCCTGTCCTACATGGTCGTGCAGCCCGGTGACCGGTTCAATCAGGATCTGCTCGACCGTTCGCTCAAGACACTCTACGCCACCGGCCTGTTCCATGATGTAACGCTCAAGCGCGTGGGTAACGTGCTCGAGGTGCATGTGGTCGAGAATCCGATCGTCAACCGCATCGTGTTCGAGGGCAATCACGCCGCCAAGGACGAGGACCTGACCAAGGTCATCTCGCTGCGCCCGCGCGCGGTCTACTCGCCGCAGGGCATCTCGGCCGACCGCCAGAAGATCCTGGGCGTCTATGCCGAGAAGGCGCGTTACGCCGCCACCGTCACCCCCCAGATCATCCGGCTCGCGCATAACCGGGTGGATGTGATCTTCCATATCAACGAAGCGCAGAAGACCCTGATCAAGAAGGTCACGTTCGTTGGCAACAGGTCGTTCAGCAGCGCGCAGCTCGCGGGCGTCGTCTCCTCGAAGGAGACGGCGTGGTACCGCTTCTTTGCCTCAAGCGACCAGTACAACCCCGAGCGCATCAAATATGATGCCGAACTGCTGCATCGTTTCTACCTGAAGAACGGCTTTGTCGATTTCCAGATCAAGAACGCCACGGGCGAACTCTCGCCCGACCGCAAGAGCTTCTACATCACCTATACGATGGAGGAAGGCCCGCGCTACCGTCTGAACAAGATGAGCGTGCAGTCCTCGCTGCGGCATGTCTCGGCGGATTCGATGAAGAAGTACATCTCGCTCTTCCATGGGCAGTGGTATGATGGCAGCGCGATCCAGCATAACGCCACCAACATGCAGGAAATGCTGCAGGGCAAGGGCTATCCCTTCGCCATGGTGCACCCCGAGATCGCGCGCAACCCCGAAAAGCGCACCGTCAACCTGCTGTTCGACATCAGCGAAGGGCCGCGGATGTATGTCGAGCGCATCGACATCAACGGCAACACCATTACCGAGGACAAGGTGATCCGCCGCCAGCTGCCCATGGCCGAAGGCGATCCGTACACCCCGCTCGACCGCAAATATTCCAAGATGATTCTGGAAGATCTCGGCTTCTTCAAGACCGTCTCGATCGACCAGACCCCAGGTTCCGCGCCGGACAAGGTCAACATCTCGGCCGATGTGGTGGAAAAGCCCACCGGCGAGTTCTCGCTTGGTGGCGGTTACTCGACCGACGCCGGCGTGCTCGGCAACCTTGGCCTCAAGCAGCATAACCTGCTCGGCACCGGCATTGATGCCGGCTTTACCGGCACGGCCGCGTATTACGAAGACCAGGCCGACATCTCGCTGACCGACCCGTATTTCCTCAACCGCAACCTCGTGGCCGGTATCGACATCTTCGGCATGCAGAACCATTACATGACCTATCAGAGCTATTCTGAAGGCCGGTATGGCATCACGCTGCGGATGGGTTATTCCTACAACAACCACCTGTCGCAGTCGTGGAACTATACGCTGACCGACCGGCAGGTGGACGATACATGGTCGGATTCATCGTACTACGTGCATGATCAGTCCGGCTGGTCGCTGCTGTCGCAGCTGAGCACCACACTGACATACGATACACGCGACCGGCGGCAGCAGCCGCATAAAGGTTTCGTGGTACGTGTGGGTGGTGACTTCGCGGGTATCGGCGGCAACGAGCGCTACCTGCGTGGCAAGATCGATGCCGCCTACTACATTCCGCTCGACAGCATCATGGGCAACCATGAGTGGACCGTCAGTTTCCGTGGTGGCGCGGGCGACATCATGAACTGGGGCGGCGGTCGTAGCGACATCATCGATAACTTCTACCTTGGTGGTAACTCGCTGCGCGGCTTCATGGATGGCGGCGTCGGGCCGCGAAGCTACGCCATTCCCGCGCGTGACGGCAACCCGATGCATTCGCAGCAGGACTTCCTTGGTGGCCGGTTCATGTATACGGCCTCGGCGCAGGTGGATTTCCCCATTCCGTTCGCCTCGGCCATGGGCATCAAGGGGCGTTACTTCGTGGATATGGGTGGCCTCGATGGTCTGCGCGTGCGCCGCCGCTATACCTCCATGAAGGACTGGCCGAAATATACGCCGGTGTATGACGATACGCTGACGCCTGTTGTCTCGACAGGCGTGGGCATTGCGTGGAAGAGTCCGTTCGGTCTCGTGAATATCGATCTGGGTGTTCCCCTGCACAAGGGAACCAATGACAGGACCCAGCTGCTCCGCTTCGGCTTCGGCCAACAATTCTGAGGTGATAATGTTGCGTAAATCCGGCATCCGTCTGCTTGCCGCAACCGCTCTGCTCGGGTGGGGATATCAGGCCGTATCGAGCGCCCATGCGCAGGGAGCCGGCGGCAATGCCGGGTGGTTCGTGCCCAAGGCCGCGCAGCCCGCGGCCCATGCCCCCCAGCATGAGGCGGCGCCCCCCATGCCGCTCGCCGCCGCCCCGTCCGATACCGAGGAAGCGCAGTCCCAGAATCCGCCGATCCTGCCGCTGCCGCCCGTGCCCAAGGCGCCTGACGTGCCCAAGAGCGCACCGCCGCCCGCGCCCGTTATTGGCGTGATCAGCGTGCCGGAAGTGATGCGCCTGTCGAGTGCGGCCCAGCAGGCCGAGCGCGTGCTCGGCGCCCGGCGCGATGACCTTGCCCGTGAGGCGCAGAAAGAGCAGGCAGGCTGGCGCGATGAGCAGCAGAAGCTGCAGGGCCAGGCGAAGACCATGTCATCCGACCAGATCCAGGCCCAGGAGCGCAAGCTGCAGGAGCGGGTCATGGCGGCGCAGAAGGATTTCCGCAACCGCAACCGCGTGATCCAGGAGGCGGCCCAGGTGGCGTTGGGCCAGATCGAGCGTGAACTGGTCCAGATCATTCGCCAGGTGGCCGCCAGCCGCAGCATGAACCTCGTCCTGCACCGTGAGCAGGTGGCCCTGAGCCAGGAGCCGCTTGACATCACGCAGCAGGTGGCGACCCAGCTCAACGCGGTGCTGCCCACCGTCTTCATCCCCGCAGCCGATGCCGACCCCGAAGTGCTGGCCAAATCGGGCACCATGCCCACCACGGCCGATGCCGACAGGCCCGCTCCCGCCCCGGCGGCCGCAGCGCCCGCCAAGCATTAAGGTCCGTTTCATGACAGTGACGCCGGACAACATACCGGGCGATCCACGCTTCTTTGTCACGCAGGGGCCTTTCGGTCTGGCTGATCTGGCCCGGTGCAGCGGGGCCGAGCTGCGCGCAGCGAAGGAGGGGGACGGGACAGGCCGGTTTACCGGCATAGCGCCCCTGCAATCCGCCACGCGCGCGCAGGTCAGCTTTCTTGATAACCGCCGTTACCTGCCCCTGCTTGAAGGCACGGGCGCGGGCGCGGTGATCGTGGCTCCCGCCTTTGCCGACAAGGTGCCCGCGCATGCGGCGGCCCTCGTGTCGCGCGCGCCGTACCAGGCATGGGCGCGCATCGCCACCCTGTTCTATCCCGCGCCGCCGGTGACCCCCGGCATTCACCCCAGCGCCGTGATCGGCGCGGGCTGCGAGATCGATCCCACCGCCGCCATTGGCGCGTTTGCCGTCCTGGGCGAGCGGGTGCGCGTGGGGGCGGGGGTTGATATCGGTACCCATGCCAGCATTGGCGCGGGTGTCGAGATCGGCGCGCGTTGCCGCATTGGCGCGCATGTCGCCATCTCGCACGCGCTGCTGGGCGAGCGGGTGACCCTGCTGCCCGGCGCGCGCATCGGGCAGGACGGGTTCGGCTTTGCCGTAACGCCCGAGGGTTTCGAGAACGTGCCGCAGCTTGGCCGTGTCATCCTGGAAGACGGGGTGGAGATCGGCGCCAATTCCACGGTGGATCGCGGGTCGATCCGTGATACCGTGATCGGCGCGGGCTCGCGCCTCGACAATCTGGTGCAGATTGGCCATAATGCGCGGCTGGGGCGCTGTTGTATCGTGGTGTCCCAGGCAGGGATTTCCGGTTCCACCGAACTGGGTGATTTCGTGACCGTCGCGGCGCAGGCCGGGCTGATCGGGCACATCAAGATCGGTGCCAAGGCCCGGATCGGGGCACAGTGTGGTGTCATGTCCGATGTGGATGCCGGGGCCGATGTGATCGGCAGTCCGGCGATGCCTTTCCGGGAATTCTTCCGGAACGTGGCCTTTCTGCGTCGCATGGCCAGGAAAACGACGCAGGATGGCGGCGGGGAAAAGGCCGACAGGGCCTGATCGCCAGACGTCATCAGATATTCAACCGGTAGGAGGCGCCTGGCCCGTCTGGTGGCAGGTTTTCCCTTCCTTACCGAACAAGTGGTTGGACGACGTGGATAAAGAAGTAGAGGCACTGCCAGCGGACGCCAAGCCCGCGACCCTGGAATCGATTGACATCATGCGGATCATGGAAGCGATTCCCCATCGCTATCCGTTCCTGCTGATTGACCGCATGGTCGATATCGTGCTCGGGCAGTCGGCGGTTGGCATCAAGAATGTCACGGTCAACGAGCCGCATTTCCAGGGGCATTTTCCTGCCCGCCCCGTCATGCCGGGCGTGCTCATCATCGAGGCGATGGCCCAGACGGCGGCGACCCTCGTGGTGCTGACGCTCGGCCAGGCCTTCGAGGGCAAGCTGGTCTATTTCATGACCATCGACGGCGCGAAGTTCCGCCGCCCCGTGGGGCCGGGCGACCAGCTGCACATTCATGTGGAGAAGGAACGCAGCCGCGCCAATGTCTGGAAGTTCAAGGGCGTTGCGCGCGTTGATGGCGTGTCCGTTGCCGAGGCGACGTTCAGCGCCATGATCATGGGGTAATCCCGCAGGGAACGGGTCGCAGCGCGGCCCAAGGTTTGTGAAGCCACAGTTACTTGCGGGGATGGAGGCTATTCTGGCAGGAAGTTCATCTAACGGTACCCAACTGGATGAACGGCGTGACAAAGCGCCTGAAATCCATCCGTCATCCATTGTTTCCAGCCGGGCGCGCATTGGCAGCGGGGTCCGGATCGGGCCGTGGTGCACGGTCGGGCCTGATGTCGAGATCGGCGATAATGCCGAACTGATCTCGCATGTGGTGGTTGATGGCCATACCACGCTGGGCGCGGGGGTCGTGTGCTATCCGTTCACCACCGTGGGCATGGCGCCGCAGGACCTGAAATACAGGGGCGAGCCGACCGCGTGCGTGGTGGGGCCCCGCACCATCATCCGTGAAAACGTGACCATTCACCGCGGCACGGCCACTGGCACGGGCGTCACCCGCATCGGGCCGGACTGCCTGATCATGGCCAACTCGCATGTGGCGCATGACTGCACGCTCGGGCGTGGGGTGATCATCGTCAATAACGTGGTCATGGGCGGCCATGTCACGATTGGCGATGATGCCCGCATCATGGGGGCGGCAGCGCTGCACCAGTTCGTGCGCATCGGCCACGCGGCCCTTGTGGGCGGCGTGTGTGGCGTGGAAGCCGACGTGATCCCGTATGGCAGCGTGCTGGGCAACCGGGCGCGGCTGGTGGGGCTGCACTGGATCTGGCTGCGGCGCAACGGCGTGCAGCCCGATGAGATCCGGCGCATGCGCCAGGCCTTCCGCGGCCTGTACCCCAAGGCGGCGCATGCCACCGGCACCGTGTTCCAGACCCGGCTCGAGCAGGTGCGCAAGACCTATGGTGATGATGCGCGCGTGGTTGAAATTCTCGATTTTATCGCAGCTCCCAGCCATCGCGGGCTTGTACGCGTGCAGAGCGGCGACATGATCGAGAGCGATGGCGCCTGAGCGGGAAGCCGCTCGGCCTGCGGGGCGGTGTGTCGGCATCCTTGCCGGTGGCGGCCCGTTGCCCGGCCAGGTGGCCCGTGCGGTAACGCAGGCCGGGGGGCAGGTTTTTATTGTGGGCTTTCAGGGGTTTGCCGAGCCGGATGTGATCGGCCCCTGGCCCCACCGCATGATCCGCCTTGCCGCGGCAGGTGAAATCCTGTCCGCCCTGCATGAACATGGCTGCCGCGACCTGGTGCTGATTGGCCCGGTGCGGCGGCCCTCCCTTGTTAACCTACGGCCTGATGCCACGGGTGCGCGCATTCTCGCGCGCATCGGCAAGGCCCTTTTCGCGGGTGATGACGGCCTGCTGGGCGCCATCGTGCGCGTGCTGGGCGAGGAAGGTTTCACCATTCGCGGCGCGCATGAATATCTTGCCGGTTCCGTGGCCCGTCAGGGCGCGATGGGGTGTCATGCACCTGATAAAGCCGCCCTGGCCGATATGGAACTTGGCCGCCGGGTGGTGCGCCAGCTGGGCGCGCTTGATATCGGGCAGGGCTGTGTAGTGCAGGGCGGGCTGGTGCTGGCGGTTGAGGCGCTGGAAGGCACCGACCGCATGCTCGAGCGCGTGGGCGCGTTGCGGCAACCCGACCGGCCGGGCGGCGTTCTGGTCAAAATGGCCAAGCCCGACCAGGAGCGCCGCGCCGATCTGCCCACCATCGGGCCACGCACGGTAGCGGGGGCTGCGGCAGCGGGACTGCGCGGCATTGCCATCGAGGCCGGGGCCACGCTGATGACCGATCCCGCTGCGTGCATTGCCATGGCGGATGAGGCCGGACTGTTCCTCGCCGGATTTGCGGGCGGGGACGCAAGAACAACCTGAAGGGACAGACACCAGTGGGAACCTACCTCCATACCATGGTGCGCGTGCGCGACCTCGAGGCAAGCCTTGCCTTCTACCACCTGCTGGGCATGCAGGAGCTGCGGCGCAGGGTGGTGCCTGAAGGCAAATACACTCTTGTATTCATTGGCTATGGCGACAATGCCGCAGGCCAGGCCGAAATCGAGCTGACCTATAACTGGGGCGTTGATGACGGCTATGACGTGGGCACCGGCTTTGGTCATTTCGCGCTGGGCGTGCCGGATGTGAAGGCGTTGGTGGAGAAGGTGCGCGCCGGTGGCGGCAAGGTCACGCGCGAGCCAGGGCCGGTCAAATTCGGCACGACCTTCATCGCCTTTGTGGAAGACCCGGATGGCTACAAGATCGAACTGATCGAAAAGCCCCACGCCTGATTACCGTCAGGGCTGGCGCGCGGGCAAAAGGCGGCGCATGGCGCTGAGTTCCTTCGTGGTGGCCTCGAGGGCTGCAATAATGTCGCGCGCGGCGGCCCGGGTGCGCTCATCCTTGCTCAGGGCCAGCGAATCCGCCCGCAGCATGGCAGGCGAGAGGTGGCCACGAATGTCGTGGATATGCCGCCTGAGCGCTTCGGTCATGGAAGTGGCGGAGTCGGGGGAGGGGCTGGACATGGAAATCATCCGGTTCGGGCTCAAAGGGCGGGCAGCATTGACGTTGCCCGAAAGCGGCAGTATAAGGCGCCGCTCGGGTCGTGCGCATGGTGCGGGGCCTGATGGAATTTATTCCGTAACCTGTCTGTCATTGTCAATCTGGGAGTGCCGTTGTGAAGCGCACGTATCAACCCTCGAAGCTGGTCCGCAAGCGTCGCCACGGCTTCCGTTCGCGTATGGAAACCGTTGGTGGCCGCAAGATTGTTGCAAACCGTCGCAGCAAGGGCCGCAAGCGTCTTTCTGCCTGAGGCAGGTGACGTCTTTACGTTACGGGCCTTCAGGGGCCCGCAACGATGAATGTCTCTACAAAGGGGCGGCTTGAAGTGGCCGATCAGTCCACGCGTCTTAAAAAACGCGCCGAGTTCCTGCGGGTCGCGGCCAGGGGGCGCAAGGCTCCCATGCCGGGGCTGGTGCTGCAGGCGCTTGAACGCGGTGATGCGGATGCCGCCCGCTTTGGTTTTACCGTTACCAAAAAAGTAGGTAATTCCGTCGTGCGGAACCGCGTGCGGCGGCGCCTGCGCGAGGTGGTGCGGATTCTGGGTCGCGAGCAGGCGCTTGAGGGCGTCGATATCGTGGTCATAGGCCGTTCTGGCACGCGGGGGCGGCGGTTCGAGTCGCTTCTGGCCGATTACCGCAAGGCCCTGAGCAAGGCCGGGGTGAAGGAAGGATCGTGAGCACGTCTTCCATCAGCCTGCCTGCCCATGTGCTGCGCGCGATGATTCGCGCCTATCAACTGGTGATCCGTCCCATCTGGGGCGCGCATTGCCGTTTCTCCCCTTCATGCAGTCATTATGCGCGTGACGCGATTGCCCTTCATGGGGCAGGGCGTGGCAGCGTGCTGGCCGGGTGGCGCATCCTGCGCTGCAACCCGTGGAACGCGGGCGGTCACGACCCTGTTCCGGGCACGGCCTGCGGCTGTGGCATGCAAAACAGTAAAAGTCTGGCGGGTCGCTGATGGATATCAAGCGTTTTATGGTGGCAACGGCACTGTCTGCCGTAGTGCTGGTCGGTTTCGAGTATTTCCTGCCACAGCAGAACCATAAGACAGTCGAGCAGCAGGCTCCCGCGCCAGCACCGGCGCCCGCTCCTGCCGCAGCCGATGCTGCTGCCACCCCTGCAGCTGACCAGGCGGCAAAGCCCGACGCGCCCGACCCGCGGGTCACGATTGACGCTGGTCGGGTGGCTGGCTCGCTTGACCTGCGTGGCGCGCGGCTCGATGACCTCGTGCTCAAGAATTACCATGAAACCGTCAAGGACGGCAGCCCGCTGGTGCGCGTGCTCGCGCCGCGTGGCGGCGAGCAGCCCAACCTTGTCGAAGTCGGCTGGACCAACATCAGCGGCGGTCAGGTGCGCGTGCCCGACGCCAATACGGTCTGGACCGCCGACCACGACAGGCTGACCGAGGCCCAGCCCGTGACCCTGAGCTGGGATAACGGCCAGGGTCAGGTGTTCCAGATCGCCATCGCCATTGACCCCAACTACATGTTCACGGTCACGCAGAAGGTGGTCAATCACGGGAGCGATGGGGTGTCACTCTATCCGTTCTCTCGCGTGGAGCGTGGCTATACCCCGGTCGAGACGGGCGGCTACCTGGTGCATGAGGGGCCGATCTCGGTCATTGACCACCGGCTTGATGAAAGCTCCTACAAGTCGCTGCGCAAGGGAGCCGTGCCGCCGGGCAACATCGCGTGGTCCAAGTCCGGCCAGGGTGGTTGGGCCGGCATTACCGACAAATACTGGCTGTCTGCCGTGATTCCGCAGCAGGATAGCGATGTCGCGGCCAATTACGCCTTCCTCTCGCAGGGCGGGGACAAGGGCATCTATGATGTCGGCTTTACCGCGCGCGCGCCGCTGGTTGTGGCGGCAGGCGGCGAGGCCAGCACCGAGAGCCATGTCTTTGCCGGCGCGAAGGAAGTGCCGCTGCTGGAGAAATACGAATCCAGCCAGCATATCCCCGATTTCTGGAAAGCGGTTGATTTCGGCTGGTTTGCGTTCCTCACGCGCCCCATTTTCACGGTGCTGGACTGGCTGAACACCATGCTGGGCAATTTTGGCCTCGCGCTGATGGCGTTCACCCTGCTGGTCAAGGCGCTGTTCTTCCCGCTGGCTACCAAGCAGTTCCATTCCATGGGCAAGATGCGCCAGCTCCAGCCCAAGATCAAAGCCCTGCGCGAGCGCTATAAAGACGACCAGATGGCGCTCAACCAGCAGATGATCGGGCTGTACAAGCAGGAAGGCGTGAACCCCGCCAGCGGCTGCCTGCCCATGCTGTTGCAGATCCCCGTGTTCTGGTGCCTGTACAAGGACCTGTACGTGACCATCGAGATGCGTCACGCGCCGTTCTTTGGCTGGATCCATGACCTCTCGGCCTTTGACCCGACAAACCTGTTCACCCTGTTCGGGCTGATCCCGTGGGATCCCTCGGTCATCTCGCCCATGCTCCAGCTTGGCCTGTGGCCGATGGCGTTCGGGCTGACCATGTTCATCCAGCAGAAGCTGAACCCGGCCCCTTCGGTTGATCCGGCGCAGCAGAAGATGTTCCAGTTCATGCCGATCATCTTCACCTTCTTCATGGCGCGCCAGCCCGCTGGCCTCGTGATCTATTATTGCTGGAACAACCTGCTGACCATGCTGCAGCAGACCGTGATCCAGCGCCGCATGAACACCAAGGCCGCCGCAGCAGCGACCGGCCAGGCCAAGCTGCCGGCCGGGAAGAAATGACCGCAGGGACCAACATGGTGGATTTCTCGACCCCAGCCCCCACGCCAGAGGAAATGGAACGCGACCGTGAGACCGGTCGCGTGCTGTTTGCCGGTGAATTCAACTTCGTGTTTGGCGCGCAGAAGCTTGGGCAGCTGCCCGACCCGATCCTGCCCGAGATCGCGTTTGCCGGCCGCTCCAACGTGGGCAAGTCCAGCCTCATCAACGCGCTGACCGGGCGCAGGGCGCTGGCGCGCGCCTCGTCCGAGCCGGGGCGGACCAAGCAGCTCAACTTCTTTGAACTTGCCGACCGCCTCACGCTCGTTGACATGCCGGGCTACGGCTTTGCCAAGGCGGCGAAGGCGGTGAAGGAAGACTGGCAGGGCATGATGTTCTCCTACCTGCGTGGCAGGCCCACGCTGCGCCGCGTGGTGCTGCTGCTTGACAGCCGGGTGGAACTCAAGGCCAGCGACGAAGAGATCATGAAGATGCTGGACCGCGCGGCCGTGACCTTTCAGGTCGTGCTGACCAAGTGCGATGTGCCAAAGCCGCCCGCGCTCGCAGCCAAGCTGCGCGAAGTGGGTGAGATCGTGCGCGCGCATGCCGCCGCCTTCCCCGATGTGCTGGCCACGAGCAGCACGACTGGAACCGGGATCGAGGAACTGCGGGCCGAACTCGCCCGCCTGGCCAACCCGGTCTAGGCCGCATGCGGGCCCGCCCCCGTGATGTGGCGGGGCAATGGATATGAAGCAGTCAGGAGCGAAGGGACCGTTCGGATGACAGGAACAGGATCGGCTGATCAGGACGCACAGGCACGCGCCGAGGTTCTGGCCAGGGCGCTGCCTTATCTGCGGCGCTATGCGGGTGATACGGTCGTGGTGAAATATGGCGGCAGCGCGATGGTTGACACCACGCTGTCCACCGCGTTCGGCCACGATATCGCCCTGCTAAAGCAGGTGGGCGTCAACCCTGTGGTGGTGCATGGCGGTGGCCCGCAGATCAGCGCCATGCTCAAGCGTCTGCAGATCGAATCCTCCTTCATCGATGGCCTGCGCGTGACCGATGCCGCCATGATCGACGTGATCGAGATGGTGCTTGGCGGCAAGGTGAACAAGCAGGTGGCGGGCCTCATCAACCGCGCTGGCGCGCTGGCGGTCGGCATTTCGGGGCTGGATGGCGGGCTGATCACCGCGCGCAGGCTCATCCGTCGCGCGCGGGAAAACGGCGTTGAAACCGATCGCCTGCTCGACCTTGGCTTTGTGGGCGAGCCCGAGCGCATCGACCCGCGCGTGATCTATGCGCTGTCAGGCTCGGGGCTGATTCCGGTCATTGCGCCGATTGGCAGCAGTGCGAATGGCGAGACCTACAACATCAATGCCGATACCGCTGCCGGCGCCATCGCGGGCGCGGTCAATGCCAGCCGCCTGCTGATGCTGACCGACGTGCCGGGCGTGCTTGATGGTAATGGCAAACTGATCCCCGAACTCACGGCCGAGGACGCCCGCAAGGGCATTGCCAGCGGCATGATCTCGGGCGGGATGATCCCCAAGGTGGAAACCTGCCTCGAGGCCGTCCGCGCCGGCGCCAAGGCCGCCGTCATTCTCGATGGCCGGGTGCAGCATGCCTGCCTGCTCGAGCTCTTTACCGAAGCCGGGCCCGGAACCCTCATTCGCAGCGCATGATGCGCAGTGCCACGCGGGCTGGCGGGCAGGGGAGTGCGTTGACATTCCCCCTGATCCTCCGCATGGTCCGCGGGCAGATTAATACAGGTTTGCGGCCATGACAGGCCGGGAAAACCAGCCCAGACAGGATTTTGCCGATATGACCGATACATCCCTCCAGAGCCAGATCGAGGCCCTGTGGGAGCGTCGCGAGACGCTGTCCACCGCCACGACCGGCGCCGACCGTGATGCCGTTGAAGCCGCCCTTCTGGCGCTGGATTCGGGCAAGCTGCGCGTGGCCACGCCGGGCGCTGGCGGCTGGGTGGTGAATGAATGGCTCAAGAAGGCGGTGCTGCTGTCCTTCCGCCTCAATGATAACCGCCTTGTTGAGGGCGGCGGCGCGGGCGCGCCGAGCTATGACAAGGTGCCGCTGAAGTTTGCTGGCTGGGATCAGGCCGCCTTCGCTGCCGCCGGTTTCCGTGCGGTTCCCGGCTCGATCGTGCGCCGCTCGGCCTTTATCGCGCCGGGCGTGGTGCTCATGCCCAGCTTCGTCAATGCCGGTGCGTATGTTGATAGCGGCACCATGGTCGATACGTGGGTGACGATCGGCAGCTGCGCGCAGATTGGCAAGAACTGCCACATCAGCGGCGGCGTGGGCATTGGCGGCGTGCTCGAGCCGCTGCAGGCGGCGCCCGTCATCATCGAGGATGGCTGCTTCATCGGCGCGCGTTCGGAAGTGGCCGAGGGTGTCGTGGTCGAGCGCGGCAGCGTGCTGTCCATGGGCGTGTTCCTTGGTGCGTCCACCAAGATCGTGGATCGCGCCACGGGCGAGGTCTTCATGGGGCGTGTCCCGGCTTACTCGGTGGTGGTGCCCGGCACCCTGCCGCCGCGCCAGGCCACCTCGACCGATGGCAAGCCGCTGCCGTCGCTGGATTGCGCCGTGATCGTCAAGCGCGTGGACGAGCGCACCCGCTCCAAGACCTCGATCAACGAGCTGCTGCGCGGCTGATCGGCAACGGAGGCACAACCTGATGGCGGATGATGGAATGGCTGGTCCGGAACAGGACCCCGGTGGCGTTGTGGCGCTGGCGCGCGCACTGATCCGCTGCCCTTCCGTCACGCCTGATGATGGCTGTGCCCTCAACGCGCTGGCCGCCGTGCTCGAGGGCATCGGCTTCAGCGTGACCCTGCTGCCCTTTGGCGAGGGGGCCGCCCGCACGCCCAACCTGTTCGCCCGCCTTGGCACGGGGCACCCGCATCTGTGCTTTGCGGGCCATACGGATGTGGTGCCGGTGGGTGACGCCACCTGGGCGCATGACCCGTTTGGCGGCGAAATACACGACGGCATCCTGTTCGGCCGTGGCGCATGCGACATGAAGGGGGGCATAGCCGCCTTCGTCGCCGCCGTGCGCCTGTACCTGCAAAAGACGCCAAGGCCCCAGGGCACGATCAGCCTGCTGATTACCGGCGATGAGGAAGGCCCTGCCACCAACGGCACCGTGCGCGTGCTGGAATGGATGCAGGCCAACGGGCAGATCCCCGATTTCTGCGTGGTGGGCGAGCCCACCAATCCGGGCGGGATGGGCGAGGTCATCAAGATCGGGCGGCGTGGCAGCCTGAACGCCTGCATTACCGTGCATGGCGCGCAGGGGCATGTGGCCTACCCGCACCGGGCGGATAACCCCATTCACCGGCTGCTCCCCCTGCTTGGCGAACTGACGGCGGCCCCGCTTGACGCGGGCAGCGAGTGGTTCGAGCCTTCAAGCCTGCAGGTCACCAGCCTTGACGTGGGCAATACGGCAACCAATGTCATACCGGCACGCGCGCAGGCGCGGCTCAACATCCGCTTCAACGACCTGCATACCGGCGCGGACCTTGCAGGCTGGATCCGCACGGTGGTGGCCCGGCACGCGCCCAGGGCGGATGTGGCGGTTGCCATCAGCGGGGAATCCTTCCTGACCATGCCCGATGCCCCGGTCGAGGCCCTGCGCCGGGCCGTGCGCGCGGTAACGGGCCATGTGCCGAAGCTGGATACCGGGGGCGGCACGTCTGATGCTCGTTTCATCAGCCGCTACTGCCCGGTGGCCGAATTCGGCCTTGTCGGGGCCAGCATGCACAAGGTGGATGAGCATGTGGCACTGGCCGACCTGAAGCAGCTGACGGCGATCTATTCTGGTTTTCTTGAAAAGGTAATGGGCTAATGTCCGATCGCGGCCCCTCTCAGACCCCGAACGCATCAGGGTTTGGCGGTATTCTCAAAGGCATGATGCTGCTGGGACGGGGTCGCGCGGAAGGAATCGCCTATTTTGGCAATACGCGCGATTCCGTGCTCGCGGCCCTCGCCCCCCGGCTGGCGATGTGGCTGGTGCTCGGCGGCCTGACGCTGGGTGCTGCCCCGCAGGCCATCAGTGGTGTCAAGGTGCTGTTCGCGCTGTGCCTGATCCTGCTGCCTGCGGTTGTGACCAACGCGCTGGCCCGCCACTGGAAGCGTGAAGGGCTGTGGATGCGCTATATCACCGCGACATGGTGGACGGACTGGGTCACCCTGTTTGTCGGCCTCGTGGTGGCGCTGCTCATGGCGCTGGCCTCGCCCAAGCTGCTGCAATCAGCGACGGGGGCGGGCATTCTCAACGGCGTTGAGTTTGGCTACAGCCTGTGGCTGACCTGGTACGTCGCCCGCGTGGGGCTGCTGCTGCGGCGCGGGCAGGCGGTATTGCTGGTGGTGGCCATTCTGGGCAGCCTCGGGCTGCTGGTTGCCGCGACGGGGCTGCTTTCTCCCCACCAGCGGGCATGGCATGATTTTCTCTACCCGCTCATGGTCCAGCAGGCGCAGCCGCATCAAGGTAATGTCTGAAAAGTCAGGCCCGGTAATATCCTGGAAAATATAAAAACTTTGGGTGCCGCCTTTTTTCAAAAAGGCGGTGTTCTTTGAAGCTTTCTTATGATTGCCGGCTGTTTCCTGAGCTAACTTTTCAGACAGTCTCCTGAAACCGGGCTTTACCGGCTGAAGGGATTGTCCTCATAGCTCACCGCCGTCAGGCACAGCCCGTCTGGCGGGGCGGTGGGGCCTGCGGCGCGGCGGTCGCGGGCGGCAAGGGCCTCGGCCACCCGTTCCGGCTCCCAGCGGCCTTCCCCCACCATCTTCAGGGTGCCGACCATGTTGCGTACCTGATGGTGCAGGAAGGAACGGGCCGCGGTTTCAACCACCACGTATTCACCCTCGCGGCGTACATCGAGCCGCTCGAGCGAGCGCACGGGGCTGCGCGCCTGGCAGGCCGAGGCACGGAAGGACGTGAAATCATGCCGCCCGAGCAGGCAGCGCCCGGCGCGCTGCATGATGTCCACATCCAGCGGGGCCTTGATGTGCCAGACCCGCCCCTCATCAAGCGCAGGGCGTGATGAACGGTTGAGGATACGGTAGCGATAGGCGCGCGCGCAGGCGGAAAAGCGGGCATTCCAGTGCGGCAGCACCGGGCGCGCCATGAGCACCACAACGGGGTGGGGCTTCATGTAGAAATTCAGCCCGTCGCGCACCGTCGCACTCGACAGCGTGACATCGGCGGGAAAATCAAGATGCGCGACCTGTCCCGCAGCATGCACGCCCGCATCGGTGCGGCCTGCCGTGATGCTGCGCACCGTGCGGCCGCCGGTCAGGTTGCGCGCGGCGCCTTCCAGCAGTCCCTGCACGGATACGAGATCCTCCGCCGACTGGCGCTGCCAGCCCACAAGGCCCCGCCCGTCATATTCGAGCAGCACGGCCCAGCGGCAGACGGAAGGCGGGGCAATGTCATCAGGGCGGATGGTGGGAATGGCGGGGAGCGGGGGCGTGGTCTCGGTCATTGGTGGGTCACGCCCCGCCCAGCCGCGTGCCAGCGGCCACGGCCTGCCCGCGCAGGAAGTCGGCGGCCTCCATCATGCCCCGGCCGGGGCGTTGCAGGCGCGTAATGCGCAGGGCCGTGCCCCCGCCGCACGCCACGCGCAGCCCGTCATCCACCACCGTGCCGGGTGTTGCCTGCGCGTTGCCCTGCGCCACGCCTGCGGCCCCGATCTTGATCACCTGCCCGTCCAGCGTGGTGAACGTGCCCGGCCAGGGGGTCAGCGCGCGCACCTGCCGGTCGATTTCAGCGGCGGGACGGGTCCAGTCAATGCGGCCGTCCTCGCGGCTCAGGCGCTGCACATAGGTCACGCCGGTTTCAGGCTGGGGGGTGCCGGGGTGGGGTGGCTGCGCCAGCACGTCCACGATCAGGCGGCCGCCCATGGCGGCAAGGTCATCATGGAGCGTGGTGGCCGTGGTGTGGTCGGTCAGCGCCACATGGTCGCGCAGCAGCATGGCCCCGGTGTCCAGCCCGGCATCCATCTGCATGATGGTCACGCCGCTTTCGCTGTCGCCGGCCAGGATGGCGGCCTGTATGGGTGCTGCCCCGCGCCAGCGCGGCAGCAGGCTGGCATGGATGTTCAGGCAGCCGCGCGCGGGCGCATCGAGCATCTCGACAGGCAGGATCAGCCCGTAGGCCGCGACCACGGCGGCATCGAGCTTCAGGTCGCGGAAATGGGCATGTTCTTCCGCATTGCGCCGCAGCGAGAGCGGGGTACGCACGGGAATGCCCAGTTCATCAGCGGCAAGATGCACCGGCGAGGGGCGCAGCTTTTTGCCACGGCCCGCAGGCCGGGGGGGCTGGCTATAGACGGTAACGATGTCATGCCCGGCCTGATGCAGGGCGCGCAGGGCGGGCACTGCAAAATCGGGCGTGCCCATGAAGGCCAGTCGCATGTGGTGTGGGTCCGTTCTGTCTGGGCCGGAACCCTTGGCGTGACAGGTCGGGTTCCGGCGGCGGCGGTGATCCGCGCTGCGCACTCAGTGCTTGAGGCGCTGTTCCTTGGCCAGGCGGCGCATGATCATGTTGCGCTTGAGGGTGGAGAGATGATCGACGAACAGGATGCCCTCAAGGTGGTCGATCTCGTGCTGCAGGCAGGTGGCCAGCAGGCCGTTGGCCTCGAGTTCGTGCTTCTTGCCCTTCATGTCCTGGTAGCGCACGCGCACGGCCTCGGGGCGGATGACCTCGGCATACTGGTTGGGCAGCGACAGGCAGCCTTCCTCGCGCACGGCCATGTCCTCGGTCTCGGCAATCACCTCGGGGTTGATCAGCACGAGCGGGTTGCGGGCCTCCCCCTTGTCGGACACGTCCACAATGGCAAAGCGCATGCCAAGCCCCACCTGGGGTGCGGCCAGCCCGATGCCGGGGGCTGCGTACATGGCGGCGAACATGCGGGGGATGGTGGTGCGCAGGTCGCCCATGTCCTCGGGGCGGACAAGGCGGGTTTTCTGGCGCAGGACCGCCTGGGGCGCGACCAGGATCGGCATGGGGGTCGCCTGAGCGATGACATCATGATCAATCATAGATCGCCATTTAGCGTTTCCGCCCGCGTGATGCCAGTGGTGATGCACTCAAAATGCACCGGCGCGGTACGGTCTGCTCCCTTGTGCATTTCTATTATTCTCCCATATCGTAGGGGAACGGAGGGCGGATGCCGTTTCGGGTCCGCTTTTTCCGTTTCCTGTCTCGCTCACAGCAGAGGAGGCCGATTTGTCGGGAAGAGTTTTCGGGTCGCCCATGTTCCTTGGGTTCGACCATCTGGAGCAGATGCTTGAACGGGCATCAAAGAATGCATCGGACGGGTATCCGCCCTACAACATAGAGCAGGTAAGCCCCACCACGCTGCGCATTACGCTCGCGGTGGCGGGGTTCGTGATGGAAGACCTGCACATAACGCAGGAAGACAACCAGCTTGTCATCCGTGGCCGCCAGAGCGACGACGGGCAAGGGCGTATTTTCCTGCACCGTGGCATTGCGGCGCGGCAGTTCCAGAAGGCGTTCGTGCTGGCCGAGGGAATCGAGGTTGGCGGCGCGTGGATGGATAACGGGCTGCTGCATATCGAACTCGCCCGCCCGCAGCCGGAAGTACGTGTGCGCAAGATCGAGATCGCCCGCGCCCCGCGGGTCAGCCCGCCCGCCTCGCATGATCGTGTTGCGCCGGTGGTTGATGTGCCCGCCGGGCGCAAGCAACGTGTTGTCAGGGTGATTGACGAGGACTGACCCGCGCAATCAGGGGTTCCCCGTTGCGATGCGGAGACGAAGGGTGATGGAGACCCTTCATGATGCAGGAGATGACGCCATGAGAGTTACGACACGCAATGGCCGGGTGCTGCTGCAAGGCGAACCGGCACAGCCCACAACCAGCCCCCACATGATCAGCACGGGCGAACTGCGCGGGCTGGGCATGGAAGCGGTGGCCTATATCCGCGCAGTGCAGGTTGAGGGCGAGGATGCCTTCGCCATCCATGCCGCTGATGGCACACCCCTTGCGGTCGCCGAGGACCGCGATGATGCGGTCAATGCCATCATCCAGCACGACATGATGCTGGTGCCGCTGCACTAGCACCTGGTGCATGCCCCCTAAACAGATGGCCCTGCTCCCCTCTTTGGGGGCAGGGCCATTTTGCGTTGGGGGGCAGGCCCGCAGGGCCTGCCAAGGGGGGGTCAGTTGGGGCGCAGCGAGGGGTCGAGCCAGCCGATATTGCCGTCAGGGCGGCGATAGAGCACGTTGATCGTCTCGGTCTTGCTGTTGCGGAAGAGCTGGATCTGGCTGTCGGCCAAGTCAAGCCGCATTACCGCCTCGCTCACGCTCAGGGTCGGGATCTCGGTCGGGTGCTCGGCAATGATGGTGGCGTAGGGGCCGGTTGCGGGCAGCGCGCTGTCCTCGTCCTCGCTCGTTACGTCGTCTTCCGAGGGGGAAAGGGCGGGCATGCCGGGCCGCAGGATATAGCCGCGCCCGACTTCGGGCACCTGCTGGCGGGCTTTCTGGTGGCCATGCTTGGTGGCCTTGCGGTGGTAGCGGCGCAGGCGGCTTGCAATATGCTCGGCGGCATCATCAAAGGCCGAATGGGCATCGGCGGCCTCGCCTTCGCCGCGCAGGGTCAGCCCGCGCGTGGCATGGAGGTTGATGTCGCATGTAAAGAACGAACGCGCGCGGCTGAAGGTGACGCGGGCTTCCATGGCCTGTCCGAAATATTTTTCCGATATGCGGTCCAGATGGGCGCTTACCCTGTGTTTCAGGGCATCGGACAGGGCGATCTGCTTTCCGGCGACACTGATATGCATAAGGGGCAACTCCTTACATGGTCGTAACGCGGTGGCTTACGGGCAGAAGGAAGACGTGCTCTGAGCGAATGGCTATGAATTTAAGGGGACGATCCTTCCCGTAAGGCCTGCGTGCGTGTGGCTGCTGCGTCGTGTCCGTGGGGCACATGACAGCGAACGGATGTATTTGGGCATGGTTGCCCCCTCGCTGTCCATGCTTTCCTTGCATGTGGGAGCAGTGCTTTTTTTTGCGCCTGCCCCTTGCGTAAAGCGTAACGGATACAGGGGTGGCCTGACGGGCGGATGAGAGCCGTTCTGGGTGAGGCTTTTTTCAAAAAGCTTCGGTCAAAACACCGCCTTTTGAAAACAGGCGGCGCCCGGAAACTTTCATCAATGTGTTTAAAGGGTGAATTTCTCGCCCAGATAGACGCGGCGCACGTCTTCGTTGGCCACGATTTCCTCCGGCCGCCCCTCGGTCAGCACCTGCCCGCTATGCATGATGTAGGCGCGGTCGATCACTTCCAGCGTCTCGCGCACGTTGTGGTCGGTAATCAGCACGCCAATGCCACGGTCCTTGAGATGGGCCACGAGGTCGCGGATCTCGCCCACCGCGATGGGGTCGATGCCGGCCAGCGGCTCATCAAGCAGGATGTAGTGCGGCTGGCTGGCCAGCGCGCGGGCGATTTCAAGCCGCCGCCGCTCCCCGCCCGAAAGCGCGAGCGAGGAGGAATGCCGCAGCCTTGTGATGCCGAACTCGCCCAGCAGCCCGTCAAGCATGGTCTGGCGGCGGTCGGGGTCGGGTTCCACGATCTCGAGGGCGGCCATGATGTTCTGCTCGACATTGAGCCCGCGGAAGATGCTCGACTCCTGCGGCAGGTAGCCAATGCCCATGCGCGCGCGGCGGTACATCGGCAGTTGCGTGATGTCCGCGCCATCGAGCGTGATGGTGCCCATGTCGGGCCGCACCAGCCCCACGATCATGTAGAAGCTGGTGGTCTTGCCCGCGCCGTTGGGGCCGAGCAGGGCCACGGCCTCGCCACGCTGCACCTGCAGCGACACGTCACGCACCACCTGCCGCTTCTTGTAGCTCTTGCCAATGCCGCTGGCGATCAGCCCGGCCGAGGGCGCGGGAATGGGCAGTTCCGTGGGGTCGGGGCTGTCGGTCGGGGGGGTCATGTTCATTTGCCTTGTGCCTTGCCACCTTTGCCTGCCTGGTTGGGAATGACCAGGCCACTCACGCGCGAGCCGGGGTTGTCGGTCAGGGTCGAGATATCGGTATGCAGGTTCACGATGGCCGACGTGCCGCTGACCTGATTTTCCCCACGGGTGATATGCACGTTGCCCACCAGTCGGGCAATGCCCGTATCCGGCACGTACACGCCGCGATCCCCGGTTATGGTCTCGGTGCGGGTGCGGATGATGATGTGGCCGAACGCATCGACATGGTCCATCGTGCCCGCGCCGGGCGAGGGCTTGTCATCCGCCGCCGCGTCCTCCGGCGTGGTGGCGTCGTCGGGCAGCGGGTTCTTGCCGTTGGGGTGGGTCTGGCGCCATTCCTTGCGCTTGTTGCTGCGCTCGGGCTTGGGCTTGTCGTAGCCCACCAGCACGTCGGCACGGATCTGGCGGCCATCATTTGTGGTCATGGTGGCGTTGCCGCGCGCGACCGACATGTGCTCGTGCGAATGATATTCCAGCACGTCGCGCGCGGTCAGGATATCCTGCGGCGCGGTCATCTTCAGGTGTTCGCCGGTCATGACCAGGATGGCCTGATCGACGTCATACACGGCATGGTCGCCCCAGGCCTGGTCATTGAGGTTGAAGGCATGCACGTGGCCAATCGCCTCGAGGCGGTAGACCTCGCTCGACCCGCCGGATGAACCGCCATCGCCCGCCGTGCCGCCGCCGGTGCCATCGCCCTGCCCATTGCCCTGGGCCGTGCCCGCGGGGCCGTTGGCCGGGCCATTGCCGGGTGCGCCGATGGGGTCGGGCCGGTCAGGAATGGGCAGGTCCTGCGGCAGCACGTCGGATGGGGTGGCGAGGTTCGTATCCACGTCCGGGTCGCTGGCGGCGGCCGTGGCGTCGGGCGTACTGGCAGGCGCTGGCGTGCTGGTGGCGCCAGCGGGGGCGGGCGTGTCATCCACGATATGGGGCCTGCGCGTCTCGGGCGGGGGGGCGACGCCAAGATGGGCGGCCAGCGGCGCGTCGGGGCCGGGCGGCTTGCCCGCGGTCTGCGCGCCTGGTGTCGCGGCCGTATTCGCGCCGGGCGTGGCCTGTCCCGGCGCGGGGGTGGTGGCGGCCTTCTTGCGGTAGAAGGCGATGAGCTTGTCGGCGCGCACGGTCACGTCGCCACGGATGGCCTGGGCGCGGTCATAGGCGGTGACGGTCTGCGCGTTCTGGTCCCAGTCGAAGCCGCCTGCTGCGGTGACATTGATCTGCTGGCCATGCGACATGTCGAGCCCCTGCGCCATGGCGGGGATGGCTGCCACCAGCCCGAGCAGGACGCCGCCAAGCGGCAGGTGAGGGAAGAGGCGCGCCATCAGTTCGATCTTTCCGCTGCATTGAGGATCATGCGGCCCGGACCGCGAAACAGCATGATGCCACCGCGTGTATCCACCATGCCGCCGCGCGCGTCGAGCACGCCCACCGGGCCTTCGGCATGGACCCAGCTGTCGGTTACGATGATGTTGTGGCGCATGTCGACATCGGCAGTGGGGCTGAGCATGAGGGTTCCGTCATTGCGATAGAGGGTGACGTCACGCGTCAGGTCCAGCAGCTGGGTGTGCTGCATATACACGCCGTCGCGCGCGGTCACATACAGCCAGTTGCCGTTATCGGTCAGGGTGTCGGCGGCGGGGTTGCTCAGGTCGATGCGCTCGGGGTCGACCTGGCGGGCCTCGTCGGCGGTGATCATGTAGGGGCGGCCATGTTCGTCCAGCCCGCGATAGGTGGGGTTGAGCATGCTGCCGCTTTTAACGCGCACGCGGCTCATCTGCGCCATGGTGCCGGTATGCATGATCACGGCGCGCTCGACGGCGGGCCATGCGGCGATCGAGCCCAGCAGCACGAGGGCAAGCAGCGGCAGCATCCACTTGGCCGAGCGCATGATGGCCTGCCGGCGGGCCTGGTCGGCCGCATTGGGCAGCAGGCGCGTGCGCGCGCCCTGGTCGAATATGCTGCGCTGGCGCTCGATATCGGCGGCGCTGCGGGCATAATCCTCGCGCTGGATGGTGTTGGGATCGGTGTTGTCGTCCCTGTCCTCGGGGCGGTCGGTCATGCAATGCCCGCGCGCAGCAGGTCGTGAAGGTGAAGGATGCCCACCGCATGCCCCCCTTCATCAAGGGCGAAAATGCTCGAGATCGGGCGCGGGCGGTCGTTCATGACCCGCAGCGCCTCGGCGGCCAGCAGGTCGGGGCTGATGGTCTGCGGCGTGGGGTTCATGATGTCGGCGGCAAGGGTGTGGTCGAGGTCACGGCCCAGGGCCAGGCGCAGGTCGTGGTCGGTAATCAGGCCGAGCAGGCGGCCATGTGCGTCCACCACGCCCATGCAGCCAAAGGCCTTGCGGGTCATCTCCACGATCACGCGGCGCAGTTCCATGTCAGGCGGGCCAAGGGGCATGCTCTCACCTGTATGCATCAGTTCGCACACCCGGCGCAGCCTCGTGCCCAGCCGCCCGCCGGGGTGGAAGATGCCAAAGTCACTGGCGCTGAAGCCCCGGCGCTGGAGCAGCACGATGGCCAGCGCATCGCCCAGCGCAAGCTGCATGGTGGAGCTGGTGGTTGGCGCGAGGCCAATGGGGCAGGCCTCGGGCGCATGGGGCAGCAGCAGCACGATATCGGCCGCCTGCGCCAGCGTTGAGCCCGCGCGCGCGGTCATGGCGATGAGCAGCAGCCCGAAGCGGCGGGCATGCGAGATGATGTCGGCCATTTCCGCCGTCTCGCCGGAATTGGATATGGCCAGCACCGCATCGCCCTTCTGCAGCATGCCCAGGTCGCCGTGCGAGGCCTCGGCCGGATGCACGAAAATGGCGGGCGTGCCGGTCGAGGCAAGGGTGGCCTGGATCTTGCGCCCGATATGGCCCGACTTGCCCATGCCGGTCACCACCACGCGCCGGTTGCCCGACCAGATGCCCTCGACCGCCGCGATGAAGGCCGCCCCCAGCCCGCCATCGCCCTCTTCCATTGCAGCGATCATGGCCTGCAGCCCGGCGGATTCGGCGCGCAGCACGGCACGGGCCTCGCCCAGCATGCGCGCGTGCTGGGCCGTGTCATCGCCCGTGGTGGCGGAGGGAGGGGAAGGGGGGCTGCTATTCATGCACGATCTGTATCGGTCTGAATGGGTTCCCGGTCAAACCGGGCATGGGCCATCAGGCGGCCCGATGCGCGAAAATGTCAGGATCCTCGTAACCCAGTATATCAAGCCGCGCGCGCGTGGGCAGAAAATCGTAGCAGGCCTGCGCCAGTTCACGCCGCCCCTCGCGGTGCAGCAGGGCTTCGAGCTTTGCCCACAGGGCATGCAGGTACAGCACGTCGGATGCGGCATAGGCAAGTTGCTCGGGCCTGAGTACGTCCGCCCCCCAGTCCGATGACTGCTGCTGCTTGCTCAGTTCCACGCCCAGCAGTTCGCGGCACAGATGGGCCAGGCCGTGGCGGTCGGTATAGGTGCGCACCAGTTTTGATGCGATCTTGGTGCAGATGGCGGGGGCGACCGTAATGCCCAGCGTGTATTGCAGGATGGCCACGTCAAAACGGGCGAAATGCATGAGCTTGGGCAGGGTGGGGTCGGCCAGCACGCGCACGAGGTTGGGGCAGTCGGCGGCCTTTGCGCCTTTGGGCATCTGCACCAGGTGGGCGTGGCCATCGCCGCCGGAAAGCTGCACGAGGCACAGCCGGTCACGGTGCGGGTTCAGGCCCATCGTTTCCGTATCCACCGCAACACTGCCACTGAAGGTGACATGCGCGGGCAGGTCGCCACGGTAGAAGTGAATGGCGTCGGGTGATGGGCTTGTGGCCATATGTGAAATGCTCCGTCACGCAATTGAATTCACGGTGGCAGGTCTGCAACGCAACCGCAAGCGGGGGCAATCCGTTGTGTCGTAACGCCTGCCTGTGCCCTGGGCGGCCAGCACCGTGAGTGATGTGTTCGGGGCGGTTTACACCAATTCCGGCTGCGGAACAGGCAAAAAGATAACGGGACAGGCCCGTGACGGGCTGTCCTGATCGCCCCCGGAGGGGAATGCTATTCAGTTTTGAGAGATGGTGCCCAGAAGAAGACTCGAACTTCCACGACCTTGCGGCCACAGGTACCTGAAACCTGCGCGTCTACCAATTCCGCCATCTGGGCTCAGAGGCTCCCCAGCGGAGGCCGCCGGGGTGGTGTGAGCGCTGTTTAGTCCGGCCTGCGGGGGCGGTCAACAGGGGAAATGCATTTTTTTGAAACCAGGCGCATTTTTTTCGTTCCGTGGTCCGGCGCAGGCTGCCCGGCATGGCGGCGCAAACGAAATGGCTGGGAAGCCGTTTGCAAAAGATGCGAGAACAGGAGCCGGAAAACGATATGGATCACGGGCAGGAGCAGGTCATGGCGCGCAAGGTGGCAACGGTATTTGGCGGGAGCGGATTCGTGGGCCGTTCCGTGGTGGGGCGGCTGGCGCGGGTCGGCTACGTGGTGCGCGTGGCAGGCCGCACGGCGGCGCATGCCACGACCCTGCGCATGCTGGGTGACGTGGGGCAGGTGGTGCCCGTTGTCGCTTCCATCACCGATGAGGCCGCCTGCGTTGCCGCCATCGAGGGCAGCACGCTGGTCATCAACCTCGTGGGCATCCTTTCCCCCCACGGGGCGGCAACCTTCGAGGCGATCCATGTGGCGGGTGCGGCGAGGGTGGCGCGCATCAGTGCCGCCGCGGGCGTTGTGCGGCTGATCCATGTCTCGGCCATTGGCGCGGATGTGAGCAGCCCCTCGGCCTATGCCCGCAGCAAGGGCGAGGGTGAGGCCGCCGTCAGCCGCCACATGCCGCAGGCGATCATTGTCCGGCCCTCGCTCATTTTTGGCGCGGAGGGGGCCATTCCCGCCATGTTCGCCCGCATGGCGCGTTTCATGCCGGTGGTGCCGGTGTTTGGCCCGGCCACCCGCTTCCAGCCCGTGTGGGTGGGGGATGTGGCCGAGGGCATGCTGCGCATCGCCACCAGCGAGGGCATGGAGGGGGCGATCTTCGAGTTTGGTGGCCCCGTGGTCATGACCATGCGCCAGCTCGTGGCCTGGGCTGCGCGGTGGGGTGGGCATCCGCGCCCGCTCATCGAGGTGCCGCGCTGGCTCGCCACCCTTCAGGCCGGCGTGCTCGAGCACCTGCCGGGCAAGCTGCTCACGCGCGATCAGGTCAGGCTGCTTTATGTCGATAACGTCGTGGCCCCCGGCGCCCGCACGCTCGAGATGCTGGGCATAACACCCTCGCCCATGGATCTGGTGCTGGACTGATTTCCGCGCGGAGGGGAGAATTTCGCGTATTTCTGGTCTTTTCCTGCATTAAGGTCAGTACTGCTGTCTTTTCTTTGGGCAAGGCGTTGCGTAGGTCATGTGCGAACTAGCGGGCGCGCATGCCGTGCCCGACGCCTTCCTTCCATATGCAGACCAGGGGCAGACCGATGGCCGAGCGCATGCTGAAATTCGTCTCCGTGGCGCAGGAGCAGCCCGACAAACGGCCTGCCGAGGCGCGCCGCCAGGACTTCAACGAAATTTACGATGAGTTCGTGCCCGCCAAGGCCGAGGCGCAGGCCTCGCGCTGCTCGCAGTGCGGCGTGCCGTTCTGCTCGGTGCACTGCCCGCTGGGCAACAACATCCCCGACTGGCTGATGATGACGGCGGCAGGGCGGATGGAGGAGGCGTATGAACTGTCCTCCGCCACCAACACCTTCCCCGAAATCTGTGGCCGCATCTGCCCGCAGGACCGCCTGTGCGAAGGCAACTGCGTGATCGAGGAAGGGTTCGAAAGCGTCACCATCGGCGCGGTCGAGCGCTACATTACCGATACCGCCTTCGATAATGGCTGGGTCAAGCCGGTCAGGCCGGTGGCCGAGCGCGACGAGAGCGTTGCCATCATCGGTGCCGGTCCCGGTGGCCTTGCCGCGGCCGTGCAACTGCGCGAGCAGGGCTACCAGGTGCATGTCTATGACCGCTACGACCGTATCGGCGGCCTGCTGATGTATGGCATCCCCGGCTTCAAGCTGGAGAAGGACATCGTGCTGCGCCGGCACAGGCTGCTGGTGGAATCGGGCATCCAGTTCCATCTCGGCAAGGGCATTGGCGATACCGATGGCGCGGACAGCATTGCGTTCTCCACCCTGCGCGCGCGCCATGATGGCGTGCTGATCGCAACCGGTGTGTACAAGTCGCGTGACATTGGTGGCCCCGGTGCGGGTCTGGGCGGCATCGTGCGCGCGCTGGATTACCTGACCGCCTCCAACCGCGTCTCGCTGGGCGACAGCGTGGCCGAATATGACAGTGGCGCGCTGAATGCGGCGGGCAAGTCGGTCGTGGTCATTGGCGGTGGCGATACGGCCATGGACTGCGTGCGCACCGCCATCCGGCAGGGGGCGAAGTCGGTCAAATGCCTCTATCGCCGCGACCGCGCCAACATGCCCGGCTCCGTGCGCGAGGTGAAGAACGCCGAGGAAGAAGGCGTGGAGTTCGTCTGGCTCGCAGCCCCGCAGGCGTTCGAGGGCGAGGGCCATGTGAGCGGCGTGCGCGCCAGCCGCATGAAGCTGGGCCTGCCCGATGCCTCGGGCCGCCAGTCGGTCGAGCCGGTGGAGGACAGCGCGTTCACGCTCGAGGCCGACCTCGTGGTCAAGGCGCTCGGCTTTGACCCCGAGCCGCTGCCCACGCTGTGGGGCCAGCCGGAGCTTGAGGTCTCGCGCTGGGGCACGCTCATGGTCGATCGCAAGAGCTTCATGACCAGCCTGCCCGGCGTGTTTGCCGCAGGCGATATCGTGCGCGGGGCCAGCCTTGTGGTGTGGGCCATCCGCGATGGGCGTGATGCGGCAGCGCAGATGCACGCATGGCTAGAGGAAATGACGGCGGCACAGGCCGAGGTGGCGGAGTAAGCATGATGGATCAGTTCGAAAACCAGTCCACCGATTTCGTGCAGGAATGGCGCGACAACGCGCAGGCCATCTCCGGCCTGTACACCCCCGCCGATGAGCATGATGCCTGCGGCGTGGGCATGGTGGCCGCCCTTGACGGCAAGCCGCGCCGCGACGTGGTGGAAGCGGGTATCGCAGCGCTCAAGGCCGTGTGGCACCGGGGTGCGGTCGACGCCGATGGCAAGACCGGCGATGGCGCGGGCATCCATGTCGAGATCCCGCAGGATTTCTTTGCTGACGCCATTCATGCAGGTGGCGCCGAAAGCGGCGTGGACAGCCAGATCGCGGTGGGCATGATCTTCCTGCCCAAGACCGATATCGCAGCGCAGGAACGGTGCCGCCAGATCATCGAGAGCGAGATCCTGGCATTCGGCTACAGCATCTATGGCTGGCGCCAGGTGCCCATCAATACCGACTGCATTGGCGAGAAGGCCAACGCCACCCGCCCCGAGATCGAGCAGATCCTGATCCGCAACCTGCCCGGCAGCGGGGAGGAAGAGTTCGAGCGCGACCTGTATGTGATCCGCCGCAAGATCGAGAAGAGCGCGATCGCCAACCAGGTCGACCTGTATGTGTGCTCGCTGTCGTGCCGCTCGCTCATCTACAAGGGCATGTTCCTTGCCGAGCACCTGACCGAGTTCTACCCCGACCTGCTCGATCCCCGCTTTGTCAGTCGTTTCGCCATCTATCACCAGCGCTACTCGACCAACACCTTCCCCACATGGAAGCTGGCCCAGCCCTTCCGCCGGCTGGCCCATAATGGCGAGATCAACACCATCTCGGGCAACGTCAACTGGATGAAAAGCCACGAGACGCGGCTGGCCGACCCCATCCTTGACCCCTACATGGATGACCTCAAGCCCGTGGTGCAGGCGCAGGGGTCGGACACTGCCTGCTTTGACAACGTGTTCGAGCTGCTGACCTTCGCCGGGCGTGACGCGCCGATGGCGCGCTGCCTGATGATTCCGGCAAGTGTTGGCGGCAACTCCGCCATGCCGCAGCGCCACAAGGACATGTATTCCTACTGCAACGCGGTAATGGAACCGTGGGACGGCCCCGCCGCCCTGTGCGCCACCGATGGCCGCTGGATGGTGGCGGGTCTTGACCGCAGCGGCCTGCGCCCGCTGCGCTACACCCTGACCGAAGGTGGCCTGCTGATCGTGGGCTCCGAGACCGGCATGGTGAAGGTGCCAGAGGCCGAGATCGTGAGCCGTGGCCGCCTCGGGCCGGGGCAGTCGCTGGCGCTGGATCTGAAAACCGCGAAGCTCTACAGCAATGAAGAGCTGCTTGATGAGCTGTCGCAGCGGCAGGATTTCTCGGCCTGGGTCAAGCGCACGCAGGAAATCTCGAGCATCGTGCGCCCCGATGGCAGCGAGCCGGTGCTGTACGGGGCCGAGATGCTGCGCCGCCGCCAGCTTGCCGTGGGCCTGACGCTCGAGGACCTCGAGACAATCCTGCAGCCCATGGTGGAAAACGCCGCCGAGGCCATCGGCTCGATGGGCGATGACACGCCGCTTGCCGTGCTCTCCTCCCGCTACCGGGGGCTGGCGCATTACTTCCGCCAGGCCTTCAGCCAGGTCACCAACCCGCCCATCGACAGCCTGCGTGAAACGCGGGTGATGAGCCTCGTGACCCGCCTTGGCAACCTTGGCAACATTTTGGAGGAAAACGAGAGCCAGTGCGACCTGCTCCAGCTTCCCTCCCCGGTGCTGACCACGGGTGAGTTCCAGGCGCTGGTCGAGTTCTGTGGCAGGAATGCCTGCATCATTGACTGCACCTTCCCCGCCAGCGAGGGCGAGGCCGGGCTGCGCGCCGCCATCGCGCGCATCCGCGCAGAGGCCGAGGACCGCGTGCGCCAGGGCTGCACCCATGTGTTCCTGACCGATGAGCACCAGTCCAGCGAGCGGGCATATATCCCGATGATCCTCGCCACGGCGGCGGTGCATACGCATCTGGTGCGCCAGTCGCTGCGCACGTTCACTTCGCTCAACGTGCGCTCGGCCGGGGCGCTCGACGTGCATGCCATTGCGGTGACCATCGGCGTGGGTGCGACGACCGTGAACCCGTACCTGGCGCAGGAAAGCATTGCCGACCGCCACCGTCGCGGCCTGTTCGGTCAGCTTTCGCTCAGCGAGTCGGTGGAGCGCTACCGCAAGGCGGTCAACAAGGGCCTGCTCAAGATCATGTCCAAGATGGGGATTTCCATCGTGGCATCGTATCGTGGCGGCTACAATTTCGAGGCCATCGGGCTGTCACGCGCGCTGACGGCGGAATTCTTCCCCGGCATGCCCTCGCGCATCTCGGGCATCGGCCTGACCGGCATCGCGCGCAATGTGCTCAGCTTCCACCACAAGGCGTGGAACAAACAGGTGGAAACGCTTTCCGTCGGCGGGCGCTACAAGCTGCGCCGCAGCGGGGAAGTACATGCCTTTGATGGCAACCTCATCCACATGCTGCAGACGGCGGTGGGCACCGGCAGCTTCTCCATCTACCAGCGTTACGCCGATGCGGTGCGCCGCCTGCCGCCGGTGGCATTGCGCGACCTGCTCGACTTCCGTGGCGGGCGCACGCCCATCCCCGTGGAATCGGTCGAGAGCATCACCGAACTGCGCAAGCGCCTGATCGCGCCCGGCATCTCGCTCGGCGCACTCAGCCCCGAGGCGCACGAGACGCTGTCGATCGCCATGAACCGCATCGGCGCCAAGTCGGATTCGGGCGAGGGCGGTGAAGACCCGGCCCGTGCGAAGCCGCGCCCCAATGGGGATAATGCCTCATCCGCCATCAAGCAGATCGCCTCGGGCCGCTTTGGCGTGACCGCGCAGTACCTCAATGACTGCCGCGAGATCGAGATCAAGATGGCGCAGGGTGCGAAGCCCGGCGAGGGCGGGCAGCTGCCCGGCTTCAAGGTGACCGGCCTGATCGCGAAGCTGCGGCATGCGACGGAGGGCGTGACGCTGATCTCGCCGCCGCCGCACCACGATATCTACTCGATCGAGGATCTGGCCCAGCTCATCTATGACCTCAAGCAGATCAACCCCGAGGCCACCGTGACCGTGAAGCTGGTCGCGCGTTCAGGCATCGGCACGATTGCAGCCGGTGTGGCCAAGGCCAAGGCGGATGCCATCCTGATCTCGGGCCATTCCGGCGGCACGGGGGCGAGCCCGCAGTCTTCGGTCAAGTATGCGGGCATGCCGTGGGAGCTGGGGCTGGCGGAGGCGCATCAGGTGCTGATGCTCAACCGCCTGCGCCACCGCGTGAAGCTGCGCACCGATGGCGGGCTGAAAACCGGGCGCGACGTGGTGATCGCCGCCATGCTGGGTGCGGAAGAGTTCGGCATCGGCACGGCCAGCCTCGTGGCCATGGGCTGCATCATGGTGCGGCAGTGCCACTCCAACACCTGCCCGGTGGGCGTGTGCGTGCAGGATGAGGAACTGCGCAGGAAGTTCGAGGGCACGCCGGAGAAGGTGATCAACCTGTTCTCCTTCATTGCCGAGGACGTGCGCAACATCCTCGCATCGCTGGGATTCTCCACGCTTAACGAGATCATCGGCCGCACCGACCTGCTGCACCAGGTGCTGCGCGGGGCGGACTATCTCGATGACCTCGACCTCAACTCGCTGCTGGCGCAGGCCGATCCCGGCCCCTATGGCCGCTACTGCACGCGTGAGGGGCGCAACGAGGTGCCCGAGACGCTGGATGCCCAGATGATTGCCGATGCGCGCCCGCTGTTTGACCATGGCGAGAAGATGCAGCTGCAGTACAACGTGCAGAACACGCATCGCGCCATCGGCACGCGCATCTCCTCGCTCATCGTGCGCCAGTTCGGCATGGCCAAGCTCGCGCCGGGCCACCTTACGGCGCGGCTGCGTGGCTCGGCGGGGCAGTCGCTGGGTGCATTCGCGGTGCAGGGCCTCAAGCTCGAGGTGCTGGGCGATGCGAACGACTATGTGGGCAAGGGGCTCTCGGGGGCGACCATCGTGGTGCGGCCTTCGCCTTCCTCCAGCCTCGTGTCGAACGAGAACGCGATCGTGGGCAACACGGTGCTGTATGGCGCAACGGCGGGCGCGCTGTATGCGGCAGGACAGGCGGGCGAGCGCTTTGCCGTGCGCAACTCGGGCGCTATTGGCGTGGTCGAGGGCTGCGGGTCGAACGGGTGTGAATACATGACCGGCGGCACTGTGGTGATCCTGGGCGAGACGGGCGACAATTTTGGCGCGGGTTTCACCGGTGGCATGGCCTTTGTGTATGACGCCAGCGGCACGTTTGCCGAGCGCGTGAACCCCGATACGGTGATGTGGTGCCGCGTTTACGACCCCAAATGGGAGGCCATGCTGCGCGAGCAGGTCGAGACCCATGCCCGCGAGACCGGTAGCCGCTATGCCGAACTGCTGCTGCATGACTGGGACAAGACGCTGCCGCGCTTCTGGCATGTCGTGCCCAAGGAATATGCGAAAGTGATCGGCTTCGAGGCCCCCGCGCTGGCGGTCGGCGCGTAAACGGCAGAAGTTTCGCAAAAAATGGCGGGGCCGGGCAGCAATGTCCGGCCCCGCCTGCGTTGGGGGCATAATATCGGGCAGTGGGGTCGCCTAGCAGGGCATGACGCACTAGATTCACATCATGGAATCGCGGGGCCTGCGCTGGTGCGCAGGCTTCGCCCGATCTGATGGTTGGTGCCCGATCTATGTTCAAAGCGAATTTTCCCGCCTTCCCCTCTGCCCCGCGCAGCGCTGATGCGTCCGCCCCCGCGACCACGCCCGGCCTGGCCGGCCTGCCGCGGTGGGACCTGTCGGACCTGTATGCCGGGCCGGATGCCCCGGCACTTGCCACCGACCTCGATCAGGCCGAGGCCGATGCGCAGGCCTTCAGCAATGCGTGGCAGGGCAGGCTGGTCAGCCTGCCGGGGGCGGAGCTGGCGCAGGCCATTGCCGAATACCAGCGCATTGACGAGGTACTGGGCCGCGCAGGCTCCTATGCCCAGCTTCTGTTCGCGGCCAATACGTCGGATTCCGGCGTGGCGCGGTTCGCGCAGTCGATCAATGAACGGCTGACCACCATCTCCACGCATCTGCTGTTCTTCACGCTCGAGATCAACCGCATCGATGATGCGACGCTGTCCGCCCAGATGAGCGATGCGGCACTGGCGCACTGGGCGCCCTTCCTGCGCGACCTGCGCGTGTTCCGCCCCTATCAGCTTTCCGATGAGGTCGAGGCGGTCCTGCACGAGAAATCGGTCACGGGTGCCGCCGCATGGAACCGCCTGTTTGACGAGACGATGGCCGGCCTGCGCGTGCGCCTTGGCGGCGAGCAGGTCACGCTGGGCAATGCACTTGACACCATGTCCAGCCCCGACCGCAGGCAGCGTGCCGCGGCGGCGAGCGCCATTGGCGATGAGCTGAGCCGGAATGTGAAGCTGTTCTCGCTCATTACCAACACGCTGGCCAAGGACAAGGCCATCATGGACGGGCTGCGCCACTACCCGCGCCCCACCTCGGCGCGCAACTGTGCCAACATGGTGGAAGACGAGGTGGTGGACGCGCTGGTTCAGGCCGTGACCGAGGCCTATCCCCGCCTGTCGCACCGCTATTACGCGCTCAAGGCCAAGTGGCTCGGCCTTGAAAAGCTGGAATACTGGGACCGCAACGCCCCCCTGACCACGCAGGATGAACCGCTGATCCCGTGGGCGGAGGCCACAAAGCAGGTGCTGGGCGCCTATGAAGGCTTCGACCCGCGCATGGGCGAAGTGGCAAAACAGTTCTTCGACCACGCATGGATTGATGCGCCACCCGTGCCCGGCAAGGCCTCAGGCGCGTTTGCCCACCCCACGGTGCCCTCCGTCCACCCCTACCTTTTGCTCAACTACCGTGGCCGCACGCGCGATGTGATGACGCTGGCGCATGAACTCGGCCACGGCGTGCATCAGGTTCTGGCGGGCAGGCAGGGCTACCTCATGTCCAGCACGCCGCTCACCCTGGCCGAGACCGCCAGCGTGTTTGGCGAGATGCTGACCTTCCGCGCCCTGCTCGATGCCCAGACCGACCCGGCCCGGCGCAGGCTGATGCTGGCCGCCAAGGTGGAGGACATGCTCAACACCGTGGTGCGCCAGATCGCGTTCTACCGCTTCGAGACACTGGTGCATGAGGAGCGCCGCAAGGGTGAGCTCCTGCCCGCGCGCATTGGCGAGATCTGGCGCCAGACCCAGGCCGAGAGCCTTGGCCCGGCCTTCAACTTCACGCCAGATTATGATGTGTACTGGACATATGTTCCGCATTTCATCCATTCACCATTCTATGTGTACGCCTATGCCTTTGGCGATTGCCTGGTAAACGCGCTATACGGGGTGTTCCGGTCCGGGCATCCTGGTTTCCAGGACAAGTATCTCGACATGCTCAAGGCTGGTGGCACCCTGCGGCACCGCGAACTTCTGGCCCCCTTCGGGCTGGATGCGGCCGATCCGGGGTTCTGGCAGAAGGGGCTGGATGTGATCGCCGGATTTATAGATGAACTGGAGCGTGTCTGACGTGGCGGATGAACGGAACCTCGATAATACCGGCCTGTTTGGTGAATTCCGCCGCATGGTGCGCACCTCGGGCACGGTGGGCGGCATCGCCGCGCGCATTGCCGGGCACAAGATGGGCTTCCGCTCCAATCAGGGCGTGCATGCCGAGGACCTGAAAAGTGTGCTCGGCGGGCTGAAGGGCCCGCTGATGAAGGGCGCGCAGCTTCTCTCCACCATTCCCGGCGCCCTGCCTGAGGAATATGCCAAGGAGCTGGCCCAGCTCCAGGCCAATGCGCCGCCCATGGGCTGGACCTTCGTGCGCCGCCGCATGGCCGCCGAACTCGGCCCGAACTGGGAGCGCAGCTTCCGCTCGTTCGACCGCACGGCCTCGGCGGCAGCCAGCCTTGGCCAGGTGCACCGCGCCGTGCTGCCAGACGGGCGGCAGGTGGCGTGCAAGCTGCAGTACCCGGACATGAAATCCACCGTCGAGTCCGACCTGCGCCAGTTCCGCATGGCCGTGGGCCTGTTCTATCGCCTCGACAGCACCATCTGCCAGGATGACGTGCTCGAGGAACTGCAGGACCGCTTGTACGAGGAACTCGACTACCAGCGCGAGGCCGCCAACATGCGGCTGTACCGCATCATGATGGCGGACTGGCCCGACGTGACCATTCCCGAGCCTGTTGACAGCCTGTGCACGGGCCGCCTGCTGACCATGGAGTGGGTCAATGGCCAGGGCCTGCAGAAGGTGCTCGATGCCAACCCCACCCAGGAGCAGCGCAACAGCATGGCGCGCGCCCTGTTCCGCGCGTGGTATGCGCCGCTGTACCGCTACGGCGTGATCCATGGCGACCCGCATATGGGCAACTTCACCATACGCGATGACTACGGCATCAACCTGCTCGACTTTGGCGCCATCCGCATTTTCCGTCCGCGTTTCGTGCAGGGCATCATCGACCTGCACAAGGCGATCGAGACGGATGACGAGGATCTGGCCATGCACGCCTACGAGGCATGGGGCTTTGCCAACCTGTCGCGTGATACGGTGCGGGTGCTCAATGACTGGGCGCGCTTCATCTACGGCCCGCTGCTCGATGACCGCGAACGCTTCATCCAGGAAGACAACGACCCGCAATATGGCCGCGCCGTGGCCGAGAAGGTCTATAACGGCCTCAAGCGCACCGGCGGGGTGCAGCCGCCGCGTGAATTCGTGCTGGTGGACCGCTCCGCCGTGGGGCTGGGCAGCGTGTTCCTGCGGCTGAAGGCAAAGGTCAACTGGCATGCGCTGTTTCAGGAGCTTGCGGGCGACTTCAGCGAGGCGGCCCTTGCCACCCGCCAGACCGAGGCCCTGCGCGCCGCCCGCGTGCCGCCGCCGCTTGGCTCGCAGCATTAAGGGGGGCGGCGGGACGCAGCCGGCCATGGCCCTTGCGGCAGGGCCGGTGACGCCCCACTTGGTGTAGCCATGGCAACAGCATCACGCAAAAAGAAGAAAACTACCGACATTGACCCCGCCGACATGCCGGTCACCTTCCAGCCCGAGCGGCAGGCGGCCAAGCCCAAGGTCAACAAATTCAGGGTCCATTCGCCCTATGAGCCCGCGGGTGACCAGCCCACCGCCATTGCCGAACTCGTGGCGGGCGTTGAGGCGGGTGAGCGTGACCAGGTGCTGCTTGGTGTTACGGGGTCGGGCAAGACCTTCACCATGGCCAAGATCATCGAGGCCACGCAGAAGCCCACCCTCGTGCTGGCGCCGAACAAGACACTCGCCGCCCAGCTTTATGCCGAGATGAAGCAGTTCTTCCCGGAAAATGCGGTCGAGTATTTTGTCAGCTACTATGATTACTATCAGCCCGAGGCCTATGTGCCCCGGTCGGATACGTATATCGAAAAAGACAGCCAGATCAACGAGCAGATCGACCGCATGCGCCATGCCGCAACGCAGGCGCTGCTCGAGCGCAACGATGTCATCATCGTGGCCTCGGTGTCGTGCATCTATGGTATCGGCTCGGTCGAGACCTATTCGCGCATGGTGGTCAAGCTCGAGGTTGGCGGCGAGATCGCGCGTGACAAGCTGATCAAGGCGCTGGTCGAACTGCAGTACCGCCGCAACGATGCCGCCTTCCAGCGCGGTACCTTCCGCGTGCGTGGCGAGACGGTCGATGTCTTTCCCGTGCAGAACGAGGACCGCGCCTGGCGCATCAGCCTGTTTGGCGACGAGATTGACGAGATCAGCGAATTCGACCCGCTGACCGGCGAGAAGACCAGCGACCTCGAATCCATCAGCATCTACGCCAACAGCCATTACGTCACCCCGCGCCCCACGCTCACGCAGGCCATGACCGGCATAAAGCAGGAACTGCGCGACACGCTGGCCACCTTCACTGCCGAGGGCAAGCTGCTCGAGGCCGAGCGCCTGCAGCAGCGCACCACGTTCGACCTCGAGATGATCGAGACCACCGGCGTGTGCAAGGGCATCGAGAACTATTCACGCTACCTGTCGGGCCGCGCACCGGGCGAGCCGCCGCCCACTTTGTTCGAATACCTGCCCGAGGATGCGCTGCTGATCGTGGATGAAAGCCACGTGACCGTGCCACAGATTGGCGGCATGGAGCGCGGCGATCACGCGCGCAAGTCCGTGCTGGCCGAATTCGGCTTCCGCCTGCCGTCCTGCCTTGACAACCGCCCGCTCACCTTTGCGGAATGGGACAAATTCCGCCCCCAGAGCCTGTTTGTCAGCGCCACCCCCGGCCCGTGGGAGATCCGTCGCACCGAGGGCGTGTTTGCCGAGCAGGTCATCCGCCCCACCGGGCTGATCGACCCCATCACCATCGTCCGCCCGGTCGAGCACCAGGTGGATGACCTGCTGGCCGAATGCCGCCAGACCATTGCCGATGGCGGGCGCGTGCTGGTCACCACCCTGACCAAGCGCATGGCCGAGGACCTGACCGAATACATGAACGAGGCGGGCATCCGCGTGCGCTACCTGCATTCGGATGTGGATACGCTCGAGCGCATCGAGATCATCCGTGACCTGCGGCTGGGCGCATTCGACGTGCTGATCGGCATCAACCTGCTGCGTGAGGGGCTGGACATTCCCGAATGCTCGCTCGTTGCCATCCTTGATGCCGACAAGGAAGGCTTCCTGCGCTCGCGCACCTCGCTCATTCAGACCATTGGCCGCGCGGCGCGTAACGTCGATGGCCGCGTGCTGCTCTATGCCGACAAGATGACCGACAGCCTGGCCTACGCCATCGAGGAAACCGCGCGCAGGCGCGAAAAGCAGAGCCTGTGGAACGAGGAGCACGGCATCACCCCGCAATCGGTGCGCAAGCATATTGGCGAGGCCATTTCCTCGGTGTTCGAGCAGGATTATGTCACGGTGGCCCCCACGGCCGATGGCAGCGTGCAGGAGATGGTGGGCAAGGACTACAAGGCCGCCATCGCTGACCTGGAAAAGAAGATGCGCGACGCCTCGGCGGAGCTGGAATTCGAAACCGCCGCCCGCCTGCGTGATGAAATCCGCAGGCTCGAGGCCCTCGAGCTGGGCATGGAGCCGCCGCCGCTGCCGCAATCAAGCGCAGGCATGCCGGGCACCAGCCCCAAGGCCATCGCCCGGCGCAACCGTGGCCCCGTGCCGCTCGGTCCGGGCGGGGGTGGTTATGATCCCGAGCAGGCGAAGGGAAGGGGAAAGCGCCGTGGGCGATAGGGCCATGCCGCCATGCGCGGGGCAGCATGAACGCGAGATGTCCGCAACGCTGGAACTGAGCGCAGGCGCCGCCCGCCTTGGCCTGCTGCCCGATCTTGGCGGCAGCATCGCCTTCTGGCGCAGCGGCACGATGGATTTCCTGCGCCCGGTGGCCGACCCCCACCTTGTGGCCCAGCACGGGCGCGCGGTGGCGGGGTATCCGCTCGTGCCGTTTTCCAACCGGGTGGCGGGCAACCAGTTCCGTTTCGAGGGGGTGGATTATCACCTCACCCCCAATTTTGGCGGCGAGAACTGCGCCATTCATGGCAATGGCTGGCAGCACCGCTGGCGAATCGCCATGCTGTCGGACAGTAGCGCCACGCTCTCGCTCGATCACGCGCCCATCGGCCAGCGCGCGGGGGAATGGCCGTTCAGCTACCGCGCCCAGCTGCGCTATGACCTGCGCGAGGCCGGGCTTTCGATCGGCATCCTGATCGAGAACACCGATACCCGCAGCCAGCCCGTGGGCATGGGGTTCCACCCCTATTTTCCCCGCCATGCCGGGCTCAGGGTGGGGTTCGCGGCCAGCAGCGTGTGGACCAGCGCGCCCGATCACCTGCCGCTCCTGCGCATCCCGGCGGAGGGGCAGTGGTCATTCGCCCATATGCGCGACGTGGGTGAGGCGGCGATTGACAACTGCTACGCCGGCTGGTCGGGCAGCGCCTTCCTGCGCTGGCCGCGCGAGGGCTATGCCCTGACACTCGAGGGCAGCCCCGAACTGCGCCACCTCGTGCTGTTTACGCCGCCCGGCCAGCCCTATATCGGGCTGGAGCCGGTCAGCAACATGAATGATGGCTTCAACCGCATGGCCATTGCCGATAGCGGCGTGCGCGTGCTCGCCCCCGGCCAGAAGATGGAAGGGCATATCCGCATGACGGTGGCGCGATGCTGAAAACCCGTGCCGCCACAAAGGATGGCAAGCCCGCGACCGGCGGCCTGTCCTGCTACATCACACCCGCGGGCATCGAGACCATGCGGCGTGAACTCAATGCCCTGCTGCGTGATGAACGGCCAAAAATCGTTGAGATCGTATCGTGGGCGGCAGGCAATGGCGACCGCTCGGAAAATGGCGACTACCAGTACGGCAAGCGCCGCCTGCGCGAGATCGACCGCCGCATCCGCTTCCTGACCAAACGCATAGATAATGCCATCATTGTCGATCCCGCCGCCCAGCCACGGCGCGACCGGGTGTTTTTTGGCGCGACCGTGACCTATGTGAGCGAACGCGATGAGGAACGGACCGTTACCATCCTCGGCGTGGACGAGGCGGATATGGCGGCGGGCCAGGTCAGCCTCGTCTCGCCGGTGGCGCGTGCCCTCATGCGCGCGGGCGTGGGCGATGAGGTGAAGCTGGTCACCCCGCGCGGGGAGGAAATGATCGAGGTGATCGCCATTGCTTATCCGCCTTTACCCTGAAAGGGGGGCTGGCCGTGGGGCGGAAGGCATATTATGACATTTGGCTGCGGGTGGTTGCCTTTTGTTACCATCGGCTCGAACCGGACCTGTTCCGCGCGGAGAAACTGATCCTATGTCACGCCCCCTGAAGGTTGCCGTCCAGATGGACCCGCTTGGCGCCATCGACATCAATGGTGATTCGACATTCGCCATGATGCTCGAGGCGCAGGCCAGGGGCTATGAACTGTTTGTCTATCAGGTCGAGGCGCTGAGCCTGAGCGAGGGGCGTACCAGCCCGCAGGGCCACCGCACGGACCGCGTCACCGCCCGCGCGCGCCCGGTTACGGTGCAGCGCAAGGCGGGCGACCACGCCACCTTCGGCCCTGAGCAGGTCATCGACCTTGCGGGCATGGACGTGATCCTGATGCGCCAGGACCCGCCGTTCGACATGGCCTATATCACCGCCACCCATATCCTCGAGCATATCCACGGCATCGGCCCCGACCGCGCGCTGGTGGTGAACAATCCTGCCGCCGTGCGCAACGCGCCCGAGAAGATCCTGGTCACGCATTACCCCGACCTCATGCCCCCCACGCTGGTGACATGGGATGTGAAGGCGATCCGGGAATTCCGCGCAAAATGGCGCGACATCATCGTCAAGCCGCTGTTTGGCAACGGAGGGGCTGGCGTGTTCCGCATCCGCGAGGATGACCCCAACCTCAACGCCCTGCTGGAAATGCACTTCGCCCGCTCGCGCGAGCCCCTGATGATCCAGCGTTACGAACCCGCCGTACGGCAGGGCGACAAGCGCATCATCCTTGTCGATGGACAGCCCGTGGGGGCCATCGACCGCATCCCCGCCGAGGGCGAGACGCGCTCGAACATGCATGTGGGCGGCAAACCCGTGCGTGCGGAACTGACCGCGCGCGACCGCGAGATCTGCAACGCCATCGGCCCGATGCTGCGCGAGCAGGGGCTGATCTTTGTCGGGATTGACGTGATCGGGGAATGGTTGACCGAGATCAATGTCACATCCCCGACCGGCCTGCAGGAAATTGACCGTTTTGACGGCATCAATACCGCTGGCCTGATATGGGATGCGATCACATCCCGTCTGGTCGCGGGCGGCGTGAGCGCGTAGAGATTGAACCGGTGTTCATGGCAGGCACGGTGGTCGTGGCTGTCGCGCCCTGTGGCGTGACACCGGATTGGGATTACAGGCAGTTGCGCGGGCCGTGTGGCGCGTGGGCAGGTCAGGTGGAATTGTAATGCAGCACGATGGGACGGATTTGATCATGGCAGACGCAGCACGGAAGGGGGCTGGCCATGCCCTTTTCCATGGCCACGACAAGGGAGCAGCCCGATGAGCGATGTCCTGCCCAATGAAGCCGCCGAGACGGTCGTGGATATTCCGTCCCCCCGCGCCGCGATGGATGCAAATGCGGTCAAGGCGGCCTATCGCCGCTGGGCCAGCGTGTATGATGCGCTGTTTGGCAGCATTTCCACCTTTGGCCGCAAGCGCGCGGTCGAGGCGGTGAACACGCTGCCCGGCAGCAAGGTGCTGGAAGTGGGCGTGGGCACCGGCCTGGCCCTGCCATATTACCGGTCCGACAAGCGCATTACCGGCATCGACCTGTCAGGCGACATGCTCGAGCGCGCCCGCCAGCGTGCTGCCCGCATGCATCTGTCCAATGTCGATGCGCTGCTGGAAATGGATGCCGAGGCCACCGGCTTCGAGGATGGCGCGTTCGATATTGCGGTAGCCATGTTCGTGGCCTCGGTGGTGCCGCACCCGCGCGCGCTGCTGGCTGAACTCAAGCGCGTGGTCAGGCCGGGCGGCCATATCCTGTTCGTCAATCATTTCCTGGCCGAGGGCGGGGTGAGGCTTGCGGTCGAGCGCGGCATGGCACGGGCCTCGCACTCGCTGGGCTGGCATCCTGATTTTGCCATTGAATCCCTGCTGCCTCCCGCCGACCTGCGCCGCGCCACCCTGCAGCCGGTGCCGCCCGCAGGGCTGTTCACCCTCGTAACACTCGAGCGTGAAGCGGATGACTGTGCCAGCCCGATGGTGGCCTGAGCCACACCGGCACAGCCCTGCCCCAGCGGCAGGGCTGAAATGACGATTGCGCGACCACACGGGCGGCCCACAGGGTCGTTTTTGTGTATAAGTCGCGGTATATGATGAAATCATGGTAACGATTGGCCATGCCATAAGCGGCGCATGGCAGCAGGGAGTACATCGTATGCCCACAGGCACACAGTTCGGGGCGGATGCGGTGCAGGATGCGGGGGCCTGTCACTACAGGACCATCGGCATGCTGTATCTCGTCATGGCCATTGTGGCGGGCCTTGTGGGCGGATTGCTGGCGGTCGGGCTGCAGGCGGGCCTGCTGCCCCATGCCCTGATCGATGCCTGGGCCGGGGGCGACACGCCCGGCGCCATGGAGCGCATTGCGCGGCGCCATGGCATGATGATGGTCTTCTTCTGTGCGCTGCCAGCCCTTACGGGCGGGTTTGGCAACTGGTTCGTGCCGCTACTGCTGCGTGCGCGCGCGCTGGCACTGCCGCGCGTGGCGCTGGCGGGGTGGGGGCTGGTTGCGGCCAGTTTCGTGGCCGTGCTGGCCGGGCTTTCACCCGCGCTGCCCGCGCAGGTTTCGCTGCTCGCGCTGCTGGGCTGGTGCCTGGGCATGCTGATGCAGGGCATCTGCATGGTGGCGACCGTGCTGAACATGGGGCCGATGGGCCAGCGCCTGCGCGACCTGCCGCTGTTTGTGTGGGCGCAGGGGCTTGCGGGCATGATGGCGGTCATGGTCATGCCGGTCATGGCAGGGGGGCTGACGCGCATCTGGCTGGCTGGTGGCGATGTCTCCACCCATATCGATGCGCTGCTGCATGCCTTTTCCGGCCCCGAGATCGCACTGCTGCTGCTGCCTTCCATCGGGATCGTATCGCAGGTTGTCGAGACCTTCTGTAACCGCCCGCTGCAGATGCCGCGCCAGGTGCTGGGTGCGCTGGTGGTCATGTCGGTGGGTGGTAGCTCCGTCTGGGTGCATGACCTGCTGCATGGCGGGCTGGCGCATCTGGCGGCCCCATCGGCTGCGGTGCAGCTCGGGCTGATCGTGGTGCCTGTGCTGGTCGTGCTGGTGGCATGGGCGCAGACGGTGCGGCTGGGCCACATGCGCGCTTCCGTGCCGATGGAATGGGCGGTGGGCTTCGTGGCCCTGCTGCTGGCAGGTTCCGTCATGTCGCTGCTGCCCGGCGGCATGGCCGATGTGCATGCCGCAACGCTGTATGCCGCCGTCTTTGCACTGTTTGCGGGCTTCTATTACTGGATTGGCAAGATGGTGGGCCACGTGGCCCCGGTGGGTGCGAGCCGCCTGCATTTTGCGCTGACGGTGGGCGGAACCGTGTTGTCGCTGCTGGCGTTCCATGGGGCGCTGGGCGTGCTGGGCGCGGTGCTGATGGGCCTGTCGGTGCTGGTGTTCGCAGGCATCGTGGTGCAGGCGGGCCTGCGCCCGGGCAGCACCCTGCCGGATAATTACTGGGGGTCGGGTGCCCGCACGGCTGAATGGCAGGTACCTTCCCCCGCGCGCGAAAAGGCATGACCATGAGCGGCACTGTAACCAATCCGGCCAGTGAAGCTGGCCTTGCTTATGATTCCAGCCGCGTCGGCACGCTGGCGCGTGACTGGCTGCTGCTGCTCAAGCCGCGTGTCATCTCGCTGGTGGTGTTTACGGGTGCTGCCGGCCTGGCCATGGCGCCGGGGCCGATCAACCCGCTGGTGGCTGCTGTCAGCATCCTGTGCGTGTGCATGGCCTCGGGTGCCGCTGGCGCGATCAACATGTGGTATGACCGCGACATTGATGCGGTGATGAAGCGCACCGTCACCCGCCCCATCCCTGATGGGCGGATCGCGCCGGATGCGGCGCTGGGTTATGGCATTGGCCTGTCGGTCGCGTCGGTCATCCTGCTGTGGCTGGCCACCAATGCGCTGGCGGCGGGCATCCTCGCGTTTTCCATCTTCTTCTATGCCGTGATCTACACGATGTGGCTCAAGCGCTCGACGCCGCAGAATATCGTTATCGGGGGAGCCGCCGGCGCCTTTCCGCCTATGATCGGCTGGGCTGCGGCCACGGGGTCGATGGCCATCATGCCGGTGGTCATGTTCGGCATCATCTTCTTGTGGACACCGCCGCATTTCTGGTCGCTGTCGCTTTACGCGTGCAAGGATTACGGGCGGGCGGGCATTCCCATGCTGCCCGTGGTCAGGGGTGCGCGGCATACGCGTTGGCAGATCCTGTGGTACACCATCATCCTCACGGTCGTCTCGCTGGTGCCATCTTTCATGCATCTTGCGGGCTGGCTGTACACGGTTGTGGCCAGCGTGCTTGGCGCGGGCTTCATCCTGTGCGCCATAGGTGTGCTGCGGGACAGGCAGGATGCCAACGGGGTGAGCCTGACAGGCGATGGCCCGGCGCGCCGCTCTTTCCGCTATTCGCTGGCCTACCTGTTTTTCCTGTTCCTTGGCCTGCTGGCCGACCATGCCTTCATTGCCCACTGAGCGGGCTGTTTTCACATACGGGAGATCAGGCTTATGGAGCCAGTAGCAACCGCGCAGGTAAGCCCGCAGCAGGAAGCGCAGGAGGCTCTGCGCCGGCACAGGGGGCGGATCAAGGCCGTGGCCGTTACGCTCTCGGCGCTGGCGTTGATCCTCTACGCGCTCAGCCTCGCGCCCTTATAAAGGGAACAGTGTAAAAGTTTTGGTGAAGCTTTTTCAAAAGCTTTGAAAAGAGCTGGCATGCGGGGATTGGTTTACCGTGCGCCGCACATAAAAAAGGCCTGCATCATACGATGCAGGCCTTTTTCAGTAGGGCTGGTATCAGCGGCGCGGTGTCTGCTGAATGGCCGAGAGCAGCCATGTGCCGAGACCTGCCGCGCGCACGAAGGTCCACAGTTCCGTTACGGTGGTGCGGTTTGAGGGATCGCCCTCAAGCACGCGGCCCGTCATGTCGGTGGTGATGTCGATCATGGAATACTGCATGGCCACGGTGGCGTAGTCGGCCCCGTTTTCACGCCAGCTTTCCACCAGGTCGCCCCGCTCGAAATGCACGTCGGACACCACGTTGCGCACGCCCCGGCTGGCAAGTTCGGTCAACTGGTTGTTGAAGTAGGACACCATCTCCGGCGTGGCCATGTGGCGCATCGCGTCCACGTTCTGCTGGCTCCAGGCGGTCTGGATATTGATCACCGCCTGCTGGAAGGCCTGGTAGTCGGCTCCCGTGATGGCCACCCCCACACTCTGCGGGCCGCCCTGTTGCGGGGCGGCGGGCCCTGTGGCGCCAAAGGGGCTTGCGACGGGCCCGCCAGTGCCACCAGCCCTGTTGCTAAAACGGCGGATTGCCCACCGCACCAGGAAGAAGATCAGCGCCAGCTGGATCAGCAGGCCAAGGAAGCCGCCGCCGCCCATGCCCGAACTGAACATGCCATGGCCAAACACCATGCCAAACAGCCCGGCACCGATCAGCCCGCCCATGAACCCGCTCATGAACGGGTGGCGGGGCCGCGCCATGGCCATGCCTGCACCGGCACCATACGGGGCCCGCGCGCCATAGCCGGGCGCCTCCTGGCGTGGTGTCATGGTGCGCTGGAAGGGTGTTGCGCCAAACGGGGCGGTCTGTGAGGGGGCGGGGGCGCTGTAGGTACGCGAGCCACGGCTGCCCATCGACATGCCGCCACCCGCGCGGGCATCCGCCACGTCGGGGTGCGCCACGAGGGAGAGCATGCTCAGGGCCGCGCCAGCGGCGAGGATGATGCTTTTACGCGGCATCAGGCGCGAGGAATTCTGTTTCATCTGGGTCAGGGTATCTGCAATCCTGTATCGGAACCATCATTATCCATGCAGCCTGCATGAGATCGGGCCGCCTTTAACCAGATATAAGTAAGCCCGCGCCCCCATAACAGGGGCAACGGGCTTACAGAAACATGAAATCACGGAAAGGCAACAATCACGCCCCGGCAATCACCATGTCATCAATGCGGATGGTCGGCGCGTTGGTGGACTGGCGGAAGGTCAGGTCATTTGCCACAACAAGGCGGGCGAACATGTCGTTGAGGTTGCCAGCCACGGTCAGTTCGGCCACCGGCTCGGCCAGCACGCCACCCCGGATCATGAAGCCCGCGGCGCCACGGCTGTAATCGCCGGTAATGCCGTTGATGGCCGAGCCCATCATCTCGGTGATGTAGATGCCCTCGGCAATATCGGCCATCAGTTCGGTGGGCGTGAGCGTGCCGGGCTGCATGTGCATGTTGCCCAGCGAGGGCGCGGGCGGCCCGGACGTGCCCCGGCTGGCGCAGCCATTGGGGGTGAGGCCAAGTTGGCGGGCGGAGCGCGAATCAAGCGCCCAGGTTTTCAGCACGCCATTTTCCACCAGCGTGCGGGTGGCGGTCAGCATGCCCTCGCCATCAAACGGGCGCGCGCCGGGGCCACGCACCCGCCTTGGGTCGTCAATGATGGTGATGCCCGTGGGCATGATCTGCTGGCCCATCTTCTCCTTGAGGAAGGAGGTGCCGCGCGCGATCGAAATGCCATTGATCGCCCCCGAGAGGTGCCCGAGCAGCGAGGTGGAAACGCGCGGGTCGAGCACGATGGGCAGCCGCCCCGTGCGCGGGCGCACCGGGTTGAGGCGGGCCACCGTGCGCTCGCCCGCGCGGCGGCCGATCACGGCGGCATCCTCAAGGTCGGCCAGATGCACGGTTGAATGGTAGTCGTAATCACGCTGCATGTGCGTGCCCGAACCCGCCACCACGCTGGCCGAGACCGAATGGCTGGTGCGGGCATAGCGGCCCGAAAAGCCAGCCGATGTCATGAGGATGATGTCCGACAGGCCGGAACTGGCCGAGGCCCCGTTGCTGTTCGACACGCCAGCCACCGCAAGGGCCGCTTCCTCCGCCGTGCGGGCGCGGGCCATGAGGTCGGTGGTGCTGGGGGTGGCGGGGTCGAACAGGTCGAGGCCCGCGGCATCGACAAAACCGTGCTGCGCCTGTTCGCACAGCCCGGCAAAACGGTCCTCGGGCACCACGCGGGCCATGGCCACCGCGCGGGCGGCCAGCGTGTCGAAGCGTTCGGGGTCGAGTGCGGTGGCCGAGACGATGGCCGCGCGCTGGCCTACGAACACCCGTAAGCCCAGGTCGCACGTTTCGGAGCGCTCGAGGTCTTCCGTGCAGCCATTGCGCACCTGCACGCCATGGGCCACGCGGTTGACGTATATGGCATCCGCCGCATCGGCCCCTGCCGTGCGGGCGCGGCCGATGAGGTCAGCGATCAGGTCGAGGGGACTGGCATTCATGCCGCGAGCGCTCCCGTAATGCTGTCAAGCGAAGGCAGGTGGCTGACCGGCCCGAGCGAGGCCAGGGTGGGCCTGCCGCTGAAGATGCGGGTGGCGACACGCTGCACGTCTTCTATGGTGACGGCGTCGATCTTGCCCACGGTCTCGGTGGTGGGGATCAGGCGGCCAAACACCTGCAACTGGCGGGCAAGCTGCTCGCAGCGGCTGCCCGTGCTCTCCAGCGACATGAGCAGCGAGGATTTGAGCTGGGCGCGTGCGCGCGCAAGCTCGCTGGCATTGACGGTGTGGCGCACCTTGCGCAGTTCCTCCAGCGTGACCGGAACCAGATCGGCCACCTGTGCCTCGCCCGTGCCGGCATAGATGCCGAACAGCCCACCCTGGCGGAACGGCGCGTTGAAGGAATAGACCGAATAGAGCAGCCCGCGCTTTTCACGGATCTCCTGGAACAGGCGCGAGGACATGCCACCGCCGAGCAGCGTGGAGAGCAGCAGGGCGGGGTAATAATCCGGGTCGCCATACGGCATGGAGGGAAAGCCGAGCACGATATGCGCCTGGTCGAGTTCACGCTCCTGCACGAACGACCCGCCCACGTAGTTCACGCCGGGCTGCGGCGGCACGGTGCCGGTGGGCAGGTCGGCAAAGTGCTTCTGCACAAGGTCGACCACGCGGCCATGCTCGAGGTTGCCCGCCGCCGCCACGATGGTGTTGCCCGCCCGGTAATGGGTGCCCATGTAGTTGACCAGCGTTTCGCGCGCCATGGACTCGATGCCCGCTTCCCTGCCCAGCGTGGGGCGGCCCATCGGCTGGTCGGGAAAGGCGGTTTCCTGGAAATGGTCGAACACGATGTCGTCCGGCGTGTCGTTGGCCTGGCCGATTTCCTGCAGGATCACGCCGCGCTCGCGCTCGAGTTCATCGGGTGCGAGGCTGCTATGGGTCAGGATATCACCGATGATGTCCGCACCCAGATCAAGGTTTTCCTTGAGCAGCTTGACGTAATAGGCCGTGTGCTCGCGCGCGGTGTAGGCGTTGATGTGGCCGCCCACGTTCTCGATTTCCTCCGCGATGCCCACGGCGGTGCGGGTGCCCGTGCCCTTGAAGGCCATGTGCTCGAGAAAATGGGAAACCCCGTTCTCCGCCGCGCTCTCGTTACAGGTGCCCGCGGCGACATACGCCCCGAGCGAGATGGTTTCCACCCTGTCCATCCGTTCGGTCACGATGGTCAGGCCGGAGTCCAGTCGGGTCACATTGATCAGGTCGGTCATGCTGGTCCTGCGGGCGGCGTGGCGCCTTGGCGCCAGCAACCCCTTGTTTACGTAAGATGGATGGGGGAAAGGCTCAGGGCGCGTTGGTCAGGACCGCCGCGCGCACCTTGTCCTCGATCACGCCCAGATCGGCAGGCACCACGGTGTAGCGCTCGGGCCGGTCATACAGGTCGGCAAGCGAGTCGGGCAGGGCCGGGCGGATGCCGGTGGCCTTCGCCATCGCATCGGGGAACTTGGCCGGGTGCGCGGTGGACATGGCCACCATGGGAATGCCCGGCTCACGGAAGGCGCGGCCCGCCGCAATGCCGATGGCGGTGTGCGGGTCGGCCAGGTAGTGGCTGCGCGTGTTGAGCATGCGGATTTCGGCTGCCGTCGCGTCATCATCGAGCGCCATGCCGTGGAACAGGGCATTGGCGCGGTCCCACACGGGGGTTGCGACCTTCATCACGCCGGTCTTGCGGAAATCGGTCATGATGCGCGCGCAGGCCGCCGCGTCGCGGTCGAGCAGTTCGAACAGAAGGCGTTCGAAGTTGGAAGACACCTGGATATCCATCGAGGGCGACAGGCTGGGCACCACGGCGTGGATGCTCATGTCGTTCTCGTTGAGGAAGCGGCTCAGGATGTCGTTGCGGTTGGAGCCTACGCACAGCGCGCGGATGGGCAGGCCCATGCGGCGGGCCACCCAGGCGGCCAGCACGTTGCCGAAATTGCCGGTGGGCACCGCGAACGACACCTCGCGGTCGGGTGCGCCAAGGGCGAGGGCGGCATAGACGTAATAGGGCACCTGCGCTGCAATGCGCGCCCAGTTGATGGAGTTGACCGCCGAAAGGCTCATATCCGTGCGGAAGGGCAGGTCGGCGAACATCGCCTTGACCAGGTCCTGGCAGTCATCAAACGTGCCCTTGACCGCAAGGTTGGTCACGTTGGGTTCCAGCACGGTGGTCATCTGCCGGCGCTGCACCTCCGATGTGCGGCCCTCGGGGTGGAGGATGACCACGCGCAGGCGCTCGCGGCCCCGGCAGGCCTCGATGGCGGCCGAGCCGGTATCACCCGAGGTCGCACCCACGATGGTCACTTTCTCGTCACGCTCGGTCAGCACGTGGTCGAACAGGCGGCCAAGCAGCTGCATGGCCATGTCCTTGAAGGCCAGCGTCGGGCCGTGGAACAGTTCCTGCACGAACAGCCCGTCTTCCACCTGTGTCAGCGGCACGATGGCGGGGTGATCGAATCGGCTATAGGCCTCGCGGCACAGCTTCAGCAGCACATCGTGCATAATCGACCCTTCGGCGAAGGGGGCGATGATGCGGGCCGCAAGCTCCGGGTAGGGCAGGCCACGCAGGCCGCGCCAGTCATCGACCGAAAGCTCGGGCCAGCTTTCCGGCAGGTACAGGCCACCGTCCTCTGCCAGCCCCGCCAGCAGAACGGACGAAAAATCGCGGACGGGGGCTTGCCCCCGGGTAGAAATATAGCGCATGGCGCCATCATAATCCCAACCGCCCCCCGCGCGAAGGGGGCGCAGGCCCCGTGCGGGCGATTCCGCTGGCGGTGTGTCAGAATTTCGGCGGGGGCAGGTGGCCTACATTGATGCGGTAGATATGCACCGGCCACTGTATGGCATTGGCGCCGCCATTGAGCGGGGCCGTGCGGTCAAGCTGGGCGGCGGGCACGTAAAGCTGGCCATCCTTCGTGGCAAACGAGCCTGCGGGCCAGTGCAGGCGCGGGTCGGTCACGATTTTCTGGTACACCCGGTCGGGCATCAGGCGGAAGATGCTGCCGGTCGAGACATCATTGAAATACAGCGTGCCATCCGGCCCCACGGTAATGCCGCCGAGGGGGGGCGTCTTGTACCACAGCGTCGGCCCTTCCTCGAGTTCGATGGGGGTGACGTCGGGGTCGACCAGCAGGTCGGTATCGAGCTTGTAGACCGGGCCGCAGAGCGGCTCGAAATACAGCCACTGCCCATCGGCGCTGATATCCATCTGGCTGATATTGACAATGGCGGTGTGGCCTGCCGGGTTGGTCGCCACCTTGCCCTCCACCGTAATGGGCTGGTGGGCGGTCAGCGCAGGCGTATGCTCCATCAGGCGGCGCTGGATGTTGGTTTCGAGCTGGATCACGATCATGGCCGGAACCCCGGCGTCGCCCACAAAGGCATGGCTACGCGCCACGCGCATGGTGGCGGCATAGCTGCCCGCGCGCAGCATGTCGGGGTTGAGCGGCCAGGTCTGGAGCACGCGCTGGCCCCTGGTATCGAGCTTGATGATCTTGGGGCCCCCCTTGAGCGGCCTGCCCGCGGGGTCGGGCTGGCCGCTATCGAGCACCCATAGCGTGCCATCGGGCTGGAGCTGCATGTCAGCCGGTGCCACAAGGCGCGAGGAGGCCGGGGCAGCAGGATCATTCCATGTGGCGTCGGGGTAGGGCTGCGGGTTGCCGCTGGCATCGAGCACGGCAAGCCCCGGACCGGAATTGCCCGCCCAGCGCGGCAGTTCGACCAGCAGCCTGCCATCGGGCAGCACCACCACGCGGTCCCATGCGCTGGTGGAGGAGGATGCGACCTCCTCCAGTGCCGCGGGCGGGTTGAGCGGCGGCGCGGGCTTGGCTGCATGGGCTGCGGGCAGGGCCGCGAGCAGGCTGGTGCCGCAGGCAAGGAGAAAGCCCGCATGGCGCAGGCGGCGGAAGGCTGTAGGGATCATGGCGTGCATCGCGCCTTATCTCGTCACGAACGGGGGCGAATGGCAAGGGCATGATGCGGCATGCCCGCCCTGACCTGATGCGTGCCGAGAAAGCCAGATAAAGTTTGGGGCTGGCATAGGTAAGCCGATAGAGGCTTGATATATCCTATGAAAGCACGTCGTCGTAGCCGGTTACCTGTTGGCATCCAAAAACGGCTTCTGGAGCACTTCGTTGCGGGTACGCCCGCACGGAGTGCTGCCGAACTTGTGGGTGTCAATCGCAATACCGCGACCCTGTATTACCGTAAGCTGCGCGAAATCATTGCTGAACAGATTGCTCGTGACGCGCCCTTTTCCGGTGAGATCGAAGTCGATGAAAGCTATTTCGGTGGACATCGCAAAGGTAAACGGGGCAGAGGCGCTGCCGGAAAAGTCGCTGTCTTTGGTCTGCTGAAGCGGTCTGGCCGCGTTCATGCAGTCATGATCCCCAATGCCGGGCACCAGACGCTGATGTCTCTCATCCGGCAGAAAGTTCTGCCGGATTCAATCGTTTACAGTGATTCCTGGCATGCATACGACAAGCTCGATGTGTCTGAGTTCCACCACGAGCGCGTCGATCACAGCAGGCATTTCACCCAGGGAAGAAACCATATCAATGGCATCGAGAACTTCTGGAGCCAGGCCAAGCGTCATCTGCGACGATACAATGGAATACCACGCAAGGACTTCCATCTCTTTCTGGCCGAGTGCGAGTGGCGCTTCAATATCCGCTCTCCCGCAAAGCTCATGAAAATCCTTGCCGAATGGGCTAAGCTCCCTTCCTAGCCCGTCCCAACAAACGCTTACCTATGCCAGCCCCTAAAGTTTTTAGTGAAGCTTTTTTCAAAAAGCGTCGAAAGAGGCCGCCTTTTTGAAAAAAAGGCGGCACCCAAGACTTTTATGAATTCAAGGGGCTTAGACCTGCGCGCAGTAACGCTGCCGCAGGTGGCGCAGATACGGACCGGTATTGGGCACCGCCCCCGTGGCGTCGCGCACGATCTCCTTTGTGCTCGCCCCGCTGCCACGGGCATGGATGCGCGGGCGCAGCCAGTCGAGCAGGGGCGTGAAGTCGCCCTTCGCGATGGCTGGCATGATGGCGGGGTTGTCGCGCATGGCGGCCTCGCGCAACTGCGCTGCAATGATCGCGCCCAGCGTATAGGTGGGGAAATACCCCCACGAGCCGGACGGCCAGTGAATATCCTGCAGGCAGCCCAGACGGTCATTGGGCACTTTCAGGCCCAGCAGATCATGGATGCGGGCATTGAAGGCCTCGGGCAGGTCGGCCAGCTTCATTGTACCCGCGATCAGCGCGGTTTCCATCTCGTAGCGCACGAGGATATGGGCGGGATAGGTCACCTCATCGGCATCCACGCGGATGAAGCCGGGCCGCACGCGGGTGACAAGGCGGTGCAGGTTGTCAGCCTCCCACGGCGCATCATTACCGCTGCCGCCAAAGGCCGTGCGCAGGCGCGGGGCCATCCAGTCCATGAAGGGACGGCTGCGGGCCACCTGCATTTCCATCAGCAGGGACTGGCTTTCATGCAGGCTCATGCCGCGCGCCTCGCCCACGGGCTGGGCGCGCCAGTCTTTCGGCAGGCCCTGCTCATACAGGGCATGGCCGGTTTCGTGCACGATGCCCATCAGCGCGTTGATGCAGTCACCCTGCTCGTAACGGGTGGTGATGCGCACGTCATCCTCCGCCCCGCCGCAAAACGGGTGCAGGCTGACATCCAGCCGCCCGCGCTGCATGTCAAAGCCCAGGGCGGCCATGGTTTCGCGGCCCAGTTTTTCCTGCGCGGGCACGGCGAACGGGCCGGTGGGGGCAACGGGCGCAGGCAGGCTTTTCTGGTGGTCCAGCGCGGTTGCGATCAGGTGGGGCAGTTCGCTGGCCAGCTCGGCAAAGACGGGGTCGATATCCGCCTGCCGCGTGCCTGCATCATACTGGTCAACCAGGGCGTCATAGGGGGAAAGGTTGAGGGCCTCTGCCTTGGCGGCCGCGACGGCGCGCGTGCAGTCCAGCACGGTTTGCAGGTGAGGCAGGAGCCCGGCGAAATCGCTGTCCTGCCGCGCGGTGCGCCATGCCATCTCGCAGCGCGAGGCCGCGCGGGATGTCGCCTCCACCAGGTCACCGGGCACGGCGGCGGCATGGGCGTGCTGGCGGCGCATCTCGGCCAGGTTGGCCGTGGCCATGGCGTCCTTGCCGGGTTCGGCGCGGGCCAGCAGGTCGGGCATGTCGGGCGCGGTCATGAGCTCGTGCGAGAGCACGGCAAGGGTGGCGATGCTCTCGGCGCGGCTTTCGGCAGCGCCTGCGGGCATCATGGTATCCTTGTCCCACCCCAGAATGCCGAGTGCATTGCGGATCTGTCCCATGCGGGCAAAACGCTGGCGCAGGATGTCATAGGCCTGCTGGCCGGTGGGGCGGGACGGGATGTTCATGCGCACTCCTGCGTAAAAATCATGCCCACCAGTCTGTAAGACATAAGAAAGTTTTTGGTGAAGCTTTTTTCAAGAAGCTTCGGAAAACGCCGCCCGGCGTTCGGGCGTCATCTGCAAACCATTCCTTAACCTCCCGCCCTGTATGCAAACCAGTCCTGCCAGCAATCAAGGGAAAGCGCATGCCATGAACGCGATGACGGGGCGCACGGGCCTGCTGGCACGCGGGCAGGTGGCGCTGCGGGCGGGCGACATGGCTGGGGCCCGCGCCTGTTTTGCCACCATGCTGGGGTTCTGGCCCGATGATCCTGACGCCCTGCATGGCCTTGCCTGTGTTGCGCTGGCGCTTGGCCGGGCGGATCGCGCCATCAGCCTTGCCGGGCGGGCGCGATGTGTCGCGCCGCCGGGGCATCCCCATCTGGGGCATTATCATGAGGTGCTGGCCCGCGCGCTGCTGGCCTGCGGGCACCATGCCGCCGCGCGGGCCGCGATCCGGGCCGCCTGCCTGTGCCGCCCCGATGATGGCGCGATCATGCTGGCGCAGGCCGAGGTCATGGAGCGCACGGGCGATATCGCGACGGCAGAGGCGGCCCATGCGCGGGCCGTGGCGTTGGGCGGCGTGGCCGCGCGGGTGGCGCAGGCGCGCTTCTGGCGGCGGCGCGGGCGGGGTATGGCGGCGCTGGACCAGATGCGCCATGTGGCAGCGCATGCCCCGCATGATGGCACGGCGGTGCATGAACTGGTGGGCATGCTGCTGGCCCACGACCACCGGGAAGAGGCCGAAGCCGTGCTGCGCCGCCGACTGGCCCATGACGGGCGCGACGGGCAGGCGCTCTCCACCCTTGGCGCCCTGCTGTTTACCTCGGGCCGCCTGCGCCTGGCGGCCACCATGCTGCGCGCGGCCCTGCGCCATGATCCCGCCCCCGAAACGGCAAGCAACCTTGGCCTGACCCTGATGGCGCTGGGAGAGATGGCGAAGGCGCAGACCGTGCTGGCTGATGTCTGCCGCGCACGGCCGGATGATGCCCGCATTGCCCTCAACCACGCCACCGCCCTGTTTGAATCCGGCGGGCATGCGCAGGCTGGCACGGCCTTTGAGGATCTGCTTGCCCGCAGCCCCACGCCCGATCCGGCCACGCTGTCGCGTGCGCGGTTCAATCTGGGGGTGGCAAGGCTGGCCGAAGGGGATCTGGCGCAGGGCTGGGCGCTGTGGGAATCCCGCCTCGCCTTCATGCCGCCACATCCTGCCGCGCACCGCCTGCCGCGCTGGCAGGGCCAGGCGCTGCCGGCGGGGCGCAGGCTGCTGGTCACGATGGGGCAGGGGCTGGGCGATGCGGTGCATTTCCTGCGCTATGTGAGGCTTGCGGCGGTACGCGTGCCGGTGGTGCTCGACGTGCCGCCCGGCCTGCGCCGCCTGGCGGCAACGCTGGGGCGGGCGGTGGGTGAAAACACGCCGCACCCGATTGAAATTATCACTCCTGATAAAAATGATTGTCAGGGCGTGGCCTGCCAGTGCGACCTGTTCAGCCTGCCTGCCCTGCTGGGCGTGCGTGCGGTGGCCCCGTTCCGGCCCTATCTGGGGCAGGCTGCGTGGCGGCGGCAAAACCATGCCGGGCCGTTGCGGGTCGGGCTGTGCCATGCGGGCAATGCCGCCTATCGTTTTGATGCACGGCGCTCGATCGCGGCTGAAGCACTGGCCGCGCTGGCGCAGGTGGAGGGGGTGACGTTCATCTCGCTGCGCCCCGGTCGTAATCCTGCGCAGGACGCGGCTTTCATGCAGCACGAACTGGCGGCGGATGCGGACCTGCTTGCAACATCGCGCCTGATCGCCACGCTGGATCTGGTCATCAGCGTTGATACGCTGGCCGCCCATCTAGCAGGGGCCATGGGCTGCCCGGTCTGGCTGCTCAGCCGGTTCGGGGGGGACTGGCGGTGGTCGGCCGCATTTGACGCGGATCAGGGGCAGGGCATCTGCCCACCCGTTTCCGTGCCGGGTGCTGGCGGCCCAGCCCCTGCCAGCCAGTGGTATGACAGCATGCGCGTGCTGCGCCAGCCCGCCTTGCTGCCGCCCGGCCGGGCATGGCAGCCCGTGATTGCGGGCCTCGTGACCGCCCTGCAGGGCTGGGTCAGGCGGCGCAGGGGGTCAGATTGTAATGGATTCGAGCTCGGATGACCGGCGCTGGGCTGCTGCTTCCGCCTCCTGCAGGCCCGACAGCAGGGCCGCGCGCAGGCGGTCGAGGCGGCCCTTGTCGGTAATTTTCAGCCCGAACAGGTCCTTGACGTAAAACACGTCCACCGCCCGCACGCCATAGGTGGTGATGTGGGCGGAGGCGATCTGGAGTTTCTGCTCGCTCAGCGCCGCGGTCACGTCATGCAGCAGGCCGGGGCGGTCGCGCCCATTGATTTCAACCACAGTGCAGGTGTTTGACGCGCGATTGTCGATCACCACGCGCGGCGGCACGTGAATTGCGCGCATGCGCCGGCCTGCAATCCTGCGGCCACACTGCGCAATCTCGCGGTTGATGTTGATCTGCCCGGTCAGCGCCTGCTCGATTAGCAGCGACAGGCGGGCAAGTTGCTGCGGTTCCTCAAACGCAGCGCCGCCTGCATCCTGGATCCACAGCGTGTCGAGCGCCATGCCGTTGGTCATGGTGTGAATGCGCGCATCCACGATCGAGGCGCCTGCAATGGCCACCGCGCCCGCAATGCGCGAGAACAGGCCCGGATGGTCGGCGGCGTAGATGGTCACCTCGGTCACGCCACGCGCGGGCAGGGGCTGGGTCTCGACCGTAAGGGGGGAGTGGAGGCGCTCGGATTCGCCAATCAGCAGGGCATGGCGGGCATGGGTGTCGTGATCGAAGGACAGCCAGTAACTGCCATAGCCCAGCCCCATGAAGTGCTGCACGTCGGCCTCGTTCATACCGTCTTCCACCAGCCACCCGGCGGTGGCGGCCTTGGCGCGCTCCACGCGCACGTCGCGCTCGGTGGTGGCAAGGCTGCCCTCCAGCACCTCGGCCACGCGCATGTAAAGCTCGTTGAGCAGCGTCGCCTTCCAGGCGTTCCATACGCGCGGGCCAACCGCGCGCATGTCCACGATGGTCAGCAAAAGCAGCAGCCGCAGCCGCTCGGGCGACTGGATGATGTCGGCCAGGTCAAGGATGGTTTTGGGGTCGTCGATATCGCGCTGGAAGGCGGTGTGGCTGAGCAGCAGGTGGTGCAGCACCAGCCACGACACGGTTTCCGTCTCCTCGCTGTCCATGCCCAGTTCGGGGCAGACATACAGCGCGATCTGCGAGCCGATTTCCGAATGGTCGCCCCCGCGCCCCTTGGCGATGTCATGCAGCATCACCGCCACGTACAGCGCCCGGCGTGAATGCAGGTTGCGCGCCAGGTCGTAAGCTACGGGAATCTCGTCGGCCATTTGGCCGTGCTCGACCCGGCCAAGGATGCGCAGCGCGTCGATGATGTGCTCATCAACCGTGAACACATGGTAGGTATCGAACTGCATCTGCCCCACCACGCGCGACCAGTCGGGCAGCAGGCGGCCCATCAGCCCGGTCTCGTTGAGGATGTGCAGCCAGTAGGCGTTGCCCTTGCGCCGCCCCTCATCCATCAGGTGGAAGCTGGGGATGGCATCGGGTTTTTCCTCTTCCGCGCGCGCTGCGCGCTGCGGGCGCTCGGGGGGGGCGCCACACATCAGGTCGAGGAAGATGCGCGCGGTCTCGGGGTCGCCACGCAGGCTGGCGGCCTTGCGCTCCCAGCGGATGAGCTGGTGCATGGCCATGGGGTGGATGGGCAGCTTGCGCTTGTTGGCCCAGTCCAGCAGGCGCATCATCTGGATGGGTTCATTCTCGAACGACGTGCCGCGCTGGGGCAGGATGCGGCCGTCAATCACGGTAAAGCCCGCATCACGCATCTGGCTGTCGGCCTCGGGCGCGTTGGCCACGGGGCCGAGGGCCTGGCGCAGCACGGCGGGCTCGAGCACCAGGGTCAGGCGCATGACCTCGCGCACGGTCAGGAAGTAGTGGCGCATGAAGCGCTCCACCCCCACCTGCCGCCCGTGGCGCGTATAGCCCATGCGCCCGCCAACTACGGGCTGCACGTCGAATGTCAGGCGCTCTTCCGCCCGGCCGGACACGTAATGCAGGTGAAAGCGCACCCGCCACAGGAAGTCCCACGCGCGGCGCGCGCGCTTGGCCTCGGGCTCGGTCAGCAGCCCAAGCTCGCTGAAGCCCGGCGCCAGCAGGTCGGACACATGCCGCGTGCCGAAGGTGTAGCGGCACATCCAGTACAGTGTCTGGAGGTCGCGCAGGCCGCCGCGGCCTTCCTTCACGTTGGGTTCGACAAGGTAGGGGCTGTCGCCAAAGCGCTGGTGGCGGGCGGCGCGCTCCTTACGCTTGTCGGTAATGAAGCGGTCGGCGCCGGATTTGACGCAGGCCACGATGTAGCGGGCCTGGAACATGGAGAACAGCGATTCGCTGCCGGTCAGGATGCGGGCGTCGAGCAGGGTGGTGCGCACCGTGGTGTCGGCTTCCGCCTCGGCAATACACTCGTTGATGGTGCGGGTGGCGTGGCCCACCTTCAGCCCGAGGTCCCACAGGAAATACAGGATGTATTCCACGCAGCTGCGCATGTCCTCGCCCTGCGCATCGGGGGTGAGGAACAAAAGGTCGATATCGCTGAACGGGGCGAGCAGCCCGCGCCCGTAGCCGCCGGTCGCCGCGATGGCGAACGGGGCCTCATGGTGCGAATCGATGCCGGTCTGCGCCAGCGCGTAGGCGCCGAGCACCCGGATCATGCCATCCGTATAGGCCGCGAGCAGCTTGCCTGCCTCAGCGCCCCCAAGGCGATGATGCTCGAATTCCTCGCGCACATGCGCCTGGTAGCGCGACAGGTGGCGGCGGAACAGCCTGATCGCCTCCTCACGCGGGGGAAGGGCGTGCGTGCCGTCGTGCTCCCTTGTGGGGAACAGGGCGGCATGAAGGGCGTCGGTCATCGCCTCGACGGAGGAGGCGGGAAGGGGGGCAGCGTTCGACATCGTGGGCGGATGGCGTCCTGTAAGTGGCGAGAATGATCCAGTCCGGGAGTGTGCCGCCCTTGATGGGGTCAGGTCCAGAGCCGTATCAGGGTTTCAGCAGTTTTTTGAGTTTATAGAGCATTTCCAGTGCCGTGCGGGGGCTGAGTGCGTCGGGGTCCAGGGCCTCGAGCATTTCAAGGGCGGCGGGAGGCACGGGTACCTGCGCGGGCTCGGCTTCCACCGCTTCGGCCTGCTGCTCGAACAGGGGCAGCGGCGGGGCCTGCCGGCCGCGTTCCTTCTCCAGCATGTCCAGAAGGCGGCCCGCGCGGCGCACCACGGGTTCGGGCACGCCTGCCAGCTTGGCCACATGCACACCCCAGCTGCGCCGCGCCGAGCCGGGCACGACTTCATGCTGGAAGATGACCTGCCCCTTCCATTCCCGCACGCTCATGGTGTGGGGAGTGAGGCGGGGCATGGTGTTGGCGAGTTCGGCCAGTTCATGGAAGTGGGTGGCGAATATGGCGCGGCAGCGCAGGGTGGAATGCAGCGTTTCGAGCACCGCCCAGGCTATGGCCAGCCCGTCGAGCGTGGAGGTGCCGCGCCCGATCTCGTCCACCACCACGAGGGAGCGCGGGCCGGCCTGGTTGAGGATGGCTGCCGTCTCGGTCATTTCCACCATGAAGGTCGAGCGCCCGCGGGCGAGGTCATCGGCCGCACCCACGCGCGAGAACAGCCGGTCCACCACGCCAAGGCGCATGCTTGCCGCTGCCACCGGCAACCCCGCCTGTGCCAGGATGACGGCGAGCGCCGCCTGCCGCAGGAAGGTGGACTTGCCCGCCATGTTCGGGCCCGTCAGCAGCATGATGCGGTGGTCGGGCTCGAGGTCGCAGTCATTGGGGGTGAAGCGGGTGTTGCGTGGTAATGCGGCTTCCACCACCGGGTGGCGGCCCGCGCGGATGATGAAGGATGTATCATCGCCCACCACCGGGCAGCACCACGCGCCACCGCCCGCCAGCACCGCGCAGGATTGCGCGATGTCGATCACCGCAAGGGCGGCGGCCATGTCCGGCAGGGCGGCTTCATCAAGGATGTGGCCCACCACCTGCGTAAACAGGTGGCGCTCGCGCAGGGCAGCGTTCTCGGCGGCCTGTGCGATCTGCTGGTCAAGGCTGGCCAGCCGCTCGGTGGCAAAACGGCTGGAACTGGCCGTGCCCTGGCGCATGATCAGGTCATCACGCCCGCGCAGGCGGGTGGCTGCCGCGGCAGGCACCTCGATCACGTAGCCAAGCTGGGCGTGGTGGCGGATCTTGAGGTTGGCGATGCCGAATTCCTCGGCATATTCCTTCTGCAGCGCTGCGATGATGCGCCTGCTGCCATCGCGCAGTTCGCGCTGGGCGTCGAGTTCCTCATCATAGCCCGCGGCGATGGTGCCGCCTTCATCCATGCGTGCGGGCGGGTTTTCGCTCAGCGCGCGCTCCAGCAGGGCCTGAAGCGCTTGCGCACGGTCAAGGTGGCCCGCAGCCTGCGCCAGCAGCGGCGGCAGTTCCGCCTGCCGGTTCAGGATCTGCCCGATCTCACGCGCAACGCGCAGCGCCAGCCGGATGGCCCCGGCATCACGCGGCTGCCCGCGTCCGAGCGACAGGCGGCCAAGCGCGCGGGCCATGTCAGGGGCCGTGCGCAGGTGGGTGCGCAGGTCATCACGCACGCCCGGCCTGTCAAGCAGCCAGACCCACCCGGCCTGCCTGCGGGCAATGCGGTCGGGGTTGGTCAGGGGGGCTGCGATCCAGTCGGCCAGCATGCGGCTGCCCGCTGCGGTAACGGTGTTCGAGACGGCGGCAAACAGGGTGTGCTCGGTCGTGCCATCACGCGTGCGCAGCAGGTCGAGGCTGGCGCGGGTGGCGGGGTCAAGGCCGAGTACGTCCTGGCTGTCGCTGGGGCGGGGGTGTGACAGGCGCGGCAACTGGCCCGCCTGGCTGCGGCGGATGTAGTCCAGGGCGGCGGCGGCGGCCTGAGCCTCCGTATCGCTGAAGGTGCCGAATGCATCGGGGCTGGCCACGCCAAAGGCCTCGGCCATGCGGGTGCGGGCGGCCTCGGCGCCGGGCGGGGGCACGATGGGGGTGCGGCGGGGGGCGAAATCACCCAGCTCCACGTTGTCCGCGCACAGGATCTCGGCGGGGTCGAGGCGGCCAAGCAGGTCGTTCAGGTCGCGCGAGGGCACGCTTGCGGTCTCGAACAGGCCGGTGGAAATATCGATCCACGCAAGGCCGGGATCGCCCGCGTCACGCCCGGTGGGGCAGATGATGCAGGCCAGCAGGTTCTGGCGGCCTGCTTCAAGCAGTTCATCTTCCGTCAGCGTGCCGGGCGTGATCAGGCGCACGACCTCGCGCCGCAGCGGCCCCTTCGAGGCCGGTCGCCCCTTGCGCGGCTGCTCGGTCTGCTCGGCCACTGACACGCGGAAGCCCCGGCGGATCAGCCGCGCCAGATAGGCCTGCGCCGCATGCACCGGCACCCCGCACATGGCGATGGGCTGGCCTGCATGCGTGCCGCGCGCGGTGAGCGAAATATCAAGCGCCGAGGCCGCTGCCTCGGCATCATTGAAGAAGAGTTCGTAGAAATCTCCCATCCGGAAGAACAGCAGGGCGTCGGGGTGTTCGGCTTTGAGCGCAAACCACTGCGCCATGGCGGGTGTGGCGCCTTCGGGAGATGGAAATGTCATGTCTGGTGTCTACCGGTGGGGTGGGGGATTCGCCAGAAGGGAACGCCGCCTTTTTGAAAAAAGGCGGCACCCGAGAACTTTTACCCGTTGTTTTTAAAATGCTTTTACGCCTGTCGCTTACGCCCCAGCCGCCGTCTGACCGCGCCAAGGGCGAGCCGCAGGTCGGTCACTCCCAGCACGTGCAGCGCCACGAGGTAAAGCCCCACGCCCAGCCCGATCAGCACGCCCACATCCACAATCCGCATGACCGGGCCTGCCGTCATGGCATGGCCCAGCGGCGTATGGCCCAGCAGGGCCACGCCGCCCGCCATCAGCCCGGCACAGCCCACCATGCCCGCAAGCTGGCGCAGCAGGCCCGGGTCAGGTACGAGTGCGCCGCGCCGCAGCAGGATGAAGGCCAGAACGCCCGCATTGACCATGGCGGCCACGCTGCTGGCCAGAGGCGGGCCGATATGGGCCAGCCAGTGCATGAAGCTGATGTTGAGAATGAAGTTGAGCGCCAGCGTGCCCATGCCCACAAGCACCGGCGTGCGTGTGTCGCCGCGCGCGAAGAAGCCGGGCGAGAGCACCTTGACCAGCACGAAGGCGGGCAGCCCCAGCGCATAGGCCCGCAGCGACTGCGCGGCCAGCACCGCGTCATGCGCCGTGAACTGCCCGTGGCCGAACAGCGCCATCATCACCGGGGCCGCCAGCACCAGCAGGCCGGCGGCGGCGGGCAGGGTCAGGATCAGGGCGTAGGAAATGGCGCGGTTCTGCACGCCATGGGCCCCTGCCTCGTCATCGGCGGCAAGGTGGCGGGTGAGCACGGGCAGCAGCGTGGTGCCCGCAGCCGCGCCGAGCACGCCCAGCGGCAGCTGGTTCACCCGGTCGGCAAAATACATGAGCGACACGCTGCCCGCGGGCAGCAGGGTGGCGATGATGGTATCGACCAGGAAGTTGATCTGGGTAATGCCGCTGCCCACCAGCCCCACGCCCATGCGGGCCAGCAGCGTGCGGATGCGCGGCGTGAGGCACGGCATGACCAGCCGCAGCCGCATGCCCGCCCGGCTTGCTGCATAGAGCAGGATGCCGAACTGCACCACGCCCGAGGCGCTCACCCCCCAGGCCGCGGCATGGGCCACGTCGCCCGTAAAGGGCGGCAGGAGCAATATGGCGGCGATGCCCACCACGTTAAAGCTGACATAGGCGGCAGCGGCCACGCCGAATTTGTGCATGCCGTTGAGCACGCCCGAAACCAGCGCTGCCCCGCAGATCATGAGCAGGTAGGGAAACGTGATGCGGCTGAGCGAGATGGCCAGCGAATCGCGCACATCCCCATGTGCGAAGCCTGGCGCGATCACGCGCAGCACGCCAGGCATGAAGATCTCGCCCAGCACGGTCAGCAGCAGGAGCCACGACAGCAGCACGCTCATGGTCTCGCTGGCGAACTGCCGTGCCGTATCCTTGCCCTCGCGCTCGAGCTGGGAGGCAAACAGCGGCACGAAGGCGGCGTTGAGCGCGCCCTCGCCAAACAGGCGGCGGAACATGTTGGGCAGGCGGAACGCGATCTGATACGCATCCTGCGCCGCCCCCGTGCCCAGAAGGGCTGCCAGAAGCTGGTCGCGCACCAGCCCGAGCACGCGGCTGATCATGGTCCAGCCGCTTACGGTCAGGAAGCCCTTCAGCATGCCTGGGGGCGTGCCATGGTATCCATCAGTGATCCATCACGGCGCGTTCGACCGCCATGCGCACGCGGCGCGATTCGGGCGAGGTGACGCAGGTGAACCAGTTGGCCAGGTTGCCGTCGCGCCCGATCAGGTATTTGTAGAAATTCCAGCGTGGCAGCGACAGGAATCCCCCCTCGCGCGCCAGCCAGCGGAACAGCGGAATCGCCTGCTGGCCCTTCACGTGGCTCTTGAGCGTGAGCGGAAAGGTGACATTGTAGTTGCGCTGGCAGAATGTGCCGATCTCGGCAGGGGTGGTGAGTTCCTGGTTGCCGAAATCACCCGATGGCACGCCAATCACCATCAGGTCATGGCTGCGCCATGTGGTCCACAGGCTCTGCAGCCCCTCATATTGCGGGGTGAACCCGCATTTCGAGGCCGTATTGGCAATCAGGATCGGCTTGCCCCGCAGTGTGCCGAGGTCAATCTCGGAGCCATCCAGGGTGGGGAGTTTAAAATCGTAGATCGTGGTCATGGAATGCTCGGTCTCGTATGCGCGCCGGAATGATCCGATTGCAGGCTAGCTCGCCGGGGTCAAGCTGCCTGTTTGCAAATGTGTAATGTGGCCTGCGCTCCGGTCAGGCGAATTCATGCCCCACGGGCCGGGCCATAAGCGCGGTTGCTGCCTGCGCCATGTCGATCTCGCCCGCCAGCAGGCTGGCCACCGTGGCGATGACGGGCGTGCTGACCCCGTGCGCCTGAGCCAGAAGGTGCAGGGCGGGGGCCGTGGCCATGCCTTCGGCCACGCCCTCAAGGGCTGCTGCCGCCTCCCGCGCGGGCATGCCCTGGCCCACGGCCAGCCCCAGCCGGTAATTGCGCGAGGCCGCCCCCGTGCAGGTGAGCAGCAGGTCGCCGATCCCCGCAAGGCCGGACAGCGTTTCCACCTTCCCGCCCAGCGCGTGCGACAGGCGGGCAAGCTCGGCAATGGCGCGGGTAATCAGCCCCGCGCGTGCGTTCTCGCCCAGTTTCGCGCCCATGGTGGCCCCTGCGGCAATGGCCACCACGTTCTTGGCGGCCCCCCCAAGCTGCACGCCGGTCGGGTCATCGCTGGCATAGAGCCGGAAGGCGGGCGTGGTCAGCAGGTCGGCCAGCCTGCGGGCCTGCGCGCGCTCGGCGCTGGCCAGCACAGCGGCGGCGGGCAGGCTTGCTGCCACCTCATGCGCGAAATTGGGGCCGGACAGCACGCCAAGAACGCTATGGGGAAACACCTCGCCCAGCACCTGCAACGGCATGAGGCCGGTGCCCTGCTCGATGCCCTTGCAGCACGCGATCATCGGTGCGCAGGGGTGCAGCGTGCTGGCGATCGTGCGCAGGTGCTGCATGGGGCAGGCCAGCAGCATCAGATCCGCCTGGTGGGGCAGGGTATCGGTGACCGTAATGGTTTCAGGCAGGGCGAAGCCGGGCAGGCGTGGCATGACCCTTCCTGCCGAGAGAGCGGCGGGATTGCGCGCCCACAGCGTGACATGTGCGCCCGCGCGGGCGGCCTGCAGGGCCAGCGCCGTGCCCCAGGCGCCCGCGCCGATGACGGCGATGCGTTTGGTGTGGGTCATGATGTGCGTTCTCCGCGGGTGTGTGTGCCGTAAACCGGCCTTCTGTCATGTGCCTAACCGCAATGCGGCGCGCGGGGTTGCCGGGCAAGGGGACGGGCGGGTCTGTATCTGATAAAGGTTTCTGGTGAAGCTTTTTTCCAAAAAGCTTCAAAAGACGTCCCCTTTTTGAAAAAAGGCGACACCCAAAAACTTTTATCTTTTAAGGCGTGGCCTCGATCGGATCTGCGGTCATGCGCTGCGCCATCTCCGCCAGCGGCCAGCGCGGGCGCGGGCGCAGGGCGATGTCGTCGGGAATGGGCAGGCCCGCTTCACGGCGCGCGCGCATGGTTTCGATCGCGGCCCATGCCACCATTACCGCGTTATCGGTGCACAGCCTGAGCGGAGGGGCGGCAAAGGGCAGGTCGTGGCGGGTGGCGAACTGCTGCAGGCTGGCCCGCAGCACGCCATTGGCCGCAACGCCGCCTGCCACCACCAGCGTGGTGGGGCGCTCCATCATTTCCAGCGCATGGCCAAGGCGGTCGATCACGATGTCGCTCACCGCCTGCTGGAAGCTTGCGGCAATATCGGCCGCTTCCTGCCGGGGCAGGGCGGTGCGCACTTCGGCGGGCAGTTTCTGCGCCACGGCGGTTTTCAGGCCGGAGAAGGAGAAATCACAGCCCGGCCGGCCCATAAGCGGGCGCGGCAGGGGCACCGCGCGCGGGTCGCCCTCACGCGCCAGTGCCTCCACCGCAGGGCCGCCCGGCCAGCCAAGGCCGAGCATCTTGGCCACCTTGTCAAATGCCTCGCCCGCCGCGTCATCAATCGTGCCGCCCAGCCTGCGGTAATGGCCCACGCCTTCCACCGCGATGCACTGGCAGTGCCCGCCTGATACCAGAAGGAGTAGGTAGGGAAATGGCGCGCCATTCTCCGCCACGCCGGGCAGGCGGGCGGTGAGCGCATGGGCCTCGATGTGGTTGACGGCAATGAAGGGTTTATCAAGTGCTATGGCCATGCCCTTGCCCATGTCGGCACCGACGATCAGCCCGCCAATCAGCCCCGGCCCGCAGCTTGCGGCAATGGCGCCGAGCTCGCGGGGTTGCATGTTGGCCTTGGCCAGCGTGTCGCGCACCAGTGCGGGCAGGGCGGCAAGGTGGGCGCGGGCGGCAATTTCGGGCACGACCCCGCCAAATGGCACATGGCCGGATTGCGTTAATGTCGTTTCTGCCACGATCTGGCCGTCTGTCGCCACGATGGCACAGGCGGTGTCATCGCACGAAGATTCAATGGCCATAACGGGAGTTGGCAGATCGGGTGGGGTCTGGTCGCTGGCGTGCATGGCGTAATTTACAATCCGGATGTGTCGATTGTCATCTTTCCTTTATCGCGATGCGGTAATAGACACGCGATATGGAGTCCGCAAAGCCATCCGCCCCGTTTCCATCGTCCGCGCTACAGAAAGTCGCGGCCGAGGCTGCTGCACGCCAGCGAAAGGAAGCCACCCATACCGAACCCCACCGGCGGCAGCTGCCGCTGAAGGTCGGCACGCGGGCCTCCCCGCTGGCGCTGGTGCAGACACGCGCCTTCCTGACGGTGCTGACCCGCTTCTGCCCCGTCCTGCGTGACATGGGTGCGTTTCAGGAGCACCAGATCAGCACCACGGGCGACCAGGTGCTCAACCGCAAGCTGGCTGAAATTGGCGGCAAGGGCCTGTTCGCCAAGGAAATCCATGAGGCGCTGCTTGATGGACGGATCGATTTTGCCGTCCACAGCCTCAAGGATCTGGAAACCACGCTGCCGCCGGGTCTGGTGCTGGCCTGCACGCTCAAGCGCGAGGATGCGCGTGATGTGCTGATCCTCGGCCCCGGCTGTGGCGAGCCTGATCCGGCGGACCCGTATGCCGTGCTGCCGCAGGGTGCGCTGGTGGGCTGTGCCTCGGTGCGGCGGCAGGCGCAGATGCTGCATGTGCGCCCCGACCTGAAATTCGGCCTGCTGCGCGGCAACGTGCAGACACGCCTCGACAAGCTGGCCGCGCGCCAGTGCGATGCAACGCTGCTGGCCTATGCCGGGCTGCGCCGCCTTGGCATGGAAGACCGCGCCGACGTGATCCTTGACCCCACCATCATGGTGCCGGCGGCGGGGCAGGGCATTGTGGGCGTGACCGTGCGCGAAAGCGACGTGGAACTGCGCGAACTTCTTTCCGCCATCGAGGATTACGAGGCCCGCGCGGTGGCGACCGCCGAGCGTGCGCTGCTGGCCGAGCTTGATGGTTCGTGCCGCACCCCCATTGGCGGTTACGCGCGGCTGATCCCGGTCGTGGCCGGTGGCGCACCGGAACTGCACCTGACCGGGCTAGTGGCGCGCGAGGACGGCTCCTTCCTGCTCAAGCGCTCGATCAGCGGCGCGCCGTCCGATGCAGCCCGTCTGGGCCGTGACCTGGGCCGCAGCCTGCGGGCCGACAGCCCGGCTGATATTTTTGCCGAAAGCGCCTGATCCGCTCGACACTTCCGTTGCACGTGACGGGGTGATCATTACCCGCCCCCCGCCGGGCCTCGCCCCCACCGTGGCGGCGGTGGCCGGGCTGGGGTGGCGGCCCATTGCAGCTTCCATGCTGCATGTCGCGCAGCTTTCCCTTGCTCCGAACACTCCCCGGCCCGATGCGCTCGTGCTGACCAGCGGGCAGGCCATCGCCGCCATCAATCGCCCCGAATGGCATGATGTGCCCTGTTACGTGGTGGGTCATGCCACAGGCGAGCGGGCGCGTGCGGCCGGTTTCAGGCATGTCGTTACGGCAGCTGGCACGGCGGATGATCTGGTTGCGCTGCTGCGTGCGGCCCTGCCCGTGCGTGGCCTGCTGCTGCTGGCCGTGGGGCGTGGCTATGGGGATGACATGGCGCAGGCGCTGCGTGCGGCGGGGTTTCGCGTCATCAGGCGCTGTGTCTATGCGGTGAGCCCCGAACAGCGTCTGCCCGCGCAGGCGGCGCAGGCGCTGGCGGCGGGGCAGGTGGCGGCGATCCTGTTCTATTCCACCCGCACGGCGCAGGCTTTTCTTGCGGCCCTGAGTGCTGCGCAGGCCGCGATGCTGGGGCAGGTGGTGGCGGTGGCCATGTCCGATGGCGTGGCGGCTGCCCTGGCCTGTGGGCCAGCATGGAGGGCCGTGCGCGTGGCAGCCCGACCGGATCAGGCCGCCATGCTGGCCTGCCTTGGCAAAGCCCGCTGAGCGGCACGCCCGGGAAAGTTTTTGGAGAAGCTTTTTTCAACCCGTGAGGGAATGGCACGAACCATGAAAAAAAGGCCGGGAGCCAATGCCCCCGGCCTTTTGCCAGTAACCGCCAGAAGGATCAGGCGTGGCCCGGCGTCTGGTCAAACGAGTTACGCTTGGCCTGCCACAGCGCCACGAAGTCGATCGGCTGCAGCACCACGGGCGGGAACCCGCCATCGCGCGTGACTTCGCTGAGGATGTTGCGCACATAGGGGAAGATCAGGCGCGGCACTTCAACAAGCAGGATCGGCTCGACCAGCTCGGCGGGCGGGTTGGTCAGGGTCACGATGCAGGCATAGGCCAGCTCGGCAATGAATACCGGACGCCCCTGCGGGCCACCTTCCTGCTGCGGCGGCTCGCTGGCCTCGGTCTTTACGGCCAGGATCACCTCAAACACCATCTGGTCGGGTTCCAGACGGTTGGCCTGCACATCAATGTTGACCGAAATCTGCGGGTTGGTGCGCAGTGTTGCGAAGATCTCCGCCCCGGCGGGCACTTCGAACGAAAGGTCCTTGATGTATTGCAGGTTGATCGCCAGCGGCTGCGCCGGGGGGGCGGTCTGGTCGTTTTCAGGGGTGGGCGGCTTGGTCGTGTCGGACATGCTTGTCTGTATTCCCCACAAGAGAGACGCAAAAAGATTTAAGGGTACCGTATCCTCTGGCCGTAGCATGGGTATGCAGGTGATGCCATACCAGCTGCCGGAATTTTAACGCCTGTCGCGCATTGTGCTGGCTCCGGGCGTTGCCTATGTTGTAGCGCAGGGTAATCTTTGGCAGGCTGGCCCGCCTGCGGTAATGGACGCGCGGCATGAATTTTTCTTTTGGTCATTTTCCGCTGGATCTGATTGTTCTGGGGCTGGTGGCTGTCTTTCTCGTGCTGCGGCTGCGCAGTATCCTTGGCCGCCGTGTCGGCGCCGAGCCGACCCCGCGCCCCGTGGCGCCGCCGCCCATGGCCCCCACCGCAGTGCAGGCAACGCCCGAGCCGCCCCCGCCCGCCGTGACCTATGACATTCCCACACCCGATACGCGCGTGGGTGGCGTACTGGCCCGCATTGCCGCACTCCAGCCCGATTTTACGCCAGACGGGTTTGCCAAGGGCACGGAGACGGCCTTTCGCCAGATCGTGACCGCCTATGCGGCAGGCGACCTGAACACGCTGCGCACGCTGCTGACCGCGGCTACTTTCACGGCGTTCGAGTCCGCGATCCAGTCGCGCCAGCAGGCGGGCGAGACCCTGCGTAGCGAAATCCGCGATATTACCGATATCGCCATCATCGGCGCGGATATCGACGAGACGACAGGCCCCAATCCTGTCGCTCATATTGAAGTGCGCATCGTGTCCGACCAGATCAGCGTCACGCTGGATGGCAACGGCCAGCCCGTGGCGGGCGTGGATGCCGTGACCGAATTCTCCGACCTGTGGGTTTTCGAGCGCCTGCTTGGCGTCAATGGTGATGGCTGGCGGCTGGGGGCAAGCCGCAGCGCGTAAGGCAGATGAACGGCCTTACTTTCATCAATAAAGTCATGATAAATACATCTTTATGAAAGTGTTCAAGCGTATCGCGCCGTTGTGCGCCGTTGCCGCCCTGTGCGGGTGTCATATGGAGTCCCCCACGCTGGGGGCGAAGGCACCTTCTTCCCATGCCCGCGCACTCTCGTTCAGCAAACTGCCCGGCTGGCAGGACGATGCCCTCGAAGAGGCGCTTCCCGTCTTCCTGGCTGAGTGCCACAAGATCGAGAGCCTGCCGCCTGAAAGCGGGCTGGGTGGTGACCCTTCGGCGCATGCGGGCCATCAGGTGGGCGACTGGCAGGCCGCCTGCACGGCAGCCCGTGCGGTGCCGACCGGCGACCGGGCGGCGGCGCGGGCATTTTTCGAGCAATGGTTCGTGCCCACCCACATGGCCGCGGGCAAACGCGCGGGCGGTATGCTGTTCACCGGTTATTTCGAGCCCGAGATCCGCGGCTCCCTGCGCCGTGGCGGCATTTACCAGACCCCCGTCTACCGCAGGCCGCCTGACCTGGTGCGCCAGCGTGATGCGCAGGGCAATGTGGTGACCGGGCGTTTGCATGACGGGCAGATCGTGCCCTACTGGACCCGTGCGCAGATCGACGGCGGCGCGCTGGCGCATGAAAAGCTCGAACTGCTGTGGCTGGCCGATCCGGTTGACCTGTTCTTCCTGCAGATTCAGGGTTCAGGGCGTGTGCGCCTGCCCAATGACGAGATAGTCCGCCTTGGCTTCGATGGCCTCAATGGCCAGCCTTACGTGCCGCTGGGCCGGGCCATGGTGGCGCAGGGCCTGATTGGCAGCGATGACATCAACATGGCCTCGATCCGGGGCTGGCTGGAAGCGAATCCGGGCCAGGCGCGGGCGGTGATGGAGCAGAACCCCAATTACGTCTTCTTCCGCCAGCTGCCTTCCGACAGCCCGCTGGCCGGTGCGCCGGGCGCGCTGGGCGTGCCGCTCACGCCGGGGCGCTCCATGGCGGTCGACCGCTCTTACATTCCGTTGGGAAGCCCGGTATGGGTGCAGGCGCAGGTTCCGGTTGCAGGCCACCTGGCGGCGTGGAACCGGCTTGATTTCGCGCAGGATCTGGGTACCGACATCAAGGGACCGGACCGGGCCGACCTGTATATGGGCTGGGGGCCGGAGGCGGCGCAGGCGGCGGGAAACCTGCATTCACCCGGCCAGATGATCCTGCTGGTGCCCCGCAGCGAACCGGGGCGGGAAAAGAAGCACAGGCATAAACACAAACACTAGGTCCGCCCTGGGCGGAGTTAAGAGCGTAGCAGCATCATGACAGGGCGACCCCGCGCGGGGCAGGTTTCCGCATCCACACCCCGCCTGCCGCGGACTGTCCGTTACACCGAGGGGCCGCACCTGCTCGTGCGCGGCGACTGCCTGCGCGCGCTGCGCCGCATGGAAGCCGATAGCGTGGATGTGGTCGTGACCTCGCCGCCCTATAATATCGGCCTGAAATACCGCACCTATCGCGACCGGCTGGAAGAGGACGGCTATCTGGACTGGATGGTCGAGATCGCGCGCGAGGTGCGCCGCGTGATGCGGCCCGATGGGTCGTTCTTCCTCAACGTGGCCGGGTCATCAGCCCAGCCCTGGCTGCCGTTCGAGCTCATGGTGCGGCTGCGCGAGCTGTTCGTGCTGCAAAACCATATTGCATGGGTCAAGTCGATCTCGGTCGGTACCGACACGCATGGCCACTTCAAGCCGGTCAACAGCCACCGTTACCTCAACCGTAACCATGAGCACCTGTTCCACCTCACGCGCGGGGGTGATGTCGGGCTGAACCGGCTCGATATTGGCGTGCCCTACATGGACAAGTCCAACATCGTGCGCCGTGGCCACCGCCAGGACCGGCGCTGCCGGGGCGATACGTGGTTCATCCCGTATGAGACGGTGCAGGGCAAGGCGCAGAAATTCCATCATCCCGGCACGTTTCCCGTGCTGCTGCCACAAATGTGCATCCGCCTGCATGGCAAGAGCGCGCCGGTGGTGCTCGACCCCTTCATGGGCACGGGCACCACGCTCGTCGCCGCCGTGCGCGAAGGGGGGCAGGGCATCGGAATTGATCTGGATACCATCTATGTCAATGTGGCCCGGCAGCGCGTGCGGCAGGCTATGGCGGCGGCTGAGGCTGGCACGGGCGGGATGGACGATCGAAATTCTTGATCGTTTTCATTAAAATGATTGTTTTGACAAATAATCCTCCGATCGACCAGAACATCCGCAGGCCAAGCGAAAGGGTTTTGCATGTCGATAAGGAAGATGGTTGCGGCGGCAGTGGTGGCAGGTGGCGTGGTATATGGCGGTACGGTCGCCTATCTCACCCATTTTGACCATACAACCGCGCCCGCCCCTGCGGGCGCGGGGGTGGATGCGGTGTCACGCGCTGCACTGGATGTAGTGCGCGAGGCGCGGTGCGATTACTGCCACGCGGCCAAGGTCGAGCTGCCGTTCTACTTCCACCTTCCCGTGGCGCAGCCGCTCATGAGCCGCGACCGTGCCGAGGGGCTGCGCCACTTCCGCGTGGAGCCGGTGATCGACGCGCTGCAAAATGGCAGCGTGCCCGATGAGGAAAAGCTGGCCCGCATTGAGGAAGTCATCAACCAGAACCGCATGCCCCCCACGCTGTACCTGCTCATGCACTGGCATGCCCATCTTTCTGCCAGCCAGCGCGAGAGCATGCTGAACTGGATCGCGCAGGTGCGCCGCCAGCATTACGCCACCGCCGGTGTGGCCGAGCGCTTTGCCGCCGAACCCGTGCAGCCCATTCCCGAATCTGTCACGGTGGATGCCAACAAGGTGGCGCTGGGCCAGCGCCTGTTCTTTGACCGCAACCTGTCAGGTGATGAAAAGTCGAACTGTGCCTCCTGCCATAGCCTGCAGCATGGCGGCGTGGACGGGCTGGTCACGGCCACCGGCATTGGCGGCCAGAAGGGGCCGATCAATGTGCCGACGGTGTTCGATGCGGGCTTCAGCAAATGGCAGTTCTGGAACGCGCGCGCCGATACGCTGGCGCAGCAGGCGGCGGGCCCGGTCATGAACCCGGTCGAGATGGGGTCACATGACTGGAGCGCCGTGGCAGACCGCCTGCGCGCCGACCCGACCTACGCGCCTGCGTTCGCGGCCGCCTTTGGCAGCGATACGATTGACGAGACCACCATCACCAACGCCATTGCCGAATATGAAAAGACCCTGATCACCCCCGACAGCCGCTTTGACCAGTATCTGAAAGGCGATGACGCGGCGCTGAACACGCAGGAAAAACATGGTTACGCGCTGTTCAAGCAGGTGGGCTGTTCTGGTTGCCATACCGGCCCGTCCATGGGTGGGCAGGCGCTTGAGCCGATGGGGCTGGAAGGCGATTATTTCGCGGCCCGTGGCGGCAAACTGACCGATGCCGACAGGGGGCGCTTTGAAGTCACCCACGACCCGGCCGACATGGAGCGCTTCAAGGTGCCCAACCTGCGCAACATCGCGCTGACCGCGCCCTACTTCCATGATGGCAGCGTCAAGACGCTGGATGACGCCGTGCGCAAGATGGCGCGTTACCAGACGCCGGATCATGACATGTCCGAGCAGGATGTGGCGGATATCGTGTCCTTCCTCAACACGCTGACCGGGCGCTACCAAGGCGAGACGCTGCGCAACACCACGCCCTGAGTTGCCTGATAAAAAACGACTGATGTTTACGGGTGCCGCCTTTTTTCAAAAAAGGCGGCATTCTTTTTGCGCGGGCGCCATGCCTGAAAACATGGACCTTGCGGGCGCGGTATGATTCTATGCGCGCAGGCCACCGGCCCGCAGAAAGGAATCATACCGTGAGGCAGCGCAGACTGAACGAGGAGGAACAGGCCCTGTGGGCGGCCTTCGCGCAGGGTATCGCGCCGCTACGGACCGCACCACGCCACACGGGCCAGACCCCACCTGCAGCTCCGCCGCCCTCCGTGCCGCCCGAGGCCGACCGGCCGGGCATGAGCCGCGCGGCCATCATGCAACGCCTTGCGCAAGGCGGCGTGCATGCGGTGCACCAGACCGCCAGCCACAGCCTGACGGTGCAGAAGGGAAAGGGCGGCGCATTCGAGATCGGTGTGCGCAGGCCGGGGCTGGATGATACGAGCTGGCGCGGGCTGGTGAGCGGCAAGCTGCGCCCCGAGCGCCGACTGGACCTGCACGGGCAGGTGGCACAGACGGCGTTCCACCGCCTGCACGGCTTTCTCATTCAGGCGCATGCCGACAACGTGCGCTGTGTCGAGATCATTACCGGGCTGGGCAGCGGCCATCATGGCGGCATCCTACGGCGCGAACTACCGTTCTGGCTGGGGCGCGGCGATCTGGGTCGCCTGATCCTGGCCGTGGTGCACCCGCATGCGGCCAATCAGGGTGCCGTGCGCGTGCTGCTGCGCAGGCCGGGCCGCGGCGTGTACCGCTAGAGCCGCCGCCGCTGCCCCGCCGTCGCGCCGCTCAGCCCAGCCGCCAGCTGGGCAGGTTGGCAGCCAGCCAGCGGCGCAGGGTCATGATGCTTGAAGTATCGCCCGAGATCTGCCGCAGCGCCTCGGTTGCGTCCGTGCCGGTGAGCAGCGTGCGGCCCGCATCATGCATCGTGGCCTGCAGAGTGCCATCATGCAGCGCCTGCGTGGTGGCCGCCCGCCACCGCGCCAGCGTGGCCGATGAGGTCAGCATGGGCAGCACCAGCGCCAGGTCCACGCCCGCGGCCCCCGCCAGCGGCCTGAGTGCTGCATGCAGCAGGCTGTTCAGCGCCGAGCGCGCATCCTGGCGCAGCCGGTCTTCCATGTTCATGATTGTCTGGCCGGGCAGGCTGACGGTGCCGGGCCGGTCGGTCAGGGCAAACAGGGCGGGGCAGCCCGCCTGCGCCAGCGTGCTGGTCAGGGCCGCCGTCTCGGGCGTGCCCAGCGGGTCGGTAATCTGGATGACATCGACCTGGTTGTCGCGCAGGGCGGCGGCGGCGGCCTGCGGCGTGGCCAGGCCCGTAACCGGTATGGGCCGCAGCCCGAACAGCGTCATGGCCAGCACGGTGGGCAGTTCGATTCCGGTCAGGGTCGAGACGGCAATGCGCACGGGCCGGTCGCGCATGAAGCTGCCAAGGCTGCGGTGCAGCTGCGTGCGCCCGATCACGATGGGCACCGTCAGGCTGAGCAGCAGCGGCAGCCAGCGACTATAGTCGAAATGGATGCGCGGATCGCCGCACAGCGAGGAGACGAGCGCCGAGCCGGGAGCCGCCAGCGCCATCATGCCATCGGATGCGAACTGGGAATCGAACAGGTTGGCTCCCGTCACTCCGTCCTGCCCCACCGTGTCGCGCACGCCAAGCGGGGTGGGCAGGCCAAACCCCTGGCCAAGGGCCGTGGGCAGGATGGGACTCCACCGTTCCGCCATGGCGCTGTGGCTGCCCGCCATGAGCAGCCCCGGCGTGCCGGTGGGAAGCTGGGGCAGGCGCTCGCGCGGGAGCTCCGAGGCCCATGCCCCCCATGGCAGGGCGGACCCTGCGGCCACAAGGGCTATGAAAGCCCGGCGGTTGATCATAGCTGGCGCCGCCGGTGGGGCCAATGCCCTGGCCGCCCGCTATCGGCCCATGCCGCAGGGGGGCGGGTGGGCTGGTCAGGGCGGGGCAGGGGGCGTGGAACGGGCATGGCGGCTATTCTTATGGCCAGTGGACCTCCGGGGGAAGACTCATGAGGATGGCTTCGGTGTTTCCGCCGGTCTTGAGGCCAAAAATCGTGCCACGGTCATGCAGCAGGTTGAACTCGACATACCGCCCGCGCCGGACAAGCTGCGCCTTGCGCTGCTCGGGCGTCCACGGCTCCATCATGCGGCTGCGCACGATGTCGGGATAGGTTTCCAGGAAGCCGAGCCCCACATCGCGGGTGAACGCGAAATCGGCATCGAGGTTGCCGGTATTGAGCCGGTCATAGAAAATGCCGCCCAGGCCCCGCGCTTCATCGCGGTGGGGCAGGTAGAAGTACCTGTCGCACCATTCCTTGAAGCGGGGGTAATATTCGGGGTCATGCTTCTCGCATGCCTTGCGGAACCCGTCATGAAAGCGCGCGCCATCGCTGATGGCCTCGGCACTTTCGGGGAACATGGGGGTAATGTCGCCGCCGCCGCCAAACCAGCCCTGCGTGGTGATGATCATGCGGGTGTTGAAATGGGCCGCGGGCACCAGCGGGCTGCACATATGGGCGACGAGGCTGATGCCGGTGGCGAAGAAGCGCGGGTCTTCCGACGCGCCGGGAATCGAGTCGCGGAAGCCGGGGCTGAACACCCCGCTCACGGTGGAGACATTGACCCCCACCTTTTCAAACACGCGCCCGCGCATGAGGCTGATCACGCCGCCGCCGCCGGGCGTGCCATCCTCATTGGTGCGCGACCACGGCTTGCGCTCGAAGCGGCCCGCTTTTTCCTTGCCGGGCAGGGTGGGCGTGCCGGCGGCCACGGCCTCATCCTCGATCTGTTCAAAGGCGGTGCAGATCCGGTCGCGCAGGGTTTCAAACCAGGTCCGGGCGGTGTCCTTCAGTGCGTCGTGGGCGACGGGGGTGCGGGAAATTGTCATGCTCGTCTCATTTAGCCCGTTCTGGTCGTTCGCGATGGATATTACGGGTGCCCGTTTGTTCCACTTATTGCAAGACGGGTGATTGCAAGACTGGTCGCGCTGCCGCTAGGAAGGAGGCCAGCCCCGGCAGGAATGCGGGGGGATACGGAAATTATGGCGGGAACTTAGCTGACATGCATGAACCGGGTCATCGGCAGGGCGGGGCGCATCCCCGGCGCATCATGTTACGCCGTGGCCTGCTGTTTGGCGGGTTGCTGGCGGTCATGCCCATGGGCAACGGGGCCAGGGCGCAGCCGCATGACTACCGCGAGCCGCCCCGCCAGCACTGGAGCTTTCAGGGGCCGCTGGGGCATTTCGACATGGCGGCCGTGCAGCGTGGCTATACGGTGTATGCCCAGGTCTGTTCCGCCTGCCACGGCATGCAGGCCGTGACCTATGGCGACCTGGCCGGGCTGGGGCTGAAGGAGGCCGATGTCAATGCGCTGGCCGCCAGCCACCATATTCCGGCGGGGGTGGATGCAGGCGGCCACCCGGTCACCCGGCCTGCCAACATGGATGACCACCTGCTCTCCCCCTATCCCGATGCGCATGTGGCGGCGGCCGCCAACCATGGCGTGGTGCCGCCCGACCAGTCGCGCCTTGCCGTGGTGCACCCCGGGGGGGTGGACCGCATCTATGCCTTCCTGACCGGTTACGGCCAGACCCCGCCCGCGGGCACGGTGGTGCCGCCGGGCACGTTCTATAACCCGTACGCCGCCAACGGGCAGATCGCCATGCCGCCGCCCTTGTATGAAGGCGGCATTACCTACCCCGATGGCACGCCCGCCACGGTCGAGCAGCAGGCGCGGGATGTCACGACCTACCTGGCCTGGGTGGCCAGCCCGCATCTGACGGCGCGCCACCGCGCGGGCGTGGGGGTGATCGTGTTCCTGCTGATCCTGCTAGTATTTTCCATCTGTCTGAAACGGAGAACGTGGTCCAATGTCCACTAACGCTGCCACCGGCGAGCAGATCGAGCCGGTTATCGGCCTGATCGGCGGGTCCGGCCTGTATGATATCGAAGGCCTTGAGGACAAGGAATGGCGCACGGTCGAGACCCCGTGGGGCAAGCCATCCGACCAGCTCCTGTTCGGCCGGCTTGATGGCGTGCGCTGCGTGTTCCTGCCGCGCCATGGCCGGGGCCACCCGCTGCCGCCCTCGCGCCTGAACTACCGCGCCAATATCGATGCGCTCAAGCGCTCGGGCGTGACCGATATCGTCTCGCTCTCGGCGGTCGGCTCGCTGAAGGAAGAACTGCCACCGGGCCACTTCGTGGTGATCGACCAGTTCATCGACCGCTCGTTCGCGCGCGAGAAGAGTTTTTTCGATACCGGCTGCGTGGCCCATGTCGGCATGGCCGACCCGCTCTGCCCGCGCATTGGCGACGTGCTTGAGGGCCAGTGCCGTGAGCTCGGGCTGGACGTGACCCGTGGCGGCACCTACCTGGTCATGGAAGGCCCGCAGTTCTCCACCCGTGCCGAGAGCAATCTCTACCGCTCATGGGGCTGCTCGGTGGTGGGCATGACCAACATGCCCGAGGCCAAGCTCGCCCGTGAGGCCGAGATCTGCTACGCCACCGTCGCCATGGTCACCGATTATGACTGCTGGCACGACGACCATGACAGCGTCACGGTCGATGCGGTGGTCAAGGTGATGCAGCAGAATGCCAGCCGCGCGCGTGCGCTCGTGCGTTCGGTCATCCCCAAGCTGGGTGCGAAGCGTGGTCCCTGTTATGCAGGCTGCGATCGCGCGCTCGAGCACGCCATCATCACAGCCCCCGAAAAGCGTGATCCGGCGCTGCTCAAAAAGCTGGAAGCCGTTGCAGGCCGCGTGCTCAACCGCGGTTAAAAACAGCCTTGAAAAAACAGAAGTTTTTGGGTGCCGCCTTTTTTTTAAAAGGCGGCATTCTTTTTGGCTGTTACAGCCAGTGCTCGAAAAAGCTCAGCGTGCGCTGCATGGCCAGGGTGGCGGCGGCCTCGTTGTAGGACGGGCGATCCGTGCAGCCAAAGCCGTGATCGGCCCCCTCATAGGTAAAGATCTCGATCTCTTCATGCGCAGCGCGGATGGCGTCCACGTCATCTGCCGGGATATGGGGGTCTTCCGCGCCAAAATGCAGTTGCACGGGGCAATTGGGCACCTGGCTGCGGGTCTCGGCAATGCCGCCGCCATACCATGCCACGGCCGCGGCGAACGCCTTGGTGTGGCAGGCCGCTTCCCACGCCAGCTTGCCACCCCAGCAGAACCCCACGATGCCCTTCTTCTCGGTTGTCAGCACGTCAGCCGCGGCCACGAGGTCGCGCAGCGCGTTCTCCTGCCCCACCTCGGCGCGCAGCTTCAGCCCTTCGTGCATGCCCGTGCTGTCATAAGGCAGGATGGCATCGCGCCGCGCGCGGTCGAACAGGGCAGGGGCAATGGCCTGATAGCCCTGGGCGGCAAAGGCGTCGCACACCGCGCGGATATAGGGGGTGACACCAAATATTTCCTGCACCACCACCACGGCGCGCGCCGCATCGGGCCGACCGGCCCGATAGGCGGAAAATTCATGCCCGTCCGCTGCTGTAACGGTTATGACTGCGCCCATGGTTTTCACTCCATTCTTTCCTTCATTGCGTGGCAAAGAATGATGCGGCCTGCCCTGACGTCAATATGAAACCCGCGTGAGGGACGACTTTATGAGAATTCCTTCCCATGAAGCCCCGCGCTGGCGGGCTGCACGATGGAATCGGCACGGCAGGGTGTCATGCATTGTGGGGAGGGCTGTTGCGCCGCTTTTGATGGGGGGCGAAGCACTCCATTAATCAATTGATATTCAATCATAAAATAAGGATTTTTGCCCGGAGTGCCTTTTGCGCGCGAATTCTGCGCCGTCTCGCTGTGCGCCATTCTTGACACCTGTGGGGGGGCTACCTATCTGGTGTTTAGCACTCTCACGAGGGGAGTGCTAACGCGATGCGGCCTGGCGCGCGCGCCAACCGGTGGCGTTGCTTGATTCAAGGGCGTTACCTTTAGAAGATTTGGAGCGATCCATGACGAAATTTCGTCCCCTGCATGACCGAGTGGTCGTCCGTCGCCTTAAGAGCGAGGAAAAGACAGCAGGTGGTATCATCATCCCTGAGACCGCCAAGGAAAAGCCGATGGAAGGCGAGGTGATCTCGGTGGGCGCAGGTGCCCGTAACGAGCAGGGCCAGATCGTGGCTCTCGACGTGAAGGCGGGCGACCGCGTCCTGTTCGGCAAGTGGTCGGGCACGGAAGTGACGATCAACGGTGAAGAACTGCTGATCATGAAGGAAAGCGACATCATGGGCGTGGTCGCCTGACCCACCCGCGCTTTCCGCACCGGGTAACCTTTTAAAAAACCTTTCCATACGGAGAAGAGAACAATGGCAGCCAAGGACGTAAAGTTCGGCGGTGAAGCCCGCCAGCGCATGCTGCGTGGCGTGGACATTCTGGCCGATGCAGTAAAAGTGACGCTCGGCCCCAAGGGTCGTAACGTCGTGCTCGACAAGAGCTTCGGCGCACCGCGCATCACGAAGGACGGTGTCTCCGTCGCCAAGGAAATCGAACTGGCCGACAAGTTCGAGAACATGGGCGCGCAGATGGTCCGTGAGGTCGCCTCCAAGACCAACGACATCGCAGGCGACGGCACCACCACGGCAACCGTGCTGGCACAGGCCATCGTGCGCGAAGGTGCCAAGGCTGTTGCCGCTGGCATGAACCCGATGGACCTCAAGCGCGGCATCGACAAGGCGGTTGGCGTTGTCGTTGAAGAGCTGAAGAAGAACGCCAAGAAGATCACCACGCCTGCCGAGACCGCACAGGTCGGCACGATTTCCGCCAATGGCGAGCATGAAATCGGCGAGATGATCTCCAAGGCGATGCAGAAGGTCGGCTCCGAGGGCGTGATCACGGTGGAAGAGGCCAAGGGCCTGCACACCGAGCTCGACGTGGTCGAGGGCATGCAGTTCGACCGTGGCTACATCTCCCCGTATTTCGTGACGAATGCGGAGAAGATGACCGTCGATCTGGACAGCCCCTACATCCTGATCCACGAAAAGAAGCTCTCCTCGCTCCAGCCCATCCTGCCGCTGCTTGAGGCCGTTGTGCAGTCCGGCCGCCCGCTGCTGATCATTGCCGAAGACGTCGATGGCGAAGCGCTGGCGACCCTGGTGGTCAACAAGCTGCGTGGTGGCCTGAAGATCGCCGCCGTCAAGGCGCCGGGCTTTGGTGACCGCCGCAAGGCGATGCTGGAAGACATCGCGATCCTGACCGGTGGCCAGGTCATCAGCGAAGACCTCGGCATCAAGCTCGAGAGCGTTACGCTCGACATGCTGGGCACCGCCAAGAAGGTGCACATCGACAAGGAAAACACCACCATTGTCGAGGGTGCGGGCGCAGGCGAGGCCATCAAGGGCCGTTGCAGCCAGATCCGCGCGCAGATCGAGGAAACCACCTCCGACTACGACCGCGAGAAGCTGCAGGAACGTCTGGCCAAGCTGGCAGGCGGCGTTGCCGTGATCCGCGTGGGTGGTTCCACCGAGATCGAGGTGAAGGAGCGCAAGGACCGCGTGGACGACGCCCTGCACGCAACCCGTGCGGCTGTTGAAGAAGGCATCGTTCCCGGTGGTGGCACGGCCCTGGCCCGCGCATCGACCAAGCTCGGTGGCCTGCACTTCCATAACGACGACCAGCGCGTCGGTGCGGACATCATCCGCAAGGCCCTGCAGGCACCGCTGCGCCAGATCGCCCACAACGCGGGCGAAGACGGTGCGGTCATTGCTGGCAAGGTGCTGGAAAACGACACCTACACCTTCGGTTTCGATGCCCAGATCGGCGACTACAAGGATCTGGTGGAAGCCGGCATCATCGACCCGATGAAGGTCGTGCGCACGGCGCTGCAGGATGCGGCATCGGTCGCGGGCCTGCTGATCACCACCGAGGCGATGGTTGCCGAGCGCCCCGAGAAGAAGCCCGCGGCACCGGAAGGTGGCATGGGCGGCATGGGTGGTATGGGCGGCATGGATTTCTGATCCAGGCACCTGCGCACCCCGGCCCCAAGCTGCAGCACGGGGCCGGATGCCAGAATAAAAAAAGGGGGAAGGGCCATTGGCCTTTCCCCCTTTTTTCATGGCCAGTGCGTGCCATCATGTCGGGATCATTTGACATGGGTGCCCATTTCATGCTGCCCCTATGGGTGCACGAACGGCGTGGAAGTGGCAGGGTGTTTTCCGGATGCCCCGTTTTTTCATGGCGGTAAAGGCACACGCGCCCGGATTGCCGGTATTAGGACCGGCAAGGATGGCGCTGGAGAAGAGACTGGCTATGGCTACCGGAAAAGTAAAATGGTTCAACGCAACCAAGGGTTTTGGCTTCATCATGCCTGATGATGGCGGCAAGGACGTGTTTGTGCACATCACGGCGGTGCAGGCTGCTGGCCTGCGTGGCCTGAACGAGGACCAGGCGGTCAGCTACGACATCGCCATGGAGCGTGGCAAGGCTGCCGCGACCAACCTCAAGGCGCTTTAAGGCGTCTGCCCCGCCCCGCGCGGGGAAGGGCAGGGAGACACGATCAGGAAAGCTGGTCCGCGGATATATCCTGCGCCTGCAGGAAGGCCGTGATCTCCCGCGCCGCCGCACTCAGCCCGAGGCGGCGTACCGCCACCCCTTCGGGGAAGGCGGAAAGCAGGCGTGAAGGGGTGCGCCGGTCCAGCAGGACGAACACCCCCCTGTCCTGCCTGCTGCGGATCAGGCGGCCAAAGGCCTGGCGCAGGCGCAGGCGGGCAATCCTGTCATCAAAGCGCCCCGGCGCGCCGCCAGACAGGTGAATGCGCCGCTCACGGTGCAGGATATCGGGTCGCGGCCACGGCACGCGCTCGAAGGCGACAAGACGCAGGGCCTCGCCCGGCACATCCACCCCATCGCGCATCGCATCCGTGCCCAGCAGGCAGGCATTGCGCTCGCTGCGCATGATATCGACCAGCGTTGCGTTATCCATCGGGTCCACATGCTGGGCAAAGAGCGGCAGGCCCGCTTCCTCCAGCGGGGTCACGATGCGGCGGTACACCTCGCGCAGGCGCGAGATGGCGGTAAACAGCCCCAACGCTCCCCCACCTGATGCCATGAACAGCGTGCGGTAGGCCCCGGCAAGGGCTGCCGGATCATCATGCGCCACGTCGGTAATGATGAAGGCGCGGCTCTGGCGCGCGTAATCAAACGGGCTGGGGAAGGAGGCGCGTATGGCGGGCGAGGGCAGGTGGATTGCGCCTGACCTTGCCTCGGCCGCATCCCATGCGCGCTCGGCGTTGTCATTGGTGTTGTCCTCGCCGCTTTCGTCGCGCAGCGTGGCGGATGTGACCAGCACGCCATGCGCGGGGGCTGCCAGCACGCTGGCGAACGGAATGGTGGGGTCCAGCCAGTGGCGGTACAGCCCCACGTCGCGCTCGCCGGGGTTCTGGCCCTCACGCCGGTCCATGCGGATGTAATCGATATATTGCGGCGTTTCGCCCCCCGTGGGCGGCTCGTTTGCCTGCATGCTGCCCAGCATGGCGCACCAGCCATCCACCCGTGAGAGCGCGCGGCGGCGGATGGAGCGGATGGCGGCGGCAATGCGCTCGCGCATGGGGGTGTCGAGCCAGTCGGCCTCGGTTTCCAGCGCCTCGTCAAGGCGGGCGACCAGCGTGCGCAGGGGCTCGGCCAGCCGCCTTAACGCCCGTTCCAGCGCCTGTGCTGCCTCATGCAGCGATTCGGGCATGGGGTACAGGTCGCATTCGCTGTCGCTGCGGCGCGCGCCACCCTCGGGGCTGCCCTGCGTGCGGGCGAGCACCTGCTGGCGCAGTTCATGCAGCAGCGCCTCGGAGGGGTTGGACAGCACCGGCTCCTCCCCCTCCATGGGCACGCGGGCTGCCCGGTGCACCGGGTCAAGGGCCGCGAGGCGCGCCGACCAGCCTGGTGCGGGCAGGGCGCGGGCGGCCATCAGCGCGGTATCAAGCGGGGTTTCGATGCGGGGGATGTTGGCCAGCAGGTCTTCAAGCCGGCGCCGCAGGCCGCGCGCGCGTGAGCGGGCCCCTTCGGCGCCGAGCAGCCAGCGCCGCAGTTCGGCCGCCTCCAGCCCTGAAAGCTCAAGGGCGAAGGCGCTGTCCGCCGCATCGGCAATATGGTGGCCCTCATCCATGATGTAGCGGGTGGGGGTGTTGTCCTCGTTGCTGGCCCCGGTGCCATCAAGCGCATGCCATGCTGCCTGCGACATGACGAGTGCATGGTTGGCAATCACGAGGTCTGCCGTGCGGGCGCGGCGGATGGAGTGCTCCACCATGCATTGCTGGTAATGCGGGCAGGCCCCGTGGATGCATTCTCCTCGCCGGTCGGCAATGCCGGTCAGCAGCCCGCGCCCGAACAGGTCGGCAAACCAGCCGGGCAGGTCGCCGCCAAACAGGTCGCCATCGAGCGTATGCGCCGCCCACAGGGCTACCAGCGCCAGCCCGATGAGGGTGCCATCGCCCGCCTGCCCGCGTGAGAGCGCGATGTTCACGCTCTCCTCCATGTTGAGCAGGCACAGGTAGTTCTCGCGCCCCTTGCGCACCACCACATGGCTGCGGCGCACGGCGGGGTCGGGGTAGAGCCGGGCCAGTTCGGCTTCGATCTGGCGTTGCAGGTGGCGGGTATAGGTACTGATCCAGACAGCGCCGCCGTTGCGGCGTGCCCAGATATTGGCGGGCGCTACGTAGCCCAGCGTCTTGCCGGTGCCGGTGCCGGCCTCGGCCAGCACCATGTGTGGGTCGCCCTGTGTGGCGCGTGGCGTGAAGGCGCGGGCGGCGATGTGGCTGAACGCCTCCTGCGCCGGGCGGTGCTCGGCTCCCTCGCCAATAATCTCGCGCAGATGCGCCTGTGCTTCCTCCCCGCTTACCGGGTGGGCGGCGGGTGCGGGGCGTGGGGCGGTTTCCTCCCATTTGGGCAGGCGGGTCCAGACCTTGAGCGCCTCGTTGGGCTGGATCATGCCTGCGGGCAGCTTCCCGTCATCCTTCAGGCCGAGTGCCGCACAGACCGATGGCCCCCACGCCCACCCCGCCTTGCGCATGCGCCACGCAAGGGCTGCGCGGATGCCGCCCTCGGGCGTGTTGCGCAGCCGGGCGATGCGGCCGAGCATCTCGAACGCAAGGTCGGGCAGCAGGTCGGCCTCGGGGGTTTCGAGCCTGTCCGCCCCGAGCCCCAGCGCCATGCCCAGCCCGCGTGCGGTCGGCGGCGCTGTATGGGCAGGCAGGGTGAAGGCGAACAGTTCGAGCAGGTCCAGCCACGGGCAGGGCCGTGGCGGGGGCGGCAGGTCGAGCCTGCGCGCGATGGCGGGCGCGTGGATGACCATGGGCACGGGCCACTGCGGCAGTTCACGGCGGATGTCGGGGGCCTGCAAGGACAGGATTTCCCCATCCGGCGTGAGCACCGACCAGGCGCCGTGCCGGGGAAGGATCGCCGGGGCGCTGTCCGGCAGGGGCGGGGTGTCTGGCATGGTCGTCAATGATATAGGGTACAAGCGGGCAGATGTCGCCCGCCGTGTGTCATGCCATTCTTATTGCTGTACCCCGGGGTGTGGAATAGGATGGATTGACCCGTGCCCTTCCTGTCCATAGCTTGCCGGTCCATGTCAGAACAGCATCCTGCCCTTATCTCGCCCCTTCCCAAGTCCTGGCCGTTCGAGGAGGCCGCCAAACTGTCCGCGCATGTTGGCGCGCGCGCGGTTACGGCCGATAAACCCGTGCTGCTGGAAACCGGCTATGGCCCGTCCGGCCTGCCGCATATCGGCACGTTTGGCGAGGTGGCGCGCACGTCATGGGTCAGGCAGGCGTTTACGAAGCTGACCGGCCTGCCCACGCGGCTGCTGGCCTTCTCCGATGATATGGACGCCCTGCGCAAGGTGCCCGAGAACGTGCCCAATCAGGAAATGCTGCGCCAGTATATCGGCAAGCCGCTCTCGCGCGTGCCCGATCCGTTCGGCACGCATGAATCCTTTGCCGCCCACAACAATGCCCGTCTGCGCTCCTTCCTTGATGGCTTTGGGTTCGATTACGAATTCGCGTCTTCCACGCAGTATTATGAAGGCGGGCGTTTTGATGCCGCCCTGAAGCGCGTGCTTGAGGTGCATGACCAGATCGTGGCCGTGATCGCCCCGACGCTGGGCGAGGAACGCCGCGCCACCTATTCCCCCGTGCTGCCCATCCACCCGCGCACCGGCCAGGTGATGCAGGTGAAGATGGACGCCATCGACCCCATTGCTGGCACCGTGCGCTGGACCGATGAGGAGGGCAAGACCTTCGAGACGCCGGTCACCGGCGGCCACGCCAAGATGCAGTGGAAGGCCGACTGGGCCATGCGCTGGTATGCGCTGGGCGTTGACTACGAAATGTCGGGCAAGGACCTGATCGACAGCGTGCGCCTTTCTGGCAGGATCTGCCGCATCCTTGGCGGCCAGCCGCCCGCGGGCCTGACCTACGAGCTGTTCCTGGACCAGAACGGACAGAAGATTTCAAAGTCCAAGGGCAATGGCATCTCGGTCGAGGAATGGCTGCGCTATGCCCCGCCTGAAAGCCTGGGCCAGTATATGTTCAACGCGCCGCAGCGCGCCAAGCGGCTGTTCTTTGATGTCATCCCCAAGGCGACGGATGAATACCTGGCCCATGTCGGCAAGGCCCGCGCCATGGAGCCTGCCGACCCGGCACTGCTGACCAACCCGGCATGGTTCATCCACAAGGGCGCGATCCCGGCCGATGCGGGCAGTCCGGTCACGTTCGGCATGCTGCTCAACCTCGCCTCGGTCGCCAATGCCGAGACGCCGGATGTGCTGTGGAAGTTCATCCAGCGCTACGACGCCGGTGCCACGCCCGAAAGCTGCCCCATGCTGGCGCGGCTGGTGGAATACGCCATCGTCTACTACGCCGATTTCGTGCGCCCCACCAAGCAGTACCGCGCGCCGGATGCGCATGAGCGCAAGGCGCTGTCTGATCTCGCCCAGGCCCTGCGCGGCATGGAAGGCGGCGATGTCAGCCCCGATGCCTGCCAGAACCTCGTGTTCGAGATTGGCAAGACCCATGGCTTCGAGCCGCTGCGCGCGTGGTTTGGCTGTCTGTATGAAGTGCTGCTGGGCCAGAAGGAAGGTCCGCGTTTTGGCATCTTTGTCGCCCTCTATGGCGTGGCGGAAACCGTGGCCCTGATCGAGGCCGCCCTGACCCGCGCCGAAGGAACGGCGGCCTAAGGGCCTGCCCATGGCTGAACGTCCGGGCCAAGACGCAATGCCTGCCCAGCCTGAAGGTGATGGGCCCACCGGGGCGGGCCTGACTCCCGCGCGCCGGCGCAACGCGCTGCTGCGCCACCTGCCGCATGTGCTGGGGCTGTTTTTGCTGGTGGGCGCCGTGATCGTGGTGCAGCGCGAGGTACGCACCCTGCACTGGCAGGACATCAGCCATGCGCTGCTCACCATTCCCGCCACCACGTTGTGGGCGGGGGCAGGGTTTACGCTGCTGTCCTATCTGGTGCTGTCCTTTTATGACTGGCTTGCCGTGCGGCAGGTGGGCTGCCAGCTTGCCTTCCGGCGCACGGCGTTTGCGGCGTTCTGCTCGTATGTGCTGTCGCATAACCTGGGGTTTTCCGCCATTTCGGGTGCTGCGGTACGCTTCAGGCTGTATGGCAACTGGGGGCTTAAGCCCTTTGAGGTCGCCCAGATCATCGCGTTCTGTTCGGCCACCTACCTGCTGGGGGCGGCGGTGCTGATCGGCAGCGTGCTGGTGCTGGAGCCGGGCACGGTGCCCTTTATCGGCCATGCGCTGCCTTCGCCCGTGATGCGGCTGATAGGCTGTGTCTTGTGGGCGGGGGTGATCGGCTATGTCATTGCCGGGCGCTACGTGAACGAGATCAGGGTCTGGCGCTGGCAGGTCACCTTTCCATCGGCCGGCATGGCGGTGATGCAGACCCTTGTCGCAGCGCTCGAGGTCGCGGCCACGGCGGCCATTGCCTACACGTTCCTGCCCGTGGCGCCGGGGCTGGATTACGGCACGTTCCTGGCCATCTACATCGCCTCCTACACCGCAGGGCTGGTGGCCAGCGTGCCGGGTGGCCTGGGCGTATTTGACGGCACGATGATGCTGGCGCTGGGCGCCTACGTGCCCGCAACCCGCGTTGTGACCGCCATCCTGATCTTCCGCCTGTTCTACTACATCGTGCCGCTATTCGTGGCGGGCCTCATGTTCGCGGCGCATGAGCTGTTCCTGCGCGGTGATGCCGCCCTTGCGCGCAAGACGAGCGCGGGCAGCCCCCTGCGTGGGCCGCGCCCCGGCAGGCCGAGCCAGGTGATCCGTGAAAGCGAGGCCGATTTTTCGGTGGCGGTGGCGACTGGTGCTGTCTCGCTGTGTGGCGGGCTGCTGCTGGCGCTGACCCTGCTCGACCCCGAAAACTGGCTGAACGCAGGCCGCCTACAACCCCTCTTCGCCATGGTGGGGGATTATCTGCTCTCGCTGATTGGCGTGGCGCTGATCGGGCTGGGCATCGGGCTTTCGCAGCGCGTGACGCTAGCGTGGAAGGCCACGATCGGGCTGCTGTCGGTGGCCTGCGCTCTGACGCTGCTGCGCGACTCGCCCATGGCGGTGCCGGGCCTGCTCATGCTGGTGTGCCTGCTGATTGCCCCTTTCCGGGGCTCCTATTACCGCCATGCGCGGATCATGAGCGAGCCGCTGTCCTCGCAGACCATCCTCTCCCTTGTGCTGCTGATCACCTCGGTGGTGGTGCTGGTGCTGGCGGGGCCGCATGATTCGGCAGGGGGAAGCTGGTGGGAGATCATGCTGTTCGCCACCCGGCCGGGCATTGCGCAATGGACGCTGGGGCTTGCTGTCATGCTGGGGCTGGTCATGATCGTGCGGCTGGTGCGGCCGGGGCGCATTCATGTGTTGCCGTGGAACAAGCAGGGCCAGGCCCGTTACCGCGCGCTTGACCATGCGCTTGACGGGGTGGGCCAGGTCACCCCCGCGCCTTCGGGGCTGATACCGGGGGCGCGGCGGCAGGCGCTGCTGCCCTTCGTGCGGCTGGGGCCGTATCTGGTCGGGCTGGGTGACCCGGCGGGCCATGCGGATGACTGCACATCGGCCATATGGTGGCTGCGCGATCTTGCAGTGCAGGAAGGCTGCCAGCCTGCCTTCTGGCATGTCGGCACGAGCCTGCTTGCAGTCTATAACGAACTGGGCCTCACGCCCTGGCCCCTGACGGAGGAAGGCGCGCCGCTGCATCCGTGTTTCCTGTGCGCGGGGGCGGACGACCTGAACACCATCCGCGCGCTGATGGACAAGGCCTTCGCGCCGCTGGGGCAGGCCGGATGCTGAAGGCGCGTGCCGCATGGCGTAAAGGAATCCGCTCATGACCGCTCATGCCGGACTGCTTACGCATTTTTCCACCGTGGTGGGCCTGCCCAGCCTGTCGGGTGCATTCCTCATGGCGTTTCCGGCGCTGTTCTCCATTGTCAATCCACTCGGGGCGGCGCTGATCTTTGCACAGGTTACGGCAGGGCATGACCGGCGCACCTGCGTGGCGCTTGCCGGGCAGGTGGCGTTCTATTCCGCCATGCTGATGCTGGCCTCGATCTGGATCGGCGGGCTGGTGCTGTCGTTCTTTGGCATCACCATTGATGCCCTGCGCATTGCGGGCGGCCTGGTGGTGGCCGTGCGGGCATGGTCGCTGCTCCAGGCCCCCGAAACGGAGGAAGCCCGCAAGCAGGCCCAGGCCAGCGGCAGCACCCAGGCGGCCAACCTGATGGGGCAGGCGTTTTTTCCACTGACCATGCCCTTTACCGTTGGCCCCGGCACGATTGCGGTGGCCATTGCGCTCGGCTCGGAAGGGCCGCCTGCCGGCACCCACATCGTCTTTTACGGCGTGCTGTCAATTGCTGCGGTGCTGGTGGCGGGGATTGTGTGGGCGGCCTATGCCTATGCCGAGCAGCTACTGTACCTGCTGGGCAAGACCGGCACGCGCATCGTCTCGCGGCTCGCAGCACTGATCCTGCTCTCGATTGGCGTGCAGATCCTGATTACGGGCGTGCAGGGGGTGGTGCTGTCCACAGCGCATGCCGTCATCACGATGGCGGGTTAAGAGCGTCGCAGCGGCGCAATTTCAGGTACGGGCCGCCCGTCAAGCACGGCCCGCACGCAGGCGCGTAAGGCAGGCAGCACATCCGTGCCGAATTGCGGCGTCCGCCGCTCCCATGCCCCCGTGCGCCATGAAGGATGGGGCAGGGGAAAGTAGCGCGGCAGGTAGTGGCGGAAGTCGAGGCAGCGCTCGCTGACCTTTCCCTTGCCCAGAATATGGAGTTGGGCGTAGCTGCCCACCACCAGCGTCAGTTCAAGGTCGGGCATCTGCGCCATGATACGCGCGCGCCACTGCGGCGCGCATTCCGGGCGGGGCGGGCAGTCGCCACCTTTGGGCAGGCGGCCGGGATAGCACAGGCCCATGGGCACCAGCGCAATGCGGCTGGAATCATAGAACGTGGCGCGATCGACCCCCATCCAGCCCCGCAGCCGGTCGCCCGAGGCATCATTGAAGGACTGCCCGGTTTCATGCACGCGTGTGCCCGGCGCCTGGCTGGCAATGAGCAGCCGCGCCGTGCGCGAGACATGCAGCACCGGGCGGGGGCCAAGCGGCAGGTGCGCCGCACAGGTCTGGCAGGCGCGGATGGCGTGCAACAGGTCTTCAAGGGTTTCGGCCATGGGGCTGCCTTTACGCTTTCAGCAGGTCGCGTGTCCATGCGGGAACCGTGCGGGTGGCAGGCCCGAGAATGGTCTGGTCAAAGGCGCTGCGGCCCGGTGGGGCCTCAAGGTTGAACAGCATCGTATCGGCATGATCCGTCACGCTGTCCACAAATCCTGCTGCCGGATAGACCACGCCGGAGGTGCCTATGGCCACGAACAGGTCGCAGGCTTCAAGCTGCCGGGCTATGGCCTCCATATGGTAGGGCATTTCCCCAAACCACACGATATCGGGCCGCAGCGCAGCCGTGCCGCAGGCTGGGCAGGGCGTATCGGGGGTGCAGTCGGTGTGCCATGCCGGGGTGGCGTGGCAGTGGGTGCAGCGCAGGCGCAGCAGTTCGCCATGCATGTGAATGACGTTCCGGCTCCCTGCGCGTTCATGCAGGTCGTCGATATTCTGCGTGATGATGGTGAGGTGTCCCGGCCACTGGCCGTCACGTCCGGCCTGTTCGAGTGCGGCAAGCGCCCGGTGCGCGGCATTGGGGTGCACGGTGGGGAGCTGGGCACGCAGGTTGTTATAGAACCGGTCCACCCGCAGCGGATCACGCGCAAAGCCCTGCGGCGTGCAGATATCCTCGATCCGTTCATGGTTCCATAACCCATCTGGCCCGCGAAAGGTCTGCAGGCCCGATTCCTGGCTGATGCCCGCCCCGGTCAGGACAACGATGCGCGGCATGTGCATTCTCCCTCAAGGTGAAAGGTCAGTTTGCGGCATTGCCGTACATAAGAAAACCGCCATGGACATAAGCCCATGGCGGTTTTCCGTAATGCGTATCAGGGTAAGGGCGGCCCGGGAGAAAAGGCCACCCCTGCCGCGTATTACTGCGCGGCGTCCTGACCGGTGTGCGTCTGCGGTGCAAACGTCCAGCCCGAGCCGTAAGGCTGCGGCAGGAACACCGACCAGCCACTGCTCATGCTGTTCCAGCCGGAGCTGGAAACCGGAGCCCCGGTGTCACGCAGCTTGGTCACGTCGGCAGCCGTAACGGTGCCCGGCGCCTTGTTGCCCCAGCTGGTGCGGATGAAGTTGACCACATCGGCGATCTGCTGGGCGGACAGCGAGTTGCTGTAACCCGGCATGGCCACCGCGGAAGGTGCCCAGTTGCTCGGCGGCAGCACGCCACCATGAGCGATCACGTTCACCAGCGAGGTCGGGTTCTCGGTCACGACAACCGGGTTGCCAGCCAGCGGCGGGAACATGCGGGCCACGCCACCACCGTCATTACGGTGACAGATGGCGCATTCCTTCACATACGTGTCAGCACCCGGCATGCTGGCGGTGTTGCCAGAGTTCAGGGCCGTCGCGGTGGACGGATCGTATGTGTAGTTGCCCTGTGAGGGGGGCACCGGCGGCAGGCTCTTCAGATACTTCGCGATGGCGTGCAGGTCGTCATCGGTGAAGTACTGGGTGCTCCATGCCACCACGTCGCCCATGCCACCGAACACGGCGGAGTGGTCGATACGGCCGGACTTGAGGAAGGTGTAGATGTCATCTTCCGACCAGCGGCCCAGACCCACGACCGGGTCGTTGCGCAGGCTGGGGGCCACCCAGTTGTCGATCGGCGCGCCACCGGACAGGAAGTCAGGCCCACCCGAAGCATCGAGCGCCTTTTCCTGCATGGCAAAGCCGCGCGGCGTATGGCATGCGCCGCAATGGCCCGGACCCGTCACCAGGTAGTCACCACGGGCCACATCGGCATCGGTGCCGGGAGCGGGGGTGAATTCCTTGGGCGAGGGCGAGAACATCATGCGCCAGATGCCCAGCGGCCAGCGCATTGACATTGGCCAGGAAATGTCCGGCTGCTTGTCAGGCTGTGCGACCGGCTTCACCCCATGCATGAAGTATGCATACAGCGCCTGCATGTCTTCCTTCGTCATGCGCGAGAAGGAAGGATACGGCATGGCCGGATACAGCGTGGAACCATCCTTGCGGATACCGTGGCGCACCGCTTCGTCGAATTCGGCGAAGGTGTAGCGGCCGATACCGTAGGTCGGGTCCGGTGTAATGTTTGTGGAATAGATCGTGCCGATCGGGCTCTTGATTTCAAGCCCGCCTGCATACGACTGCCCATGGAGGGCGGTGTGACATGCTACGCAGTCACCCAGTCGTGCGACATACGCCCCTTTCTGGACCAGCGCGGGGTCGGCATCTGGCGTCTGTGCCAATGCCGTCCCTGCCAGCAGACTAAACGCTGCCGCGCTGAATGTCACCTTAAGCCTGTTGATCATTATGTTCACCATCATGCGTCGCGTTGATGCGAAAAATTGTCAAAACCGGGAGATTATGGCTGCTGCTCGGGGATACCGTCAGCATTCTTCCGGGCATCAACTTCCCTCTGATAGGTCTCGTTCGCACGCTTGATCAGGAACTGGCGGATATCCTCGATCTCGGTGGGGTTCATGCTGCTGTCGAAGCGATCCATACCGTAGGCGGTAAGGGCGCCGCGGCCGACAACATTGTAGAACGCATCCTCGTGGCGGATGGACCCGGACCAGCGCAGGTCAGGCAGCACACCAGCACCTTCGGCATTGTCGCCATGGCAGGCGGCGCAATAGGTCTGGAACTGGAAGTAGCCGTTATCGGTGCGCTTGCTGTCGAACTGTGCCGGCGGCTTGACGGGCAGGAAGCCCTGGTCATTCTGCTTGGGCAGCGGGCCCGACTTGCCATCGAGCGAGAAGGCAATGATGCGCGAGTGGTTGACGGTCCAGCCGCTGGTGCGGGCAAGGCCACCGAGGAAGAACGGATAGATGCCGCCCCAGCCCACTTCAACCGCGACATACTGCTTCTTGTCGCTGCCAAGGTAGGACACGGGGGGAGCGATGATGCCGCTATCCGCCGCGAAGTGGAACAGGTCGGAACCGTTCGTCGCGTCATAGGCGTGGAATTCGCCGTTTGCCAGGCCCTGGAAGAGCAGGTCGCCGCCCGTTGCCAGGATGCCGCCATTCCACGGACCCTTGTGGTCCACGCGCCAGGCTTCAGCCTGCGTCTTCGGATCCCAGGCCACGATCCAGCCCTTCAGGTCCTTGACAAAGGCCTGCTTGGCTTCGGGGGAGTCGGGGATGCCGACCTTGTTCATGTCCAGGCCAAGGTTCCAGCTATCGGGATGCGGCGTGAAGCCACCGATCTGGTTGGTGTACAGGAACGGAACCTGCTGCGCGGGAATGTAGACCAGCCCGGTCTTGGGGCTGTACGCCATGGCTGCGAAGTTATGGCCGCCAAGGTCACCCGGAATGCCGTACCAGTCCTTGCCCGTAAGCGTGTAGAGCGCATCGGGGTTGTAGATCGGGCGGCCGGTCTTGGGGTCAAGCCCGCTGGCCCAGTTCACATAGACATAGTTCTTGCCCGAGATGAACTCGCCGGTCTTCGCATCGATGATGTAGAAGAAGCCGTTCTTCGGCGCATGCACGATGACGTGGCGGGTCTCACCGTTGATCGGCAGGTCAACTGTCATGATCTGCTGGACCGAGGTGAAGTCCCACTGGTCCATCGGCGTTTCCTGGAAATGCCAGACGTATTCGCCGGTTTCCGGCTTCAGCGCCACGATGCTGCCCAGGAACAGGTTGTCGCCCTTGCCTTCCGAACGGTACTTGTAGTTCCACGGCGAACCGTTGCCCACGCCAAGGTAGACCAGGTCGGACACGGGGTCATACACGATGGAATCCCACACCGTGCCGCCGCCACCCTGGCGGGTCCAGGCGCCGGTCGGGCTCCAGGTCTGGTAGGCCTTGTTCATCAGCACGCTGTCGGAGGCAGCATGGTCCGGCTCGTTCTTGGGGTTCGGAACCGTGAAGAAGCGCCAGTCCAGCTTGCCGGTCTCGGCATCGAACGCGGAGACGAAGCCACGCGCGCCGAACTCGGAGCCACCGTTACCGATGATCACGCGGCCCTTGGCGATGCGCGGCGCGCCATCAACCGTGTAGGAACGCTGCTTGCCCAGCTCCGCCTCGGGCGGGATGGTGTTCACGCTCCAGACCAGCTTGCCGGTCTTGGCGTCAAGCGCGATCAGGCGGCCATCGAACGTACCGAAATAGACCTTGCCATTCCAGTAGGCGGCGCCACGGTTGACCGTGTCGCAGCAGCCCTTGTCGGCGATGTTGCCGGGCACGCGCGGGTCATACGACCACAGCAGCTTGCCGGTGGCGCCATCAACGGCCTTCATCATGCTCCAGTTGGTCGTGGCATACATGATGCCATTGACAACCAGCGGCGTGCCTTCCTGGCCACGGTTGGTATCAAGGTCGAGATACCAGGCCAGCTTCAGGTTACCAACATTGGAACGGTTGATCTGGTCCAGCGGGCTGTAGCGCTGTTCAGAATAGGTGCGGCCATAGGTCATCCAGTCGCCGGGATGGTCATCCGCATGGATGATCGCTTCCCCCGTGGCGCCCTGCCCGTCATCTGCGGATGCCATGGTGGCATAGCCCGAGATGAGAGCCGCACATATCGTTCCGGCTGTAAGCGTTCTGCTCAGAGAACGTCTTTTTCCGAAAACGGCAGAAATCATATGTGATGTCCTCAGAAAACTAACGGTTTCGAATTCAGGACGCCGCCGCTGCAACTTTCCGTCCGGGCAGGCTTTCTGAATGTAACCGGCAAAAAGCGCGGGCGGCGCTCATTTTCCGACCAGACAGGAAACCGGCTTCGGGCAGGGAGATAAAGCAGGTAGTCCGTTTCATCCGAACATACCGAGGCTAGCACGCCCGTCTCCTGACATTTTAGTGTTCACGCTCACTAAAACGTGAATATGTTGTCTGATAAGCAATGAAACGGATAGCTGGCGCCGCCGGAGGTTTTTTTAAAATATGTTGATATTGCAGCAAGAATGAGAAGGGTCCCCTAAGGGCATGCGTCAGGTGCTTCACAATAAATGATGAGAAATATATTTTTATTATTCATGAATGGCATAAATTCTTGGTGAAATGACCATCTGCCCTACGCCGTACGCGTAACGGATCAGGACAGAGAATCAGCCCTGTAACGGATAATGTTCCAGCGCGTCATAAACCGGCCCGTCCGCATGGCGCAGGGACTGGAAAAGCGTGAAGTGACCCACCGGCTCGCCATCAGGCATGGGCGGCATGGCGGCCAGCCAGGCCTGCCGGCGGAGCGGATCGGGGTGCAGCAGACGGCCCATCGTCACATGGGGCACGAAGCGGCGCGCGGACCGCGCGGCGCCGGGCAGGAGCCGGTTCATGGTGGCGCGGACTCGCTGCTGCAGGTGCGTCAGGGCGGCATCGGGCGCGCAGCCGATCCACAGCGTATCCGGTCCGTGGCGGGCTTCGGCTTCAAACAGGCCCGGCGCGGTCAGGCTGAGCGTAGGGGGTGCTGCTGTTATGGCGCTCAGGGCGTGGTGGATGTCTTCAAGCAGATGGCCGTGCGTTACCGCGCCCAGATAATGCAGCGTGAGGTGATAGGACTCCGGTGGGGACCACGTCACGTCCGGCAGGTTGCCCCGCAGGCCAGCGAGGGCGCGCGTGAGCGGAAGGGGAAGTTCAAGGCCAATGAACAGACGCATCCGGCAACCTTTTTAACGGAAAGGAAAAACGGCACATGCCGCATGTCTTGTACAGTATATATAGCGTTGTGAAATGCGGAGCGTGTTGCCGCATTGTAATGTGTTCGTCACGCTGATGTTCTTGAACCGCGTCTAGCATGAGCCCACATGCAGGCAGACGCACGTCAGTCACGGACGTGGAGGAAGGAAACAACAAATGGCTTTTGGCCCTGATTCGCGGAGTTTCATCCGCCCCACCGCTGAGAGTGCCATGGGCTCCGTCGATATGGGCCTGCGCGCCTATATGCTGCGAGTCTATAACTGGATGGCATCCGGGCTGGTCCTGACCGGACTGGTTGCCTACCTGATCGCCAACACCCAACTGCAGACGCTGTTCTTCCAGTACGTGCCTGCCCTGGGCACGATCAAGCCGACCGGACTTGGCATGCTGGCCATGATCGCGCCGCTCGGTTTCGTCCTGGTCATGTCGTTCGGGGTCAATCGGCTCTCCACCCAGGCGGTGCAGACCCTGTTCTGGCTGTTCTGCGGGGTGATGGGGGCGAGCCTGTCCAACATCTTCATGGTGTTCACGGGGGTTTCGGTTACGCGCGTCTTCTTCATCACCGCCGCAACCTTCTGCACCATGTCCATCTGGGGCTATACGACTCGTACCGACCTCAGCCGCTTTGGCTCGTTTTTCATGATGGGGCTGTTCGGCCTGATCATCGCGGGCGTGGTGAACATGTTCCTGCACAGCCCCGCCCTGTATTTCGTCTACAGCGCCGCAGGCGTGCTGCTGTTCGTGGGGCTGACCATGTTCGATACCCAGAACATCAAGGCCACCTACCAGCAGGTTGCAGCCTATGAAGGGCCGGACATGGCCGCGAAGCGGTCGGTCTATGATGCGCTGAACCTTTATCTGAACTTCATCAACCTGTTCCAGTTCCTGCTGCAGTTCATGGGCGTGCGCAACAGCAGCAACGACTGATCGACAGGACGCCTACTTTCGAGGACTGTTCTGGTCCTGTTTGACTGCATGAGAAGGGCTGCCACAACCGTGGCGGCCCTTTTTGCGTGAATGGGGAGCCGGAATGGTCTTTCTGTCAAAAAAGATAAGACTTATTCATATATGGAAATTATCTGATGACGAGAGTGTGAGGTTAATGACACCCGACTAAACCTTTGTAAAACAACGATTTTGTAAGATAAATTTTAAGCAATGAAATCTATTGAAATATTATGTGAAGGCTTGCCTATGAGGCCGTTCAGGTCGGATAACCCTTGAATAGAAAAACTATATGAAAGGGTATGCGGCACAGGACATGCGCTTCAGCACACAGGACGGCATCGCGATTCATGGTCCGATCTGCCCTGAGAGTAATATTTACGTAAGGTCTGGCAGGTCGTATTGATCAAGGTCATGGCCAGCCGGCCGGCAACTAACTCATGACGGATGCAAACCGAAAGAGGCGATTGTCATTTTCGGAAGTCGACTCAGGCGCGATGTCGCTGGATGCCGGGAAGGCAGAATGCTTTTTCCCGCCATGCGTATAACGTGGCCGCTGTTGTCTAAGCCCGTGGATGAAGCGAGGATGTGAGCAAAACAGGGTGATGTCGAAACCAACGAGGCGTGAGATGAAGAAAAAAATCTTGCCGAGATTAACAAAGCTGATGAGCCTATCTTCAGCAGCGCTGTTAGCAGGCTGTACCTGGGATACACTTGATCCCAAGGGCGTTGTCGGTGCTCAGGAAAAAAGCCTGATCCTGACCTCGACCTACGCGATGCTGCTGGTTGTCATACCGGTATGTATCCTGACGCTGCTGTTCGCATGGCAGTACCGTCAGTCCAACACTTCGGCAGAATACCTGCCGAAATGGTCGCACTCCAACAAGATCGAAGTGATTATCTGGGCGATTCCCAGCCTGATCATTCTGTTCCTGGCAGTGCTGACCTATCAGACATGTCATTCGCTTGACCCGTACAAGCCGCTTGAGGCTGAAGCCAACGTCAAGCCAATTCATGTCGATGTTGTGGCACTGGACTGGAAGTGGCTCTTTATCTATCCGGATGAAGGGATCGCAACCGTCAACCAGATGGCCATGCCGGTGAATACGCCGGTCGATTTCCGGATCACCTCTGACTCCGTGATGAACTCGTTCTTCATCCCGCAGCTCGGCACGATGATCTATGCAATGGCTGGCATGCAGACCCAGCTGCACCTGATCGCCAACGAAGCGGGTGACTTCCAGGGTGAGTCCTCCAACTTCAGCGGCAAGGGCTTCTCCGACATGCGCTTCCGTGCGCTGGCAATGCCGGCGGACCAGTACAGCGCGTGGGTCGAGAAGGTGAAGGCTTCTTCCGAGCAGCTGGACAGCGCAAGCTATCCGAAGCTGGCCGCGCCGAGCGAGGCCAACCCGGTTGAGTACTTCTCGCATGTCGATGCGGGTCTCTTCGATGCCATTGTTGCCAAGTACAATGACGGCATGGTCATGGACAAGAGCACCGGCAAGATGCTGCACGTGCAGCAGTCCGCGATGTCCGACATGAACATGAAGGAATAGGACAGATGTTTGGCAAATTAACTTTGTCGGCCATCCCTTATGATGTGCCGATCCTTGTTGGGACGTTCATCGGTGCCGCTATCGCGGGTCTCGCCGTTGTCGGTCTCATCACCTATTACGGTAAATGGGGCTACCTTTGGCGTGAATGGCTGACCTCGGTCGACCACAAGCGCATTGGTGTCATGTATATCGTTGTGGCCCTCGTGGCGCTGTTCCGTGGTTTTGCGGACGCGATCATGATGCGCTCCCAGCTCGCGCTGGCCTATGCCGGCAACCCCGGCTACCTGCCGCCGCACCACTATGACCAGATCTTCTCCGCTCACGGCACGATCATGATCTTCTTCATGGCCATGGCGTTCATGCAGGGTCTGATGAACATCGTGGTGCCGCTGCAGATCGGTGCGCGTGACGTGGCCTTCCCGTTCGTGAACACGCTGAGCTTCTGGATGACGACCATCAGCTTCCTGCTGGTCAACGTCTCGCTGTTCATCGGTGAGTTCTCGCAGTGCGGCTGGCTGGCTTACCCGCCCCTGTCCGAGCAGCAGTTCAGCCCCGGCGTCGGTGTTGACTACTATATCTGGGCGGTTCAGCTGTCCGGTGTGGGCACGCTGCTGACGGGTGTGAACTTCTTCGCGACCATCGTGAAGATGCGTGCGCCGGGCATGACCTACATGCGTATGCCGGTGTTCACCTGGACCATCTTCTGCACCACCGTGCTGATCATGGTTGCCTTCCCGATCCTGACCGTGGCCATGGGCCTGCTGGGTCTGGACCGTTACCTGGGCATGCACTTCTTCACCAACGACGGCGGCGGCAACCAGATGCTCTATCTGAGCGTGATCTGGGGCTGGGGCCATCCGGAAGTGTACATCCTGGTCCTGCCTGCCTTCGGTGCCTTCTCCGAAATCACGCAGACCTTCTCCCGCAAGCCGCTGTTCGGCTACAAGACCATGGTCTACGCGACCGCCTCCATCATGGTCCTGTCGCTGGTGGTTTGGGTTCACCACTTCTTCACCATGGGTGCTGGCCCGAACGTGAACGCGTTCTTCGGCATCATGACGATGATCATCGCCGTTCCGACTGGCGTGAAAATCTTCAACTGGCTGTTCACCATGTATAAGGGCCGCATCGAGTTCCATGCGACCATGTACTGGGTGATCGGCTTCATGATCACCTTCTCCATCGGTGGCATGACCGGCGTGATGCTCGCCATCCCGGCTTCCGACTTCGTGCTGCATAACTCGCTGTTCGTTATCGCCCACTTCCATAACGTGATTATCGGTGGTGTGTATTTCGGCTACGTGGCGGCCATGAACTTCTGGTTCCCCAAGTCCTTCGGCTTCAAGCTGAACGAAGCATGGGGCAAGCGGGCGTTCTGGTGCTGGTTCATTGGCTTCTATGTGGCGTTCATGCCGCTGTATGTCGTTGGTTTCGAGGGCATGACCCGTCGTATGAACCACTACGACAACCCGGAATGGCACCCCTGGCTGCTGATTGCTGAAGCCGGTGCCGTGCTGATCGCATGCGGTATCGTGTGCCAGCTGACCCAGCTCTATGTCTCGATCCGCGACCGTAACCTGGCCGAGAACCGTGACCTGACGGGCGATCCGTGGAACGCTCGTACGCTGGAATGGTCCACCTCTTCGCCGCCGCCGTTCTATAACTTCGCCATCCTGCCGGAAGTGCACGAGCTCGACGCTTTTGCCCACGACAAGGAAGCGGGTATCGACACGCGTCGCGCGGGTGGTGACTATCAGCCCATCCACATGCCCAAGAACACGGCATGCGGTTTCCTTATCGGTGCCTTCAGCTTCGTGCTTGGCTTCGGTGCTATCTGGTACATCTGGTGGCTGGCGGCTGTTGGTCTGATCGGTGTCATCGCTACGGTGATCGCACGTTCGGCTGACAATGACGTCGATTACTATGTGCCGGTGTCCGAGGTGGCTCGTATCGAGCAGGAGCACACCCATAACCTTATGGCAGCACAGGCAGCGGAATAATGGCGCAAAACATGACTGCTGATGCAGCCCATGCCCATGATGAACACCACGAATCTCCCGTGGTGTTCGGGTTCTGGCTGTATCTGATGACGGACTGCATCATCTTCGGTACGCTGTTCGCAGTGTTCGCGGTGTTGCGTGACCAGTTTGCCGGCGGTCCGACCGGCCACGAAGTGTTCGAACTTTCGGGTGTTGGCATTGAAACGGCTATCCTGCTGTTCAGCTCCATCACCTACGGTTTTGGCATGATCGCCGCCCACGAGAACAAGGTCAGCACCATGCGGACCTGGCTCGGGGTGACCTTCCTGCTGGGGCTGGGCTTCCTGTTCATGGAAATCCGCGAGTTCTCGCACATGATTGCCGAAGGCAACGGCCCGGATCGCAGCGCGTTCCTGTCCGCCTTCTTCACGCTGGTTGGCACGCATGGTCTGCATGTCACCTGCGGCCTGCTGTGGATGGCGGTCCTGCTGTTCCAGACGGCTGGCAAGACTGAGCTGAACGAGCGCATGATCGGCAAGCTGACCTGCCTCAGCCTGTTCTGGCACTTCCTGGACATTGTCTGGATCTGTGTCTTCACCTTTGTCTATCTGATGGGTGTGCTCTGATGGCTGATCATATTTCATCCTCGGGAGAGGGCCATGGTAGCGTAGGATCTTACCTTACCGGGTTCGTACTTGCCGTTATCCTGACGGTAGCAGCCTTCGGTCTGGTGATGTCGCATGCGATGTCACCGTCCGCTACCGGCGGGGCGATTGCCCTGCTGGCGGTGGTCCAGATCGTGGTTCACCTGATCTACTTCCTGCACATGAACGGTTCGTCCGAGCAGCGCTGGAACGTCATGGCGTTTACATTCACGGTGCTGTCGGTTCTGGTCCTTGTGGCCGGCACGATGTTCATCATGCATGACACGGCCATCAACATGATGTCGCGCTGATACGCGGCTTCATGCTGGGCTTTGGGGGTGGGCAACCACCCCCGGGCCAGACGGCATAAAAAAAGACCGGCACGGGAAACCGTGCCGGTCTTTTTTATTGGGCCCTGTCGGGAAAGGCGGGGTCAGCCCTTCTGCGGCTCGGGGGAAAGCATGTCCTTCTTGCCCGGCTTGTCTTTCCATTCCTCGGCATCGGCCGGGGCGTCGATCTTGCGGGTGATGTTGGGCCAGATGGCGGCGTATTTCGCGTTAAGCTCGGCCCAGGGGGTGGCGCGGTCGTCGCTATCGGGGAAGATGGCCTCAGCCGGGCATTCCGGTTCGCATACGCCGCAGTCGATGCACTCATCCGGATTGATTACGAGAAAGTTCTCACCCGCGTAGAAGCAGTCAACCGGACAGACTTCGACACAATCTGTGAATTTGCAGCGAATGCAGTTTTCGGTGACCACATAGGTCATCGCCTATCTCCGATCGTTATTTGTGTGGCCTGTGGCAGTAGGCCCAGCCATGAAAAGGGACGAGGCGCCACAGGGGGCATGACCTCATCGGGAATGGCGGAAGATATGAGAGTGTTTTCCGGTCGTGGCAAGCCCAAGACGGCGGCTAATGCATAATCGGTGCCTGTATTGTCCCGCTCGCCACAATATTCAGGCAGTTTCTGGAACAATTTCATACAGAAGTTGTGCAAGTGGCGCCGCCTGGCGCCGTTCGGCCTGCCCTGTCACGCGAATGACGATCACGGCCCTGCGATCGGGGGCGGGCAGGGTCAGCACGTCGCCCGTGCGCACGAGCGCATGCGCCTTGGTCACGCGCTGGCGGTTGATGCGCACATGCCCGCTGGTGGCGATCTGGGCACAGGCGCTGCGGCTGCGCCCGAAGCGGGCGTGGAACAGCCACACATCCACGCGCTGGGCCTGGGGCTGGGGGGTGGGTGCCTGTTTCATGCGTTCAGGGCCGGTCCAGAAGGGTTGCAAGGGCGGCGAAGGGGCTGTCCGGGCGCATGGGGCGCCGGGAGGCAGCGCGCCTGCTGGCCTGGCGGTTCTGTGCCGGGCGGGGTTTTTCGTGCCGGGCATTTTCGCCCTCCGCATGGAAGCGGATCATGATCGGGGCCGGTGGCCCGTAGCGGTCGGCGGGCATGGGGCGGGGGTGGTACACGCGCATGTTCAGCCCCTTCAGCACGGCGGGCAGCATTTCATGGCGCACGCCCAGCCGTGAGGCCAGTTGCGGTGGCAGCGGCACGGGCGCGCGACGGGTCAGGCGGGCGAGTTCGCGAATGAATTTTTCCGCAATATCGAGCCGCAGGCGCACAGGCCCCGCGGCGAGCCAGCCCATGCAGTCCATGAAGGCCGGGGGCAGGGCATCGGGCGGCAGGGTGATGCGGCTCATGGCGGGCAGGGTGGGGCAGGGCATGTTCAGGCTGATGGCTACAAGCCAGCCGCGCAACTGCAGCGCGCGCTCCTTCAGGATTGCGGGCATGAACAGGGTATAATGGCCCACGCGCACCCCCAGCCTGCGCAGGCGGCCCAGCATCTCGGGGGGCAGGCGCTCGCCCTTGTGCAGCGGGGCGATGCCTGCGCCTTCCAGCAGGCGGTGAACGATGCCGCGCAGTTCCGGCGTGGTGGCAACGGCGGCCTGCACGGCAAAGAGCGGGGCAAGGTGTTCGCGCACGACCTGCCCGAGCCAGGTCTGGAGCCGGTTGCGGATTCGCTCGCGCTGGGCGTTGTCGAGCAGCGGATTGTCGAGCACCAGCGGGCGGGGGGAGAGCACATCGGCACCTGGCAGCAGGCGGGCGAGGTTCATGCCCTGCCACATGATATGCGTGCCATCGGCCGAGAAGGTGAACTGCTGGTCGTCATCCTGCACCAGCAGCGCCACGCGGCGGGGAATCTCGCTGCGCACGGCGCGGCGGGCGGCGCGCATGAGCAGGCGGCCATCCTCGGCATCGGTATGCTCGCCCGCAATCAGGTCAAGCCCCGCAATCCGGCCAACCTCATGGCCCTCCACCACCACATTGCCCTGCGCGGTCACGGCGGAGAGCAGGTTGTCATGCCCGCCTTCATCAAGCCGACGGATCAGCGTGGTGGCGCGGCGGTCGACGAAGCGGGCAGTCAACTGCTCGTGCAGCACGTCGGATAGCCGGTCCTCCGCCTCACGCGTGCGGGCCTGCCAGTGTTCGGCATTGGCGATCCAGCCGGGGCGGGCGGCAATGTAGCTGCACACGCGAATCCCCGCCAGGCGCTGCATCAGCGTGTCGATGGTGCCATCGGTCTGGAAGAAATGGGTGATCTGGTTTTCCATCCATGTGGCGGGGATGCGGCCATCGCTGATCAGGTGGGTGAAGATGCGCCCGCACAGGCGGATGTGGCTGTCATCGCCCAGCTTGCGGAAATCGGGGATCTGGCAGCTTTCCCACAACAGCCGGGTTGCGGCACGGGAATGCACCAGCGGGCGGATGTCGGGGCTGGCCGAGAGTGCTGAAAGGGCCAGCACGTCGCTCGCTTCATGCCCCGCAATCAGTTCAGGCCGGGGCGAGGCCTGGTTGAGGCTGCCAAGCAGGCTGGCGGGCGATGAGAAATCAAGCGCGCTGTTGCGCCATGACAGGCGGGTGAGCGGGTCGAAACGGTGCTGCTCCACGGCCTCGGCCAGTTCCTCATGCAGGGGCGGGCAGGTGCCGGTGGTGCCGAACGTGCCATCGCGCAGGCCGCGTCCGGCGCGCCCGGCCACCTGCGCGATCTCGCCTGCCGTGAGCGGGCGGATGCGCGAGCCGTCGAATTTCGACAGGCTGGCAAAGGCCACATGGTTCACATCCATGTTCAGCCCCATGCCGATGGCGTCGGTCGCGACGAGGTAATCGACTTCCTTTTCCTGGTACAGCGCCACCTGCGCATTGCGCGTGCGCGGCGAGAGCTGGCCCATCACGATGGCGCAGCCGCCGCGCCGGCGGCGCAGCAGTTCGGCAATGGCGTAAACCTCGCCCGCCGAGAACGCGACGATGGCCGAGCGTGGCGGCAGGCGCGTCAGCTTGCACGCGCCCGCATGGGTCAGTTGCGAAAGGCGGGGCCGGTGCTCGATCTCGATGCCCGGCACAAGGCGGCGGATCAGGTTGCGGATGGTGTCGGCGCCGAGGAACATCGTCTCCGCCGTGCCGCGCGCATGCAGCAGCCGATCGGTAAAGATGTGGCCCCGGTCCGGGTCGGCGCAGAGCTGGATTTCATCCACCGCCACGAATTCCACCCGCCGGTCGAGTGGCATGGCCTCCACCGTGCATGAAAACCAGCGTGCCTTCGGGGGGATGATCTTTTCCTCCCCCGTTATCAGCGCCACGGCCTGCGCGCCCTTGCGGGCGACCATGCGGTCGTAGTTCTCACGAGCCAGCAGGCGAAGTGGGAAACCGATCACCCCGCTGGAATGCGAGAGCAGCCGCTCGATGGCGAGATGCGTCTTTCCGGTATTGGTCGGGCCGAGCACAGCCCGGACCACCTGGTCGGAATGGGGGCCGGAGCGATGCCCGGCCGCTGCGCGATGGGGGCCACGAAGCCCCGAGGGTACACCCGTCATGGCGGTATGCTCCGGCCAAGTGGACGGAAATGCAAGCAAAACCACATGCGTGTGCCCAGGACCGCGCCACAGGGTGTTGCGTTGGCGCGATGGCGGACGCACCCTTGCGGGCAACAGAAGATGACACAGCCGAGGAATGCCATGAACATGCCGCAACAACCCGACTGCCTGGTCGCCCGGAACGACGTGGGCCATGAACCCGTAGGCGTGGTGCACGCCATCCGCCCCTCGGGCCTGGGGGGGCTTGAGGCGCTGGTGGGCGAGAAGGCGGCGCGTTTTGCGCTCCAGGCCGGTTTTGTGGCCCGTTACGGGCAGGTGCAGGGCCTGCCCGATGCGGATGGCAACATCGCCACCGCCGTGCTGGGCGTGCCGGAGGCGGCGGATGGGGCCGACCCGTTCGTGTTCGGCGTGCTGCCCGACTCGCTGCCAAGCGGCCTGTGGCGCATCAGCGCGCCGCAGGATATTGCTGCAGCCGACATGGCCCTTGGCTTCTGCCTTGGTGCCTATCGCATGCCCGCCTTCGGGCGCGACAGCGGCCCCAAGCCACCACGGGCACGGCTGGTGGTTGATGCGGCAGGGCTGGCGGCAGGGCCGGTGGCGCAGTGCATCAACCTGGCGCGCTCGCTCATCAACACGCCCCCCAACCTGATGGGCCCCGATGATTTGGCGCGCGCGGCACAGGTGGCGCTCGAGCCGCTTGGCGCGGAGGTGTCGGTCATTCGCGGCGCGCGGCTGGAGCAGGATTTCCCCACCGTGTTCCACGTGGGCATGGGCTCGGAGCGCGCGCCCTGCGTGGTGGTGGCGCGCTGGAGCGGCAGCACCGCGCCCGAGGATGCGCCGCTTGTATCGCTGGTGGGCAAGGGTGTGTGTTTTGATACCGGCGGCTACGACCTCAAGCCGCCCTCATCCATGCTGCGGATGAAAAAGGACATGGGGGGCGCTGCCATCATGCTGGCGCTGGCGCGGCTGGTGGTGCTGCGCGACCTGCCGGTGCGGCTGGAACTGCGGCTGGGCTGTGTGGAGAACAGCGTGTCAGGCCGCGCCATGCGCCCATCCGACGTGGTGCGCACGCGCGCGGGGCTGACGGTGGAGATTGGCAATACCGATGCCGAGGGCAGGCTGGTGCTGTGCGACCTGCTGCATGCCGCGTGCGAGCACGATCCCGCCCTGCTGGTCGATGCCGCAACCCTGACCGGGGCCGCCCGCGTGGCACTTGGCCCCGACATGCCCGCGCTGTTCAGCAACAGCGATGAGGCCGCCCTTGCGCTGGAGGGGGCGGGGTGGGCCTGCGGCGACCCGCTGTGGCGCCTGCCGCTATGGCCGGGCTACCGCAAATGGCTGCGCAGTCCGGTGGCAGACCTGAACAATATTTCATCCAAACCGATGGCAGGGGCGATTACGGCGGCGCTTTTCTTAGAGAATTTTGTCAAAACTGATGTGCGCTGGGTTCATATCGATACCTATGGATGGAACGATTCCGACCGCCCCGGCCGCCCGGAAGGCGGAGAAAGTCTTGGTTTAAGAGCAGCTTACGCAGGGATATTAAAAATATTTAATCTTGACGAAACGAACGCGACATTAAAGAAACAATTATGAAATCGAACTAATTTGCCAGGTGCGACTTATATATGCCGTAAATGCCAATTATATAGGCACCACCAAAAGAGACCATCTCGTGCCGGTCCGATTCCACGGCGTACAGGCCCGTTGGCCGGCACGGCATCATGACAGAGGATTTTAACCGATGGCCAAGTCATCACAGCCCAATCAGGCTCATGCGGACCGGATGACGCACTCCCTGCGCGATACCGTTGTTGCAATGGTTCGCCGCGACGGGCCTGACCTTTCAGCGCGCCAGCTGGCCGTGTTCCTGACCTGCTACCTCAGCGACAGCGCCCATACCGTGCGTGGCCTCGCCGCCGAGCTGAACGTGTCCAAGCCCGCGATCACCCGCGCGCTCGACCGGCTCGAGGACCTGCGCCTCGCCCGCCGCACGGCCGACCCGATGGACCGCCGCTCGGTGCTGATCACGCACACCCCGCAGGGCAACGGCTTCCTGCGCGACCTGCGCACAATCGTGAACGAAACATCCGCCGCAGCCCAAGAAAAGGTTGCCGCCCCCGTGCGCAAGGCGCCCCGTGCGCGCCGCACCGAGGAACTTCGCCGCGCGAGCTGAGTTAGCAGCAGGTTCTCTTCGTGCGTTCCGGGACGGAAGGTTTCCACTCCATGCATATCTCTCGACGTCTGCTTGCCCTCGCCATCGCCGTGGCGCCCCTTGCCAGCCTGCCATGCGCGGCCATGGCCGAGGAATCCTCGCTCGGCACGCCCTCGGGCACCGTCACCATGAAGTTCAAGTCGCTCGATATCGGCGTGGGGCATACATGGGGCACGGGCAAGCTGGTGTATGGGCACCATACCTACCGCTTCAAGATCGAGGGCGGGTCGCTCGCGGCCGTGGGCTATGCCAACATCAAGGGCAGCGGCACGGTCTATAACCTGCATTCGGTCAAGGATTTCGAGGGCAGTTACGCCGCCGTCAACGGTGATGTGACAGCAGGCACCGGCATTGGCGCGGTCCTGCTCAACAACCCCGCAGGCGTGCGCATCCGGCTCGATACCTCCAGTTCCGGCGGTCGCCTTGCCGCAGCCGCCCAGGGCATGAAGATTACCTTTACCCACAAGTAAGGTCCGTTATCTGTCACGATCGGCAGGGGGGATGGTCGCAGGGCCATTCCCCCTGTTTCGTTTCTACCACCGCACGCCCGGCGCGTGGCGTACGCGCCCGATCACCGCCACGCCCCATGCCAGTTGCAGCGCCAGCAGCCCGCCCGCCGCGGCTGGCAGGCCGATCAGGCCGCCTGCCAGCGCGCATGCCGCCCCCGCGCCGCATAGCGTGGCCCCCCAGGCCAGCAGCGTAACCGCGAGGGGCGTCATGCCGCCGCGATGCGCCATCTGGTAGAAATGCTCCCGGTGCGCCTGCAGCAGCGGGCGGCGCAGCACGGCGCGGCGCAGGAGCGTTACCCCCACATCGGCCAGCAGGCCCGACAGCATGAGCGGCATGAGCGCCCAGCCATGCGCCAGCGGCGGCAGGTCGGCCATGTGCAGCCCCAGCGCGCCCAGCACCAGCCCGCAGCACTGACTGCCCACATCGCCCATGAACAGCCGCGCCCGGGGAAAATTGAAGGGCAGGAAACCGGCAATGCCAACAGCCATGACCAGCGCCGTGCCCCATGTCTCCACCCCTGCATGAACATGCAGGCACAGCAGGGCGGTGGCCATGCAGGCCAGCAGGGTGCAGCCCGCGGCCAGCCCGTCCAGCCCGTCCATGAAGTTGATGGCGTTGCACAGCACGACCAGCCACAGCCCGCGCGCCAGCAACGCGCCCCATGTCGCACCATCATGCGGCAGCACGCCCAGGCTGCCCCAGGCCACCAGCAGGGCCGCCAGCACCTGCGCGCCCAGCTTCCACAGCGCGGGCATGGGGTGCATGTCATCGCGCCATGAAAACAGGCCCAGCCAGGCGGTGGCGGCCAGCAGGGTCTTGTCGGCAAGGGTGGGGGCATGGTGCCAGAGCATCTGCGCCAGCGGCACGCCGGTCACGAACACGGCCAGAATGGCAAGCCCGCCGCCCTTGGGCACGGGCCGGGCGTGGGCGCTGCGCCCGGTGGGGTAGTCCAGTATGCGCAGCCCGATGACCCGGCGCGACAGGAGGGCGGCCATGACCGCGCCTGCGCCAAGTAGCAGCACGAAAAGCAGGCCCGCGCCATGATCGGCATGCACGAAGGTCATGAAAGCGGGGTCCGGGGCATGATCTCTCCTTCCTGCTCCCCCGCTGGCTCGGCTATAGGGAGGGGTAATGGCAACGCTATCCTCCAGCGCTCACTCCCTGGCCGAGTGCCTGCGCATGACACGGACCATCGCGCTGAACTGCATGCTTGATACGGTCCTGGGGGGGCTGGCGGCAAGCCTCGCGGGCTGGGCGTGCGGTTATCCGGCCCCAATGTCTGGCGGCGCGTGGCCCGGGGGCGTGCAGGTGCTGGGCATGGCGGGGCTTGGCGTGGCGGGGTGGCCGTTCCGCATCTTCCAGCAGCACTGGCGCTTTGCCGGGCGGTCCGATTTCTGGCGGCTGGGCGGGGCCTGCGCGCTGGCGGGCGGGCTGGTGCTGGGGGCTGTGGCCCTGCTGGGGGCACCCGCCCCGGCATTTGGCATGGTTTACGCCATGGCGGCATTCGTGCTGCTGGCGGGCGTGCGGGGCGCATACCAGTACTGGCGGCAGGGCCTGCGCGGGCCTGGCGGCCAGCAGCGCGTGATCGTGCTGGGCGATGGGGAAGATGCCAGCCGCTTCCTGGCGCTGGTGCCGCATATGGGCCGCCGGGTTGCGGGGCTGGTGCTTGAAGGCCGCCAGCGCCGCCCCGGGCGCAGGCCGGGCGGCCTGCCGGTGCTGGGGCAGGTGGGCGACCTGCGGGCCATTCTGTCGGCATTGGGGGCGGATGAGGACTGGATGGTGGTGGTGGCCGACCCGCACTGCCGTGGCAGGCGGCTTGCCACCGTTCTGCGCATGGCGCATGAAAGCGGCACCCCGGTGCGCTGCATGCCCGACCTGTCCGCCCTGACAGGCACCGCGCGCGCGCCACTGCACCCCGTCAGGCTGGCTGACCTGCTGCCCCGCCAGCCCGTGGCGCCTGATGAACAGGGGCTGGCGAGCATGCTACGCGGGCGGCGGGTGCTGGTAACGGGGGCAGGGGGCTCGATCGGGGCGGAACTGGTGCGCCAGATCGCCCGCCATGGCCCCGCGGAACTGATCCTGCTCGATATGGGCGAGTTCCCGCTATGGCAGGTGGATATCGACCTTGAAGCGACGGCGCCCGCGCTCAGGCGCCACCTGGTGCTGGCCGACATACGCGATTCCGCGCGCATCGAGCGCGTCTTTGCCCGCTATCGCCCCGAGCTGGTGTTTCACGCAGCCGCGCTCAAGCAGGTGCCCATGGTGGAGGCCAACCCGTGCGAGGGACTGCTGACCAACGTGACCGGCACCCGCATCGTAGCCGATGCGGCCAGCCGCCACGGGGTGAGGGCCATGGTGCTCATCTCGACCGACAAGGCGGTCAATCCCGCCAGTGTCATGGGTGTTTCAAAGCGCATTGCGGAGATGTACTGCCAGGCCCTTGATGCCCGCGCCCGGCGCGTGGGCGGGCCTGATGCCATGCGCTGCGTGACCGTGCGCTTTGGCAATGTGATGGGTTCGACCGGCTCGGTCATTCCGCTGTTCCAGCACCAGCTTGAGCGCGGTGGCCCGCTTACGGTGACCGACCCGCGCATGCGGCGCTATTTCATGACCGTGTCGGAGGCCGTGGGGCTGGTGCTGCAGGCCAGCGCCTGCGGCACCGGCGCGCAGGAAGATGAACTTGCCGCCGCCCTGCTGCGCCGGGGCGGGGTGTTCGTGCTCGACATGGGCACGCCGGTGCGCATCATGGAACTGGCGCGGCAGATGATCGTGCTGGCGGGGCTGCGGCCGGGGCATGACGTGCAGATCCGCTTTACCGGGCTGCGACCGGGCGAAAAGCTGGCCGAGGACCTGTTTCACAGCCAGGAAATCCTGCAACCCACCGGCTGTCCCGGTTTGCGGATGGCAACGCCGCGTACGGTGGACCTTGCGCAGGTCGTCAATATCATGGATGCACTGACAGTGGCATGTCGTCAGGGTGACAGCGCGCGGGCGCTGGAACTGGCAGGCCAGCTCGTACCCGAATTTGTCCATAACCCGCACGGCATGGTTACACAGGTTCCGGCGGGGCAGGCCGATGTGGAAAGGAATGCATCATGAACGCTCCGGCGCAGGCGCCCATAGGTTTTCTTGACCTGCCCAGACAGCAGGCCGCCATTGCCGATGCACTGCGCGAGCGTGTCGATGCGGTGATGCGGCACTGCCGCTTCGTCATGGGCCCCGAAGTGGCCGAGCTTGAATCCCGGCTGGCCAGCTATGTGGGGGCAGGGGAATGCGTGGGCGTATCATCGGGCACGGACGCCATCCAGGTGGTGCTGATGGCCGAAGGAATCGGTGAAGGCGATGCCGTGTTCCTGCCCGCCTTCACCTACACCGCCACGGCGGAGGTGCCGCTGGTGCTTGGCGCCACCCCGGTCTTTGTGGATGTGGACCCCCATACTTTCCAGATCGACCCTGAAAACCTGCGCCAGCGCATTGCCGACGTGCGCAGGGCCGGTCGCCTGCGCCCGCGCGCGCTGATCGGGGTGGACCTGTTTGGCCAGCCCGCGCCGTGGCCCGAACTGCGCGCCATCGCGGCGGCGGAGGACCTGTTCCTCATGGCGGACTGCGCGCAGGCCTATGGCGCGAGCCTGTCGGGCCGCAGGCTGGGACGCGAGGGGGTGGCGACCACGCTGTCCTTCTTCCCCTCCAAGCCGCTGGGCGCGTATGGCGATGCGGGTGCGATCCTGACCGATGACCCCGAACGCGCCGAGCTCTACCGCTCGCTGCGCACCCATGGCGAGGGCAAGACCCGCTACGAGGTGCTGCGCACGGGCATGAATGCGCGGCTGGACACGCTGCAGGCCGCCATCATCCTGGCCAAGATGGACCGTTTCGATGCCGAGCTTGCCCGCAGGCGCGCCATTGCCAGCGCGTATGACAAGGGCATTGCGGGCCATCTGGTGCCGCCCGCCCGCGTGGCAGATGGTGAGTCCTCCTGGGCGATCTATTCCGTGCTGACCACAGGCGAGGCCGATCGCGCCGCCATGCAGGAGAAGCTCAAGGCCCGTGGCGTGGCCTCGGCCATCTATTACCCCCGGCCGCTGCACCGCCAGCCGGCCTATGAGGCCTGCCATGATGGCGCATCGCTGCCGGTGGCCGAAGATCTTTCGCGCCGGATCATGGCGCTTCCGCTACATCCGGAACTGTCGGACAATGACGTGGCCCGGGTTATCGCGGCTGTGTGTGCATAAGGAGACCATACGCCAATGAGACGCGAAACCGCCCTGCTGATCGGGTTCCTGTTCATCACCATCGGCACGGCAGCAGGGTTGTGGTACATGGCCATGCCCAATTTCCGGCCGCTGAGCTTCCCCACCATGCAGTCGGGCACCATTGCGGTCGGCCCGATGCGGCGCGAGCGCACGCTCACGGCGGCACAGGTCAAGACGCTCAATGACTGGCTGCAGTCGCACACCAAGGGCTGGGGGCCGCTGGGCCAGACCCCGCCTTCAAGCGGTGATGCGGTGATGGAAATGCAGGTGGCGCCCGATGGCAAGCAGCCCAGCGGCCCCGCCGTGCCCTACCGCATCACGCTGTGGACCGGCATCAGCGCCGCTGACTGGAACAACACCGTGTTCGTGGAGGAACGCCCCGGCGCCGTGATCCGCTTCCATCACTACAAGGACAAGGATTTCGACGCGCTGCGCGATCTGGTCAACCAGTATGACTATGCCCGGTCGGCTTTCCCATGAGCCTTGTCCGCGCGGGCACGCAGGGCCTGATCTTTGATTGCGACGGCACGCTGGTCGACAGCCTGCCGCTGTACCGTGAAGGCTGGCTTGCGGCCCTTGAGGATGCGATCGGCCAGGGCGTGCCGCCGGAGTGGTTTCATGGCCATGGCGGCATGTCCGAGCATATGGTGCTCGATATTGTCGAGCAGCGCCTTGGCCGGGTGGTGAACCGCGAGGATATCATCTCGAACGCACGCGCCAGCATGCTCCGCAAGCTGCATGTGCTGCGCGAGATCACGGTCGTGACCGATATCGCCCGCGCCTATCATGGCCGCCTGCCCATGGCGGTGGCCTCGAACGGATCGCGGCAGGTTGTCTCGGCCTGCCTGAGCCATCTCGGGCTTGAGAAGCTGTTCGATGTCATCATCACCGTTGATGACGTAAACCACCCCAAGCCCGCGCCGGATATGTTCCTGCTTGCGGCGCGGCACCTCACGGTGGAGCCTGCCACCTGCCTCGTGTTCGAGGACAGTCGCGAGGGCATGCAGGCCGCCACCCGCGCGGGCATGGCGCATGTGGACGTGAATACCCTGCAGGCCTGATGGCCGCAGGGCGATAATACCTCGCTGATAAAGACAAAAGTTCATGGGTGCCGCCTTTTTTCAAAAAGGCGGCGTTCTTTGAAGCTTTTTCAAAAGCTTCATCAGGAACTTCTGGCCTGTAGGTGGCTATACCCGCTCGTCGTCATCCAGTTTTGGCGTGGCCTTGTCCATGGTGGCGAGCAGGGCGGCGGTGAGGGGGGATGCCAGGATCAGCCCCGGAATGCCGAGGATGGTGCCAAAGATCGTCTGTGACAGGATGGTCAGCCCCGGTGGCATCTTGACCGCGTGGCGCTGGATGAGCGGCGCCATAACATTGCCTTCAAAGAACTGGATGGCGGCGTAAAGTCCCAGCACCATCACCCCCTCGCGCGTGCCCTGCGACAGCCCGATGAGGACCGCGGGTATGGCACCCACGAAGGCCCCAATATAGGGAATGAAATTGGCCATGCCCGCCACCACGCCCAAGGCCAGGGCCAGCGGCACGCCAATGCACCACAGCCCGATGAAGGACAGCAGCCCAACCACGGTCATGTCCAGCGCCTGCCCTGCAGTCCACGCCCACAGCGTGCGGCCCGCGGTCAGCAGCAGCTTGCGCGATGTCTTGCGGTAGGGGTGGGGGATCAGCCGCAGCATGCCGTTGACATAGATTTCGGGCGAGATGGCGAAATACAGCCCCGCGATCAGGATCACGGCCAGCGTGCCCGCCGCGCCAAAGGCCGAGGAGACAAAGCCCGTCATCGACCCCGCGATGGAGCCGAACCCGGCATTGCCTGAAGTCTGTTCATTGCCGCCAAGGGTGGTGGGCAGGTTATCAAGGATCATCCGCCCGGTGGAGGAATGGCCCATGCTGTCACGCAGGTTGTGGGCCTGCTCGCTCAGGGCGGTGCGCAGCTTGACCGCCTGCTCCGATATTTCGGGGCCGCTGCTCCAGATCAGGCCGGTCAGGGCCCCGATCAGCACCACCACCACGGTGGAGAGCGCCAGCCAGTAAGGCATGCGCGTGCGCCGTTCAACAAGCGCGGCAAGGTTATGCAGGATCACGGCCACCAGGGTCGCGGCAAAGATGACCATCAGCACATCGCCCACGACCCAGATCAGCATGACCACGATGGTCACGATCAGCGTCAGCCGCAGCAGGGCATAGATGCGTGCGAGCTGGATGGCGCGGGGATCGGTTATGTCATCCTTGTGATGGGCAGGCCTGGAATCGGGTTCGTTGGAAGAGGGAGCCGTGGGGGGGGAGGCTGTCATCTATGGGTCCGTATGCTGGGCATGGAATGTGTGAAAACGGGAATGGCGTGCCCGTGGCGTGAACCCGGATAACGCAGGGTGGGGCGGCCGGATTGCCGGAGGGTGAAATTAGGCCACGGATGGTCTGGTAAAGTGATATGGCCCTGATGGGTTAATGCTGCATTGATGTGCAAGCGGTAAGCCAATCTTCGCCATCGGGAAAGGGCGGATATGTGAGTGAAGCAGACATGGCCCCCTTTCCGGCGGGTCGGGTATGGGCGGCCTGGGGCGCGCTGGCGGTCGCCACCTTTGCCATCGGCACGGGTGAGTTCGCGCTCATGGCGTTGCTGCCGGGCGTGGCGCGCTCGCTTGGCGTGGGCGTGCCGGTAGCGGGGCATGTCATCAGCGCCTATGCGCTGGGCGTGGTGGTGGGCGCGCCGCTTGTAACCCTGTTGGCCGCCCGCATGCCCCGGCGCAGGCTGCTGCTGGTGTTGCAGGCGGTGTTCGTGGCGGGCAATGCCGGGTGCGCCCTGGCCCCCGGTTACGGCACGCTGGTTACCTTGCGTTTTCTGACCGGGGTGCCGCATGGCGCCTTTTACGCCGTGGCGGCGCTGGTGGCGGCGGCCATGGTGCCACCCGCACGCCGGGGGCGGGCCGTGGCGGGCGTGTTTTCGGGCCTTACCATCGCGCATGTGGTGGGCGTGCCGCTGGTAACGTGGGTGGGTGAAGCACTGGGCTGGCGCGCGGTTTACGGGCTGGTCACGCTCATGGGCCTCATCGCCTTCGGGCTGATGGCGCGCAGCTTGCCGCAGGTGCCGGTTGACCCCGCCCATGCGCCTTCCGTGCGGCGCGAGCTTGGCGCGCTCGGGAGCCCGCAGGTCTGGCTGACGCTGGCTACGGGCGCGGTCGGGTTTGGGGGCATGTTCTGTGTCGGCACCTATCTTTCCACCGTGCTGCTGGGGGTTACCGGGGTATCCGCCGATGTGCTGCCGGTAGCCCAGATGCTGTGGGGGCTGGGCATGGTGGCGGGCAACATGGCGGGCGCGCGGCTGGTTGATGTGAGCCCGGTGCTGGCCATCATCGTAACCCTGGTGGCGAGCACGCTCATGTCATGCCTGTTTGCGCTGTGCGCGGGGAATGTCTGGCTGATCCTGCCGGTCATTGGCCTGACCGGCTGCATCATCGCCCTGCTGCCCGCACTCCAGACCCGGCTGATGGACGTGGCAGCCGAGGCGCAGGGTCTGGCGGCAACCCTCAACCACTGCGCCGTCAACATCGCCAACGCCTTCGGGGCATGGCTGGGTGGGGCGGTGATTGCGGCGGGTTATGGCGCGCAGTCCGTGGGGTGGGCCGGGGCCTGCCTCTCGGCGGCGGGGCTGGGGATCTTCCTGATCGGGCTGGCCGGTTCCGGGAAAGCTGGCGGCAAATGATAAAAGTTTCTGGTGAAGCTTTTTTCAAAAAGCTTCGTTTAACGCCCCCTTTTTGAAAAAAAGAGGATACCCAAAAACTTTTATTACTTCAGTCGTTTCTAGAGCAATTCCACTGAACTCTGGCTCAGTGGAATTGCTCTAACTCATTGTTTATCGAGCATCTCCAGCAGTTCGAATGTGTCCATTCAAACTGGATCTGCTCTAGTCCGCATTCGCGGCTTCAAGCTCGGTTTCGGCTTCCAGCCAGTCTTCCTCCGCCCGGTCATGTTCGCGTGCAATGGCGGCAAGGCGGGTGTTGAGTGCCGTGACTTCCTCGGGCTTGCCGGTTTCATACAGTTTCGGGTCGGCCAGGCGGGCTTCGAGCTTTGCGCGTTCGGCCACCAGTTTCGCCATAAGCTGCTCGGCATCGCGGATGCGCTTGCGCAGGGGGGCTGTGGCCTTGCGGGCCTCGGCGCGTTCGCGGCGGTCATCGCGCTTGGGGGCGGCGGCGGGGCGGTCGGGGTTGCTGGCGGCTACCGCGCGGGCGCGTTCGGTCAGCCACACGCGGTATTCCGCCATGTCGCCCTCAAACGGGCGCACCGTGCCATCGCCCACCAGCCACAGTCGGTCGGCCACGAGTTCAACCAGATGCGGGTCATGGCTGATCAGCAGTACCGCGCCCTCGAATTCCGCTAGCGCCCGGATCAGCGCATCGCGGGCATCAAGGTCAAGGTGGTTGGTCGGTTCATCCAGAATCAGCAGGTGCGGGGCATCGCGCGTGGCCAGGGCCAGCAGCAGGCGGGCCTTCTCGCCGCCTGACAGGTCGCGCGTGGGTGTCTCGGCCCGCTCCGCATCCAGCCCGAAGCGGGCAAGCTGCGCGCGCACGGCAGGTGGCGTGGCCTCGGGCAGGGCACGGGCCATGTGCTCGACCGGCGTTTCATCGGGCCGCAGTTCCTCGGCCTGATGCTGGGCAAAATAGCCCACCTTGAGTTTGGGGCTGTGCTGGATCGTGCCCGACTGGGGCGCCAGCCTGCCCGCCACTAGCTTGGCGAAGGTGGATTTGCCGTTGCCGTTCGCGCCAAGCAGGGCGATGCGGTCCTCCATGTCGATGCGCAGCGACAGGTTGGACAGGATGGTGTGATCGCCATACCCCGCACTTACGCGCTCCATGGTCAGCATGGGCGGGGGCAGGGGGGATGGCTCGGGGAAGGAGAAGTGGCTGGGCGTATCCTCTACCACGCTATCGATCTGGGGCAGTTTTTCCAGCGCCTTGATGCGGGCCTGCGCCTGCTTGGCCTTGGTTGCCTTGGCGCGGAAACGGTCAACAAAGGACTGCATGTGCGCGCGCTTGGCGTTGATGCGCTCGGCCATGCGGGCCTGTTGCAGCGCCTGCTCTGTGCGGATGCGCACGAACTCCTCATACCCGCCGGGCGTGAGCGTGAGCTTGCCGCGATCAAGATGGGCGATGGCATCCACCGCGCGGTCAAGCAGGCCCCGGTCGTGGCTGACAATCAGCGCAGCGCCGCCAAAGCGGGCCAGCCAGTTCTCGAGCCAGATCGTGGCCTCGAGGTCGAGGTGGTTGGTCGGCTCATCGAGCAGAAGCAGGTCGGGGTTGAGGAACAGCGCCGTGGCGAGTGCCACGCGCATGCGCCACCCGCCCGAAAAGTCGGATACCGGGCGCGCCTGGGCGCTGGCGTCAAAGCCGAGGCCGGACAGGATGGCGGCGGCGCGGGCGGGCGCGCTGTGGGCATCGATGGCCAGCAGGCGCTCGTGGATATCGGCAATGCGGGCGGGGTCGGTGCAGGTTTCGGATTCGGCCAGCAGGCCCGTGCGCTCGGTATCGCCCGCCAGCACGGTATCGAGCAGGGAGCCATAGCCGGTGGGGGCTTCCTGCTTGATGCGGGCCATGCGCGCGCGGGCGGAAAGGTTGATGGTGCCGCCATCGGGCGCGATATCGCCTGCAATGGCAGCAAGCAGCGTGGACTTGCCCGCCCCGTTGCGGCCCACGAGGCCGATCTTGCGGCCGGGGTCGATGCTCAGGCTCGCGCCATCGAGCAGGGTGCGCCCTGCAATGCGCAGGGTCAGGTCAGATATGACGAGTAGGCTCACGGGCGGAAAACTCCGGCAATAAAGGGGGCATGGCTGGTTTCGTGCGGGTTTGTACCTACCAGTCTGCGGCGATATGCTCTAGATGGCGGTTGTAAGGTGATGTCGGCTTATGTCCAATGCCGCCTCGTATATTTTGCAACCTGTTGAAAGGAGCTGTCCCATGGCAGTCGAACGTACCCTCTCCATCATCAAGCCCGATGCGACCCGCCGTAACCTGACCGGCAAGATCAACGCCGTGTTCGAAGGCAATGGCCTGCGCATCGTTGCCCAGAAGCGCATCCAGCTGACCAAGGCGACCGCTGGCGCGTTCTATGAAGTGCACAAGGAGCGCCCGTTCTACAACGACCTCGTGTCCTTCATGATCTCCGGCCCGGTCGTGGTGCAGGTGCTTGAAGGCGAGAACGCCGTGCTGAAGAACCGCGAAGTGATGGGTGCGACCGACCCCAAGAAGGCCGAAGCCCACACCATCCGCGCCCAGTTTGCCGAGAGCATCGAAGCCAACTCCGTGCACGGCTCGGACAGCCTCGAGAACGCGAAGAACGAGATCTCCTTCTTCTTCGCCGGCACCGAGATCCTGCCCTGATCCTTCCGGATCAGACAGGGCCGGGGTGTGATGCCCCGGTTGCGGAAAAGCCGACCTTCGGGTCGGCTTTTTTTATGCCTGCGGGCTGACGGGTGCCTGAATATTTTATCGCACCTAATAGTATTGAAAAGCGGAAAGCGCAGCGCAGGCCGCGCAGATGCCCGACCCTGATAAAGGCAGAAGAGAAGAAGTTTTTGGTGAAGCTTTTTTCAAAAAGCTTCGACAGGGCGCTGCCTTGATGAAAAAGGCAGCGCCCGGAAGCCTGTTTAAACTGCCAGCAGGCTGTCAGCCGCGTCAGGCACGGGTGTCGTGGCCGGGGCCAGCACGCGGCGCAGGGCGGCGGGGTAGAGCCTGTGTTCCTGCACCAGCACGCGGGCGGCCAGTGTGTCCGGCGTGTCGCCATCCAGCACGGGTATGGCGGCCTGGCCGATCACCGGGCCTTCATCCATGCCCTCGGTCACCCAGTGCACGGTGCAGCCATGGATGCGGGTGCCGTTTTCGAGCGCGCGCTCATGCGTGTGCAGGCCGGGAAAGGCAGGTAGCAGGCTGGGGTGGATGTTGAGCATCCGCCCCTTCCATGCCGTAGTCAGGAAGGGCGTGAGCAGGCGCATATAGCCCGCAAGGCAGATATATTGCACGCCCGCCGCGCGCAGCGTGGCATCGAGTGCCCTCTCATGGCCTTCGCGGTCGCGGGGGTAGGCGCGGTGATCGATGGCCTGCGCTGCAAGTCCTGCGGAACGCGCCACGTCCAGCCCCGGCGCGTCGGGGTTGTTGCTCAGCACCAGGGCAATGCGGGCGGGGTAGTCAGGCCGTGCGCAGGCTTCGATCAGCGCGCGCATGTTGCTGCCACGCCCGCTGATGAGGATGGCGATGGGAGTCTTTTGCATCGGGGCCGGGTCAGTCACGCAGTTCGGGCAGTTCATCAAAGGTCAGCGTGGCGGGGCTGTCCGGGCTTTCGCCCTGGGTTATGGTGCCGATGATGAAGGCCTGCTGCCCGCGCCCGGCCAGCTTCGCCATGGCGGCATCGGCATCGCGCACCACCAGCACCATGCCCACGCCGCAGTTGAACACGCGCAGCATTTCCTCGGTGGTGACATTGCCAATGCTGGCCAGCCACGGGAAGACCGGCGGCACCGGCCACGACGTGCCATCCAGCACGGCGCGCACGCCCTTGGGCAGCACGCGCGGCAGGTTGCCCGGCAGGCCGCCGCCGGTAATGTGGGCAGCGCCCACAAGCAGGCCCGCGTGGTGCAGGTCGAGCACGGGGCGCACGTACAGCGTGGTGGGCGTCATCAGCGCCTCGCCCAGTGTCTGGCCATCGGCAAACGGGCAGGGGGCATCCCAGCCCAGCCCGCTGCGTTTGACGATGTTGCGTACCAGCGAGAACCCGTTGGAATGCACGCCCGCCGAAGGCAGGGCGATCAGCGTGTCACCGGGGCGGATATCGCCGGGCAGCAGCGCCGTGCGCTCGGCTGCACCGACCGAAAAACCGGCCAGGTCGTAATGGCCGGGGCCGTACATGCCCGGCATCTCGGCGGTTTCGCCGCCCACCAGCGCGCAGCCCGATTCGGCGCAGCCTTTGGCTATGCCGCGCACCACCTTGGCGGCATCCTCCACCGCAAGCTTGCCGGTGGCGAAGTAGTCGAGGAAGAACAGCGGCGTTGCGCCCTGCACCACAAGGTCGTTCACGCACATGGCCACGAGGTCGATACCCACGGTTTCATGCAGCCCGCTCTCGATGGCGATCATGAGCTTGGTGCCCACGCCATCGGTGCATGAAACGAGAATGGGATCGGAAAAACCGGCGGCTTTCAGGTCAAACAGCGCGCCGAATCCGCCAAGCCCGCCCATGGTGCCGGGGCGGTCCGTGGCCTTGGCCGCAGGCTTGATGACCTCGACAAGGGCGTCGCCCGCCGCGATATCCACCCCGGCATCGCGGTAGGTGGCGCTTGGCGCGTTGTCGGGGGCAGGTGTGGTCGGGCGGGGGGCGGACGTCATGCAGCAGGCCTTTTTCACAAGCAAACTATCACTTTCCCGGACTCCCTCGCGCAGGCTATGAAAACCGCCCTTGGAGCCGGGTTCAAACGGACTTCCGGCTTTCTTTACGTCATGGTGGGGCTGCGCACAAAGCGGTGGTTGAGCATACGAAGCTGAAAACGGATGAAAACACGCCTGCCGGGGTGATCGGCCAGATGGTGTTGCCGTTTGCCCACACGCCGCGTTTCCGTGCTGCCGATTTCGTTTTTGCCGCCTCCAACGCCGCGGCCCGTAGCTGGCTTCTCGGCCCCACGCCATGGCCCGAGCGCAGGCTGGCGCTGTGGGGGGCGGCAGGCACCGGCAAGACCCACCTGCTTGAAATCTGGGCGCACCGCCATGGCGCGCGGCTGCTGCATGGGGCCAGCCTGTCGCACGCGCATGTGGCGGCCCTGTTCCCGGCCTGTGGCACGCGGGTGCCGCTCATGGCCATTGCGCTCGACAGCGCCGATGAATGCGCCGATGAGCGCGCGCTTTTGCACCTGATCAATGCCGCGCGCGAGCATGGCATGGTGCTGCTGCTTGGCGCGCGCACGCCGCCCGCGCGCTGGGCGGTGGCCCTGCCGGACCTGGCCAGCAGGCTGCGCGCGACCATGGCGGTGGCCATCGGCCAGCCGGGCGACGGGCTGTTGCGCGTGCTTTTGCTGCGCCTGCTGGCCGAGCGCCAGATCGTGGTGGCGCAGCCGGTGGTGGAGTGGCTGCTGCGCCGCCTGCCCCGCACGGCGCTGGCCGTGCAGGAGGCCGCGAACCGGCTGGACCATGCAGCCCTTGCCTCGGGCCGCCCGGTCACCCGCGCCCTGGCCGCACGCGCTCTGGCCGACCTGTTGCCAGCCGAGCCGCCGCTGGTGCCTTCGGACCAGAAAAACGGCGGTTTGCACGTGTCATAAAAAATTCATGGGCTTTACAGCCTGAAGCATGTTGGCAGGCATCCCTTTCAGAATAAAAGTTTTTGGGCGCCGCCTGTTTTAAAAAAGGCGGCGTTTTAGCGAAGCGTTTTGAAAACAGCGCCATCCCGTACTTCAGGATGCTGGCTCTGAAGGCTGCGGGGGACACGCAGGGGCTTGGCGCTGGCCAAGAGGGCGCTCTGTCGTCTAGAATCACTTGCAACAAGCAATGCCACCGCCGAACGGGAGCGCGAATCCATTGGCCAGAACGCCACGCAAGCCTGCCACGGGCGCAAAACCGGCGCCCCGCGCGCGCAGCCGCGCCACTACCGCCAGGGCGGCAGGGCGGCAGGTTGCCCTGCGCGAGGCGCCTGAAACCCTGATCGACGCCACATCACCCGCACGCTTCATCAACCGTGAACTATCCTGGCTCGACTTCAACCAGCGCGTGGTCGATGAGGCCGACAACCCCCGCAACCCGCTGCTCGAGCGCGTGCGCTTCCTGTCGATCAGCGCCTCCAACCTTGATGAATTCTATTCCGTGCGCGTGGCGGGGCTTGTGGGACAGGTGCGCGAGGGGCTGGTCAAGACCTCGCCCGACGGGCTGACACCCCAGCAGCAGCTTTCCGCCGTGCGCGAGCGCACGGGGCGGCTGTTGCAGGAGCAGCAGCGCATCTGGCGCGACCTGCAGCGCGAGCTCGAGGGCGCTGGCGTGGTGGTGTGCGATGAGGTCTCCTTCACCGCGGAGGAGCAGGAGTGGCTGGATAGCTGCTTCATGGAGCGCGTCTTCCCCGTGCTCACGCCGCTGGCCATCGACCCCGCCCATCCGCTGCCCTTCATCCCGAACATGGGCATAGCCCAGGCGCTGCGGCTGATGAACGCCGAGACCGGGCAGTTCGTGATGGAGGCGCTGATCCTGCTGCCCGCGCGCATCGAGCGTTTCATCCGCCTGCCGGCCGCCCTTTCGCCGCCCGGCGTCACGCGCTTCATCCTGCTTGAGCGCCTGATCGTGATGTGCATCGACCGCCTGTTCCCTGGCCTCGTGGCGGGCGACTGGGGCGTGATGCGCGTGGTGCGCGACACGGATGTGGAGTTCGAGGACGAGGCGGAGGATCTCGTCCGCTCCTATGAGAGCGCGCTCAAGCGCCGCAGGCGTGGCGTGGTGATTCACCTCGATATCGAATCGCGCATGCCCGAGGACCTGGCCCGCTCCATGGCCGACGGCCTGGCCCCCCCGCCGGATGAAGTGTTCGTGCAGTCCGGGCTGATCGGGGTGGTGGACCTCAAGCAGCTGATCGTCGATGACCGGCCCGACCTTTTGTTCCCGCCCTATACGCCGCGCTTCCCCGAGCGGATCGTCGATTGCGGGGGCGACTGCTTCGCCGCCATCCGTGCGCGCGACATGATCGTGCATCACCCGTTTGAAAGTTTTGACGTGGTGGTGCAGTTCCTGCGGCAGGCAGCGCTCGACCCCGCCGTGGTGGCGATCAAGCAGACGCTGTACCGCACATCGCGCGACAGCCCGATCGTGAAGGCACTGATCGAGGCGGCGGAAGCGGGCAAGGCGGTCACCGCCATGGTGGAACTGCGCGCCCGCTTTGACGAGGAGGCGAACATCCGCCTCGCCCGCGCGCTCGAGGCGGCTGGCGTGCAGGTGGTCTTTGGCTTCTCCGACCTCAAGACCCACGCCAAGCTCAGCCTCGTGGTGCGGCGCGAGGGCAATGGCCTGCGCTCGTATGCGCATTTTGGCACGGGCAACTACCACCCCATTACGGCGCGGATCTATACCGACCTGTCGTTCTTTACGTGCAACCCCGAGCTTGCGCGTGATTCGGCGCGGCTGTTCAACTACATGACCGGCTACGCCATGCCTGCCAAGATGGAGGCGATCGCGTTCTCGCCCGTGACCATCCGCAGCACGCTTGAAGAGCTGATTGCAGGCGAGATCGCGCATGTGCAGGCCGGCAGGCCGGGGCAGATCTGGCTCAAGATGAACTCGCTGGTCGATCCCGACCTGATCGACCGGCTGTATGCCGCGTCCTGCGCGGGGGTGCGCATCGTGGCCGTGGTGCGCGGCATCTGCTGCCTGCGCCCCAGTGTTCCCGGCCTTTCGGAGAACATCAAGGTCAAGTCCATCGTGGGGCGCTTCCTTGAGCACGCGCGCATCTATGCGTTTGGAGACGGGCACCGCCTGCCGTCAAAGCAGGCGAAGCTGTATATCTCCTCGGCGGACTGGATGCAGCGCAACATGGACTGGCGGGTGGAAAGCATGGTGCCGATGCTTGACCCGCAGATTCATGCCCGCGTGCTTGACCAGATCATGATGATCGATCTCAAAGACAACCTGCAGTCGTGGATTCTACAGCGTAACGGGGTCTGGCGGCGGCTGGAGCCGGGGCGCAGGCCCTTTTCATCGCATGAGTATTTCATGGAGCATCCGGGCTATCCGGTGCGTGGCGCGCCAGAAGCCCCGATCCGGGTCAGCGCATCGCAGCCGTGGCATGCGGAACAGATTATTGAGGACTGAGGATTACGGCATGGGCAGGCTCAAGGCAGGACGCGCTGGCAGCATATGGGGCGCGATGTGACGGGGGCTGGCGGGTTTCGCCGTTCGGCGGTCATTGATCTGGGTTCGAATTCCGTGCGCCTTGTGGTGTTTGACGGCATTTCGCGCAATCCCGCGCCCATTTTCAACGAGAAGGTGGTGCTCAGGCTGGGCCGGGGGCTCAACGCCACGGGCCGGCTGAACGAGGAGGCTGTGCCGCTGGCCATGGAGGTCATGGCCCGCTTCAACGCCATTGCGCGCGGCATGGAGGCAAGCCCCTTCGAGGTTCTGGCCACGGCGGCGGTGCGCGATGCCACCAACGGGCCGGAATTCGTGGCGGGGCTGAAATCGCGCCTGCCCGGCGTGCCGATCCGCATACTGAGCGGGGAGGAGGAGGCCGATTATTCCGCCACCGGCGTGCTGTGCGGCATCCCCGATGCCAACGGGCTGGTGGCTGATATTGGCGGTGGCTCGCTTGAACTGATCCGCATCGAGAACGGGCGCAAGCGCGATGCCTGCACCCTGCCGCTGGGCGTGATCCGGCTCAATGACCGCGCCGGTGGCGACCTGGCCCGCGCACGCGCGCTGGTGGATGAGGACCTGGCCCGCGTGGACTGGCTGGAGGGTGTGCGCGGGCAGGACCTGTACCTGGTGGGTGGCGCCTTTCGCGCACTTGCCCGCCTGCAGATCGCGCGCACGGCCTATCCGCTCAATATCGTGCACCTGTACCAGCTTGCGCCCGATACCGCGCGCGAGATGACGGACTGGATCCTGGGCGCCAGCAAACGCTCGATCGAGCGCCTGCCCGGCGTGCCGCGCAAGCGGCTTGATGATGCGCCCTTTGCCGCCACCGTGCTGCGCAGGCTCATGCGGCATGCGCAGCCCAACGGGCTGGTCTTCTGTGTCGATGGCCTGCGCGAGGGGTGGTACATGCGCAATGTGGCCGCAAGTGTTGCCGATAACGACCCGCAGGATGCCGTGGCCCGCGAAATGTGCTGCATGCTTGGCCGCAGCATGCAGCTGCCCGAGCGCCTGGCGGACTGGACGGCGCCGCTCTTCCCCGATGAAGACCCCGTGGCAGGCCGCCTGCGCGCGGTGGCGTGCTGGCTGTCGGATGTGGGCGCGCATGACCACCCCGAATACCGGGCCGAGCAGACCTATCTGCGCATCCTGCGCCTGCAGGGGGTGGGCTTTACGCATCAGGCGCGGGCTTTCCTGTCGCTTACGCTGGCGGTGCGCTACGGGGCCGACCTGTCGGTGGCGTATCTGCAACCCTCGCGCCAGTTGCTTGACCCCGCGCAGTTTGCCCATGCCGTGGTGCTGGGGCAGGCATTGCGGCTGGCCTATACGGTGAGTGGCGGCACGGAGGCCCTGCTCGATGGCACGCGGCTGGAAATGGCGGGTGGCACGCTGTCGCTGCATTTCGCGCCGGGGCGCGATGTGGTGCAGGGCGAGAGCGTGCGCCGCAGGCTCGAGCGCCTGGGCAGTGCCATGAACATGCCGGTGCGCATCCGCGACCATTAAGTGAAAAATTGAATCAGAATAAAAGTTTTTGGGTGCCGCCTTTTTTCAAAAAGGCGGCGTTTCCCCAATAACGCTCAGATATGTCTGTAACGGGGGCGAGCATGAAGCACGGCACGCAGCGCGACCTGCTGCTGATCCGCGGCGGCACGGTGGTCACGGGGCAGGCCAGCCTGCGGGTGGACGTGCTGTGCGGTGGCGTGGGGGAAATTCTGGCCGTGGGGCCGGCGCTTGAAGCGCCCACCGGCTGCACGACCATCGACGCCGGTGGCCTGCTGGTGCTGCCCGGCGGCGTTGACCCCCATACCGGCATTGGCGCGGATGAAGCCGGTTTTGCCGCAACGGCTGCGGCCCTGGCAGGCGGTACCACCACCGTGATCGATGTGATGCGGCCGCACGGGCAGGCCATGGCGCAGGCATGGCGCGACTGGCGGCAGGCTGCGGCCCGCGCGCCGGTTGATGTCGGGCTGCGCATGGGGCTGCCGGATGCCGGGGGCGCTGTCATGGGCGGCATGGACATGCTGGTGGGTCATGGGGTCAACAGCTTTCACCTGTCCATGGCAGGGGGCATGGCGGATCGTGCCATCCTTGACCTGGCGGCCCATGCGGCAGGGCTTGGCGCATTATGCGTGATCGAGGCGCAGAACGCGCAGGCCATGGCTTACCTGCACGCGGCCCTTGACCATGCGGGTGTGAGCGGGGCCGAGGCCTGCCCGCTGGCCTGCCCGCCCGCCATCGAGGGTGAGGCCGTGGGCCGGGCCCTCATGCTGGCGGGGCTGGTGGGCGCGCCGGTGCATGTAGGGCCTGTCTCGACCGCAGGCGCGTGTGCCGCCATTATCGCCGCCCGCGCGCAGGCCCGGCGCGTGCAGGCGCATGTGCTGGCCCCGCATCTCGTGCTTGACGAGGCGGTGTATGACGCCGGTGACCCCGCCCCTTACCTGATACGTCCCCCTTTTCGGGATTTGACGCACCGGCGGGCGCTATGGGGGGCGCTGGCCTGTGGCGCGGTGGGCATGGTGGCCAGCGGCTTCAGCCCGGCAGGGCAGGCGGGCCATGGCGTGGCAGGTGGCCTGGCCGAGCGGATGCGTGTTGTGTGGCGGCACGGCGTGCAGGCGGGGGTGATGGAGGCGGAGGAATTCGTCCGCGCCACGTCGGAGGCAGCAGCCAGGGCGTTCAACATCTACCCCCGCAAGGGCGCCATCATGCCGGGCGCGGATGCCGACCTCGTGCTGTGGAACCCCGATGCGCAGGAGATGCGCCCCGCCAGCGCGGGCGGCCTGTATGGCGGCATTGCGCTGGGGGGGCAGCCAGAATGCGTGATCCGCGGCGGGGTGGTGGCGTTCCGTGATGGTGCGCCGCATGAGGGGGCAGGCAGCGGTGCCTACGTGCCATGCCCGGCATTCCGGCCCGGCCTGTCGGTGCGCATGCGGCAGGCGGCGCGCTTATCCGTTTGAAAATGATGCAGGAATGAACATTTTTGCCGCCGCCCCTATTTTCAAGAAGGTGGCGTCTGGGTTGCACCCGGCAAAACGCATCATGGCATTGCCCCTTTGCTTTCAGGCAGGGTGACAGGGTAGGATCACTTTCCCATATAATGGGATCAGAAGACATCAATGGCTGTTCCGGCTGTCTGCCTTGAGGGGGGTGAGGCAGTCCGTGGCCACAGGACAAGGGAACAGGTTTGACGGGGATCAGACACGATATCCGTTTCTATGTCGGAAACGAATATCATGCGTTGGCCAACATCGCGCCAACACGCACGCTGCTGGACTGGCTGCGCGAGGAACGGGGCCTGACCGGCACCAAGGAAGGCTGTAACGAAGGCGATTGCGGGGCCTGCACGGTGCTCGTGGTCAGGCTGGAGGGCGAGCGGCTGGTGTGGCGCGCGGTCAATGCGTGCATCCAGTTCGTATGCATGCTCGATGGCGCGCAGGTGCTCACCATCGAGGACATGCGCGCGCCCGATGGCAGCCTGCACCCGGTGCAGCAGGCCATGGTGGAGCATCACGGTTCGCAATGCGGGTTCTGCACGCCGGGCTTTGTCATGTCCATGGTGGCGGGCCGCAAGGCAGCCGGGCTTGCACAGGATGAACGCGGCATTGACGACATGCTGGCAGGCAATCTGTGCCGCTGCACCGGCTATGCGCCTATCGTGCGCGCCATGCGCCACGCCATGCAGGCGGGACCTGACCATTTCGATGCAATGGCCGATGACATGGCCGGGCGCCTGCGCGCCCTGCGCGACGGGGCCACGGTTGACATGACCGGACCCACGGGCCGCCTGACCATTCCCGCAACGGTGGATGCGCTGGCCCACACGCTGCTCGAAAACCCCGATTCCCGCATCGTAGCGGGGGCGACCGATGTGGGGCTGTGGGTGACCAAGGGCCTGCGCGACCTGCCGCATGTGGTCCCGATTGGCCAGATCGCCGACCTGCGGCGTATCGGGATGACAGGGCAGGGGCTGTATGTCGGCGCTGCCGTTACATGGCAGGAAGCCCGCGCAGCCCTGGCGGAAATCCTGCCCCAGCCCGATGAGGAAGTGTTCCGCCGCATCGGCTCGGTGCAGGTGCGCAATGCAGGTACGGTATGCGGCAACATCGCCAACGGCTCACCCATTGGCGATGGCCCGCCGGTGCTGATCGCGGCCGGGGCCATGTTGCACCTGCGCCGCGGGGATGTGCGCCGCACCATCGCGCTGGAAGAGTTCTTCATCGATTACGGCAAACAGGACCGCGCGCCGGGCGAGTTCGTGGAAGGGATCACCATTCCTGTTCCCGCACCCGATACGGTCATCCGCGCATGGAAAGTGTCCAAGCGCTTCGATCAGGATATCTCGGCCATTCTGGCTGCGTTTTCGCTCACGCTTGCGCCTGATGGCACCATCAGCAATCCGCGCATCGCCTTTGGCGGCATGGCGGCCACCCCGCGCCGCGCCGCCCGCACGGAAGAGGCCCTTGCGGGCCGCAAGTGGAATGAAGCCACGCTGGAAGCCGCGCGTGAGGCGATCATGGCCGATTTCACCCCATTGACCGACATGCGGGCAAGCGCATGGTACCGCAGCACCGTGGCGGCCAACCTGCTCACCCGGCTTTATGCCGATTGCGGGCCGCAGGCCGCCCGCGTGCCCACCAGCGTGCATGCCGCCTGCACCGCCACGGGAGACCACGCTCATGGCTGATGCAAACATCGCGGCCACCGCCGCTCCCGTGCCCGGCGGCGCGTCGGAAAGCCTGCGGCACGAAAGTGCTGCCATGCACGTGCAGGGCACGGCCAGCTACATTGACGACCTGCCCGAACCCCGTGGCACGCTGCACCTTGTGCCGGGGCTGAGCATGCGCGCCCATGCCCGCATCGTGTCCATGAACCTTGACGCCGTGCGGCAGGCCGAGGGCGTGGTGGCGGTCTATACGGCCACCGACATACCGGGCGAGAACCAGATCAGCCCGGTGGGCAAGGGCGATGAGCCGCTGCTGGCCAGGGATATCGTCTCGTTTTACGGCCAGCCCCTGTTCGTGGTCGCCGCCACCACGCGCGGTGCCGCCCGCCGCGCGGCGCGGCTGGCGGTTGTGGAATACGAGGACCTGCCCGCCATCCTCAACATCGCGCAGGCCCGTGAGAATGGCAGCCCCATGGTCTGGCGACAGATGGAAATGAAGCGCGGCGACGTTCTGGCCGGGCTGGAACACGCGCCCCGCAGGCTCTCGGGCCGCATTACGGTGGGCGGGCAGGAGCATTTCTACCTTGAAGGGCAGGTGGCCCTTGCCCGCCCGGGTGAAGAGGGGGAGATGCATGTCACCTCATCCACCCAGCACCCGACCGAGACGCAGCATATGGTCGCCCATGTGCTCGACCGCCCCGCCAGCCTCATCACCGTCGAGGTGCGGCGCATGGGCGGCGGCTTTGGCGGCAAGGAAACGCAGGCCAATGCCTGTGCCTGCCTCGCCGCCCTCGTGGCCGACAGGACGGGCCGTGCGGCCAAGATGCGCCTCGACCGCGATGACGACATGACCATGACCGGCAAGCGCCATGACTTCGTGATCGATTACGATGCAGGCTTTACCGATGACGGGCGGATCGTGGCAGTCGACATGGTGCTCGCCGCGCGTTGCGGCTGGTCGGCCGACCTGTCCGGCCCGGTCATCGACCGTGCGCTGTTCCATGCGGATAACGCCTATTTCTACCCTGATGTGCGCCTGCGCTCGGAGCCGCTGCGCACCAACACGCAGTCCAACACCGCCTATCGCGGCTTTGGCGGCCCGCAGGGCATCGTCGCCGCCGAGCGCGTGATCGAGGAGATTGCATTCGCCACCGGCCTCGACCCGCTCGAGGTCCGGCTGCGCAATGTCTATGGCACGCATGACCGCAATGTCACGCCGTACAACATGGTGGTGGAGGACTCGATCACCCACGACCTGCTGCCCGCACTGGCCCGGCGCTGCCATTACGTCCAGCGCCGTGCGGCATGCCGCGAATTCAATGCCACCAGCCCCTACCTGCGGCGCGGCATCGCCATCACCCCGGTCAAATTCGGCATCTCGTTCACCGCCACCCATTACAACCAGGCGGGCGCGCTGGTGCATGTCTATACCGATGGCTCGGTGCAGGTGAACCACGGCGGCACCGAGATGGGCCAGGGCCTGCACACCAAGATGGTGCAGGTGGCCATGCGCGAATTCGGGCTTGGCCCCGACCAGGTGCGCATTACCGCCACCACCACCGGCAAGGTGCCCAATACATCGGCTACGGCGGCCTCGAGCGGGGCGGACCTCAACGGCATGGCGGTGCTTGATGCCGTACGCCGCATCAAGCGCAGGCTGGTGGAATTTGCCGCAAGCCACTGGAACGTGGGCGAGGACGAAGTGCGTTTTGCGCCCGATGGCGTGCATGTGGGCCATAAGGTCATCGCGTTCTCGCACCTGACCCGGCAGGCGTATTTCGCGCGTGTGTCCATGTCGGCCAACGGGTTCTACAAAACGCCCAAGATCTCGTGGAATGGCGATACGGGGCAGGGGCGGCCCTTCTATTACTTCGCCTACGGGGCCGCATGTTCGGAGGTGGTGATCGACCTGCTGACCGGCGAGACGAAGATCGACCGCGTGGACATCCTGCATGATGCAGGCCAGTCGCTGAACCCCGCCCTCGACATCGGCCAGATCGAAGGCGGCTTCGTGCAGGGCGCAGGCTGGCTGACCTGCGAGGAACTGGTGTGGGACGATGCAGGCCGCCTGCGCACCCATGCGCCCAGCACCTATAAAATCCCCGCCTGTTCCGACCGCCCGCGCGTGTTCAATGTCGAGCTGCTGGAAAACGCGCCCAACCGCGAGCACACCATCTTTCGCTCCAAGGCGGTGGGCGAGCCGCCTTTCGTGCATGGCGTGTCCGTGCTGCAGGCGATATCGGATGCGCTGGCCAGCCTTGATGGCTACCGCACCTGCCCCCGGCTCGATGCCCCCGCCACGCCGGAGATGATCCTGCGCACGGCAGATCGCCTGCGCCGCGGCCAGCCTCCCGCCTGCTGAACCCATGGGCACGGACATGCGCGCCGATCTGGCCCGGTGGCGGCTCATGGGCCAGCCGGTTGCCCGGATCAGCGTGTCAGCCGCGCGCGGCTCCACCCCGCGTGAGGCTGGTACCTTCATGCTGGTGACAGCCACGGAGCAGTCCGGCACGGTGGGCGGTGGGGACCTGGAATGGAACGCCATCCACCACGCCCGCGCCCTGCTGGCCACGGGTGGCGGGACGCAGGACCTGCGCATCGACCTTGGCGGCCACTCCGGGCAGTGCTGCGGGGGCGAGGTGATGCTGTGCATCGATGTGCCCGAGGGCAGGGGGCTGGACGCCGTCATGGCGGAACTCGAGCGCCAGCGCAGCGAGGCCCCGCTGCTCCTGCTGTTCGGGGCGGGGCATGTGGGGCGCGCGCTGGCCCATGTGCTGGCCCCGCTGCCGCTGCGGCTGGCCTGGTGCGATTCGCGCCCGCATGAATTCGGCCCCGTCATTCCCCCCGGCGTGGCGGTGCATGATGATGGCGACTGGCAGCGCCTTGTAACCGATGCGCCCGCTGGCTCCGGCGCGATGGTGCTGACACAGAGCCACGCGCTTGACAGCCTGATTGTTGCATCCATCCTCGAACGGGGCGACTTTCGCTATGTGGGCCTGATCGGCTCGCACACCAAGCGCCGCCGCTTCGAGATGGCCTTCCGCGCGCTCGGCCTGCCCGAAGACCGCATCAATGCCATGGTCTGCCCCATCGGGGGGGAGGGCGTGCGCGACAAGCGGCCCCCGGTCATCGCGGCGCTGGTGGCGGCGGAAATTGTCACGCGCTTCCTGCACGCGCCGCGGGGAGAGGGTGATGCAGATGGGGATGAGAGACGCTTATGAACGATCCGCTTTCGCGCACGCCCCGCATGATGCGCCTGCACGCGCGGGGCATTTCCTACTTCAATGCGGTGCGGGAATGCCGCTCCATCCGCGAGGCGGCGCGCAGGCTCAATGTCACGCCCTCGGCGCTGACGCGCCAGCTTGCGCAGATGGAGGCCGAAATTGGCGCGCCCCTGTTCGACCGCCTGCCCGAAGGCATGGTCCTGACCGAGGTGGGCACCATCATGGCCCGCCATATCGTGACCGTGATGCAGGATGCCGCCCGCACGGAGGAGCAGATCAACGCCCTGTCCGGCCGGCATGACGGCAGGCTGCGCATCATGGCGGTGGAAGGTATAGCAGGCCAGCTCCTGCCCGCGCTGCTCGAGCGCATCATCTCCGCCTTTCCCACCGTTGAGCTGCATGTGGAGGTCGGCGCGCCCAAGACCATCGTCTCGGCCCTGCAGGATGGGCGGGTTGACCTTGGCATTGCGTTCTCGCTGGCCCTTTACCCCGAATTGCGGCGGGTGGCGGTGGGGCATTTTCCCGTTGGCGCCGTGGTGCGGGCCGACCACCCGCTGGCGCACCTGCGCACCGTGACGGTGGAGGAATGCGTGGCCTACCGCCTGATCCTGCCCACGCGCACGCTCTCGCTCTACCGCGTGATGGAGCCGATGCTGCGCCCGTGGCAGGACCGCCTGAACGTGGTGCTGCATACCGGCTCGATCGAACTGACCAACCGCATGGTGCTTGCGGGCGCGGGGCTGGCCTTCCAGTCGCCGCTGGCCGTGGGCGTGCAGCCCGGCCAGGACAGCCTGCGCCACGTGCCGTTGCGTGACACCCGCGCCGTGACCGATCTCGGGGCGTATGTGCGCAAATCCCGCTGGCTGCCGCCCCTGCTGGAAACCGTGATCGAGGAGCTGCGCCTTGAGCTGCGCCGCGTGCAGGGTGTGAGCGACGAACGCGCGGTCTGATCTCTGTTGCGATTTAAGCAACGGAACGATGAAATCATTCTACTGGACGAAACAGCCTGCGGGCTGATTAGATCAACCCATCGTGGTGCGGTTGGGGGATATCCGTATGGCGTCGGGGGACGTCATACGGGGCTGCATCAGCCAGACAGAAAACAGATGGGGACCCGCAGATGGATACCAACATGCAGCCGAAAGACGGGGGGCTGGCGGCACTCGATGCAGCCGTGCACCGTGACCTGGAAATCATCCGCTACCCGCGCAAGGAATGGATTCCCCCCATCGAACGTGATGGCCGGCGCGTGCTTGATGTCGCGATCATCGGCGCGGGGCAGGGCGGGCTTGCCACGGCCTTTGCGCTCAAGCGCAACAACATCACCAATGTGCGTATTTTTGACCGCGCCGCGAAGGGCGGCGAAGGCCCATGGGTGACATTCGCGCGCATGATCACGCTGCGCACCCCCAAATATGTGACCGGCCCCGACCTGGGCGTTCCCTCGCTCACCCCGCGCTCATGGTATGAGGCGCAGTACGGTGCCACCGCGTGGGAGAAGCTGGACAAGATCCCCCGTGGGGACTGGCAGGCCTATCTCGACTGGTACCGCGACATCCTCGACCTGCCGGTGGCCAATGACCACGAATTCACCGGTGTTACGTGGGAGGACGGCCTGCTGCGCCTGACCTTCCGCCGCCCCGATGGCATGAGCCACGTGCATTATGCCCGCAAGCTGGTGCTGGCCACCGGCATCGAGGGCTGCGGCACGTGGCACGTGCCCGACTTCATCCGCAACGGCCTGCCGCGCGAGCGCTATGCCCATACATCCGAGGCGATCGATTTCGCGGCGCTGAAGGGCAAGCGCATCGGCGTGCTGGGCGCCGGGGCCTCGGCGTTCGATAACGCCGCCACGGCACTCGAGGACGGTGCCAGCAGCGTGACGCTGTGCCTGCGCCGCAAGGAAATCCCCTCCATCAACCCGTATCGGTGGATGGAGAATACCGGCTTCCTCGCCTACTACCCCGCCCTGTCCGATGAACTGCGCTGGGGTTTCATGCGCCGTATCTTCGAGCTCAACCAGCCGCCGCCGCAGGATACGTTCTGGCGGTGCCGCCGGCATGAAAACTTTTCCTACCGCACCGGCTGCCCCTGGACGGGCGCCCGCATGGAGGGTGATGAAATCGTTGTCGATTCGCCCACCGGCGAGATGCGCTTTGACTTCGTGATCATTGGCACGGGCTTCGCCACCGACCTGTCCCGCCGGCCCGAGACCGCATCCTTCGCCTCCTCCGTCTCCCTGTGGGGCGAGCGCTACAAGGCGCCCGCAGGGGCCGAGAGTGCGGTGCTGGAAAGCTATCCCTACCTGGGCGACTGCTACCAGTTCCTGCCGCGCGAGCCGAATGACCCGCTGGCGCCCATGCTGGCCAACATTCACAATTTCACGTTCTCGGCCACGCCCAGCATGGGGCTGTCGGGGGCTTCGATCAGCGGCATGCGCTTTGGCGTGGAACGCCTGGCCCACGGGCTGGGGCGTGACCTGTATGTGGCCGATGGCCAGCAACACCTTGAAAGTCTGCTGTCCTATGACGTGGCGGAACTAGTCAGTCTCGATCCTCCTGTTGCATGATGCGCCCCGGGTAGATTTATCCATTCGGGAGAGAGTGAGTAGATGAGCAGCGCTGTAAGCCTTTCACCTTCCGCGCCGGGTGTTGCCGGCGCGGGGGCAAGCAATGACCACAAGGTTCCCCCCGTGGCAGACATGGCCCGGATCATCGGCCTGAGCATTCCGGTGGCCTGCCTGCCCGATGTCGTGGCCAATACGGCGTTGCTGCATGGCTATGCCGACCTCGTGGCAGGCTTCGTGCTGCCTGATGACTGCGAGCCAGCCTACGAGTACGCGCCATGACCGCCCACGCCATGGGCGCAGCGCTTGGCATCGCCGCTGACATACGCGCAGGCCGCCGCAACGCCGTGGGCGTGGTCACGGCGGTCATTTCCGATATCGAGGCGCGTGACACCCGCTTCAACAGCGTGACCCGCATCCTTGGCCCCGCCGCCGTGGCGCAGGCCGAGGAAGTGGACAAGGCCATTGCCGCGGGCCGCGACCCCGGCCCGCTCGCGGGTGTGCCCTTTGGCGTCAAGGACCTGTTTGACGTGCGCGGCGAGGTGACCACCGCAGGCTCCATCGTGCTGCGCGACAACCTGCCCGCTTCCGAGGATGCAACCGTCATCGCCCGCCTGCGTGCCGCCGGCGCCGTGCCGGTGGCTACCCTGAACATGGATGAGTTCGCCTACGGCTTCTCGACCGAGAACGCGCATACCGGCACAACCCGCAACCCGCATGATCACGCCCGCCTGGCCGGTGGCTCGTCGGGCGGGTCGGCTGCGGCCGTGGCGGCGGGGCTGCTGCCCTTTACGCTGGGGTCGGACACCAATGGCTCGATCCGCATCCCCTCCGCGCTGTGCGGGGTGTGGGGGCTCAAGCCCACCTATGGGCAGGTGCCGCTGCGCGGGGTCTATCCGTTCGTTGCCAGCCTCGACACCGCAGGCCCCATGGCCGATACGCTCGAGGACCTGATGGCGGTGTACGGCATCATGTCGGGGCGGGACGTGTCAGCCCTGCCCGATGTGGCATCCGTAAAAGTGGCACGGCTGGGGGGCTGGTTCGCCCGCAATGTCAGCCCCGAGCTGACGGCTGCGATCGATGGCGTGATGGCGCATCTGGGCCATGACCCTGTCATCGAGCTGCCCGAGGTGGCGCGCGCGCGCGCATCGGCCTTCCTCATCAGCGCTGCGGAGGGCGGCAACCTGCACCTGCCCCGCCTGCGCAGGCGTTCCATGCAGTACGACCCCGCCACCCGCAGCCGCCTCATGGCAGGCGCCATGCTGCCTGCTGCCACCTATCTGCAGGCGCAGCGCTTCCGCCGGTGGTTCCGCGCCCAGGTGCACGCGGCCTTCACGCAGGCCGATGTGCTGGTGGCGCCCACCACGGTGGGTGTCGCGCCGCGTATCGACCAGCCTTCCATCATGGTGGATGGCAGGAGTGTTTCCGCGCGGGCCAATCTGGGCATCTATACCCAGCCCATCAGCCTGGCCGGGCTGCCGGTGCTCGCAACTCCCCTGGCCGTGGACGGCCTGCCGCTGGGCGTCCAGCTGATCGGCGCGCCGGGAGCCGAGGCAAAACTGTTTGCCGTGGCCGCCGAACTGCAGCGTGCGGGCCTTGCCGCCTGCCGCCCGCTTGATGCGGGTTACGCGCGGAAGGAAAAGGCATGCTGAACACGCCGCGTTCATGCCGGGGGATGGTCACATCCCCCCACCACCTTGCCAGCCAGGCCGGGCTGGACGTGCTCAAGGCAGGCGGCACGGCCATCGAGGCCGCTGTCGCTACCGCCGCGGCACTGGCCGTGGTCTATCCGCACATGACCGGCATTGGCGGTGACGCCTTCTGGCTGACCATGTGGCCCGATGGGCGGGTCGAAACCATTGATGCCTGCGGGGCGGCCGCAGGCAAGGCGGATGCCGCATTCTATCACGCGGCGGGCCATGACACGATTCCGTGGCGCGGCCCGCTTGCGGCCAATACGGTCGCGGGCACGGTATCGGGGTGGGAGATGGCCCTGTCATGGAGCCACGCCATGGCGCCGGGCCTGCCGCTTGGCCGCGTGCTGCGCGATGCGCTGTACTATGCCGAGCAGGGCGTGCCCGTTACTGCGGGAGCCGCCGAGATCACCCGCCAGAAAGTGGAGGAACTCAGGAACGTGCCCGGCTTTGCCGCGCAGTTCATGCCCGGCGGCAAGCTGCCGCAGGCAGGCGACATCCTGCACAACCCGCGCCTGGCCACGACCTTGCGCCAGCTGGCCGATGAAGGGCTTTCCAGCTTCTATCGCGGCACGGTGGCGCGTGAACTCGCCGCCGACCTGGAGGCCCTTGGCAGCCCGCTCACCCTAGCCGACCTGCAGGCCCACAAGGCGACGCACCAGCCAGCGCTCCATGCCCGCATTCACGGCGCGGACCTGTACAACATGGCCCCCCCCACGCAGGGCGTGGCCTCGCTGCTGATCCTGGCGCTGTTTGACCGGCTCAAGGCCGCGAACGCGGATGATTTCGATTACCTGCACGGGCTGGTTGAGGCGACCAAGCAGGCTTTCCGCTACCGCGACACGCATGTGGGCGATCCCGCCTACATGACCGTGCAGGCGCAGGACATCCTTGATGACCGCAAGGCGCTCGACCGCATGGCAGCGAGCATCGACCCCAACAAGGCGGCCCCCTGGCCGTGGCAGTCGCAGCAGGGCGATACGGTGTGGCTGGGCGTGATCGATTCCGACGGGCTGGCCGTGAGCATGATCCAGAGCCTGTATTTTGAATATGGCTCGGGCGTGGTGCTGCCGCGCACGGGTGTGGTGTGGCAGAACCGGGGCACCAGCTTCGGCCTTGACCCGCAGGGGTGGAACGGGCTGCAGCCGGGCCGCAAGCCGTTCCATACGCTCAACCCGGCGGGCGCGCGCTTCGAGGATGGCCGGACCATGGTGTACGGCACCATGGGCGGCGAGGGCCAGCCCCAGACACAGGCCGCCCTGTTCACCCGCTACGCGCGCTACGGCATGCCGCTGCAGCGCGCGATCACGGCGCCGCGCTGGCTGCTGGGCCGCACATGGGGGGAATCCAGCGTCAGCCTGAAATATGAGGACCGCTTCGATCCCGAGGTGATTGCCCGCATGAGTGCCGCAGGCCACCAGATGGAACGCGTGGCGCCGTTTTCCTCCATCATGGGGCATGCGGGCGCGCTGGTGCGCCATGAATCCGGCCTGCTGGAGGGGGCGACCGACCCGCGCAGTGATGGGTGTGTCGCAGCATGGTAAACGCAGGAGGCAGCATGGATCAGCCTTCGGGCCAGCGCGCGGTGGCGCGGTGCGCCGAACTGGGGCGCGCGCCGTATTCCGAGATGGAGGGCGGGCTGTTCCGCCCCTATCTCGGCCCATCCTACCGCGCCACCTGCGACCGGCTGGCCACGTGGATGCGCGCGGCAGGCATGACCACGCGCATGGATGCGGCAGGCAACCTGCTGGGCCGCTATGAGGGCCAGACGCCTGATGCCCCGGTTCTGCTGCTCGGCTCGCATATCGACAGCGTGCGCGATGGCGGCTTTTTTGATGGCATGCTGGGCGTCATCCTTGGCATCGAGGCCGTGGCCCATTTCGCGGCAGCGGGCAGACGCTTCCCCTTCGCGCTTGAAGTGATCGGCTTTGGCGATGAGGAGGGCTCGCGCTTTCCCTCGGGCATGCTGACCTCGCATGCCGTGGCGGGCGTGCTCGAACCCCCTGACCCCGCCATGAGCGACTGGGCCGAGACGGCAACCCTGGCCAGCGCGCTGGAAGGCTTCGGGCTGGATGTGGGCCAGATGCACAAGGCATCACGCAGGGGCGAAAACGTCCTCGCCTATGTCGAGGCGCATATCGAGCAGGGGCCGGTGCTCGAGGCCGAGGGCCGGGCCTTGGGCGTGGTCAGCGCCATTGCCGCCCAGCACCGCTACCGCATGACCCTGCGTGGCATGGCCGGGCATGCGGGCACCGTATCGATGGACCTGCGGCGCGACGCGCTGGCAGGTGCCGCCGAGATCATCCTCGCCGCCGAGCGCATTGGCCGTGCGGGCACCGACGGGCTGGTGGCCACCGTGGGGTCGCTTGACGTGATGCCGGGTGCGGCCAACGTGGTGCCGGGCGAGGTGGTGTTCACCCTTGACGTGCGTGCTGGCACCAATGCCGTGCGTGACCGCGCGGCACGCGAAATCCTTGCCGTGGCCCAGGCCGTGGCAAAGGCGCGCAGGCTGAAGCTCGCCATCAGCATGCAGCAGGATCTCGACGCCACCCCGTGCGATCCGCGCCTGACATCCTTCATGGAACAGGCCGTGCGCGACGTGACGGGCGCTGACCCGCGCCTTGTGGTCAGCGGGGCCGGGCATGATGCCATGATCATGGCGCATCTGGCCCCGGTTTCCATGCTGTTCATCCGCTGCGCGGGCGGCATCAGCCATAATCCGGCGGAATCCGTAACCGATGCGGATACGGATGCGGCGCTGCGGGCCATGATTGCCTTTATTGGACTTTTTGAGAGACATTTCGGATGACCCAGACATTTTTCGGCCAGATCAACCCTCCCGCCCGGCTGCTCATGGGGCCGGGGCCGGTCAACGCGCATCCGCGCGTGCTGCGCGCCATGGCCGCCGACATGCTGGGCCAGTTCGACCCCGAAATGACCGACTACATGAACCAGACGATGGACCTCTACCGTCAGGTGTTCATGACCAACAACCGTTGGACCATGCTGGTCGATGGCACGGCGCGCGCGGGCATCGAGGCGGCCCTCGTCTCGCTGGTCGAGCCGGGCATGAAGCTGCTGATCGTGCGCGCGGGGCGTTTTGGCCTGCTGCTTTCCGAGATCGCCCAGCGCATCGGCGCCGAGATCGTGACGCTGGACCTGCCCTGGGGCGAGGTGGCCAGCCTTGACCAGATCGAGGAGGCCATCATCACCCACCGCCCGCATGTGCTGGCGTGCATTCATGGCGATACGTCCACCACCATGGCACAGCCGCTCGATGGGGTGGGGGCGCTTTGCCGCAAATATGATGTGCTCTCCTATGTCGACACCACGGCAACGCTGGGCGGCATGGAAGTGGCCACCGATCGCTGGGGCGTGGACGTGGTGAGTTCGGGCCTGCAGAAATGCATGGGCGGCCCGCCGGGCTCGGCCCCCATCACCATCTCCGACCGCGCGGCAGAGCACATCTTCGCCCGCCGCCATGTCGAGGCCGGCATCCGCGGCAGCGACACCACGGACGGCACGCGCGCGCGCATTCCCTCGAACTATTTCGACCTGGCCATGATCATGGATTACTGGTCGGAAAAGCGGCTGAACCACCACACCGAGGCCACCACCATGCTCTATGGCGCGCGTGAAGCCGCCCGCGTGGTGCTGGAGGAAGGGCTGCAGGCCCGTTTCGCCCGCCATGCCAAGGCATCGCGCGCGGTGTGCGCCGGGCTGCGCGCCATGGGGCTGGAACTGTTTGGTGGCGACGAACACCGCATGACCAACGTGACCGGCGTGTACATTCCCAAGGGCATTGATGGCGAAAAGGTGCGCGGCCGCATGCGCGAGGATTTCGAGATCGAGATCGGCTCCGCCTTCGGTCCGCTGCAGGGTAAAATCTGGCGCATTGGCGCCATGGGCTACAACGCCGAGAAGCACAAGGTGCTGCTGACCATGGGCGCACTCGAAACCGTGCTGCGCCATGAGGGCCACGGCTTTGGCGCAGGCGCAGGCGTTGATGCCGCCCTTGCCGCCTATAACGACTGATAACAGGAGACCACGGCGTAATGTCTGATACAGGTGCCTATCCGCGCGACATGGTTGGTTATGCGGGCAACCCGCCAGATGCAAAATGGCCTGGCGGGGCGCGGATCGCGGTCCAGTTCGTCATCAATTACGAGGAGGGGGCCGAGAATTCGGTTCTCCATGGTGATCGTGGGTCGGAGGCATTCCTGTCCGAGATGGTGGGGGCGCAGTCCATTCCCGGCGCCCGCGCCATTGCGATGGAAAGCCTGTATGAATACGGTTCGCGTGCCGGGTTCTGGCGGCTGCACCGCATCTTTACGCAGCGCAAGCAGCCGCTCACGGTGTTTGCCGTGGCCGCCGCCATGGCGCGCAACCCCGCAGCGGTTGCCGCAATGAAGGATGCCGGGTGGGAAATCGCCTCCCACGGGCTGCGCTGGATCGACTACCAGCACGTGCCCGAGGCGGTGGAGCGTGCCCACATTCTTGAATGCATCGCGCTGCATGAAAAGCTGACCGGCTCGCGCCCGCTGGGCTGGTACCAGGGCCGCACCAGCCCCAACACCGCCCGCATCGTGGCGGAGGAGGGCGGTTTTGTGTACGACGCCGATTCCTATGCCGATGACCTGCCCTACTACGACCGCAGTTCCGGCCGGGCGCAGCTGATCGTGCCCTATACGCTCGATGTGAATGACATGCGCTTCGTGGCGCTGAACGGCTTTACCGAGGGTGAGCAGTTCTTCAACTACCTGCGCGACACGTTTGATGAACTGTACGAGGAAGGGGCGGACAGGCCGCGCATGATGTCCGTCGGCCTGCACTGCCGCGTGGCGGGTCGCCCCGGCCGTGCGCGGGCGGTGGCGCGCTTCCTCGACTATATCGCCCAGCGCGAGAAGGTCTGGGTCGCCACCCGTCTGGATATTGCCCGTCACTGGCTGGAGACGCACCCGGCATGAACCGCATCTTTGACCGGGTGAATTCACTCTCCGCCGTGCGGTTTGTCGAGCTGTTTGGCCCGATTTACGAGCATTCGCCATGGGTGGCCCAGCGCGCCCATGGGCATGCGCCCTTCAGTGGGCACGAAGCCATGCTGGCCGCCATGGCGCTGGTGCTGGAACAGGCGGATGAGGCCGAAAAGATGGCCCTCATCCGCGCCCATCCTGAACTGGCACAGCGCATGGGGGTGGACCCCACGCTCACCTCGGCCTCGGCTGCGGAACAGGCTTCCGCCGGGCTGGACCGGCTGACGCCGGATGAGTTTTCCAGCTTCCGCGCGCTCAATGAGGCCTATGCGGCCAAATTCGGCATGCCGTTCATCATCTGCGTGCGACGCTCGGACAAGCAGGCCATCCTGAACGGGCTGCGCAGCCGGCTGGAAAACACGCCCGAGGCCGAGCAGCAGACCGCACTGGCCGAGATCAACAAGATCGCAGCACTCCGCCTGGCCGATGTGCTCGAACGCCTGGAGCATGACCTATGAGCACGCTTTCCACCCATGTGCTTGACCTCGTATCGGGCAGGCCTGCTGCTGGCATGGCCATCAGCCTGTGGGCGGGGCAGGACTGCCTGTTCCGTGGCGTGACCAATGCCGATGGCCGCTGCCCTGAACTGGGCGAGCAGATGGGCGAGATGCGCCCCGGTGCCTACCGGCTGGAATTTGCCGTAGCCGCCTATTTTCGCGCGCAGGGCGCTGCCTTGTCCGAGCCGCCTTTCCTTGACGTGGTGCCGATTGCATTCGGCATGGCGGCAGCGGGGGCCGATGGCAGGGGCGGCCATTACCATGTGCCGCTCCTGGCCTCGCCGTTCGGCTTCTCGACCTATCGCGGTAGCTGAAAACCAGACGTTTCTGGTGAAGCTTTTTTCAAAAGCTTCAAAGGACATAACGCCTCACCGTGCCTCAGCGCGGCGGGGGCGCGGTGGGCGTATCGACAACCAGTCTGGCCAGATAGATCAGGCTCAGCGCACCAACGCCGCCATTGGGCAGCCGGGCCTTGAGCGCCACGATCTGCGCGAATTCCCTGACAGACAGGGGCACATTCTCATCACACAGGTGATCGCATAATATCCCGAAGGCCAGCGGGCATTCATTGAAATCGACATATTCCAGGGCGGACAGGCGTTTTTTCCTCTGGCATCCGCCCTGCAAAAAGGTGGCCAAAGGCCCGGATGTCTTTACCTGATATCCGTCATGCGGCCTCCATCCCATCATCAAAAAAGGGCCGTGGCGGTCATGCCACGGCCCTTTTTGCATGTACCCGCGGCAGGTTGCCCCGCCGCAGGCCATGGCAGGATCAGGAAACAGCCTGCTTCAGCGCCGCCGTCAGGTCGGTCGTGCTGGCCTTGCCACCAAGGTCGCCGGTGCGCACGGCGCCAGAGGAGATGACCTTCTCGATGGCCTTGTCGATACGGGTGGCCAGGTCCTGGCGGCCCACATGCTGCAGCATCATGTTGGCAGCAAGCAGCAGCGAGGTCGGGTTGGCCTTGTTCTGGCCTGCAATGTCGGGAGCCGAGCCATGAACGGCCTCGAACACGGCGGCCTTCTCGCCAATATTCGCACCCGGTGCGAGGCCAAGCCCGCCAACCAGGCCGGCGGTCAGGTCGGACAGGATGTCACCAAACAGGTTGGTGGTGACAATGCAGTCATACTGCCAAGGATCGGTCACGAGCTGCATGGCGCAGGCATCAACGATGCGCTCGTTCACTTCCACGCGGCCCTCATATTCCTTGGCGACCTTGCGGCCTTCTTCAAGGAACAGGCCGGTCAGCAGCTTGAGGATGTTGGCCTTGTGCACCAGCGTCACGCGCTTGCGGTTGTTCTTGACCGCATATTCAAAGGCATAGCGCACGATGCGGTTGCATTCCGCGCGCGAGGTGTAGCCCGCGCTGGTGGCGATGGCATGCGGGTCATCACCAACGGGAATGTAGTTTTCGAGTGCGGCGTAATAGCCCTCGAGGTTCTCGCGGAAGATAACGAGGTTGATGTTCTCGAAGCGGCCGCCCGGCACGATCGTTTTTGTGGGGCGCACATTCGCGAACAGGCCGAACTCCTGGCGCAGTGTCACGTTGATGGACTTGAAGCCACCACCGACGGGCGTGGTCAGCGGGCCTTTCAGCGCAAGGCCGGTGCGGCGGATGCTCTCGATCGTCTCCTTGGGCAGCGGGCTGCCGGTCGCCTCAAGGGCGGAAACGCCACCAAGCGCCTTTTCCCATTTGAAGGGGGCGCCAACCGTATCAAGGATCTCGACAACGGAGTCGACAATTTCAGGCCCGATTCCATCACCGGGAATCAGGGTAGCGGGAATTGTTTTTTCTGCGGACATTCTCGAACGTCTCCCTTTAGTGCTTGCTACTGAAAAGCGTTTCAGCATGCGCACCGGCTTGGCGGACCCGGTTCGTTGCCGGGTGCCCCGTCGGAACTGGTTAAAAGTCCTAGGCCCCCCAGTCCGGCGTGACAATCGGGCCACGGGGCCGGGCTGGCGGTTTTACAGTCACATTATCCGGCGTGCAGCGGTGCGCAGGCCGCCGCAAGCCATGTGCGCGCCTGAGTTTGCAGATGCGGTGCGATGCTTTCAAAAACCCGTGCATGATAGGTATCGAGCCACGTCGTTTCGGCGGCTGACAGGCTCGCCGCATCGATCAGCCGCCTATCAAAGGGGGCCAGGGTCAGCACCTCGAATTCCATGAATGACCGGCCGGCCTCGCCCACGGTGCTGGGCTGGACCAGATGCAGGTTTTCAAGCCGGATGCCAAACGCGCCGGGGCGGTAATAGCCCGGCTCGTTGGACAGGATCATGCCCGCATGCAGTGCTACAGGCCGGAACACGGGCGAGATCGTGGCCGGTCCCTCATGCACCGACAGGTAGCTGCCAATGCCGTGGCCGGTGCCGTGATCATAATTCAGCCCGCCCTCCCACAGGGCATGGCGGGCCAGCGCATCGAGCGCATGCCCGGTCACACCGGTGGGGAAGTGCGCGCGGGCAAGGGCGATATGCCCGCGCAGCACGCGGGTAAAGGCATCGCGCACATCCGTATCGGGCATGCCCGGCCCGGTCCATATGGTGCGGGTGATGTCGGTGGTGCCAAAGGGGTACTGGCCGCCGCTATCAATCAGGTAGACCTCGTTGGCGTGCAATGCGCGGTTGCTTTCGGGGGTGACGCGGTAGTGGATGATGGCCCCGTTCGGCCCTGCGCCGGAGATGGCGGGAAAGCTCTCCTCGCGGTAATCCGGGCACTCCTTGCGGAAGGCATCGAGCTGCTGTGCCGCGTCCAGTTCCGTGGTGCGGGCCGCATTGTCATCCAGCCAGTGCAGGAAGCGGCAGATGGCCACGCCATCAAGCAGGTGGGCACGCCTGCTGCCGTCCTGCTCGGTCGGGTTCTTGATGGCCTTGGGCAACTGGCACGGATCATCCTTGCGAATGACTATGGCACCGGCTTCCTCGAGCACCTGCATGAACCATATCGCGTTGCGGGCGGGGTCCACCTGCACGTGGGCCGGGGCGAGGGCGCGCAGGCCCTCCTCCAGTGCTGATGGCGGCAGCAGGGTCACGTCGGCCCCCAGCCAGTCATGTGTCTGCCGTGCCACCTTGGCGGGGTTGATGAACAGCGTCACCCGTCCGTCATCACGCATGATGGCAAAGCTCAGGCTGAGCGGGGTGTAGGGCACATCGGTGCCGCGAATGTTGAGCAGCCACGCAATCGAGGCCGGGTCGCTCAGCACCAGCGCGTGCTCGCCCGCGGCACGCAGGCTGGCGGCAATGGCTTCGCGCTTGGCCGCACTTGCCTGCCCGGCCCAGGCCTCGGGCTGGGGCACGCAGGGCGTGCAGGGGGCAGCAGGGCGGTCGGTCCAGATCTGGTCCACCGGGTTGTGGGCCAGTGGCACGAGCGTCAGCCCCGCATCACTGAACGGACGCAGCGCGCTCTCGGCAATCAGGCGCGGGTCGTAGCCGATGCGCAGTCTAGCCCCATGCTGCGCCAGCCAGCCTGCGGGCGGGGTCCGGGTAATGTGCAGCCGCTCCCAGATCGTGCCATCAACCTGCTGGTCCATCTGGGTAATGTAGCGCCCGTCGGAGAACACGGCAGCGCGGTCGGGCAGGATGGCCGCCAGCCCTGCGCTGCCGGTAAAGCCGGTGAGCCAGGCCAGCCGTTCCGCGCAGGGGGCGACATATTCGCCCAGATGCTCATCGCCACGCGGCAGGATGAAGCCGTCCACGCCCATCCGGCTCAGGGCGGCGCGCAGGGCATCGGGGCGGTTCGGAGCAGGCGACATGGGCGTATCCTTGATGGGGTTGGAACTCACACCGGCGACATGATGCGGTACAGGAACAGAAGGTCCATCCAGCGGCCATATTTGGTGCCGCATTCAGGCAGCAGGCCCCCATGCTGGAAGCCAAAGCGCTCATGCAGCTTGCGCGAAGCGATGTTGGTCGAGGTAATGCCCGCGATCATCACATGCACCTCCGCCGCCTTCGCCCGCTCGCACAGGGCCTGCAGCAGGGCGCTGCCAATGCCCTGGCGCTTGTAGGCGGGCGCGATGTAGAGCGAATGCTCCACCGTATGGCGGTAGCCTGAAAACGGGCGGAACATCTTCCAGCTACTGTAGCCCGCGACATTGCCATCGGGCATCTGCGCCACCAGCACGGGAAAGCCGCTGGCCTGACTGGTGTGCAGCCACTCCAGCCGGGCCTCGAGGGTGGTTTCCTGTGTTTCCCACATCGAGGTGCTGTTGCGGATGGCGTGGTTGACGATCTCGACAATGGCCGGGATGTCATCATCCGTCGCATCGCGGATCAGGAGGGCAGGCGTGTCAGCCATGGGGTTTGCGCAGGATCAGCGTGCCCCAGTCTCCCTCGCGCAGGTGGCGCTCGAGCACCAGCCCGTGGCGTCTGTGGGCGGCCAGCACCATGCGCACCTGCGTGTTGAGCAGGCCTGCCAGGATGGCGGTGCCACCGGGCATCAGGTTGAGCGCGAGGTCAGCGGCCATGCTGCATAGCGGGCGGGCGAGGATGTTGGCGAACACAAGGTCATAGGGCGCATGGTGGCGGATGGCGGGCGTGGACCAGCCATTGCCCAGATGGCAGTCAACCAGGTTGGCCAGCCCGTTCATGGCGGCGTTGCGCCTGGTCACCCGCACCGACCACGGGTCGATATCGGTGGCCAGCACCGGCTGGTGCAGGAGTGCCGCCGCCGCCATGGCCAGGATGCCCGAGCCGCAGCCAAGGTCGAGGATGCGCCGGGGCTTGCGGTAGGCCACCCTCTCGAGTGCGCGCAGGCAGCCGCGCGTGGAGCCGTGCTCGCCCGAGCCGAAGGCCACGCCCGCATCGAGTGTTATGGTAATGCGCTGCGGGTTGGGCGCATCCTCAAGGTGGGTGCCGCGAATGGCGAAGCGCTTGCCCGCAAGCTGCTCGGGGAAGGATTCATACGTGCGGGCCAGCCAGCCTTCGGCCTCGGTGTGGCTGCGCTCGAGTTCGGCATCCACGCCGCTGGTCAGGGCGGCGAGGATCAGGGCCGCGCGCAGCTCGTCCTCGCCGCTGCCGGTGTCCTTCACCCCTTCCACGCGCCACAGGGTCTGGCTGTCATCGAGTTCGAAGATGCCGATGGTGGCGCACACGGTGGCGAGGGCGGATTCATAGGCCTCGACCGCATCGGGCGGAACAGTGACCGATATGGTTTCAAGTTCGGTGGCGTGACGCCGGGGGGAAAGGCTCATCTATACCTGCTCAACAAATTTATCGATCACCCGCTTGGGGCCTGCTTTTTCAAACGCGACTTCCAGCCGGTTTCCCTCGACCGAGGTAATCGTGCCGTAGCCGAATTTCTGGTGGAACACACGCACCCCCACCTTCATGCCCGGCGTGGCGGCGGCGGCAGGGGTGACATCATGCACCCTGCGCGCCGCCACGAGCGGGAAGGGGGAGGAGCCGAACACGGCGGGGCGGCCGAGAAAATTGCGGCGGCTGTTGGCGCTGTCGCCCCGGCTTTCAATGTGCTCGGCGGGGAGTTCTTCTACAAACCGGCTGGGAATGGCGGACTGCCAGCTGCCATAGATGAGCCGGTTGGCGGCATGGCTGATGATGGCCAGCCTGCGCGCGCGCGTAATGCCCACATAGGCCAGGCGGCGTTCCTCCTCCAGCCCTTTCAGCCCGCCTTCATCAAGCGTGCGCTGGGAGGGGAACACCCCTTCCTCCCATCCCGGCAGGAACACGGTGTCGAATTCCAGCCCCTTGGCGCCATGCAGCGTCATGATGCTCATGCTGTCATCGCCCGCCTTCGCCTCGGTATCCATGACGAGGACGACATGTTCGAGAAACCCGCCAAGGTTTTCATAGTCGGCCAGCGAGCGCACCAGTTCCTTGAGGTTCTCGATCCGGCCCGGCGCGTCGGGTGACTTGTCGGCCTTCCACATCTCGACATACCCGCTTTCATCAAGCAGGTGGTCGATGGCCACGACATGCCCCTCGCGCCCGGCCTGCTCGCGCGCGGTGGCCAGCGCCTGCATCAGTGCGGTGAGCTGCTCCTTCGCCCGGCCCCTGATCTCGCCGGTGGCGAGCATTTCCAGCACGGCGGCGGTCAGCGGTACCTGGCGCTCGCGGGCGTGCATGTGCAGCTTCTGCAGCCCCGTTGCCCCCACGCCCCGGCGCGGCACGTTGATGATGCGCTCGAACGCCAGGTCATCGGAGGGCTGGCTGACCACGCGCATATAGGCAATGGCGTCGCGTATCTCGGCGCGCTCATAAAAGCGCAGGCCGCCCACCACGCGGTAGGGCAGGCCAAGGGTGATCAGCCGTTCCTCGAACGCGCGGGTCTGGAAGCCCGCGCGCACGAGGATGGCGATCTCGCTCATGGCGTGGCCATCGGCGCGCAGGCGTTCGATCTCGGCGCCGACCATGCGGGCCTCGTCATCGGAGTCCTGCACGGCAATCACGCGCACCTTCTCGCCTTCCGCATCCTCGCGGCCGGGGTGCAGCGTCTTGCCAAGGCGTTCCTCGTTATGGGCGATCAGGCCCGAGGCCGCGCCAAGGATCTGGCGGGTGGAGCGGTAATTGCGCTCAAGCCGCACCACGCGCGCACCGGGGAAGTCGCGCTCGAAGCGCAGGATGTTCTCCACCTCCGCCCCGCGCCATGAGTAGATGGACTGGTCATCATCACCCACGCAGCAGATGTTGGACGGCTGGCCTTCCCTGTGGGCCAGCAGGCGCAGCCACAGGTACTGGATGGTGTTGGTGTCCTGATATTCATCAACCAGGATGTAGCGGAAGTAGCGGTGATACTGCTCCAGCACGGCAGGGTGTTTGCGCAGGATTTCGGTCATGTGCAGCATCAGGTCGCCAAAGTCGCAGGCGTTGATCTGCTTCAGCCGGTTTTGATAGTCGGTATAGATCTCGGCGCAGCGACCGTTGGCGAAATCCGTGTCCTCGGCGGCCGTGATGGCGTCGGGCACGAGGCCGCGATCCTTCCATCGCTGGATCACGCCCATGATCGCCTGTGGCGGCCAGCGCTTGGTGTCGATACGGTAGGGCTCGAGCACCTGCTTGAGCAGGCGCAACTGGTCATCGGTATCAAGGATGGTGAAGCTGCTGGTAAGCCCCACATATTCCGCATGGCGGCGCAGCATGCGCGCGCATAGCGCGTGGAAGGTGCCCAGCCACAGCCCCTCCGCCGGTTCGCCCAGCAGCGCGCTCACGCGCTCGCGCATTTCGCGCGCGGCCTTGTTGGTAAAGGTCACCGCCAGGATCTGGTTGGGCCGCGCCCGGCCCGAGAGCAGGATATGCGCGAACCGCGTGGTCAGCACCCGCGTCTTGCCCGTGCCCGCGCCGGCAAGGACCAGCAGCGGGCCATCGGTTGTCTCGATCGCGTCACGCTGCTCGGGGTTGAGGCGGTTGAGGTATTCCGGCGCGTTGCCGGTAGGGATAAGGCTGTCCATCACGCTTTCTTCTATACCAATCCAGTCAGTGCGCACCAATGCTATCGGACGTGGGGAGGGGTCATGACAGAAACAAAACCCGCAAAAACACCGGCACGGGTGGGCCCCGGCGGCCACAGGGCACGCATGCGCCAGCGCATTCGCGTGGCGGGCGCGCACTCGCTGGCCGATTACGAACTGCTGGAGGTGCTGCTGTTCGCATCAACCCCCCGGCGCGACACCAAGCCGCAGGCCAAGGCGCTGCTGGCCACGTTTGGCAGCCTCGAGGCGGTGCTTGAGGCAACCCCTGCCGCCCTGCGGGCCGCGGGGCTGGGGCCGCGCGGGGTGGCGGTGATGGGCGTGCCGGGCGAGGTGGCGCAGCGCCTGGCCCATGCCGACCTGCGCGGACAGGTCGTGTTTACCGACATGGCGGTGCTGCTCGATTACTGCGACCGCCTGCCTGCCACCGAGCCTGATGGCATGCGGCTGTTCTACCTTGATTCAGCCCGCCACATGCTGGCCGATGAGGTCGTGCCCGCAGGCCCGGCCCCCGCGCAGTGCCGCACGGTGCTGGCCCGCGCGCTGGAACTGCATGCGGTCTCGCTCATTGCGGTGCGCGACATGGGCCAGCACGCGCCACCACCGCCACAAAGCCTGCCCGAACTGCGCTTCCTGCGCATGCTGCATGCCCATGCCCGCCTGCTCGGCCTGATGTTTCAGGATTGCCTGCTGCGCGGGGCGGGGCAGGTGGTGAGCATGCGGGCGCTGATGGAGCACTAGGTGTGGGGATGGGCCTCGGCTGCCGCGAATTGCTGGCGGATGGCGGCCAGCAGTTCGGCAGGCTGGCTGACCAGCGCATCCGCACCGGCCTGCACCAGTTCCTCGCGCGTGCCGTAGCCCCACAGCACGCCCAGCGCGCGCACGTGGTTGGCATGTGCGCCGCTGATGTCAAAGCGGCGGTCGCCAATCATCAGCGCGTCCTCGCGGTTGACTGCGTATTCGCGCAGCACGGCGGCGATCAGTTCGGGCTTTTCGGCTCCGCTTTCATCCTCGCGCGCGCCGGACAGGCCATCAAAAAACTGCACCAGCCCCCGCATGTGCAGGATCTTGCGTGCCAGGTAGCGCGGCTTGGAGGTCGCCACGAACAGCCGCACGCCTTCTGCCGAGAGGGTCTCGATCACCTCGCGCATATGCTCGAAAACCGGGCTCTTGTGCATGCCTGCCGATTCGTAGTGCCTGCGGTACAGCGCCATTGCCTCCTGCACCCGGTCATCGCCATACTGGGCCAGGATGTGGCCGATCAGTTCCTCGAGCGGCGGGCCGACCACCCAGGTCAGGTCCATCGACAGGTCGGGCTCATGCCCGAGGTCGCGCAGCACGGCATGGATGGATTCGACAATGCCATCACGCGAGCGGATGATGGTGCCATCAAGGTCAAAAAGTACGGTATGGGACTGATGAAGACGCATGCAGGTTCATAACCTCCTTATTTTGTCGCCATCATGCACCATGGCGGCGCGTTCTGTCCTGCAATTGTTGGGGAAGGGCCGTTTTGTCCGACCATAAGCCACCCGCCCCCGCATCGGTGCCGCTTGGCGGCAGCATCAGCCGCGCGCAGGACCATGCCTTCCTGCATCGCCTCATTCGCACGCTTGATACGGCGCATCCCGCTCCTGACCGGCTGGCAGCCAGCCTTCTGGCCCGTTTTGGCTCGGCAGGCATGGCGCTGTCGGCGCATGTGGGCGGGCTTGATGAAGTGGCGGGGCGCGCGGCCCTCGTGCCGCCGCTGCTGGCGGTGGCGCGCGAGGCGGCACTCAGGCTGTATCGGAGCCGGGTGCGGCGCACGGATGTGCTTGCGGGCCGCAGGGGGCTGGAGGCCTACCTGCAGGCCTGCATGGGCCATGAGGTGGTCGAGCAGTTCCGCGTGCTGTTCCTTGATGGGGCATGCCACCTGCTGGCCGATGACCTGATGGGCACCGGCACGGTCAACCATTCCCCCGTCTACCCGCGCGAGATCATGCACCGCGCCCTGCAACTGGGTGCCGAAAAGCTGGTGCTGGCCCATAACCACCCCGCAGGCCGCTCCGAACCGTCGGGCGCCGATATCGAGATGACCATGCGCATTGCCCAGATCGGCAAGCTGATGGGCGTTGTGGTGCATGACCATATTATCGTGGGCAACGGGCGCACCCACAGCTTTCGCGCCATGGGGCTGATTGCCTGAGCAATTGCGGTCGGGATAAAGTTCCGGGTGCCGCCTTTTTTAATAAGGCGGCGTTTTTTGAAGCTTTTTGCAAAACGCTTCAGCAGAAACTTCTATTTGCCAGCCGCGTCATCTTTTGGGTTCACGGGCGTTGCCAGTGGGCCAAGGGCGGTTTCAACGCCAAACTCACCGGGCAGGCTGCCGAGCGGAAAGATCACGTTCACATGCCCCATCTTGCGCCCCGGCCGGGCCTCGGCCTTGCCGTAATGGTGGGCCAGCAGGTGCGGGGTGGCCATGATGTCGGGCCACAGCGCCATGTCATCGGGGCCGATCAGGTTTTTCATCACCGCGTCGCTATGGCGGGTGGCAGGTGGCAGGGGCAGGCCGGTGACAGCGCGCACATGCATCTCGAACTGGTCCACCGGGCAGGCATTCATGGTCCAGTGGCCGGAATTGTGCGGGCGGGGCGCGATTTCGTTCACGCGCAGGCTGCCGTCATGGTCCACGAACATCTCCACGCCCAGCAGCCCTACAAGGCCAAGGGCCGTGGCAATGCGCCGGGCCAGGTCGCGGGCCTGCGCCGCAAGGTCTGGGCTGATGCGGGCGGGGGCGAGGCTGATGTCGAGAATGCCGTTGCGGTGGCGGTTCTCGGTCACGTCAAAGGTGCTGACATCGCCGCGTTCGTTGCGGGCCACCATCACGCTCACCTCGCAGGCGAAGCGGATCATGCCTTCGGCCACCAGCGGGTGGGGGCGTAGCGTATCGAAGGCATGGTCGAGATCGGCCGCGCTGTGAATGCGGGCCTGCCCCTTGCCGTCATAGCCCAGCCGCGTGGTCTTGAGGATGAAGGGATAGCCCAGCACGTCCGCCGCGCGGTCAAGGTCGGCCCGGCTTTCAACCGCGTGCCAGGGGGCGACGGGAATGCCGTGCTCGCCCATGAAGCTTTTCTCGGCAATGCGGTCCTGGCTGATGCGCAGGATCGCGCCCGCCGGGTGAACCGGCCGCAGGCTCGAGAGCAGGTCCAGCCCGTCGGCGCTGATGTTCTCGAACTCGAAGGTGATGACATCTACCGCATCGGCAAAGCGGCGCAGGGCATCATGGTCATCATAGGCGCCAAGGGTCACGGCATGCGCCACCTGGGCTGCCGGGCCATCGGCCTCGGTGGTCAGGATATGGGCGCGGTAGCCAAGGCGTGCGGCGGCAATGGCGGACATGCGGCCAAGCTGGCCACCACCCACAATGCCCAGAACGGAACCGGGGGGCAGCATGCTCATCGGGTCGGCTCATCCGCCACGGCCGCCGTCTGGGCCGCGCGCCACGCTGCCAGCCGCGCGCCCAGCGCCGGGTCGGACAAAGCAAGGATGGCAGCCGCCATCAGGGCGGCGTTGGTCGCCCCCGCCTTGCCAATGGCCAGCGTGCCTACGGGAATGCCGCCGGGCATCTGCACGATGGAAAGCAGGCTGTCCATGCCCTTGAGCGCATGCGATTCGACCGGAACCCCCAGTACCGGTAGCGCCGTCCAGGCCGCGCACATGCCCGGCAGGTGGGCCGCTCCACCCGCGCCCGCGATGATGACCGAAAGCCCGCGCCCCTGCGCGGCTTTTGCATATTCCGCCAGCCGGTCGGGCGTGCGGTGGGCGGAGACGATGCGCACCTCATGCGCAACATCAAGCTTTTCCAGCACGGCGGTGGCGTGGCGCATGGTTTCCCAGTCGGACTGGCTGCCCATGATGATGCCCACGCGGGGGGAGGCGGAAGAGGCGGGGGAAGGGTGGCTCACGGTTTGAAATACTCTCGTCAGGTCGTCAGGCAATACTGTCGGGGATCAGGCGGCTTTCCAGCCAGGTGATCTCGTCCTTGAGCAGCAGCTTGCGTTTTTTTAGCCGTTGCAGCTGCAATTGGTCTGATATCTGCAGCGCCATGCGGCTTATGACCGTATCAAGGTCACGATGTTCGCTGCGCAGTTCATGCAGCTTGCGAAGGAGGGTCTCGCGATCTGTCAGCATGGCGGCTCATCTGTTCGGTGGGCAGGGCCCTAGTCTAAGCATATCCGCGCCAAAAGGCGAAATGCGCACCCTGCCCCACGACCTGCAATTTTAACATGGAATTTGCCTGCGCGTCTGGTCTAGCCTGATCGGGTCGTAGCAAGGACGCTGGAGGGTTCCATGTCGTATGAAGCGCGTATCAACAGCCTCAAAACTCGCCATGCGCGGCTTGATGCCCGCATTTTTGATGAAGACCGCCGCCCGCTGCCCGATGAAGGCGCGATCAGGCGGCTCAAGCTGGAAAAACTGCGCGTAAAGGAAGAAATCGAGCGACTGGCCAGGCTGGGCTGAAAAAAAGCTCTGCTTTCCGCCCGGTGGCTGATGCCGCCGGGCGGTCAGGACTTACAGTGCGTGCTCGCTGTCGTCATCAAGTTCAAGCGGCGGGGGAACGGCCTGCCCTTCACGGGCAAGGCGTTCATTGGCGGCGGCCACCATGGCATTGAGGTCGGTCTGGCTGCACAGGCCCAGTGTTACGGGGTCGCGCGGCTTGATGTTGGGGCTGTTCCAGTGCTGCTTGCTGCGCACTTTCTCGATCGTGTCCTTGGTGGTGCCCAGCAGCTTGCTGGTCTGCTGCTCGGACAGCTGCGGGAAGTTGCGCAGGATGAACGCAATCGCATCCGGCCGGTCGTTGCGCTTGGCCACCGGCGTGTAACGCGCGCCCTTCGAGCGGCGGTTGATCGGGTTGGCAGGCGGCAGGATCTTGAGGCGCGACTCAGGATCTTTTTCGCAGCGGTCGATTTCCGCCTGGGTCAGCTGGTGGTTGGCAATCGGGTCATAGCCCACGATTCCCTGCGCCACTTCGCCATCGGCGATGGCCTGCACCTCAAGGGGGTGCATTCCACAGAATTCGGCAATCTGGGTAAAGGTCAGCGCCGTCTTTTCAATAAGCCACACGGCGGTTGCCTTGGGCATCAGGGGCAGGGCAGTCATTGTCACTCAGGTCCTACAGCGTGTGGCGCCACACGCAGGCACCTGAAAGGGTGTTTGAAACGGCTCCATCCCGAAGCGGGAACCGTGCGTACCTGCTGGCGCGCCAGAAACGGAAAACACTCGTGGAAGTGATATGAAGGTTGAGGACGTCAAAGGTCAAGACTTCAATCCGCCCGCGCCGGATGTTTCGCACCCATCAGCCCCGGCTATTGGCAATGCGCCCCCAGCCGGGCGTGGCAGCCTGCACGACAGGGGCAAGCCGGTTGGCCTGCCCCTGCCATTGCCTGATCGGCCCTGTTCAGGCCGCGCAGCCACACGCGACGGGCTGGGCCGCCATGGCAGGCGCTGCAACGGAGTCCGGCGCGGGCTGCGCGGCCTCCATGCCCATGACCTGCCCTGAGGAGATGGGAATGCGGCGTGGCTTGAGCGCCTCGGGCACGATCTGGCGCACGGCGATGCGCAGCAGGCCGTTGGTCATGTCCGCCTTTTCCACCACCACATGGTCGGCGAGCACGAAGCGGCGCTCGAAGGCGCGGGTGGCGATGCCGCGATGGAGCATCTCGCGGTCCTGCGTGTTTTCCGCCACGCGACCGGCCACGATCAGCGTATTGTCCTGCACGGTCAGTTCGATGTCATCGGGGCCGAAGCCTGCGACCGCCATAGTCAGGACATAGCGGGCATCGGACAGTTTTTCGATATTATAGGGCGGGTAGGACGGGCTGACCGGATTCTGGGCCGCCGTATCGACCAGCTGGGCCAGCCGGTCAAACCCGATCGCGCTGCGAAACAGCGGTGCGAAATCATAAGCCATGTTCAAAACCTCCATGAAGCAAGGTCTGCGGTAGGCGGCTCCTCGGTCGAGCGAGCCGCACTTTGGGGAAGATGCGAACCCGCTCGGGCGTTCGCATGGTCCAGACATGGGAATGCCCGGCCCCCCGTTCAAGGGACCGGGCATTGCCCGTAACCGCAGTGTATGTTCGGTGGAGGTAAGGGTTATCAGCCCTTCTTGCGCTGGCCCAGCGCGCCGAACTTCTTGTTGAACTTGGCGACCTGGCCCCCGGTGTCCATCATGCGCTGCACGCCGGTCCACGCCGGGTGGGACTTGGTGTCGATGTCGAGGCGGAGCGTGTCGCCCGGCTTGCCGTAGCAGGAGCGGGTCTTGTACTCGGTGCCATCGGTCATGATGACATTGATCTCGTGGTAGTCGGGGTGGATGCCGGATTTCATTTCAAAAAACTTTCGCGCTGGGCCCACCGATGCCGACCGGGGGCGTATGTTCGGCTGGCCTATAGACGAGATGGGCGCCCGAGATCAACACCCGATGGCAAGAAAACCCAAGCCTGTTGCGGGCGGGCAGGGTGTTACCGCGTTGCATCAGGGGCGCGGAATGGCAAAAAAGCGGCGTTGATGCAGTCGTCACGCGCGCCCAATGTTGCTAGGAGTAAATATCTTCTGAGAAATAAAGGATTGGCGTTAATGGCAAAACTGCCGGATCACGTGCCTGAACTGCACGTCAAGGACATTCATGTACCCGGTTGGCTGGGCGAATTCCGCAACTTCCTCATGCGTGGCAATGTGGTTGACCTCGCGGTCGGTGTTATCGTCGGCGCGGCTTTCACGGCCATCGTGAACAGCCTGGTGAAGGATATCTTCACCCCCATCCTTGGCCTGCTCATTGGCGGCATCGACTTCACCAACCTGTTCATTACCCTGCGCGGCCCGCATCTGGCCACGCTGGCCGATGCGCAGAAGGCAGGCGCCGTGACCCTGAACGTGGGCCTGTTCCTCAATGCCGTGATCCAGTTCGTCATCATCGGCTTCGTGATTTTCTGGGTGGTCAAGGTCATCAACCGCCTGACCGCGAAGAAAGAAGCCGAGAAGCCGGCAACGCCGCCCGCACCCCCGCGCAGCGAATTGCTGCTGCAGGACATTCTCGACGTGCTCAAGACCGAAGCCGCCCAGAAGGGCGAGGCCCCCAAGGCCTGAACGCACGCCCCGGGCGCAGCGCAAGGAACGGGCACCCTGTAAGGGGTGCCCGTTTTTTTGTGCCCTCTCGGGCCCTTGTGCCCGGTGGCCTGCGTGCCCACTATCGCAGGCGCGGGTTGATCGGCTGCGGCGTTTGTGTAACCCGATGGCCATGACGTGCTCCCCGGGCCTGGTCACGGCGCGGGGCATGCATTGTGCATGAGAGAGTTTTCACAGCCGTTACAGGGTTGGCGCTACATGATTGATATTCGACGACATGTCCGTTCCGGCATGCTGCTTGTGGCCGCAGCCAGCCTGCTTGCGGGCTGCCATGGCCCGCAGCGCCCGGACATGGCGCGCCTGCCCGGCCCGGCCCAGGATTACCTGCTGGTCTCGACCTATTTCATGGCCGAGGGCAGCCTTGTCAGCCGCCTGCAGGATGGCGGGCTGTCGGGCCAGCAGGTGTATGACATGGCGGCCTCGCTCAAATACGGCAAGCACACGATCATGGCCGTGCTGCAGAAGCCCTCGCGCCACGCGCGCCGCGAGGGCCAGCAGGCCGTGGCCCTGATGGTGGCCTGCGCCAACCAGCCCGATCCCTCAACGCTCAATGGCGTGGCGCCCCCGCGCTGCCTTCCCGGTGCGCCGCTCATGCCCGTCAATGCAAAAGGGCAGGTCGTGCCGCCATCGGCCGGACCTGCCCCCAGATAGTGTGAAAAGTTTTTTCGTGAAGCTTTTTTAAAAAGGCGGCACCCAGAAACTTTTACTTTTTATCGGTCATATTCTCAGGAGCGCGCGGGCGGTCGTGCATCCCGCCGCAGCCGCTTCTCGCCCATCAGCAGCAGCAGGGGCGCTGCGATGAAGATGGAAGACGACGTGCCCACCACGATCCCGAACAGCATCACCCACGCAAAGCCGGACAGGCTGGCCCCGCCAAACAGGGCCAGCGGCAGGGCGGCCAGAAAGACGGTGCATGACGTGCCCAGCGTGCGGCTCAGCGTCTCGTTGATCGAGAGGTCGATCAGCTCGGCCAGCGGCATGGTGCGGTATTTGCGCAGGTTCTCGCGCACGCGGTCATACACCACCACCTTGTCGTTGGTGGAATAGCCCAGGATGGTCAGGATGGCGGCCACCATCACCAGATCGAACTCGAAATGCGTAATGACCAGGAAGCCGATGGCCTTGGTCAGGTCCAGCACCAGCGTCACCACCGCGCTGACCGCGAACTCCCACTCAAAACGGAACCAGATATAGGCCAGGATCATCAGCAGGCTGATGCCCAGCGCCAGCATGCCGTTGCGGAACAGTTCCTTCGATACCGAGGCCCCCACCGCATCCGCCCGCAGCACCTGGGCTCCGGGCAGGGTGGCGATGGCATGGCGCACGGAGTCGACCATGGCCTGCGTGCGCGCCTCGTGGTCGGGCTCGCTGTCAGGCGGCGTGTCGAGGCGGATCAGCACGTCATCGGGGCCGCCAAAGGACTGCACGCCCGCAGCCGAGACATGCTGGGCGGCAAGGGCCGCGCGGATGACGTTGAAATCAGCCGGCCCCTGCGTGCGGGCCTCGACCACGATGCCACCGCGAAAATCCAGCCCCAGCGTCAGCCCGGGGTGGAAGAACAGGATCAGCGAGGCGATGGACAGCACGGCGGACGTGGCCAGCCCGATAAAGCGCCCGCGCATGAAGTTGATTTTCGTGCCACGCGGCACGAACCGAAGGAGGGGACGATCAAACATCATTCGGCGCGCCTCAGACCGGCAGGGTGCTGGGGCGTGTGCGGGCATACCAGCGCACCATCAGCATCCGGGAAAGGAGAAGGGTGGTAAACAGGGTCGTCACGATACCAATCGTGATGGTCAGCGCGAAGCCGCGCACCGGCCCTGTTCCGAAAACGAACAGCATTACATGCGCCAGCAGGGCGGTTGCGTTACTGTCCACGATGGTGGCGGTCGCGCGTTCGAAGCCTGCCTGCATGGCCTGCAGCGCGCTGCGGCCACGGGCCACTTCCTCGCGGATGCGCTCGTTGATCAGGATGTTGGCGTCCACCGCCATGCCCAGGGTCAGCAGCATGCCCGCCATGCCCGGCAGGGTCAGTGTGGCCTCGAACAGCGAGAGGATGGCGGTCATCAGCACCAGGTTGGCCAGCAGGGCAATGTTGGCGTACCAGCCGAACCGGCCATAGAACAGCGCCATGAACGCGATCACGAGCACGAAACCGGCTGCAAGGCTGTAGCCGCCCGCCCGGATCGAATCAGCACCGAGCGAGGGGCCGATGGAGCGCTGCTCGATCACGTTGAGCGGGGCGGGCAGGGCGCCCGCGCGCAGCAGCAGGGCGATGTCGGTGGCCTGCTGGGCGGAGAAGCCACCCGTAATCTGGCCGTTGCCGCCGGTAATGGCGGTGCGGATGACCGGGGCCTCGATCACCTTGTTATCGAGCACAATGGCGAAGCGCTTGCCCACATTGGCGCGGGTGACATCGCCAAATTCCTGCGCGCCGGTCGAATCGAAGGTGAAGTTCACCGCCCATTCGCCGCCCTGCGGGTCGATCGAGGCGCTGGCATTGGTCAGGTCGGCGCCATCCACATCCACGTGCGAGAACACCGGCAGTGTGCCCTGTCCATCGCTCATGGGCAGCATTTCCACGCCTGCGGGCGGCACGGCGGAGCCAATGGCGGAATCGGCCACGAGGTGGAAGGTCATCTTCGCCGTGGTGCCAAGCAGGTTTTTCACCCGCTCGGGGTCGCTGATGCCGGGCAGTTCCACAATGATCCGGTCCTCGCCCTGGCGGGTGATCTCGGGGTCGATGGCGCCGGTGGCGTCAATGCGGCGGCGCACGATCTCGATGGACTGGGTCACCGCATCATAGGCGCGCTGGCGGGCGGCATCGGCGGAGAGCGTGATGGCGATCTGGCCGCCTTCGCCCTGTTCCACCTGGAACTCGCCCGGCGCGTTCATCGGCATGGCGCGCAGCGCCTTGAGGTCGGGCTGGGCCTCGTCGGGCGTGCGGGGCGTGAAGGTCACGTCATGCGGGCCGGTGGCGAGGTTGCGGTAGCCCAGCCCTGCCTTGAGCAGGGTCTGGCGGGTTTCATCCTGCAGGCCGCGCAGCCTGTCGGCGGTCACGCTGGCCATGTCCACCTGCAAAAGCAGGTATGAGCCGCCACGCAGGTCAAGGCCCAGGTGGATCTGGCGCCAGGGCAGGGCGGGGCTGGGCTGGCGGATGAAATTGGGCAGGCACAGCGCCAGCCCGACCAGACATACGCCAATGACCGAAGCCATTCTGAGCCGACTGTAATACATCATGACTTGATGGAAAGCTCCCTGCGCCCGGCTGAGCCGGTTCCCTTGCCCGGCATGGTCAATGTGTCGTGTGCACGTAAAATCAGTGCGGGAACATGCCGCCCCACGCCCGATGATGCAACCGCTGATGCGCCGAGCGCCTGCCCGGCGTTGCCGTTTTGCCGCATTGGGGGCGGCAGGCGGGCAGGACGGGGGCTGGGCTATCGCCGTGCTGGCTGCTAATCCGGCAGGGTGTTTCAAAGGCATGGTCGTTTTGAAACGGCCCCGGAAGAACGGCACGCAGGAAAGGCAGGACATGGTGCAGGCAGCACGGCGGTTACGCATCGGCATTGCGGGGGCGGGGCATTTTGGCCGCTTCCATGCGCTCAAGGTGCTGTCTGGCGCGCGGGAGGAACTCGTAGGCATCCATGACCCCGACGCCGCGCGGGCACGCAGGGTGGCTGATGAGGCCGGGGGCGTGCCGGTGCTGTCCTACCCCGACCTGCTGGTCCGTTCCGATGCGATCATCGTGGCGGCGCCGGCGGAATATCATTTCGACCTGGCCCGCGAAGCCCTTGCGGCCGGAAAGCACGTGCTGGTGGAAAAACCCATGGCCGCGACGTTGGAGCAGGCCGATGAGCTGATGCACCTGGCGCACAGGCATGGCGTGGTGCTGCAGGTGGGCCACCTGCTGCGCTATTCCGCCGAGCACCGGGCCATTACCGAGCGCATCACCCGCCCGCTCTATATCGAGGCGACCCGCATCGCGCCCTACAAGCCGCGCGGCACGGATGTATCGGTCATCCTTGACCTCATGATCCATGACCTCGACCTGGTGCTGGCCATTGTCGACAGCCCGATCGAGAGCGTGGACGCGCTGGGGGCGGCGGTAAGTTCGCCGTTCGAGGATATCGCCAATGCCCGCGTGCGGTTTGAAAATGGCTGTGTCGCCACGATTGCGGCGAGCCGCATCTCGCTCAAGACCGAGCGGCGCATGCGCGTGTTCTCGCAGGAGGGTTATCTCTCCGCCGATTTCATGAAGCGCGAGCTGACCATGATCGGGCGCGAGCGCGGCCTGCCGCTGCCGGGCACTGGCGGCTTCCGCCGCGAATCGGTCACATGGCGCGACCATGACACGCTGGCCGCCGAGCACGCCGCCTTTGCCGCATCCTGCCTTGATGGCGCAAAAGTGCTGGTTGATGGCGCGGCAGGCCGCCGGGCGCTGGCGGCAGCCCTTGCGGTAACGCAGGGCATTGCCGCGACACGGGCGCGGATGGAGGCGTCGGGGCTGATCATTCCCCCCGTTCAGGAGGACTGAAGCGTCTCGCGCAGCATTTCAAGCTCCAGCCAGCGTTCCTCGGCTGCCGTAAGGTCGGCCTGCGCCTTTTCCAGCGCGGCCGTCGCAGCGGTGAAGGCCGCGGGGTCGCGGGCATAAAGCCCGCCATCGCTCAGTATGGCCCGCAGGCGCCCGATTTCCACCTCAAGGGCCGCCATCTGTCCCGGCAGCTGCTCGAGCGCATGCTTGTCCTTGTAGGTCATCTTGCGGGCAGGCTGGCGGGGCGAGGCGCTGGGCGTGACATCGGTCTGGGCGGGGGCGGCCTCACTGCGCTCGGCGCGGGGGCGGGCGGCGAGGGTTGCATCCTGCCGCTGGGCCAGCATGTCGCTGTAGCCACCGGCATATTCCACCCATCTGCCACCCCCTTCGGCCATCAGGATGGAGGAGGCGACCCGGTCTAGGAAGTCACGGTCATGGCTGACAAGCAGCACCGTGCCGGAATAGGCGGCGAGCATCTCCTGCAGCAGGTCGAGCGTTTCAAGGTCGAGGTCGTTGGTCGGCTCATCGAGCACCAGCAGGTTCGACGGCCGCGCCAGCGCGCAGGCCAGCATCAGCCGCCCGCGCTCACCACCTGAGAGCACGCCCACCGGGGTGCGTGCCTGCTCGGGGCGGAACAGGAAGTCCTTCATGTAGCCAATGACATGACGCTTCTCGTCGCCCACCTGCACCATGTCGCCACCGCCGCCGGTCAGCGTATCGGCCAGGGTGGCCCTGGGGTTGAGCGTGCGGCGCTGCTGGTCCAGGGTTACGACCGAGAGCGCGCTGCCAATATTGATCGTGCCCGAATCCGGCTGGTCCTGCCCGGTGAGCAGGCGCAGGAGCGTACTCTTGCCCGCGCCGTTCGCCCCCACGATGCCCAGCCTGTCGCGGCGCAGCACGCGCAGGTCGAGGTGGCTGACCACGGGGTGGGCGGGGTCGTAGGCGCGGCACACATCCTCTGCCACCGCGACCAGCTTGCCCGAAAGGTCGCTCTCGCGGGCTTCCATCTTCAGGCCACCTTGCGGGCGGATGGCAGTGCGGCGCTGGTTGCGCAGTTCGGCCAGCTCGGCCACGCGGCGCACGTTGCGCTTGCGGCGTGCGGTCACGCCGTAGCGCATCCAGTCTTCCTCGCGCGCGATCTGGCGGTCGAGCTTGTGGCTGTCGCGTTCCTCCTGCTCCAGCACCTCCTCACGCCATGTCTCGAAGCGGGCAAAGCCCTGGTCGAGCCTGCGGGTCACCCCACGGTCAAGCCACACCACCGAGCGTGACAGGGTTTCAAGCAGGCGGCGGTCATGGCTGATGATGACCATGGCCGATGAGAGCGAGAGCAGTTCACGCTCCAGCCATTCAATGGTGGGCATGTCGAGGTGGTTGGTCGGCTCATCGAGCAGAAGCAGGTCCGGCTCGGGGGCCAGCGCGCGGGCGAGCGCGCAGCGGCGTGCCTCGCCCCCCGAGAGGGTCGAGGGGTCTTCCGTGCCGTTCAGGCCGAGTTCGCCCAGCAGCAGTTCGGCGCGGTATTCCGGGTCGTTCGGCCCCATGCCCGCGCGCACGTAATCCAGCGTGGTGGCAAAGCCCGAGAGGTCGGGCTCCTGCGGCAGGTAGCGCACCGTGGTGCCGGGCTGGAGGAAGACCGTGCCGGAATCGGCCTGGATCTCGCCCGCCGCAATGCGCAGCAGGGTGGACTTGCCGCAGCCATTGCGCCCGACAAGGCAGACCCGCTCGCCGGGGCCGATGCCAAACCCCGCGCCATCAAGCAGCGGCGCGCCGCCAAGGGTCAGGGTAATATCCTGGAGGAGGAGAAGGGGAGGAGGAGCCATACCCGCTTATGTCGTGTCACACGGGCGGGGCGCAAGGTCCGTGTGGGCAACCCCTATTTGCGCGCGGTGCTTTCGAGCAGCCTGAGGAAGGACAGCCCCCAGCCCAGCGCGGTGCGGTTGGCGATGGCGTTCCAGCACGCCTGCCAGCGTTCACGCTTTTCGGCAGCGGACACGGCCAGCGCCTGCTCGAGCGCATCGGCCATGCCGTCATGGTCGAGCGGGTTGACCAGCAGGGCCGCGTCAAGCTGGTTGGCTGCGCCTGCCAGCCGCGACAGGATGAGCACGCCGGGGTTCGCGGGGTCCTGGGCTGCGATGAACTCCTTGGCCACGAGGTTCATGCCATCGCGCAGCGGGGTGATGTAGCCGATATCGGCCAGGCGCATGTAGCCTGCCACCGTGGGGCGCGGGCTGCCGCGGGTGAGGAAGCGCAGCGGCGTCCAGTCCGCCTGGCCGCGATGGGCGTTGAGCTTGCCGATCTGGTGCTCGAGCTTCCTGCGCAGCGCCTTGTAGGATTCGACCTCGGTGCGGCTTTCGGCCGCGATCTGCAAAAAGGTGACCTGCCGCTCGCGTTCGGGGTAGGTCTCGAGCATGCGCTCATAGCCCGCCAGCCGGTGGTCCAGCCCCTTGGTGGGGTCCATGCGGTCCACGCCAAAGATCAGCTTGCGCCCCGCCAGCGAGCCTGAAAGGCGTTTCAGGTCCTGCGAATCGGCGGCCGCGGCGGCAACGCGGGCAAAGGCCTGCGGGTCGATCTCGACGGGAAAGGTGCCCACGCGCACCGTATGGCCCTCGAACACCAGCGTGTCTTCACCTTCAAGGACCGCGCCTGCCGTGCGGGTAGCGGCGAAGATGAAATTGGCGGTGTCATCGGCGGTCTGGAATCCCAGCAGGTCCGCCTTGAGCAGGTCGCGCAGGAAGGTGCCGCCATCGGGCGCGGTGGCCAGCATGTCGGGCGCGGGGAAGGGCGTGTGCAGGAAGAAGCCGATGGGCTGGCGTACGCCATTGCGGCGCAGCAGGGCGGGCAGCGGCAGCAGGTGGTAGTCGTGAATCCAGATGATGTCATCGGGCCGCAGCAGCGGCAGCAGGTTCTCGCAGAAGCGCTGGTTGACCGACCAGTAGGTTTCAAGCTCGCGGCGCTCGAAATGGATGTGCTCGGGCAGCGAATGCATGAGCGGCCACAGCGTGGCGTTGGAAAAGCCGGTGTAATAATTGCGGTGCTCGGCGGGGGTGAGGCCGATGGTGGCGTATTCCACCCCTTCGGCCAGCTGGTGTTCAGGCGGCAGGTGGGCGGCGTCGGGGTGGCAGGTGCCGTTCCAGCCAAACCACATGCCGCCCTGGCGGGCCAGCAGGTCCTTGAGCACCACCGCGAGGCCACCGGGCCGCAGCCCCTCCTTGGGAACGGGAACGCGATTGGAGACGATGACCAGCCGTTTCATTCTGCCCTCTCTTCACTCAGCAGTCGCATGGCGGCCCAGCTTCGTCCGGCAGCACGACAGGGGGAGCATACACATCTGGCCGGCCAGCGGGATGCCGGTTGCGCCGGGACTGGCATGCGGCTTTGTCAGTTCAGCGGCACGCCGCCCGATACGGCCTGATAGGTGGAGACCGCCAGCGTCAGCGGCTCGAACGGCTTGGTGATGACAAAGGCCGGCTCGATCGTATCGCCCGTGAGCAGCCGCTCGGGGTAGGCGGTGACGAAGATGATCGGAATATCCTGGTGCTGCAATATGGCCGAGACGGCCTTCATCCCGTCGCCGCCATCGCCGAGGTTGATGTCGGCCAGGATCAGGCCGGGCCGGGTCTCGCGCGCAAGGCGCACGGCCTCTTCCTCGCTGCTGGCAACACCGGCAATGGTGTGGCCGCACTGGCGCACCAGCTCCTCGATATCCATCGCGATGATCGGTTCATCCTCGATGATCAGCACGCTGGTCTGGGCGCATGAGCGCAGGCGGGCATGGGCATCCTCCAGCATGGCGGCGGCCTGCGGCTGGGCAATGGCCAGCACGCGGGCGGCGTCCGCCACGCTGAGTTCCTCGAGCGAGGTGAGCAGGAGCAGCTTGCGCGCCAGTGGCGGCATGCCGCCCGCCTTCGCGTCCTGCGCGCCGTGCTGGGCATGGTGGCGCGAAATCCATTGGTAAAGGCGTAGCCGCGGTGGCAGGGTGGGGTCATCCACCGCCATGAGTTCGCGCAGGCTTTCGGCCACCAGAAGGTCGCCGCTCGACTGGCTGCCACATAACGCACGGGCGTAACGCCGGGCATAGGGCAGGGCGCGAAGCAGGTCTTGACGCCGTGATAGCGGCATGAGGCATTCATCTCCCCAGATAAACTGTTACACTCCGGATCATGACAGCGTTAGGCTGTGCTGCAAGAGTTGAAGAGTAAACAAACTGGAATCAAGAATACCATCTGATCCGGCACGGGTCACGCACTTGCGTGGGGAGATGCTGTCTCTCCTGCCACAATTGCGTGGTTTTGCCCGTTTCCTGACCGGCCAGCCCGCGGCGGCGGATGACCTGGTGCAGGAAACCGTGCTGCGCGCGCTCGGCGCGCTCGAGCAGTTCACGCCGGGCACCAGCATGAAGGCGTGGCTTTATACCATAGCGCGCAACCTGTTTTACGAGCAGGCGCGCAAGGGGCGGCGCGAGCGTGATGTGATGTCGGATTATGCCCTGCGCCCCGACCAGGCCGAAAGCGGCACCGGCGCGGGGGAGGCCGACGTGCTGCGCGACCTCAATGGCGCGATCTGGCAGCTCACCCCCCGCCTGCGCGAGGCGCTGGTGCTCGTGGGCGTGCAGGAAATGACCTATGCCGAGGCCGCCCATGTATGCGGTGTTACGGTGGGTACGCTCAAGGCCCGCGTGTCACGCGCGCGGGCCCAGATCATGGACTACATGCAGGCGGGCTCCGGCGGCGCAGGCTGAAGGGAACTGTCGCGCGGTGCTCGCGTTTTCGTTACATGGAAAATGTAACCTTTCATCCCTCCCGTTCATTGCACTGGCATGAACGACGAAACAGGGGAGATGAAAATGACCAGCAGCTTTCATGACCAGATGATTGCAATCCTGCCCCGACTGCGCGTGCAGGCCCTGTCGCTCACGCGCAACCGGGCGGCAGCCGATGACCTGGTGCAGGATGCCGTGTGCAATGCGCTGGCCGCCCAGCACAGCTTTACGCCGGGCACCAATTTCTCGGCCTGGATGCACCGCATCCTGCGCAACCGTTTCATTTCCGACCTGCGCAAGAAGCGCGAGACCGGCAATATCGAGGATGTGCCCGCATCCAGCATGGCCGGCAGCGGCGCGCATGAAGAACGCCTGATGGTCAAGGAACTGGCCGAGGCCATGAACCGCCTGCCCGCCGACCAGCGCGAGGCGCTGGTGCTCGTGGTGATGCAGGGCATGAGCTATGACGAGCTTGCCGCCGCAACCAGCTGCGCCGTGGGCACCGCCAAGAGCCGCGTGTTCCGTGCCCGCCGCCAGCTCGCCACGTGGCTGTATGGCGAGGAGCGCGATATCTCCACCGTTGAACTGCGCGGGGCGGTGCAGCGCCTGCGCTCGCGCACGCAGGCCCGTGTGGCTACGAACACGGCATCGGCCTGAGACGGGAATTCCCACTTTGAATTATGGCGTGAATATCGCACTGACACGGATACCTTCGTCAGTACCTCGGGAGTCTACAGGGTAATGATGCGGCCCTGGCATACAGGCAGGGGTTGTGTGAAGTGGGAATTTACTTCGGGATAATGCGATGGCTCTGAAGGACAAGTGTCCTCCCAGGCAACCAGGAAAGAAGTCCACAAGCAGATCGGATGATGCGTTCGAGCTATGGCTGAGGCGAGGGCTGCACCAGTTGTTCGATGATGTGACCAAAGAGCCTGTTCCCGAGGAGCTGCTGCGTCTTATTGAGGAAGACCGGAAGCGGACAAAATAGATGTCCGTTCCACCTTCCTCCGGTCGGGGCGGCAGGCAGGGGCGCCATCGCAGCCTGTTTACGCGGGTCGGGCGTGTGTTCGACGCCGTCCGTGGCCGGATGATGGCGATCATCCTGCTCGCGGCCATGCCCATCGCCCTGATCGGGGCCGTGCAGGCGTGGCACAGCTATCGTAATACGCTCGAGGCCCCGGGCTACCGCACGGACATGGCCGTGGCGCGCATCGACCTTGAACTGCATCATGAATCCGAGCATGTCGCATCCCTTCTGCAGGCGGTGGCGCGCATGCGGCTCGACAGTGGCGGGCTTGCGCGCATGCTCCAGCTTGTCGAGTCACTGACCGGGCGGCATTACAGCCAGATCGCGCTGGCCGATGACCGGGGCAATATCGCCGCCGCCGTCGGCCCCGACCATGACGCGACATCCCTGACCATTGACGAGATGCCGCGCTTTCAGGGTGATGTGAAGCTCGTGGCCATACCCGATGTGCTGACCGGCGTGCCCGATCATTTCCGCATCACGGTTGCGGCGATGATTGGCGATGATGCGGGCAGGCCCGCGCGCTCGGGCTACCTTACGGCCATCATGCCGCTGTCATGGCGCAGCGCCATGCTCCAGAGCAGCGACCCCCGGCTTGACCTGATGCAGCAGAACGGCCCGATCGAAATCTGGGTCATGGACAGCCACGCCCGCGCCACGGCCCCGCTGTGCGCGGATTGCAACTGGCGCGACCACCCCCCGGCGCGGATCATGCAGTGGGCGCGCTTCGAGGTTACGCATGGCGTGGAGCACGACCACATCACCCTGCCGGAGGGCTCGTATTCCATCGGGCGGGTGCAGGGCGGCGTGTATGTGCTCACCATGACTCGGCGCAACGCCAGCGAGCGGCATGCGGTGGTCATGTTCGCCATCTCGCTGGTCACCAGCGGGGTGCTGCTGCTCGTGGGGCTTCTGGGGGCCTCGAAAAGTGCTGACGTGCTGGTCATAACGCCGCTGCGCCAGCTTACGGCCTCGGTCAATCAGTGGCAGCTTGGGGGCGTGTATGACGTGCGCTCGAACTGGGCCATGCCGCTTGAGGTCAGGCAGCTTGCGCATGCCTTCAGCAAGGCCACGCGCAGGCTGGCGCGGCATGAGAAGCGCCTCGAGCGCGCGCAGGTGCGTCAGGAGCTGCTGCTCAAGGAGATGCACCATCGCGTCAAGAACAACCTGCAGATCGTGGCCTCGCTGCTCAACCTGCAGGCGGGCCGCATCCGCCAGCCCGGCGCGCGCGAGGAATTTGCCCAGGCGCGCGACCGCGTGCGCGCGCTGGCAACCCTGCATCGCTACCTTTATGCCGATGGCGAACTGTACAGCCTGAACATGCAGAGCTTCGTGCGCGAACTGTGTGGTCAGATCATGCACGCCATCGGTGAATCCGATGAAGGCCGCATCACGCTCGATATCCGCGTCGATGACCTGCTCATGGTGCCCGACCAGGCCGTGCCGCTGGCCCTGATCGTGACCGAGGCGGTCAGCAACACCATCAAATATGCCTTTCCCGACCAGTTGCACGGCACGCTTGAAGTGGGCCTGCGCGCGCTTGATGGCGGGCGGGCGTGCCTGTGGATTGCCGATAACGGCGTGGGCATGGCGGCGGGCCGCAACCTTACGGGCGCGGAAGACGGGCGCAGCGGGATCGGCATGCAGCTCATCCGCGGCTTTGCGCGGCAGCTGGGCGGCACGTTGCAGATGTTTGAGGAGAACGGCACCCGCTATGTGCTTGTTTTTCCGTTAAAGCAGCCCGATCAGGACGAGCTGGCCGACTGAATGCATGCAAAAATGCATGGCAGAGTTATCTCACGGGCAGTTTATGGCGGCGCATGATGGCTGTCCCTGTGTCGTGTCATTCGGTATAGGGAGCGGTCATGAGTGATGACAAGACAGTGATGAAGGCGTGGACCCGGGCACAGTCGCGCCTGGGGCGCAGGCAGGCCATGCCTGTCGTGTTGCTGGGTCTGGGCATATCCGCCATCGCCGTGGGGCAGGTGTGGTGCATCGCCACCGTGCTGGCCTGCGTGCTGGTGCCCGGTGGCATGCCGGTCGTTGCGTGGCCGCTGGCCGGGCTGGTCGGGCTGGCAGTGGCGCGCGCGGGGTTGCAGGCGGCATCGGACACGCTGGCCGCGCGCGCGGGCATGAAGGGCCGCGCCCGGCTGCGCGGCGGCGTGATCGAGGCCATCATGCGGGGCGGGCCGGGGCTTTTGCGCCAGCACCATACGGGCGAGCTGACCGCGCTGGCCGTTGACCGGATCGAGGCGCTGGACGGATTTTTTGCCCGCTGGCTGCCCGCTTCCGTGCTGTGGGTGGCGGCACCGCTTGTCATTGGCGTGCTGGCGGCATTCGTGCAGCCTGGCTCGGCGCTGATCATGGCCGTGTGCGGCCTTGCCGTGCCGTTTGGCCAGGCGCTGTTCGGCATCGGGGCGGCGGTGGCCTCGCGCAACCAGTTCCTGGCCATGACCCGGCTGCAGGCCCGCTTCCTTGACCGGGTGCGCGGCATCGCCACCATCGTGCTGTCGGGCCGCACGGAGGATGAAACCCGCAGGCTTGCCGCAAGTGCTGAGGAACTGCGCCTGCGCACGATGAAGGTGCTGCGCGTGGCCTTCCTGTCTTCGGCCTCCATCGACTGCGCCATGGTCGTGGCCCTTGTGCTCGTCGCCCTGCGCAATGGCGCCCACCTGATGGACCTGCATGAGCAGGGCGTGCCTGCCGCCATCATGGCGGGGCAGGTCGCGCGCGGGCTGTTCGTGGTGCTGGTGGTGCCGGAATTCTTCGCCCCCTTCCGCAGCCTTGCCCTGGCCTATCAGGACCGGGCGCATGCCTCCGGTGCCGCGAGCGCCATGCGCATCCTGCCCGATGATGCCACGCCCGCGCGGGTGGGCGGCCAGGCGGTGTGCGACATGACGGGCGGCGTCGCGGTCGCCTTCGAGCATGTCAGCTTCGCATGGGACGCCGCACGTGGCATGGCGGTTGATGATGTTTCCTTCAGCGTGCCCGCGGGCCAGACGCTGCTGCTGTGCGGTGCGTCAGGTTCGGGCAAGTCCACCATCATCGAGCTGCTGCTCGGCTTCATCCAGCCCGCCAGCGGGCGCATTACGTTCAACGACGTGGACATGGCCACGCTGGCGCCTGAAGCGCTGGTGGCCATGACCTCGTGGATCGGGCAGAAGCCGGTGCTGTTTGCAGGCACGCTGCGCGAGAACATCCTGTTTGCCCGCCCCGATGCAACGCAGGCGCAGCTTGATGCCGCGGTTGCTGCCGCAGCGGCCGGGGATTTCGTGGCCAGCCTGCCCAACGGGCTCGATACCTTTATTGGCGAGGGCGGTTTTGGCCTGTCTGGCGGCCAGGCGCAGCGCGTGGCGATTGCGCGTGCCTTCCTCAAGGATGCGCCGCTTGTGGTGCTTGACGAGCCAACCGCGCATCTCGACCCTGACACCGAGGCTGACGTGTTTGAAAGCCTGCGCCGCCTTGCCGCCCGGCGCACCGTCATCCTGGTCACCCATTCCAGCGCGGTGGCGGGGTTTGACGGCCAGCGGATCGACCTGGCGCAGGGCCATGTCGTGACCAGTGGGGAGACAGTATCGTGAAATCCTCACAGACAAGGGAACTGAACCGTCAGGCGCAGCGCGAGGGCGTGCTCGCCCCCGTGGGCCGCATCCTGCAGATCTGGCAGCGGCGCGCGCCGCTGCTTACGGCAGGCGCGCTGCTATCGCTGCTCGCGCTCATCATCGGCCTTGTGCTGATGCGCGAGGCAGGCATCCGCGTTGCGGCCATGACCATGGGCATGATCGTGGTCACGACCGGGGCGTTGCGAATCTTTGGCAGTGCGCGGGTGATCCTGCGCTACGCGGAGCGGCTGGTTGCGCATGATGCCATGTTCCGTGCGCTGGCCGATGTGCGGGTATGGTTCTTCCGCCACCTTGCGCGCGGGGCGGCGGCGGGGCTTGGCTTCCGCCGCGCGGGCGACCTGCTCTCGCGCCTCGTGTCCGATGTCGAGACGCTGGACGGGCTTTACCTGCGCATCATCCTGCCGCTGGCGGGCGCGTGCCTTGTGCTGCCGTTCCTGTTCATTGCCATCAACATGGTCTGCACGGTGCTGGCCGTGGTGGTGTGCGCGCTGTTTGCCTGCGGGGCCTTCGTGCTGCCGCTGTTTGCTGCCATGTTGGGGCGGCGTGAAGGCGGGCTGGTCAACCATGAGGCGGCCCAGCTGCGCGTGGGCGTGCTCGACATGGTGGGGGGGCTGCGTGAAATCGCGACCTTCGGGGCGGAGGGGCGCATGCTCGACCATGTGCGCGACCGTGATGCCGCCCTTTACCGCGCGCAGATGAAGCAGGCCCGCATGCTCGCCCTGGCTGGCGCTGCCTCCTACCTGTGCGGGCAGGCGGCGGTTGTGGCGGTTCTGGCCGCGGCCCTGGGGCTGGGCCTGCCGCGCATTCCCGCGCTGCAGGCTGCCGCCGTGCTGTTCCTTACGGTTGCAGCCTTCGAGAGCATTGGCGGGCTGACACGCGCGGGCGCCCTTGCGGGCAACATCACCCGTGCCGCCGCGCGCGTGGTGGCGGTGGGCGACCTGCCCGAGCATGCGCCGCCCGAAGGCACGCAGCCTGCGCCCGAGGGCACCGACATCCGCTTCGAGCAGGTTTCCTTCCGGTGGGATGCGGCGCGTGCGCCCGTCCTCGATCATCTTGACCTGAGCATTCCCGCAGGCCAGCGCATTGCGGTCATGGGGCCTTCCGGGGCGGGCAAGTCCACGCTGGCGGCATTGCTGCTCAAGGTGGTGGGGCCGCAGGCTGGGCGGATTACGCTGGGCGGCGAGGATATCGCCACCATCCGCGACGAGGCGCTGCGCGAGCGGATTGCCTGGCTGTCACAGGCGACGCATCTCTTTACCGATACGATTCGCGCCAATCTGCTGCTGGGCCGCCCGGACGCCACCGAGGCCGAGCTGTGGGCGGCACTCGAGCAGGCCCGTGTGGCCGATGTGGTCCGCGCCCTGCCCGATGGGCTGGATAGCTGGCTGGGGGAAGGGGGCGCGAGTGTATCAGGCGGGCAGGGGCGGCGCCTGGCGCTGGCGCGCGTGCTGCTGTCGCATGCGCCGATCCTGATTCTGGATGAACCGGCCACCGGGCTTGATGCCCAGACCGAGCGTGAATTCCTGCTCACCCTCAATGAGGTTACGCAGGGGCGCACGGTCATTCTGATCGTGCACCGGCTGACAGGTGTGGAAAAGCTGGATCAGGCATGGCGTATCGTGGGTGGTAAAACCGTGGCGGCTACGGCATGAAGGGGCCGCCATGCCCGCTGAAAGGATTGACGTGCCCCGCCCCAGCGGGCACGAAGTAGCGGAAAACCGGATCGGACACACCTCAAGGCTGGGCGCGGTCCGTCATGCATATCTGAAACGGGAGTAACTCCATCATGCGTCGCCTGTCCCTTCTTCTTGGTCTTGGTCTGCTGACAGGATGCGCTGGTGGCCATCCGGGCAAGTATGTCGTGTTCTTCACCCCCAATTCGGCCCAGCTTGATGCCCCGGCCCAGACCGTGATCTCGCAGGCGGCCCAGCGTGCGGTGGCCAACAATTCCAAGGTGCGCGTTGAAGGCTATGCCGCGGCCAGCCATGACCTGTCGGCTGATGAGCTGCTGGCCATCGACCGCGCCAAGATCGTGGCCCGCCAGCTTGCGGTTGATGGTGTGGATGCAGGCCATATCAGCCAGCAGCCGCGTGGCCCGATGAACAACGAGGACGGTGCGCTGGCCTCGCGCCGGGTCGAGATCGAGGTCGGCGGACACTGAGCGAAGACCCCGCTTTTCATGATATGACAGCGCCCGACGGCACCACGCGCGACCCGCGCGTGGTGCTGGCCGAGGTTTTCGGCTTCCCCGATTTCCGTGGCCTGCAGCAGCAGGCGGTTGACCAGGTCATGGCCGGGCGCGACTGCCTGGTGCTCATGCCTACCGGCGGCGGCAAGAGCGTGTGCTATCAGGTGCCTGCCCTTGCCCGGCCCGGCACGGGGCTGGTCATATCCCCCCTGATCGCGCTGATGGATGATCAGGTTGCCGCCCTGCGGCAGCTTGGCGTCAATGCGGGGGCCCTGCATTCCGAGCAGGAACCCGAGGACGCCGCCCGCGTGCGCTCGGACCTGATGGCAGGCCGGCTCGACATTCTCTACGTCTCGCCCGAGCGCCTGCTCTCGCCGGGCATGCTCGACCGGCTCGGGCGGCTCACGCTCTCGGTCATCGCCATTGACGAGGCGCACTGCATCTCGGCCTGGGGGCATGAATTCCGCCCCGAATACCGCGAACTCGCGGCCCTGCCGCAGCATTTTCCCAATGTGCCGCGCATAGCGCTCACCGCCACGGCGGATGCGCGCACGCGCAGCGACATTCTTGAAGCCCTGGCCATGCCCGATGCCACGGTGCTCAAGGCCAGTTTCCATCGCTCCAACCTCGATATCGCGGTCAAGCCCAAGACATCGGAAATCCGCCAGCTGACGGCCATCCTCGACCGGCACAGGGGGGCTGCCTCCATCGTGTATTGCGGCAGCCGCAGCAAGACCGAGCGCGTGGCGCGTTCGCTGGCGGGCAAGGGCTATGCGGCGCTGCCGTTCCATGCCGGTCTTTCGCCAGTGGAAAAACGCGCGGCACTGATGCGCTTCCGCTCGGGCGAGCCGGTGGTGATCGTGGCCACCATCGCCTTTGGCATGGGCATCGACCGGCCCGACGTGCGCGCCGTGGTGCATCTGGACATGCCGTCCTCGCCCGAAGGGTATTACCAGCAGATCGGTCGTGCCGGGCGCGATGGCGAGCAGGCGGAAACCGTGCTGCTGTATGGCGGCGATGACATGGCCCGTGCGCGCTACTGGCTGGAGCAGTCCAATGCGCCAGATGCGCAGAAACGCATCATGAGCGCGCGGCTCGAGGCCATGATCGCCCTGACCGAAACCACGGGCTGCCGCACCCAGGCGCTGCTGTCGTGCTTTGGCGAGGAACTCGACCAGCCCTGTGGCCATTGCGACAACTGCCGCAGCCCGGTGGCCACGTTTGATGGCACCGTGGCGGCGCAGAAGGTGCTCTCGGCCATCTACCGCACCGGCCAGCGCTTTGGCGCGGTGCATGTGGCGGGCGTGCTGCGGGGCAAGACATCGGACATGACGGCGCGGCACGGGCATGAAAAACTGAGCGTGTTCGGCATAGGCCGCGACCGGCCCGAGCCGTTCTGGCGCGGCGTGATCCGCCAGCTCATTGCGCGCGGCGCAATCAGGGTCACGGGCGAATATAACGCCCTTGCCCTTGAGGAAGGTCGCGCGCGCCCCATATTGCGGGGCGAGGAACCGATCATGCTGCGCGAGGACGCGACCGAGGACCTCAAGGCCGCACGTGGCACTGGCAGCGGCACGCGCCCCGCCATGGCCGACCTCACGCCCGAGGCCGCCGCCCGCTATGAAGCGCTGCGTGCATGGCGGCTGGGCGAGGCGCGTGAGCAGGAAATTCCGCCCTATGTCATTTTTCATGATGCGGTGCTGCATGATATTGCCCTCGAGCGCCCGACCACGCTGGATGAGCTTGGCATGATCCGTGGCGTGGGCGGCTCGAAGCTGGCCCGCTATGGCGAGGCGGTGCTCGATGTGCTGGCGCAGACCGGGGCCTGAGGTCGCGCCATGCGTGTTTTTGCCTCCAGATCAGGAACAGCTTGCCCATGCGTTGCCCTTTTTGCGGACATGACGACACACAGGTAAAGGACAGCCGCCCGCATGAAGATGGGGCGGCCATCCGTCGCAGGCGCATCTGTGGCTCATGCGGGCAGCGCTTTACCACCATCGAGCGCGTGCAGCTGCGTGATCTGGTTGTGATCAAGGCCGATGCGCGGCGCGTGCCCTTTGAGCGCGACAAGCTGGCGCGCTCGGTCAAGGTCGCGCTGCGCAAGCGCCCGGTTGATGCCGAGCGGATCGAGCGGATTGTCAACGGGCTGGTGCGCAGGCTCGAGGCGATGGGGGAGACGGACATCCCCTCGCGCGATATCGGGCGGCTGGTGATGGAAACGCTGCGCGAAATTGATTCGGTCGCCTATATCCGCTTTGCCAGCGTGCACTGGGATTTCCGTGAAACCAAGGATTTTGCTGATATTCTGGCCACGATTTCAACCGCAGGGCCGGGCGGGAGCAGCGAGGACTTTCCCCCTTCCGGCCCGAAAGACAAAGATTGAACTGGACCCCGCCGCCCAAAGAGGCGATGAAGCCGTGATTTTGCAGCAACGCCACAGCAGGAGTAACGCGCCATGACACAGACAGACGGCGACCGGCAGCCCAAGGTCCGTTCCCGCACCGCTTCACGCGTGGCAGCGGTGCAGGCCCTGTTCCAGATCGAGCAGGGCCATGAAGGCGCGGAGCAGGTCATCAACCAGTTCAACCGCCACCGGCTGGGTGGGGCCGGGTCCGAATATGCCGAAGGCCAGGTGCCCGAGGCCGATGCGCGGCTGTTCGGCATTGTGGTGCGCGGGGCGATGGCCCGGCAGGAGCGCATCGACGCGCTGCTGCACGAGATCCTGCCCGCATCGTGGCCGCTGGGCCGCCTTGACCCGGTGCTGCGCGCCATCATGCATGCGGCAGGCGGCGAGATGCTGGCCGCTGACCCGGCACCCGCGCGCGTCATCATCAATGAATACATGGATATCGGCCATGGCTTCCTGGCTGGTGATGAGCCGCGCATGCTCAACGGCGTGCTCGATGCCCTGTCACGCCGCGTGAACGAACCGACCCCCGCAGCCCCCGTCGAGGTGGTGCAGGAAATTGTTGATGAAGCACCCGACAGCCCGGCTTCCTGAAACGGAGTAAGGAGGGCGGCCATGGCACCGGATCGCGCCGAGGAGAACGGCCTGCCGGCTGAATTCGGCTTTATTGCCCGTGTGTTCCGCCCGCTGGCCGGCAACGGCGCACTGGACCTGCGCGATGACGCTGCCGTGTTCACGCCGCCTGCCGGGCGGCAACTTGTCGTTGCGGCGGATGCCATGGTCGAGGGCGTGCATTTCCTGCCCGATGACCCATCGCACACCATTGGCCGCAAGCTGCTGCGCTGCAACCTGTCCGACCTTGCGGCCATGGATGCGACGCCTCTGGGCTATCTGCTGACCGTGTCCATGCCGCCTGCGCGTGACGAGGCCTGGTTTGCCGGTTTTGCAGCGGGCCTCGCGCAGGACCAGCAGCAGTTTGCCATTACCCTGCTCGGTGGCGATACGACCGCAACATCCGGCCCGCTGGTGCTTTCGCTTACCATACTGGGGCATGTGGCGCCTGGCATGGCGCTGCGGCGCAGTACCGCGCGGGCGGGTGATGGCATATGGGTGACCGGCACGATTGGCGATGGCGCCATGGGCCTGCTGGCCCGGCAGGGGCAGGTGCCCGACCCCGATGGCTTCCTGGCCAGCCGCTACCAGTTGCCGCGCCCGCGGCTGGGGCTTGAACTGGGTGGCATTGCCTCGGCTGGCATGGATGTGTCGGACGGGCTGGTGCAGGATCTGGGCCACATGGCACGCGAGAGCGGGGTGGGTGCCGTGATCGAAGCTGCACGGGTACCGCTTTCCGCCGCCGTGCGCGCGCTTGGCCTCATATGGTTGCCGCAATGCCTGACAGGCGGCGATGATTATGAACTGCTGCTGGCCGTCCCGCCCGCACAGGAAGCCCGCCTGCTGGCCCATGCAGCCCGCGTGGGCGTTGCCGTGACCCGTATTGGCCAGATCGTGCCGGGGAGCGGCGTGCAGGTGCGTGATGGGCTAGGTCGCGACATGAAGCTGGGCCGCCTGGGCTGGAGCCACATCGCCAACCCTGAAACATAAAGAAGTCTTTTGTGAAGCTTTTTTCAAAAAGCTTCAAAGAACACCGCCTTTTTGAAAAAAGGCGGCACCCAAAAACTTTTATCATTTTTTATCAATGAGTTGTTTTCAAACAGTCTCTTACTCTTCCAGCGAGCGGTCATACACCCGGTAGCGCTTGCATGGCTCAGGCGTGATGCGCTCGATCAGACGGCGCATCGATGTGTTGGTTTCCAGCACCCAGCCCAGTTCGATGGTGCGGTAGGGCAGGCTGCGGCCACGCTTCATGAGTTCGGTAATGGCAAGGGCCGGCATGATCGCGCCAAGGGCGGTGCCATCAAGCACCGAACTTACGCCAAGCAGGATCACGCGGGCGGAATGGAACTCGTGGCGCAGCAGCCGCTTGCCCAGCTTGAGCCAGCCCAGCGGCGAGGGGTCGCCGTTCAGGTCGGCCGAGATGTCGAACACGTTGGGCACCACCAGCGCCACGCAGACCGGCTTGCCCGCCTGCTCGATCAGCACGAAATGCTCGGGCTTGAGCAGCGGCTTCATCTCCACGATCATGGATTCGATGTCTTCGCGCGCCAGCGGGATCGAACCCCAGTTATTGCGCCAGGCATCGTTGTAAAGCTGGCGCAGGATCTCGCCATCTTCCTTGATGCGGTCCATGCGCAGGCCGCGCGTGGTGACATTGCCCAGCCTGCCTTCACCCAGCCGCAGGCTGGCGGGCACGAGATGGGCTTCCTCCGCATCGGGGCCGGTGTGCATCTGGTAGGCCACGAGGTCGCGCACCTTGGTGCAGCCGCAGGCCTCCATCATGCCGGGCAGCCATTTGGGGTGCCACGGCATGGCGACCATGGGCAGCGCGTGGTGGCCTTCGAGCATCATCCCGAACTCGCCATTGCTGTCCAGCGTCTGGGGGCCGCGCATGGTCTTCATGCCGCGCTGGCGCAGCCAGGTGCCGGCGGCATCGAGCAGGGCGGAAACCACTTCAAGGTCGTCAATCGCATCGAGCGCGCCAAAAAAGCCGATCGGCTCGCCATAATGTTCCATCGAGATGGGGTCGATCTGCGCCGAGATGCGGCCCACGGGCCGCCTGCCGCGCATGGCCAGGAAATACTGCGCCCGCCCGTTGCGGAAAAAGGAGTTCTTGCGCGGGGTGAGCAGGTCGCGCTGGGTCAGGTCGAGCGGGGGCACATAACCCGGCAGCCCCGCATAGAGGTGGCGGGGCAACTGGATGAAGGTGGTCATCTGACGAAAGCCGGAAACGGGTATGATAGTAAGACGATCGGTTTCGTTCATGACCGGTTCGTTGCATCCTGAACATTACCGGCATCGACCTTCATTCCGTGGCGAAACGGGGCAGGCTATGCAGGCATGGGTTGAAAGAAATGATTCGGTGGTCCGTCCTGTTGTTGTGCTCATGGCACAGATGGACCCTGAAAAGGAAGATGGACAATGACAGTAAGCTCTGCATCACGCACGGATGAAGGCCGATATGTGCTGATTACGGGGGCCTCGAGCGGGATAGGAGCGGAACTGGCATGGCTCTATGCAGCCCAGGAGCGGCCGCTTGTGCTGTGGGGGCGCGACGCGGGGCGGCTTGAGGCGGTCGCCACGCGCGCGCGTGGTTGCGGCGTGGCGGTCGAGACCCGCGTGCTTGACCTGGCGGATGGGGCGGCCGCCATCGCAGCCCTGCGCGCCGATGATGCGGCCCACCCCATCGGCATCGCCATCCTCGCTGCCGGACTGGGTGACATGCGCCGCAGCGATGAGGTGGTGGAAAAGGCGGAGGACGTGCTGCGGCTGGGGCTGGTCAATTACGCCACCCCTTCCGCCATGGCGGCGGCGGCGGCGGAATGCATGGTGCCGCGCGGGCGGGGGCATATTGTCATGCTCAGTTCGGTCGCGGCCTTTCATGCGCTGCCGTTTGCCGCGGCCTATTCCGGCTCCAAGGCTGGGCTCAAGCGCTTTGCCGAGGCCCAGCAGATGGCCCTCGCCCCCTTGGGCATCGGGGTGACGCTGGTCTCGCCGGGGTTTGTCGATACGCCCATGAGCCGCCGCGTGGTGGGGGCCAAGCCCTTCCTGCAGGGCGCGCCCTCTGCTGCCCGCCGCATTGCGCGCGCGGTGGCGCGTAACCAGCCGCATCTGGTCTTTCCGTTCGTGTTCTCGGTGCTGCGGCTGATCGACACATTGGTGCCGTGGCCGCTCAAGCGGCGCATCCTTGCCGCCATCAGGGCGGACCAGACGGACTGATTGCGCCCATGCGCGGGGGTTATAAAATGTATTTTAGTCCTGATCGTGGCGATTATGGCCATTTTGTGACCTCGATCAATGAAATGCCGACCCGGCTGGTCTCTTTTCAGGCCTGAGATGTGAACCCACGGGTCTGCGAAGCCTCAATTCATCCGCCTGTTGCATGCAATGCCGAGGGCGGGCACACTTGCAGGCTATTTTTATTACAATGATGCGGGCAGCAAGCTGCCGTATGGCCACGGAGCGTGACCGGACATGAAAGAGATCGTAGCAGTTGACATTGGCGGAACCCATGCGCGGTTCGCCATTGCCCAGGTGGACCAGGGGCGTGTCGTCACACTGGGGGAGGCCACGACCCTGAAATGCGCCGACCACGCCAGCCTGCAGCTGGCATGGGAAGCCTTCGCGCGCGTGGTCAACCGCCCGTTGCCCAAGGCGGCCGGCATTGCCGTGGCATGCCCGATCAAGGGCGATATCCTCAAGCTGACCAATAACCCGTGGGTGATCCAGCCCGCGTGGCTGCCGGTCAAGTTGGGGGTGGATGAACTGATCCCGGTCAATGACTTCGGTGCCGTGGCCCATGCCGTGGCGCAGGTGGGGGCGGACAGCCTCCAGCATATCTGCGGGCCTGACGTTCCGCTGCCCGAGCAGGGTGTGACCACAGTGGTGGGGCCGGGCACGGGGCTGGGCTCGGCTTACATCGTGCGGCGCAAGAATGGTTACTTCGTGTGCGAGACCGAGGGCGGCCATATCGACTTCTCGCCGCTCGACCAGTTGGAAGACCGGATCCTGACCGTGCTGCGCCGCCGTTACCGCCGCGTGTCGGTCGAGCGCGTGGTGTCCGGGCCGGGCCTGCTGAACCTGTATGAGGCGATTGCCGAGATGGGGGAACTCTCGGTCAAGGCGCGTGATGACAAGGCCCTGTGGACCATGGCGCTGGAAGGCTCCGACCCCGTGGCGGCGGCGGCCCTCGAGCGGTTCTGCCTCAGCCTGGGCACCGTGGCGGGCGACCTTGCGCTGGCACAGGGCGGCAGCGCGGTGGTGATTGCTGGCGGCCTTGGGCTGCGGCTGGCCAAGCACCTGCCCAATTCCGGCTTTGCCGAACGCTTCGTGGCGAAGGGCCGGTTCGAGGGCATGATGTCGGAAATGCCGGTGAAGCTGATCACCTACCCGCAGCCCGGCCTGCTGGGTGCGGCCGCGGCCTTTGCCGAGGCTTACCGCCAGGACTGAAAGCCGGTTTGGACAATGGCTGACTGATAAAAAAGAATAAAAGCATCCCGATGCCGCCTCTTTGCAAAAAGGGCGGCATTTTTTTAAGGATTGGCTGAAGTCCGCGCTGCCACCAGCTTCAGCCGCGCCACAGATGGCCGGGCATGGCATCGTAATGCCGGGTCAGGAAATCAAGCAGCAGGGCGAGAACCTGCCCCATGTGCTTGGGATCATGGCGGGCATGGCGGGCGAGTTCTGGCAGGGGGCGGTGATCGATCATGGCGGCGATGAGCACGCGCTCGTAACGCGTCCCGATGATGTCATGGATATGCCGGTACCGGTTGATCGATCCGCTCCGCCCGTTGAGCGGGCGGCGCGACAGGCCGAGCGATGTCCGGTCAAACAGCGGGTCTTCAAGCCCCATCACGCCAATGCGGTAATCCGTGGCCCAGAACCGAGCCGCCGCGACCTGGCGGGCGGTAATGATGCCATCATGGCGCAGGGTCTCGATAAGGGGGGGAAGTGCCGGGTCATGATCCGCCTGCGTGCCATGGGCGGTTGTCTGGGCAGTCAGGGGCGCGGGACTGTCGGCAGGCAAGGGGCGTACTTTCATGATCGCGTAAGGGTGTATCATCTTCGCGTTGCGGCGGGTGGTCAATCACATGATGTATGCCGGTGCCGCCTTCCCATAAAAAAACGGCATCACCCGGGTGCAGGTGATGCCGCAAGTTTCCGTGGGAAGGGTTGGGAAATCGACGGTTGGGATTCTGTCGGGTGACCCACGGGTTGCATTCTTGATAATGATAATCACTATCATTATCAAGATAAAAATTGACGCCAGCTTCACCCGCTGCTGCTGGACCCGCACCCCAAAACGTGTTGCCATGACCCACACCTTCAAAGCAGGCAGGGAACAGCATGGCCATTACACCGCTTGAGGTCGCGGCAAGGGGAACAGGCGGGCGGCGCGGCGCCGACATCCTTCTGGAAATTCTGGAAAGTGAAGGGGTCCGCTATATCTTTGGCAATCCCGGCACGACGGAACTCCCCCTGATCGATGCCCTGCAGCGCCGCCCGGACCTGAAATACATCCTGGCCCTGCAGGAGGCGAGCGTGGTGGCCATGGCCGATGGCTATGCGCAGGCGGCAGGCCGCCCCGGCTTTCTCAACCTGCACACGGCGGGCGGGCTGGGGCATGGCATGGGCAACCTGCTCAATGCCAGCGTATCGCAGACACCGCTGGTGGTGACGGCGGGCCAGCAGGATTCGCGGCATACCATTTCCGACCCGCTGCTGTTTGGCGATCTGGTCAGCATCGCCACCCCGGCCGTGAAATGGGCGCAGGAAGTGCTGCATGCCGACCAGTTGCCCGTGCTGGTGCGCCGGGCCTTCAACGATTCGATGGCAGCGCCGTCAGGGCCGGTTTTCCTGTCGCTGCCCATGGATGTGATGGAGGAGGCCAGCGATATCGACATTGGCAGCCCCTCTGTCATCAACCGCGAGGCCATAGCAGGCGGCCTGCCCGAACTGGCCCGCGCGCTGGCGGGCATTGCGCCGGGGCGGCTGGCCATCATCGCGGGCGATGAGGTGCATGGGGCGGATGCCGCGGCACAGGTCGCCGCCGTGGCCGACATGCTGGGCGCGCCGGTTTATGGCGCGTCATGGCCCTCGCGCATTCCGTTCGCCACGTCGTGCCCGCTCTGGGCAGGCAACATGCCCACGCGCGCTACCGATATCGCCACCCGCCTTGCGGATTATGATGCGATCTTCGCGCTGGGCGGCAAGTCGCTCATCACCATCCTCTATTCCGAGGGCTCGCCCGTGCCGCCGGGCTGCGCGGTCTATCAGGTCTCGGCCGATGCGCGTGACCTTGGCCGCACGTTCCAGACGCCGCTCTCCCTCGTGGGCAATATCCGCGCCTCGCTCGATGTGCTGTTGCCGCTGTTGCAGCACGAGACCGAACCGCGCCGCAAAGCCCATGTCGCCGCCCGTGAAAAAGTCGTGGCCGCCCGTGCCCACAGGCGCCTCGAGGCCGAGGCGCTGGTGGCGGCCCACCAGGATGATGCGGTCATTGCCCCATGCGTTGCCGCCCACGAGGCCGTGCGCGCCATTGGGCCACAGGTTGCCATTGTGGATGAGGCGATCGCCACGTCGTCCTATACGCGCATGTTCCTCAACAGCGACTGGGCAGCTCAGTATTCCTTCCTGCGTGGCGGCGCGCTGGGCTGGGGCATGCCGGCTGCGGTCGGGGCCTCGCTCGGGCTGGGGCGCGAGCCGGTGGTCTGCCTGGTGGGCGATGGCGCGGCCCTTTATTCCCCGCAGGCGATCTGGACCGCAGCGCATGAGCAGCTGCCCGTGACATTCGTTGTGATGAACAACCGCGAATATAACGTGCTCAAGGGCTTCATGCGCGGGCAGACCCATTATGTCTCGGCCCGGCAGGGGAATTTCCTGGCGATGGATCTGTGCGATCCGCCCATTGATTATCAGGCGATGGCGACTTCATACGGGCTGGAGGCCCGGCAGATCACGCGGGCTGCCGATATTGCTCCGGCCATTGAGGCCGCGATGGCATCGGGGCGGCCCAACCTCGTCGAGATCGTGATCAGTACGCTCTAGCGGATTGGGGGCGCTTTTGAAAAAAGGCGCCCCAAAACATCTAGCGGATGGGGAAGCTGCAGGCCGCGGGCATGGCCTCGGCCCGCTCGCCACCGGGATTGACCTTCAGGGTCAGGCGCATGACGGCAGCCGCCAGATGCGCCCCACTCGTGCGCATGCTCGCCTTGATGTCAACGCCGTGGTTGTTATCAAGCACCGTCACGTTGCGGCCCCGGCCAATCGTGCCTTCGGCCCGCACCGACCAGTACGTGCCGTTGATGTCGGACAGGCGGGCAAGGTTATAGACCTTTCCTTCGCCCCGTAGCGTGCTGTAACCGATTCCCACGGCGCCACCGCCCGTGATCTTGACCGGGTAGGAATGGCCGCCAAAATAAAGCCGCCCCTTGCCCCATGAATAACCGCCGGCAAGGGCCGCGTCATGCAGGCGAAAGCAGAGCGAAGCCGTTGGCTGGCCCAGCGCGTCAGCCGCCTGGGCGGAGGGGGCGGCCAGTAGTCCTGCTGCAAGAAGGACAGGGGCGGAAAGAAGAACTGGGCGCACGATATGTTCCTGTTACGATAGGCTGGCTGGGAGCATGAAGGTCGTCACTGGGCTCCGGCATGGTTGACCGGCTTCGTCCTTTGTTTTTCAGTTGATTATCATCAAAAGGCAACCCCTGTCTGTTTCATGCCCTCTGCCTGCATGACAGGAAGGGAAGGAAACATACCGATGCATCCTGTAACATGTGCCCCGCGCCGCATGCAGCATGACAGTCCCGATTGTGGTCCCGTCCTGCGGCGCATTCGCACGCAGGCACCTTTTGTTTATGGGCTGACGAATTATGTCGCAGCCACCCTGAGCGCCAACGTGCTGCTTGCGGCTGGTGCCGCCCCCGCCATCGGGGCGGCGCCCGGCTGGCCTGCCGGCTTCGGGGCGCATGCCGGTGGGCTATGGGTGAACGCGGCGGGGCTGATCAATACGACAGGGCACGACATGCTCGCGGCAATCGATGCCGCCAATGCGGCAGACGTGCCATGGGTGCTCGATCCCGTCGCCATGGGGGCGGGTGTTGCGGAATATGATGATATTATTCGCACCATGGCGGCGCGCAGGCCCACTGTCATTCGTGGCAATGCCAGCGAGGTCATGGCCCTGGCAGGTGGCGCTGCCACCGCGCGCGGGGTGGAAACAACGGCCTCGATCGCGCAGGCCGTGCCGCTGGGGCAGGAGCTGGCGCGCAGGCTGGGCGCGATTGTGGCCATCAGCGGGCCGGAGGATCATGTCCTTTCCCCTGACGGCGCGCAGATCATCATACCAGGCGGGCATCGTTGGTTGACAGCCGTAACCGGCGCAGGCTGCGCCCTCGGCGGCCTGATTGCAGCAGGGCTTGCGGTAACGCCCCGGCCGGATGAGCGGCTGATAACGGTTGCAGCCGTGCATGCCCTGTATGCCCGCGCGGCTGAAAAAGCAGCCGGGCCAGCGCAGGGGCCGGCCTCCTTCGCCACGGGGTTTGTCGATGCCCTGGCGCAGCTTCAGGGCGTAGCAGACGATTAAATCAGGAAATATCCGCCATGAGGGAAACGTGCGCCGCGATGATCTTCCAGCCATCGGGCATGCGCACCCATGTCTGGCTCTGCCGCCCGATGCGTTCGCTGCCGTGGCGGCGGAATTCCAGGTCAACCGTGCCCAGGTCCGCGCCAATGGCGGTAATGTGCCGGCGCAGCACGTCGCGTGGCGGCGAGCCACCCGTGCGGTTGCGGCGGAAGGCGGCGATTTCGTCATACCCATAAAGCGTCTCGCCCACGCCATACCGCACCGTTTCAGGCCCGTGATAGAACAGGGCATCGAGTTCGGGGATGTCGTTTTCACCCAGCGCACGCTCGTAGCGGTCGGACATGGCGGTCAACTCCGCTACGATTTCATGGCGGTTCAGTTCCGGTGGCATACGGTTTTCCCTTAATAGATGTGACTGGTCAGGATGCCGGAGCAGGCGGAGTGGTATGCGGCGCCTCATCCGTCACGTTGATAACAGCCTCATCGGAAATCGACACCACTTCCGACGGCGGCCGATGGGCCACCTCATCCGTTTTGCGGGTCAGATCATTGATGACCGTTTTCAGTTCGGTCACTTCATCACGCACGTCATTGAGAATTTCCATCAGCGCCGCATGGTCTTCCGCCGCGCGCTGGTCTGCTCCCCGGCTCAGAACCGCGTTGCCCACCATCAGTGCAGGCAGGGCAACGAGCTGGATGCAGTTGCTTATATAGAGCAGCGTGTTCTGCCATGCAGGAGCTGCCAGCGGAATGAGCGAAAAAACCAGAAAGCCATAAACACACCAGATGCTGCCGAATATGATGGTCATGCGCACGGCAACGCGCTCATTGACCTCGCTCACGAGGGAAGATTTGGGGGACTGATTCGTCATGAGACCCTGCTTTTTGCAATGAATGACACTGATTGAGGCGGTATGTCTCAAAACATGTCACTTTGCGCCTGCCTTAAATGGATAGGATTTATGCCCCGAATGGGGGAAGCCCCTTTTTGTCGGTTGTTTTTTCATGGCCCGTAATCCGCAGTCTGGTGCCATTTTCTGGGTGTATTCCCGGATGTCGGAACAAGTTTTTTCACTTCTGCTGCGATTTTCTGATTGACGGTATGTGATGGTGGTCCTATATCCCCAATCACCGGCGGCGCTGAGGAAACTTCTTGAGCTTCTTTGGTGGATTTGCTAGGTTACTCGGCCCTGTTGGGTTGAGGGTTCTTTGACAAGAGAATAGAGAGAGTATCTGGAAGGGATATGCTGGCGGCGCGATTGTTGTCTTTAGGGATGAT
>NZ_QQBI01000019.1 GCF_004302915.1 Komagataeibacter xylinus | reverse complement strand
AGGCGCTCGACCGCGCGGATGGCGCGTGGGGTCAGGATCTTGTCCTTCGTGACCAGTGTGCCATCCACATCGGCCAGTACAAGGCGTATTTCGGGATCAGACACGGAAGTGTCCTCCTGTCAGTATCATGTTAGTCAGGTTGAGGCGCGGATCATGTCCCGTCAGGACCCGATTTTCAGCCAGTGCCGGTGGTCGCGGGCCAGCAGGTCATCGGCGGCCTTCGGCCCCTCGCTGCCGGCGGCGTAGAAATCCAGTCCCGCGGGGGCGTGCATCCAGTCCAGAACGGGCTGGACCACGCGCCATCCGGCCTCGATATTGTCCGCGCGCTGGAACAGGGTCGCATCCCCTATCATGCAGTCATACAGCAGGGTTTCGTAGCCGGTGCTTGGCCCTTCGTGGAACCATTCGGAATAGTCGAACTTCATGCGCACCCCACCCAGATGCACCGTGGGGCCGGGAATCTTGGCGGAAAACTGCAACGTCACCCCTTCGGTCGGCTGGATATGCAAAAGCATGATATTGGGGGTCAGCTTGTCCACCGGTGTGTCGCGAAACAGGGCATAGGGTGCCGACTTGAAATGCACCGCAATTTCCGTCTTGCGCGCGGCCAGGCGCTTGCCGGTGCGCACATAGAACGGCACCCCCGCCCAGCGCCAGTTATCGATCATGAGTTTCATCGCCACATAAGTCTCGGTATGGGAATGCGGGTCCACGCCGGGTTCGTCGCGGTAGCCTGCAACGGGCTGCCCCTTGATGCTGCCCGCCGCGTACTGGCCGCGCACCACGTCATGATGCTGCACGGTATGGATGGCCTTGAGCACCTTGGTCTTTTCATCACGCACCGCATCGGCATCGAACGAAATGGGCGCTTCCATCGCCGTCATGGCCAGCAACTGCATGACATGGTTGGGCACCATGTCGCGCACGGCGCCCGTGCTTTCATAAAACCGGGCGCGCCGTTCCACGCCCACCGTCTCGGCTGCCGTGATCTGCACATGGTCGATATTGTCGCGGTTCCACAAAGGCTCGAAAAAACCGTTGGAGAAGCGCAGGGCAAGGATGTTCTGCACCGTTTCCTTGCCCAGATAATGGTCGATCCGGTAAATCTGGCTTTCGTCAAGCGTGCGCAGCAGCCGCCCGTTCAGCGCAATGGCGGAAGCAAGATCGCTGCCGAAGGGCTTTTCGATAATGACCCGGCGAAAGGTCTTCCCGCTTTCCTTCGCAAGGCCAGACACACCAAGCTGGTCCACGATCGTGCCAAAGAAACGGGCGGCCACCGCGAGGTAGAAAATACAGTTCTGGTTACCGGTTTTTTGGGCAAGGGCATCGTATGTTGCCGTATCTTCAAACGAGCCGCGCACGTAGTCGATGCTGGAGGACAGGCGCTTCCACACATCATCATGCAGGCTGACGGCAGAGGTTCCACGACTGGTTACGAAATTTTCCAGGGAATCATGAAAGCTCTGGCGCAGGTCGGCTGCCGAGACATCGGCCCGGTCCACCACAATGATGGAGAAATGGCTGTCCAGCAGTCCTGCGCTGGCCAGGTTGTAGAGTGCCGGGACAAGAAGACGGTGCGTCAGGTCCCCGCCCCCGCCGAATATGACAAATACCCCCGGTGGCCCGCGACGCGGCACGTTTTCATGCTGCGTGTCGTCAATCTGCGAGGACGCGGATGCGACAATGCTCTCCATCTTGCTTCTCCCTGAACTCTTTAGCGTTAAAACCCGACGGGCCGCCCGTGGTCGTTATGGTGCCTGCGTGGTCTGGCCTGCCGGGTGGGTTATCAGGCGCGCGCCATCAGTTGTTCGTGCCTTCGATATGGCCACCAAAGCCGAAACGCATGGCAGACAGCATCTTCTCGGCAAAGTTGTTGCCTGTGCGGGAACGGAAACGCGTGAACAGGGCTTCCGTCATCACCGGAACGGGCACGGCTTCTTCAATCGCGGCCTCGATGGTCCAGCGGCCTTCACCGGAATCCGCTACGTCGCCCTTGTAATTGGACAGGTCCGGGTTGCCCGCCAGCGCGCATGCCGAAAGGTCGAGCAGCCAGGACGAAACCACGCTGCCACGCCGCCACACTTCGGCAATATCGGCCATGTTCAGCTCGAAGCGCTGGTTTTCAGGCAGATCGGTGGAATTCTTGGACTTCATGACATGGAAGCCCTCGGCAAAGGCCTGCATGATGCCGTATTCAATGCCGTTATGGACCATTTTGACAAAATGGCCTGAACCCGCAGGCCCGCAATGCAGGTAGCCCTGTTCGGCGCGCGGGTCGAAACCGGGTTTGTCACGGTTCGGCGTGCGGGGGATATCGCCAAGCCCGGGTGCAAGGGCCGACAGGATGGGGTCGATATGATCGGTGGCGTCCTTCGTGCCGCCGTACATCATGCAGTAGCCACGTTCCAGGCCCCACACGCCGCCCGATGTGCCGACATCAACGTAGTGAACGCCCTTTTTCGTGAGTTCGGCGGCCCGGCGGATATCGTCCTTGTAGAAGGAGTTGCCACCGTCGATCAGGATATCACCCTTGCCCAGCAGGCCACCAAGTTCCTTGACTGCTGCCTCGGTAACCTCGCCTGCGGGCAGCATGAGCCAGATGATCCGCCGCTCGGCGGTCAGTTTCGTCACCATGTCCTTCAACCCGGATGACGAGACGGTTTTTCCAGCCTCGGCCCGTTCCGCCACTTTGGACATTACGGCAGGCGTACGATCATAAAGCACCACATCGTGCCCGTGACGTGTCAGGCGGATGGCGATGTTGCCGCCCATCTTGCCCAGACCCACTATACCAATCTGCATGATTTTTACTGCTCCCGTGGCAGGGACCGGCCCTGCGCCTCGGCCCATATTCGGGCTGGTGAAAAAAGAGGCCCCACCATGTCCACCGGTCATGACGGGGCGGTTTCGCCGCGCGATCAGACCGCGGACTTGATGACCTGCGCCAGTTTTTCAAGGCCGGATTTCAGGTCGCCGTGGATATGCACGCGCAGGGCGCGACGGCCGCGTTCGCCCAGCACTTCCAGGTCCCCACGGGCCTGGGCTTCCTTCACGATGCTGAAGGTATATTTCTCACCCGGCACCGGCAGGTTGACATCGTCATCACACGTGATCTGCACGAATACGCCCGTGTTGGGCCCACCTTTGTAGGCCTGTCCGGTGGAATGCTGGAAACGCGGGCCGAATTCCGCAGCCGTGGCCAGTTTCAACCCATCACGCACCGACAGCCGCACCTGCTGGAGCCATTCGCGCGTGGCGGTGTCGCGGTCGATATAGGCCAGCAGGGCGACATAATCGCCTGCCCTGCCCCGGGCGAAATGGGCCTTCAGGATGGCTTCCGCCGTGCCGCCCTTCAGGGCCGCAGCGTTTTGGGGGTCGGCATAGAAGGCGAACGGGCCATCCTTGGCGAACGGCTCGTAAGGCGGGAGCTTGCCAGTCTCGTTATAGGCAGTGGTGATCTTCTTGGTCTCGATCTTCGAGGCCTCGACATCGGGCTGGTTGAAGGCATTGATGCCGATGATCGAACCGGCGACGGCGGTGGCGAATTCCCAGCGGAAGAATTCCTGGGCAATCTGGTAGCGGTCATGCAGTTCGATGGTGACGACCGGCTCCCCCGCCGCGATCAGCTTCTTGAACGCCGCATCCTGTTTCTCACACGGTTTTTCGCCCAGGCGCAGGTAGATGAACACGCGGTCCTTGCCATAAACGGAGGCGGGGCCGGCGGTTTCCCCATCAATGGGGATCAGGCCGCGGCCGTCCTTGCCCGTTGATTCCGCCAGCAACTGTTCCAGCCAGGCGCCCATGTCATATATGGCAGGCGATGCCAGCAGCGTGATCTTGTCGCGGCCAAACGAGCGGGCTGCCACGCCGAGCACCGCGCCAAGCACCACGCCGGGGTTCTGCGCGGGCGGGACGGAGGCCGCGCAGGATTTTTCACCCCGCAGGGCGGAATCCAGCAGCCGCTTCAGCGGCAGGCCCGCGATGGCTGCGGGCACCATGCCGAAATCGGACAGCACGGAATACCGGCCACCGATCTGTTTGTTACCGTAGAAGATTTTCCAGAACTTATCCTTCTTCGCCACGTCTTCCATGTGCGAGCCGGGGTCGGTCACGGTGATGAAGTGCGACCCGGCCTTGTCACCGAGCACCTTTCTGGCCTGATCAAAGAAATAGGCCTTGAGGATGTTGGGCTCCAGCGTGCCGCCGGATTTGGACGAGACGATGAACAGCGTCTTGCTGATGTCGATCCTGTCCTGAAAATCCCGGATCTGCTGCGGGTCGGTGCTGTCGAGCACATACAGGCGGGGGAAGCCTTCATGTTTGCCGAACGTGACTGACAGCACTTCCGGCCCAAGGCTGGAGCCACCCATGCCCAGCAGCAGCGCGTCACGGAAGCCGCGCGCCTTCACCTCGGCCTGGAATTCCTCGAACTTCGCCAGATCCAGCAACTGGTCATCGACAATGCTGAGCCATTTCAGCCAGCCTGCCTCGTCATGGCCCGTCCACAGCGTGGCGTCCTTTGACCACAGGCGGCGGACGTTACCCTGCGTGCGCCATGTTTCCAGTTCGGCCCTGACCGCCGTATCAAGGTCGGCAGGCAGGTTGAGCGTGGTGGTGGTAAGCCTGTGGCCAAGGAACGCCGCCTGCTTGGCGGCAATCGCGCCAAGCAGGGCGTCGAAGGCTTCCTCGAAGCCGCGCACCCCTTCATCCACAAGGGTCCGGGTCACGCCATCCAGATCAAGGCCAAGGCGCCGGGCTTCGCCGATCACCGCATGCGCGCCCGCCACGTCCTGTGTCAGGGTCGGGGCGACCCTGCCGTGATCGCGGAAATCATCAAAGGTGGCAGGCGGAATGGTGTTGACGGTTTCCGGGCCGATCAGGCCGTCCACATACAGCACGTCGCTGAACGTCTTGTCCTTCGTGCTGGTGCTGGCCCACAACAGGCGCTGGGGCATGGCGCCTGCCTGCGCCAGTTTCTGCCAGCGCGGGCTTTTCACCACGCCCTGCCAGTATTCATAGGCCAGCTTGGCGTTGGCAATGGCCACCTTGCCACGCAGGGCCTTCAGGGCGGCGGCGTCCCTGTCACCTGCCGCGACACGATCATCAATTTCCTTATCAATTTTGACGTCAATGCGGCTGACGAAGAAGGAAGCGACGCTTGCGATCCCCTTCACGCTTTCGCCACGGCTCAGGCGGTCCTCCAGCCCGGCGATATGGGCTTCCACTACCTTCTTGTACGCATTGAGCGAGAACAGCAGCGTGACGTTGACATTGATCCCGGCGGCGATGGCGGCCTGTACCGCGGGCGCGCCTTCATCCGTGCCGGGTATCTTGATCATGAGGTTGGGTGCCCCCACCGCAAGCCACAGCCGCCGTGCTTCGGCAAGCGTGGCATCGGTATCACGCGCCAGATAGGGCGAGACCTCAAGGCTGACATAGCCATCCACCTTCGCGGTCTGTTCATAGACCGGGTGCAGCACCTTTGCCGCGGCACGGATGTCATGGATCGCCAGTGTTTCATACAGCGTTCCGGCATCCACGATCTGATGGGCAAGGATCTGGCGGATCTGCGGATCGTAATCGGTGCCGTGGCCCATGGCTTTCTGGAAAATGGACGGGTTGGAGGTGACCCCTTTCAGCCCGTCTTCCTCCACCAGCTTTTTCAGCCTGCCGCTTTCGGTATAGGAGCGCTGGATGAAGTCCAGCCACGGGGACTGGCCAAGGCGGGCCATCTGCTTCAGCGGATTGGCGGCGTCACTGGTGCCGGCGTCATACGCGGTCATGGTATGTTTCCTTCATGTGTTGCTGGCAGCCACCCGGCGCGTGGTGGCTGTGCTGTCGCAATTATGGTTGTGCGGGCGGTCAGCGCCGGGCGGCAAGCTGCTGGCGGGCTTCGGTCAGGACGGCGTCCACCGTGAATCCGAATTTGACCTCCAGTTCACCCGCCGGGGCGGACGCGCCAAAGCCATGCATGACGATGGTCGCCCCCTGCAGGCCGACATAGCGTTCCCATCCTAGGCGGGCAGCCTGTTCCACCGCCACGCGGGCAGTCACATCGGGGGGCAGGACGCTGTCGCGGTAGGACCGGGGCTGGGCCTCGAACAGATCCCATGACGGCATGGAGACGATGCGGACCTTGACCCCTTCGGCCTTGAGCTGTTCGAAAGCCTTCACGATCAGCCCGACCTCGCTACCCGTTGCCATGAGGATGACATCAGGCGTGCCGGGGCTGCTGTCGGCCAGCACGTAGGCCCCCTTTGCCAGGCCGGTGGCCGGGGCATAGGTCTTGCGGCAGAGGGTGGGCAGGTTCTGGCGGGTCAGCACCAGGACGGTGGGGCGATCAGCCAGCGGGACAAGGGTGCGCCAGGCCTCGGCTACCTCGTTGGCGTCCGCCGGGCGGATCAGGGTGACACCCGGCGTCGCGCGAAGCTGGGCCAGCTGTTCGACCGGCTGGTGGGTCGGGCCGTCCTCCCCTACCCCGATGGAATCATGGGTGAAGATATACAGCACCGGCAGCTTCATGAGTGCTGCAAGGCGGATGGGTGGCTTCATGTAGTCGGAAAAGATGAAGAAGCCAGAGCAGTAGGGCCTCAGGTAAGAGAGCGCCAGCCCGTTGCAGATCGACCCCATGGCATGTTCCCGCACGCCAAAGTGCAGGTTGCGCCCGCCATAGGTTCCACCCCATTGCGGGGGCTGGAAATCACCGGCGCCATCGAATGTCAGGTGCGTCTTGGTAGAGGGCGACAGGTCGGCTGAGCCACCGATCATCCACGGGTAGCTGGCAGCGACCTGGTTGAGCACGGTCGCGGAACTGGCGCGGGAGGCAAGGCCCTTCGCGTCAGCAGGGAAATCGCTGATCTGTGCATCCCAGCCTTCGGGCAGCTTTCCGGCCAGGATCAGGTCGAGTTCGGCCGCAAGGTCGGGGTGCGCCGTGCGGTAACGGGCCAGCAGGTCGTGCCATGCCTTGCTGGCGGCCGCCCCGCGTGTGGCGATGCCCTGCTGGAAGTGTTCGGGCACGCCCTCGGGCACATAGAAGCTCCTGTCTTCCGGCCAGCCGTAGAATTTCTTGGTTTCGCGTATTTCTTCCACGCCCAGGGGCGCGCCATGCGCCGCAGCCGTGCCCGCCTTGTGCGGCGAGCCCCAGCCGATGATGGAATGCACGATGATCAGCGTGGGCCGGGATGTTTCCGCCTTGGCTTCAGTCAGCAGGCGGCGGAAATCAGCCGTATCGTTCGCATCCTTGAGTTCCAGCACATGCCAGCCATAGGCCTCGAAGCGTTTATGCACGCTTTCGGTAAAGGCGATGCGGGTATTGCCCTCGATGGAAATATGATTGCTGTCATAGATCCATGTCAGGTTCCCCAGCTTCAGGTGACCCGCGATGGATGCGGCCTCGCTGGATACGCCTTCCATATTGTCGCCATCACCACAGAATGTGTAGGTGTGGTAGGTGAACAGGTCGAAGCCGGGTTTGTTGAAATGCGCGGCCAGCCATTTCTGGGCGATGGCCATGCCCACAGAGTTGCCACACCCCTGCCCCAGCGGGCCGGTCGTGGTCTCGACGCCTGCGGTGTGCCCGTATTCCGGGTGGCCCGGCGTGCGGGAATTGAGCTGGCGGAACTGCTCGATATCCGCAAGGGTCAGCGAAGGCTGGTTGGCCAGAACGCGCCCGTCTTTCACATCACGGATACCGGCAAGGTAGATCAGCGAATACAGCAACATGGAAGCATGGCCGATCGACAGCACGAAGCGGTCGCGGTTGGGCCACAGGGGGTTGGCGGGATCGTAGTTCAGGACCTCGCGCCACAATGCATAGGCTGGCGGGGCCAGCGCCATGGGCGTGCCCGGGTGGCCGGAATTGGCTTTCTGCACCGCATCCATGGCCAGTGTGCGGATTGTATTGATGCACAGGGTATCAATATCCACCCGTGCAGTGCCGGCCCCATCGGGTGCCCATACGGGACAGGGAAATAATGAACGCATGAAAACCGTCCTCCATTGTCACGGCCAGCCCTGTGAGTTCCGGGCGTTACATGAAACTGCATGAAGGGACGGCTTTCATCCTGTCATGCCCGCATGTCACGTACGTCACATATCTGTGCCGGGATCCATTACCCTGCTGCCATCCATGACAGTACAGGGACTGATGCGCTGACATCTTTCCAATATAACCCGAGGGCTGGATGTAATTGATTCAGTCCTGCGGTTCATTCACATGGAACAGGCCGTCATGTCCGGCGCGGCAGTTCCTGCATTGAAGTCCCAATCCTGCCCTAATGCCAGCCTCGGTCATTCACGAGTTCTTGATCCTTATTTATTCTTTCTGCGCATGGGAATACATTTTTCATATGCTGTTATGGGAATGTGACAAGATATGTCAAAGCCTGAAAATATCCTGTTTTCCGCCATTTTCAGCAGGAAACAAGGTCCGGGAACATATGGGCGCACGCACGCTGCCAGACATCCTGAAACAGGCCCGGATATTGCTCCGGTACACAAAAATATGTGCAGGATCACATATTGAAGAAATAACAGGGAGTCAGAATCGGATTTTTGTTAGAATTTATGGATATTACATATGTAAACATGAAATACGTTTACAGACTCGATTCAGTCCGTAAAATGATTCTTATGCTGGTGCCGATTCTGTTACTTATATCTGAAATACGGATTGCTCATAACACGTTCCGGATACCCTTCCGTGGGGCATTTTCCTGTCCATCGCACTGAAAGTGACGGCTATCAGGTATGACGATTGGCCTTTTGTCGCCATTATCAGGATTTTCTTAGATTTATATAAAAATTTTAGATATCCGGGTCACAGAAAAATGTTGGCGAGCGGGTTCATATCTGTTGTTCAGCAGGGGGCAATCCATGCATTGATACATGCATGTCAGCGTCTGTAATGACCCGGTTGTTCATGATGGCCGGGCCGGACCTTTCCCGTCAATCATGTAGCGGAACAGCCGCATCCCAATAAATAACAAGAACAAGGTGTCACGCATGCCCGAAGAAGATCAGGTTCCCCGCGCCATGACACATGCCCGCCCGCAGGCGCACGCCCCCTCTCCTGCCGCGCCAACGACAGGGCATGCCATTGTGGTGGGGGTGCTGGCGGCCCTTGCCGGTCTCATGTTCGGGCTGGATACCGGGGTGATCGCGGGCGCGCTGCGCTTTATCGGCACGGACTTCAATGCATCGCCACGCACGCAGGAATGGATCGTCTCCTCCATGATGGCGGCGGCGGCCGTGGGGTCGCTGATTGCGGGAACGATCTCTTTCCGCTTTGGGCGCAGGCGCGCGCTGCTGGGGTCGTCCATCCTTTTTCTGGCCGGGTCCCTGATCAGCGCGCTGGCCCCCTCCGTCACGGTGCTCATCATCGGTCGGATTTTTCTGGGCTTCGCGGTGGGGATCGCCGCCTTTACCGCACCGCTCTACATATCGGAAGTCTCGGCAGTGGCGCAGCGCGGGTCGATGATCGCGTGTTACCAGCTGATGATGACGGGCGGCATCTTCCTGTCCTACGTAACCGATGGGGTGCTGGCGAATGGCGCGCACTGGCGGTGGATGCTGGGACTCATGACAGTGCCCGCGACCGTCTTCCTCATCGGCTGCCTGTTCCTGCCCGATAGTCCACGCTGGCTCATGATGCGGGGGGAAAAGCTGCGTGCCCGCACGGTGATGCGCTACCTGCGGCCAAGCCCGCAGCAGGCGGACCGGGAAATATCCGATATTGCCACGGAACTGACCCGGGGCCGGTCGGAGGGATTTTCGTTTTTCCGCAACAACGCCAACTTCCGCCGCTCGGTCGGGTTGGGCATCGTATTGCAGATCATGCAGCAGCTGACCGGCATCAATGTGCTGATGTATTATGCCCCCAAAGTCTTTCAGGCCGCCGATTTTGGCGCATCCGCCGCAGGCTGGGCCACGGCGCTGATCGGCCTGATCAACCTTGTCGCCACGTGCGTCGCGATCGTGACGGTTGACCGCTGGGGCCGGCGGCCACTGCTGCTGCTCAGCTGCGCCATCATGACAGGCAGCATGCTGCTAGCAGGTGGCCTGGTTGAATATGGTGGCCATGACACGACAGCCCAGATCGCCATGGTCGGGTCGCTGCTGGTGTTTGTGCTGGGGTTCGCCATTGGCGCCGGGCCACTGGTCTGGACATTATGCGCCGAGATCCAGCCCCTGCGCGGTCGTGACTTTGGCATTGTCTGCTCCACCTTTACCAACTGGGCAACCAACTGGGCGGTCAGCAATACATTCCTCAGCGTGCTTGATACATTGGGGGAAGCCCATACCTTCTGGCTGTTTGCTGGCATGAATGCCCTGTTTATCGCCATCACGCTGTTTTATGTGCCGGAAACGAAAGGGGTTTCACTGGAGGACATTGAATCCCACCTGCTTGCGGGCTGGCCGCTGCGTGAGCTGGGCGCGCGTTCCATGCCGCAGGACGGAAAGGCATCCACGCGCCCATCGGCCTGAAACGGAGAGGCAGGGGAACAAAAAACGGCTTCCGGAGTGAACCGGAAGCCGTTTTTTTTGCCTGAGATGGAGAAGGCCGGGCATCAGGCCTTCTGCGTCGAGGCCTTGAATATCTGTTCGATGGATTTTGCGAGGGCGGCATCGAATTCCGCATCCGTCATGGTGTAGCGCAGGTCCTGCAGCAGCGCGCGCGAGAAACTGGCGATCATGCCGTGGTTGGCTGCCAGTCGCTGGCAGGCTTCATCACGCGGATACCCGCCGGACAGTGCCACCACGCGCTGCACGCGGGGGTGCCTGATCAGGTCAAGGTAAAGATCAGCCTTTTCAGGGATCGAGACCTTGATCATCACCTGATAGTCACCCGGCAGCGCATCCAGCCCACGGTGCAGTTCATCATGCAGCAGCGTTTCCGCCCCCGCCTTGTCCGGGCTTTTGATCAGGACCTCGGGTTCCATGATGGGAACAAGACCACGTGCCGCGACCTGCTCGGCCAGGGTGAACTGCTGCTTTACGATGGCGGCAATGCCCTCGCGCTCGGGCAGGCGGATGACCGAGCGGGCCTTCGTGCCGTAAATGCCCTTGCTGACCGCCTGCTCCAGCATGGCTTCAAGGGTGGGGATTGGCTTCATCACCTGCACGCCGCCTGCTTCAGGCTCCAGCCCCTTGTCCACCTTCAGGAACGGGACAACCCCCTTTTCCTTCCACAGGTAGGTGGGCACGGGCGTGTCGTTGACCAGTCCGTTCATGGTCTGCTCGAACAGGATGGCGGCGAGGATCTTCTTGCCCGTAAAGGCCGGGGCGGTCATGACCCTGACCCGCATTTCATGCATAAGCGCAAACATCTGGGCATCGGTGCTGTAGGCGCTGTCAGGTATGCCGTAATGTCGCAGCGCGCCCGGCGTGGACCCCCCGCTCTGGTCCAGGGCCGCGATGAAGCCCGCATTTTCCGACATGCTCTTGTGCATCTGATCAACAGGCATTTTTATTTGTCCTATGCTTTGTATTTATATGTGGTCGTGGTGATGAGTGCTTACCATATATGATTCCGGCTACCCTGATTGATCAGCAGGATAAAATATGGGTGAATAAAAATAAATACAAGAAACGCATGCCAGCATACGCCGGCATGTCCGGGTCCATCAGCCTGAATTCCGTGAATAACACTTTCCGTTCAATCAGTTGGACGTGATGAGGCTTCTGGCCCGATGCCTTCTATCGTGAGGGAAAGATAATGCGGAGAAACTGTCATGCCTCACAATCCCGTCGCCCCGGAATTTCGCGCGGCCCTGAAAGTCCTGCCTTCCTTTGATGGCCTTGCGGATGAGACACTGGGCGAGACCCGCAAGGCATTCATTGCCGCCATCCGCAGCGTCAGGGTTGCCGAATATCCTGATGTCATGGTTGAGGAAGGCCGCGTGCCCGGCCCCGACGGCGCGCCTGCCGTTCCGGTCGTGACCTACAGGCCCGTGGCCAGCCACCCGAATGCCCCTGCGCTGGTCTATATCCATAGTGGCGGGATCGTAAGCGGCACACCGGAGGTTGATGATGCACGCTGCCGGCAGATGGTCAGCGAACTGGGGCTGGTGATTTTTTCGGTTGATTACCGTCTGGCACCAGAAGCCCCCTACCCTGCGGCAATCGAGGACTGCTATGCCGCCCTGAAATGGGCACATGACCACGCAGCCGATCTGGGAATTGACCGAAACCGCCTGATTATTGGAGGAGATAGCGCAGGCGGCGGCCTGACAGCCTGCCTTGCCCTGCTGGCACGCGATCGGGCGGAAATCAAGATCCTGTTCCAGCTCCTGATTTATCCCATGCTGGATGACCGGACCGGCACAACACTCATGCCATCGCCCGCCCTGGGCGAATATATCTGGACGCGTTCCGCCAATCATTACGCATGGAACGCCTATCTTGGCAAAACGCCCGGGAGTGCAGGCATTTCAGAATATGCCGCGGCCTTTCGCGCAACGGACCTGACGGGACTGCCCCCTGCCTATATTGGCGTAGGCTCCCTGGACCTGTTTCTGGACGAGGATCTGGAATATGCCCGGCGCCTGATGGCTGCTGGCGTGCCGACGGAGGTCTGTGTCATTCCCGGTGCCTATCACGTCTTTGACGTGTTCATTCCCGACGCACCGATGAGCACACAATTCAGGGACTCTTATTTCACTGCCCTGAAACGCGTTATTTCCCAAGGATTGCCTGAAAATTCAAACTGACGGGTTTTTCGGGGCGCCCGGCGTGTGGTTCAGATGCTGCATGCCTGCCCCGAAACCGACAAGGCGGTTTCCACCGCAAAACAGTGTCTGCTCATCCCGGCGTGCAATGGCGATCAGGGTCTGGTTCATCTTTTCAGCGGTACGGAAGGCACGATATGTCGGGGCAGAAATCGCGACCACGATGGCGATGCCTGCCCGCACGGTCTTGAGCGCCATCTCGAATGAATAACGGCTTGTCAGCAGGCAGAAGCCTTCATGGAACGCTTCGGGGTGGCGGGCGCGCGCACCGATCAGCTTGTCCAGCGCATTGTGCCGGCCTACATCCTCCCTGATCATGTGAATACTGCCGTTATCATCTGCCCATGCGGCTGCATGCACCATCCGTGTCGCCGCGTTCAGCGTCTGCCACGTGCGCAGTTCATGCAATGCCTTGCGTATTGCCGTTACCGGCAGGCGCGGTCCCTCCCCCAACGGGGCGGCTGCTACAGCGTCATATTCCGGTACGGTCCCGCTGCCGCATATGCCACAACTCGAATGGCCGGTCTGCATGCGCACATTACGGCGCATGAGCTGCGTCAGCGCGCTGCCCTTTATAAAAATATCAAGGGTCAGCCCGTCTTCTGCTGTTAAGATGTTCACCGAGCGGATATCTGCAACAGAGCCTACGATCTGTTCGGTCATACAGTATCCATAGGCGAAATCCTCCAGGTCCGCAGGCGTCATCATCATCGTGCCGTATGGAAAAATTCCGTTGAACATGAGGCTGACCGGCACTTCTTCCGCCACGTTCAGGCTGAATTTCTCATCCGGACGGGACAGGGCGCTAACATCTAACGGGTAAAAAAGGGCGGACATGACGGTAGCCTCGGGCATGCGGTGGGCACGGTTCAATGGTCAGGGTGTGGGGCACGGCACTTTCGCACTCACGGTGCCCGCGTCATGCTCGGTTTTCCAGGCCGGGATGCGGGGCTTGGTCTTATCGGTAATGTCATGGCAGGCACTGAAAGCCGTGTTCATCATGCAGCGCGGCTCCATCCTGAGGCTGGATGAAATACTCTAACTTTATACCGAGCATTTTACTTCCTGCCCTGCACATCCAAGGCGCTTCAATGCCCGGTCGCGTTCATCAGGTGCATTTACGTTTTCCAGCGCGCCTGCTTTCTTTACTTCAAGGAGACGGACCGTTGAACCGGTGAGCATCTGGCGCGGTCGAATTTTCTGCCTTGCTGCCTGCCTGTTCAGGGCGGCCAGCGTAGCAGGTTCCCATATCGTGCAGAGTGGCTCGGGCAGTCCGTCGCTTTCACTCACATAGGCCGTGGCGGCCAGAGCCGCATTGCGTTCCTGCACAAGGGCGGCAAGCGTTGTGTCGTCCAGCATCGGCAGGTCACAGGCAACGACGAGCCAGGCTGCTTCTGGGTAAGCTACATGAGCGGACAGCACGCCAACCATTGGCCCGCCGCCGAGCCTGTCCATGATCTCCCGCCTGTCCATGATGCAGGGATAGGACGCCCGGAGTGGGTCAGGCTGCTGATCGGGACGGATCGAGACAAAACAGCGCCCTGCATGCCGCTGCACGAGGTCAAAAGCACGGGCAAGCTGCGGGCGGCCATCATAAGGCAATGCCGCCTTGTCCTGCCCCATGCGGCGACTTTCGCCACCGGCCAGGACCAGCCCATACAGGAACGCCGTCATGGCCTGCGCCCCAGTGAATCCTGGGATGTGCACATGAAGCTCACGTCATCCCCCAATATAATGCATTTCGATTTTTTCCGGGTCGGATTTCCTGCCTGCCGAGAGCGTGCGCTCCTCGCTATAGCGATTCGCCCGGTGGCGCCAGACCTGTGAGAGGGTTGCACGCAGCCGCTCATCACTTCCCCCATCACCGGCATTTGCACGCAGGAGCGTGCGCAGGTCCGTGCCGGTTGTTGCGAAAAGGCAGGTGTAAAGCTTGCCGTCGGAAGACAGGCGCGCGCGGGAGCATGCACCACAAAATGGCGCGCTGACGGACGAGACGAACCCGATCTCCCCTGCCCCATCGACGTAGCGGTAACGACGCGCCACCTCGCCGCGATAGCGGGGCGGCAGCGCTTCAAGGGGCCAGAGTGCGGCAATGCGGGCACGCAGTTCGCTGGAGGGCACGACATCGCCGCGCGCCCACCCGTTGCGATTGCCCACGTCCATGTATTCAATAAGCCGGACCGTTACACCGGTATTGCGAAAGCGTGCCAGAATATCCGGCACGCCCGCATCATTCACGCCACGCTGGACCACGGTGTTGATCTTGACGCCGCCTTCAAAGCCTGCGGCACATACAGCATCGATGCCCTTCAGCACGGCAGGGAGGTCACCCCTGCCGCCGCTCATATGGGCGAATACGACCGGGTCCAGACTGTCGAGGCTGACCGTCACGCGCCGCAGCCCCGCCTGACGCAAGGCTGGCGCGAAGCGCGGCAGCAGCACGCCATTGGTTGTCAGCGCCACATCCTCAATGCCCGGCAGGGCGCTCAGGCGGCGGACCAGGTCAGGCAGGCCCGGCCGCAGGAGAGGCTCCCCGCCGGTCAGCCGTATTTTGGTCACCCCCAGTGCGGCGGCCATGCGCGCGACCCGTTCGATCTCGTCAAAATCCAGCCGTTCCTTCGGCCCCAGGAACCGGAAGCCCTCGTGGTAGGTGGCTTCGGGCATGCAGTAGGGGCACCGGAAGTTGCAGCGGTCCATGACCGAAATGCGTAGGTCGCGCAGCGGGCGGCCAAGCTGGTCGACAGGCGGCACGGCACTGTTCTGAGCGTGATCCATGACCGCCGGCCCTGTCAGCCCGCAATCCGGATGGGCGGTGCGGATGCAACACTTTCCACAACCCTGACCGGGATGGATTTGGCCGCAGGCGTTCCACTGATCTCGTCAAAATAGTCCAGTGGCAGCAGCGGATTCAGTTCCGGGTAGTATCCGGCTATGGCGCCGCGCGGCATAGGATAGTCAAGCACGTTCAGGCCATCGACATAGCGCCTGATCCCGTCATCACTGTAGGTTTCAAGGCCAATTACATCCCCGTTCGCCAGACCGCGTTCGGCCATGTCGTCCCTGTTCATGAACACGACAAGGCGGGTGTTGTACACGCCACGGTAACGGTCGCTGTTGCTGTAGATGGTCGTATTATACTGGTCATGCGAACGGATGGTGGCCAGACGCAGCATGGCCGGATCCTTGACCGGTACATCGACTTCCAGCCCCGGCAGCACGAGGAAATTCGCCTTGCCATTGGGTGTTTTCCACACGCGGCGACGGGGCGGGATATCGAGGTGAAAACCATGCGGGTCTTTGATCTTTTCGGAAAAATCCGCATAGATTTCAGGATAGACGTCGGCGATCCTGTCCCGGATCAGGTTATAATCGACCATGTAATCCGCCCATGGCGTGCGGGAGTTGGGCAGTGCCGCCATGGCCATGCGGCACACAATCTCGGTCTCCGGCAGTACGTGCTCGCTCACGGGTTCGAACACGCCGCGTGAAGCCGTCACATTCGCCATCGCATCCTCAATGGTCACGAACTGCTCGCCTGCCTGCGTGCGGATGATTTCCGAGCGGGCAACAACCGGCAGGAGCAGCGCATCCTTGCCATGCACCAGATGCCCCCGGTTCAGCTTTGTCGCCACGCCAACCGTCAGGTTGAGGTTGCGCATGGCGGCATAGGAGCGGTCCGTATCGGGCACGGCGCGGATGAAATTGCCGCCCATGCCGAAGAATACCTTGGCGGTACCCGCTTCCATGGCCTCGACCGCTTCGAGCACATGGTGCCCGTGTTCGCGCGGCGGTTCAAAGCCGAACACATCGCGCACGCGGTCCAGATAGGCCTGAGTCGGTTTTTCATCAATGCCCACCGTGCGGTCGCCCTGCACGTTGGAGTGGCCACGGATTGGCGCGATGCCAGCACCGGGCTTGCCGAAATTGCCGCGCAGCAGCAGCAGGTTCGCCACCTGCTGGATCAGGCGCGATCCTTCCTGATGCTGTGTCAGACCCATGCCGTAACAGATGATCGTGGCATTGGATTTCATGTAGATATCAGCGATCTTGCGGATCTGTGCCTCGGTTATGCCCGAGATGCGGGTAATCTCGTCCCAGCTACAGCCCATCACATCATCACGCAGGGCATCCAGCCCGGCGGTGTGTTCATGGATGAAGTCAAGGTCCAGCACTTTCTCGCCGCGTGCTTCCGCCTCAAACAGCGCCTTCATCATGCCCTTGAAGATGGCGAGGTCGCCACCAATGCGCACATGCACGAATTCGCTGGAAATGGGGGTCGAGCCGAATGTGCCCATCTGCAGCACATCCTGCGGCTCCGTAAAGCGGATCAGCGCGCGCTCGGGCATCGGGTTGATCAGCACGATCGGCACGCCGCGCTTGCGGGCTTCGACCAGGTTGGTCATCATGCGCGGCGAATTGGTGCCGGTATTCTGCCCCACCACGAAGATTGCCTCGGCATGCTCGAAATCGCCCATGACGATCGTGCCCTTGCCAATGCCGATGACGGGCGGCAGGCCACGGCTGGTCGGCTCGTGGCACATGTTCGAGCAGTCGGGGAAATTGTTGGTGCCGAATTCACGCACGAATATCGAATACAGGAAAGCGGTCTCGTTCGCCGTGCGGCCGGATGTATAAAACTCGGCCTGATGCGGGCTGTCGAGAGCGCGCAGGTGCTGGCCGATCAGGGCGAAGGCGTCATCCCACGCCACAGGCACGTAGCGATCACTTTCCGCGTCGTAACGCATTGGCTCGGTCAGGCGGCCCTGCATTTCCAGCCAGTAATCGCTCTGCTGCATCAGTTCGGTGACGGTGTATTTTTCAAAGAACTCGCGCGTCACACGTCCCTTTGTGACTTCATGCGCCAGCGCCTTGGCCCCGTTTTCACAGAACTCCAGTGTCTTGCGATGGTCGGGGTCAGGAAATGCGCAACTGGGGCACTTGAAGCCACCCGGCTGGTTCATGGCCAGCAGCCCGCGTGAGCCCTTGACCAGCACGCTCTGTTCCATCAGCACTTTTGCGGTGGCCCCGGCCGCACCCCACCCGCCTGCCGGATGGTGATAGGGTTTGTATTCCGGCGTTTTTTCGTTGCTCATGATCTCGGCCCTCTCGGCTTCATTCAGTTGGGCAGGCGTGTGTGGGCACCCGCATCATGCAGCACCCCGGCATGCTGTTGCAGCAGGCCGAACTCCCGCATCGCTGGCACGAAGTTTTCATTCTCATGCTTCGAGCGGGCCAGCTTCACCAGCGCAAACCGCTGGAGTGGCAGCAGGCTGGCCCATTGCCGCGCCGTGGGTGGCGCTATGCCATCAGCCTGTGCCTGTATCCTGACTGCCTCGGGCATTCGGCCTTCTTCGCGCCAGTCTTCCAGTCCGCGCACGGCAAGCGGGCGCAGCGGCTCGTCACTGCGGGTTGCGATCAGATGGGCGACCAGTTCGCGGTAGGCGGCCTGTTCGGGCGCGGTCTCGCATGGCAGGTCGGCAAGCTGGCCCCGTTCCTCGCGCGTAAACCGGCTCCACTGGCGCAGGCTCAGTTTGATGCCGACAATATCAAGCTTCTGCCGCGCGATCATGGGAATGCACCGCAAAGAACCAGCAAAGTCACGTTCAAAATCAAAAAGCATTGGACCAGATCCCGTATTGGAGGGAAGGAAATGTCGGGCGGCCATGCCACCCGCTTTATCGGGGAACGATCAGGTGCAGCAGCGACGCCACCCCGAAAAATGCGCCGGTGCTCAGTGACCAGATCGCAATGAACCATGCGATCCGCACGCCGGTGCGTGGGGGTGCCTCGTCGCCATTGCCGCGGACAATCTCAGTGATACCCATCGGTTTCCGTCACCTTTCCGCGAAAGACGTGGTAGGAATAGATCGTGTAGGTCAGGATGATCGGCAGCAGGATGGCGGTGCCGATCAACTGGAAGAACTGGCTCGATGGCGGGGATGATACATCCCACAGCGTCAGGCCCGGCGGCACGGCATAGGGCCATACCGTAATGCCCAGACCGGACAGGCACAGGAAAAACCAGCCCAGCGCGCACAGGAACGGCCCCTTCGAATGCCCCCTGCGCAGCCCCATGATAAACAGCCCTCCCAGCACGACTACCAGAACCGGCACGGGGGCAACGAATGCGATGTTGGGCCAGTCGGTCCAGCGGCGCAGGTAAGGTGCGTGCAGCAGCGGTGTCCACAGGCTGACCGCGACAATGCCGATGAACAGGCCCACGGCCAGCCGGGCGGCCCAGCGGCGGCAGGATTCCTCCAGCACGCCGGTGGTGCGCCAGATCAGCCACGTTGCACCCAGCAGGGCGTAACCACACATGACGGACAGGCCACACAGGATGCTGAACGGGGTCAGCCAGTCGAGCGGGCCACCGGCAAAGGCGCCATCAACAACCCTGATGCCCTGCACCACGCCGCCGAGGATAGCGCCCTGACAGAAAGCGGCGATGGCGGAGCCTGCCATGAAGCCGGCATTCCACATCCCTTCCCGTCCCGTGTCGCGCGTCATGATGCGGAACTCAAACGCAACGCCGCGGAAGATCAGGGCCAGCAGCATCAGCACGATCGGCAGGTAGAAGGCGGGCAGCAGGGTAGCGTAGGCACCGGGAAAGACGCCGTACAGCACGGCCCCGCCCAGCACCATCCACGTCTCGTTGCCATCCCAGACGGGGGCGATGGTGTTGACCATCACATCGCGGCGGTCCGGGTGGCGTTCGAGTGCGAACAGCATGCCGATGCCAAGGTCAAAGCCATCAAGCACGACATAGATTGAAATGGCGGCGACCAGAATGACGGCCCATATGATGGGGAGCCAGTATGCGAAGTCCATCATGCCTCAGGCTCCTTTGCCAGTAGAGGGATCAATCACGCCCGGATGCATGCTGGTGGCCAGAATCCCGGATGCGTGGGATGGCGGAGTATCATGCTCGCCTTCCTGCGGGGTGCGGCCCAGCATGCGCACCAGAATACCCATCCCTGAGCCAAACACGAGCACGTAGACCACCACGAACGCCGTCATCGAAAATGCCATGGAGGACAGGGCAACCGGCGATACACTGTCAGACGTGCGCAGCAGGCCATAGACGGTCCAGGGCTGGCGGCCGACTTCCGTCGTGATCCAGCCGCACAGCAGGGCCAGGAAGCCCGCAGGCGCCATGCACAGCGCAACACGATGGAAGAGCGGGTTGGTGAACAGCGTGCTGTTGCGCCGCAACCAAAGGGACCACAATCCGACCAGCATCATCAGCATGCCAAGGGCCACCATGATGCGGAAGGAGAAGAAGATGACCGGTGAAGGCGGCCGCTGGTCACGCGGAAAGTCCTTCATGCCCGGCACCTTGCCGTTCAGGCTGTGCGTCAGGATCAGCGATCCGGCCAGCGGCAGTCTGATGGCATAATCCGTATGCTCGGTCTTCATGTTGGGAATGCCGAACAGCAGTTCTGGCGCATGATCTTCCGAGACCCAGTCCCCTTCCATCGCCGCAATCTTGGCGGGCTGGTATTTGAGCGTGTTCAGGCCGTGCGCATCGCCAGCAAGGATCTGCAAGGGGGCCACGATCGCCGCCATCCACATGGCCATGGAGAACATGACCCGCACCGGCTCGCTGGAAATCTTGCCTGCCTTGCGGGCCTTGAGCATATGCCACGCCCCCGTGGCTCCCACGATGAAGGCCACCGACAGGAAGGCCGCCAGCCCCATATGCACCAGGCGGAAGGGAAAGGACGGGTTGAAGATAATGGCCAGCCAGTCCGCCGGCATGAAGCGCCCGGTGGCCGGGTCGATGGTGTAACCACGCGGCGTCTGCATCCATGAATTGGAGGACAGGATCCATGTCATGGAAATCAGGGTGCCGACCGATACGCAGCATGTGGCCGCAAAATGCAGTTTGCGCCCCACCTTGTTCATGCCGAACAGCATGACGCCGAGGAAGCCTGCCTCGAGGAAAAAGGCGGTCATGACTTCATAGGACAGGAGCACGCCGGTAATCGGCCCGGCTTTTTTGGAAAAGACCGACCAGTTGGTACCGAATTCATACGACATGACCAGTCCCGACACGACGCCCATGCCAAAGACAATGGAGAAGACCTTGATCCAGTATCGGTAAAGATCAAGGAATACGGGCCGTCCGGTCCTGAGCCACAGCCCTTCCAGAACCGCCAGATAAGCCGCCAGCCCGATTGAAAAGGCCGGAAAGATGATATGGACGCCTACGGTAAAGGCGAACTGAAAGCGCGCCAGAAGGAGTGCTGGATCATGTGCGTACTGCATCGATACTTTCCAAAACTTATGACGAGAGAAGGAAATACAAATAAATTCTCGCCATAGTGGCCCCGTAAGCAATGAACCGGCCTGAAAAGCCGCTGTATGCCCCGGTGTCGTGGAAAAGGTAGTAGATCAATCAGGCGTATGACGTCCAAGAGAGATTATACATAAGATCATAAACAGCATTTATAACCGCACCATTGATAAGATATGTATGGTTATGGACAAATATAGACGATCGGAAATATTGGGAACCGACCATAAGATATTTGGCGGGGATCTCCTGTTTTCAGGCAGAGATTGTCTCATCGGTCGCTCTGGTTATTCATTCTGAATATAATGCGGGCGAGGCAGATTTTTTCCCTAGACCTGTCATGCCTGCATTCCTGAGTATACGGAACTGAATGGGAGCGCCCGTATGACAGCACAAAATATAATCCTGCGATTTTGTTCCGGTCAGAAAATCCAGAAGTTAGGAGCCAGAACGTAACTATTCTCGATCGCGCAGAAGGTCATCGGCAGGGGCATTGGAGATCCTGACAGATGACAGGCGCACTGAAAGGGTCAGCCCAGGTCAGATATGGACGGGGAAAGACTCCCTACCCCGCGTGATGTCTCTCGCGCATCGTGGCGTCCCCGCTCAATGCGGGCTGCATGATTATCGCAACCCATCAGGGGAATGTCAGGGATCAGTCATACGGCCCTTCGGAAAGGTTCAAGCCGGGAAGATAAATATAACCGGTTCATGCAGCGCAGTTCATCCGGCGCCCCCGGCGCTGTCGGCGCATCCCCATAGATCATGCCGACCATGACTTTCATATTGTTCAGCACAACGGCAGCAATATCATCCGCCGTTTTCTGGTCCAGTCCGGGGGCACAGGCCCGTAGCGCCATCGCTATGCCAGGCAGTGCCTGAGCGCGTGACTTTGCACGGAGTGCCGCACTGTCCGTGCGGGCGGCCATCAATGCGGGGAGCGAGTGCACGCGGGGATAGAGCCCTGCCATCAGGTCAATAAAGCCATCCGCCAGCTCACTGGGGGAACGGCCCGCTGCGCGGCGCCCTATCGCTTCATATTCTTCCTGCAGGATTGCCATGTGCTGTTGCAGCAACGTCTCGGCAATCGCCTCCTTGTTGGGAAAGAAGCGGTAAAGCGAACCAATTTTCGCCCCTGCCCGCGCGGCTATTTCCGCCATTGTCGTCGCATCATAGCCGCGTTCCGCGATGAGATCGGACGCGGCGGCCAGCAGTTCGGCCACACGTTGCCGCCCAACCGCCCGCCGGGGCTGAAGGGGGGCGCGCTTTTTGCTTGACGTAATTGAGTCCATCCTCAAATAGTATCCCTGTTTGAGTATATGCTCAATTTCTATCAACTCCTGCCCTTCCAGGCAACGACCCGGAATACAGGAGCCTGATAACAGGAGAAGACCGCCATGCCATCGTTTTCCGCATCCCGGACCGCACTGATCCTGATCGACCTCCAGAAGGGCATCGTTTCCCGTCAACTGGCGCCTTACACGGGTGAGAGGGTTGTCGAGCGCTCAAAAACCCTTGCCGCACGCTTCCGTGCCGCCGGTGCGCCGGTCATTGTGGTCAATGTCGCGTTCGCCCCCGATTTTGCCGATGCCCCGCATACCCCTGTCGACCAGCCATTCGCACCGCCTCCCGGCGGCTTTGCGCCTGACTGGACCGATCTGGCCGAAGGGCTGGCCCAGCCGGGCGACCTGCATGTCACCAAGCGGCAGTGGGGCGCTTTTTACGGGACGGATCTCGACCTTCAGTTGCGGCGGCGCGGCATTGCCACCGTGGTCATTGGTGGCATTTCCACTAACCTTGGCGTGGAATCCACCGCCCGCGCGGCGCATGAACATGGCTATGCCGTCGTCCTTGCCGAAGACATCACCTCCACCTTTTCCGAAGAGATGCAGCGTTTCGCATATGACTGCATTTTCCCCCGGCTCGGGCATGTGACGACAAGCACCGCAATCGATCTCGCATCCTGACGGCAGGCGGCGCGGCCCTGTAAGGCGGTAGAGCGCGAGATCATAACATTCCAGCGCACTTCCCGGCGGGCATGTCCATGCCGCGCGGCGCGGTTCGCCTGCCGTCAGGCTAACGCGGAGTGTGCCCGGGCTGCCTGTCATCCGGCCATCCGCCCTTCAGGCATCATCCTTGCGGGGCGGCCTTGCCGGAAACAGGCTTCAGCCCGTCGCCTCAACGGCCCTTGGGTGCCAGGGCTCCCTCACTGTTCGTAATGGTCGCGCCTTTTGCCAGCGCGTTTACGACAAGCGCCGTCTGTCCCGCTTTCCAGGCCATGTCGAGCAGGCTGTAGGGAATTTCCGCATTGCCCTGTGGCACCAGCATTTCCGTCGTGCGGATAAGCAGGCGGCTGTATTCCCCTGCCGTGTAGGTTACGCTGCGGAACCTGCCTGCCCCATCCGCGGCATGCAGCAGAAAGAAGGGTGCATCGGGGTGCATGACTGCGGGCGGGTAATCAGGCTCGTACCAGTCCACCACGTCATTGTAGAAATGGTCACGGCCCGGCTTCATGGGGAGTTGCGCGCCCTCGGCAGCCACAACCAGCACCAGCCTGACCGCGCAATGCAGCCCGATCATGGCCAAGGCCCTGTCCAGCATGGCCTTGGGCTGCGCATGACCTGTGCCATCGCCTGCCACAATGGCCACGGCGCCACAATCGGCCAGCCGTTCGGCCAGGGCGGGTGCATCCAGCCCTTCAGGCATGAGCACATGTACCGCCCCAATGCGGATGCAGGCCAGCACGGCCACGATACTTTCCACCATAAGGGGCATGTCGACCGCGACCACATCGCCACGCTGCACGCCCTGATCGGTCAGGGCATTGGCCAGGCGGCAGACCCGTTCATGCAGGTCGCGCCACGCGATATGCCCATCGGGCGCCCTGCCGCACAGTATCGCGGGCTTTTCGGCATGATCGCCCAGATGCCGGTCCACGCATAGCGCGGAGACATTCATTACCCGATGGCCATAATCCGGCCATGGGACCATACGGGCCGGAAACCCGCCTCCGGCCAGTTGCACGAAGGGCCGCCGCGCATGGAAAGCGGGCAGGACGAAAACATTCTCATCGGTCCTGATGGTCATGAACCTGTTTCCTGTTGTCAGGCTGCCTGCACGCTGTAATGCAGGATGCAGCGGTCAATTAAAGGAGAGGCCAGACGTGGTTTACATGCCGGGGCGCATGACATGCCTGCCTCTGCGCTATGCCCGACCGGACCTACGTCTGCCTCATGCCACGGCGGATAACCGGGGCAGAACATCACGGTTCATGTTGCAGGCTGTGCCGCAATGGAGGCTTCGCCCGGTCATGGCAGTTCATCCGTGTTGCCCTTGTGCGTTTCTGCTGATGGGGACTGTGACAAATCCCGGTTGCGGGCGGAAGATATTTTGCCGTTTAAAGAAGCGAACGCCGCGCCGATATTTGCAAAGATTGTGAAGATGAAAAAACCCGCCACCAAAATCTTCACCGGATCGCGTATCCGTCATCAACGCACCCGCATGGGCATGACCCAGAGCGCGCTGGCCCTGCAACTGGGCATATCCGCCAGTTACCTCAACCAGATCGAGCATGACGTCAGGCCGCTCCCCCTGCCCCTGCTCAATGCATTATGCGATATATTTTCCGTCGGGGTGGATTATTTCAGCGATACTGAAGAGGCGCGCGGCATACAGGCATTGCGCGAAATACTGGCCGACCCCGTATTCGACATGGGCGCAGTGAAGCTGGACAGCATGCAGGCCGCGATGCGCGTGGCGCCCGATCTGTGCATGCAGTTCGTCCGGCTCTACCGCGCCTATCTGCTGCGCCACGAACAGGCGGCCGTGCCGCTGGTCGGGCATGCGCCGCACCCGGACACGACCACACCGGATGCGCCCGACCGGGTGGAGCCATATGAAGCCGTCAATGACTGGGTGCAGGCCCAGCGTAATTATTTTGATGAAATTGACCGCACGGCTGAACGCCAGGCCGCGCTCATGCGCCTTGATGAGGGCAGCCCCCGCGAGCAGCTCGGGCGCTACCTCATGGACCACCATGGCATCCGCACCGAGATTGACCTTGGCCTGAGCCAGCGCGGCCTGATGTGGCACATGGACCGGCGCAACCGCACTCTTTTCCTCTCGCGCATCGCGCCATCGGAAAGCAGCACGTTCTGGATGGCCCAGGCGCTGGGGCAGATCGAGCATCAGGCGATATTCGCCCGTATCATCCGTCGTTCGCGGCTGCGTGAAAGCGAGGCCCGGGGGCTGGCACGCGTCTATCTGACCAATTATTTTGCTGGCGCACTCCTGCTGCCCTATGAACGATTCAGGACAAGCGCACATGAGGTGCGTCATGACCTGGAACGGCTGCAGCGCCATTTCGGCGTCAGTTTCGAGCAGGCCTGCCAACGGCTCAGCACCCTGCAGCGGCCCGGAAGCGAAGGGATACCCTTTTATTTCCTCAAGACAGATATCGCGGGCAATATCCTCAAAAGCTTCAGTGCAAACCGCTTTACACAGTCCCGTTTCGGGGGGCCATGCCCGCTATGGAATGTTTTCCGTGCGTTCACCACCCCGCAGCAGGTGCAGGTCCAGCTTTCACGCACGACGGATGGCGCGCTCTATCTCAACGTGGCGCGCACGGTAGGCCGTGACAACATATCCTACCTTGACCGGCCCCGCCTGGCGGCCGTGGTTCTGGGCTGTTCCATCGCGGATGCCGGGCACCTTGTCTATTCCGCCGGGCTGGACCTGAATGATCCGCGCATGATCATTCCCATCGGCCCGGGCTGCCGTGCCTGCACGCGTGAAAACTGCCACCACCGTGCATTGCCTATGGTTGGCCATCGTGTGGATACTGACAATGAAGGCCGTGGCATCGCCCCTTATCGCACCGCGTTATAAAGCGCCGTTCGTGACGCCAATGTTACCGACCCAGTATTACCTATACGGAGGCGGTTATGCCGCCATCCACCATAAGCACATGCCCATTGACAAAACTTGATGCGTCAGAGGACAGAAAGACCGCAGCCCCGACAAGTTCCTCCACATTCCCCCAGCGCCCGGCCGGCGTGCGCTGGCACAGCCATTGGGTGAAGGCTGTATCCGCCACCAGTTTTTCGTTCATTTCCGTTTTGAAATAGCCGGGCGCCAATCCGTTGATCTGCAGGCCATGCCGGGCCCAGTCCGTTGCCATGCCTCTGGTCAGGTTCCTCACCGCCCCCTTGGTCGCGGTATAGGGCGCGATGCCGGGGCGGGCCAGTTCACTCTGCACCGAACAGATATTGACGATCTTGCCGCGCCCACGCGGCAGCATGTGGCGTGCCACGGCCTGCCCCACAAAGAAAACGGCGTTGAGGTTGGTCGCGATCAGCGCATCCCAGTCCGCCCGGCTGAACTGCTCGAGTGGCGCGCGGCGCTGGATGCCCGCATTGTTGATCAGAATGTCGATCGGGCCATGTTCATGCTCAATTCTTTCCACGCCTGCGATGACGGCATCCTGGTCCGTTACGTCAAAGGCAGCCGTCACGGCATCAAGCCCTTCGTGTTCGAGCGTGGCGCGGGCTGCCTCGAGTGCTTCCGGGTTGCGGCCGTTCAGCACGATTTCAGCGCCGTACTGGCCCAGCCCCCGCGCCAGGGTCAGGCCAATGCCACGGGAGGCCCCGGTAACCAGTGCGCGCCTGCCCGTGAGTGAAAAAAGCGTATTGGCCTGCATTGTGGCATTCTCCTGTGCATCAGGGCTCCTACGTTGGCAGTGCCGGGGCATCACGGCTTCACACATCTTTGTGTCATGGTGCAGGGCAATGCTCCGTCCGGGCGTGCGGGCCAGGTCACATGCGCGCTCAGTTCGGCCCCTGCGGCACAGGGTTCGGTTCGTACTGGCGCGAGCAGGGAAAATGACGATTTCAGCCGGGCGACTGGATTTGATCGCAAGATTTGAGGTATTTGATATGCAGGAGACCTGATCAGAAAAAGGCTGCATGATGATCCCTGCCAATGAATGCGAACGCAAGGGCGATGCCTGGATGGCGAAAGCCATGGATACCAGCAGAAGCGAGGCTGAGCGAAGAAAAGCCGCCAAGGCTGCGATGTTCGCCTATGAAGATGCCCGTAAACTGTTTCCGTCTGATAGTGCGGACAGCCAGCGCGTGCGCAAGAAAGGCTACCGGACGCATGATATGGTCAACCTGCCGATTGATGAATGGCCTTCACAATAACGTCTGTCCCAGTCGCGGCGGCGCCCTGTAGATGGAACCTGTTATCGCGCCACGTGCAGGCGGGATGATGATGGCATTCACCAGGTGTGGGCTTGAACGGCCTGCAGGCAACCCGCGCCCCTCACCGGCTGCCTGATCGTGCTCGGTGCGGGCAACTGCTCGCCACAGAACCAGCCCGTGCAGGCCCTGCTGGTGGCCGGGCGGGCGCGCTGCCGCAAGGATATTGCGGCCTGCGTGGAGCGGGCCGTGGCGCAGGGTGCACTGATCCCCTCGCCCATGACCGAAACCCTGCCGATCTGGAATTACTGCTCCACCATCATGCTGAGGCCTGGTAACGGACGGCGAGCGCACGTTCATCCGCTGGAAAGGACGGTTTGAAGCCAGCCCCGATCATGCTACCGCATGCAGGCATGCCCACCCTGATCCATCAACCGGCATTCGACAGCCATGCCGGCAGGTTTTGTGGCAGATAAGCGCGATCGAAACGGCGTTCTCTGCCTGTATGCATAAATTGGCGCAGCCGGAACTCATGCAGGAAGCCGACCTGTTGCTAATCGACCTTCTGGAACTTCAACTCAAAATTGTCGCCCTCGCCAATCGCCTGGTATCTGGCATGATCGACAGTGCCGAGCGCGTAAGTGGGGGGCAGTGTCCACACGCCTCTGGGCCAGTCGGTCGTATCCCTGGGGTTGGCGGCGACTTCTGACGTGCCAACAAGTTTGAACCCCGCCCGCTCAATAAGCGCGATCGCGTAATCCTGCCGCACGTAACCACTTCTGGCAGCGGGGTCCTGCGGGCCGGTCGGGCGGGCGCGATGGTCTTCCACGCCAAAGATGCCGCCGGACCTGAGCGCCTTGTGCACCGCCGCGAGCAACTCGGGTGCATCGTTATCCTTCATCCAGTTATGAACATTGCGGAAGGTCAGGATAACATCAGCGCTGCCCGCCGGTGCGAGGTCAGGGTGACCGTGCCCGAACTGCGTGTAACGGATCTGGTCATAAAGTGCCGGATGCGCGTCGATCCTTGCCTGCATGCCAGCGGGCCAGTGCGCGTATTCACGTTCGACTTTCGTGCCATCAGCAACACCCATGGCGGCATAGTAGGTGCCATGGTTTCGCAGCAGCGGGGCGAGGATTTCGGTCCAGTAGCCACTGCCGGGCCAGATCTCGACAACCGTGGCCTGTGGCGTGACGCCGTAAAAGGAAAGCAGTTCGTAAGGGTGGCGGGCGCTATCGCGGCTGACCAGAGCGGGGTCGCGGGTGGTGGCTGCCACCGCGTCGTGAAGGGGCTGGTCAATGGGGGGCGCTGCCATGGCTGGCCCGGCGAGGGAAAGGCAGGCGATGGCGTAAAATGCGTTCCGCATGGACATTTTTCCCGATCCTCGCAGGTAAGGCGTTGCAGCCCTGAGCGTAGCACATCGCGTGCCGGGCAGGCCAGCAGCGTCCGCCGTTCCCGTTCACCTTTCATGGCATGGGGGCCGTGGCGCGCAGGCCGGGGCAGAAACCATCACCGGACATGCCGCGCCGCGTTGACGTGGCACGGCGCCCCCCGTAATAGTCCGCCCTCCCGCACCAAGCGAAGCCCGAACAGGCGTAGCCTTTACAGAGCGCCGGAGGCGCTGCTTGACCATGTCCATGACTTTTGCCGATCTTGCCCTGGCGCCCGAACTCCTGAGCGCCCTGGCCGAGGAAGGCTACGCCCACCCTACCCCGATCCAGGCCGGGTCCATCCCGATGCTGCTCGCAGGCCGCGACCTGCTGGGCATGGCCCAGACCGGCACGGGCAAGACGGCCTCGTTTGCGCTGCCGCTGCTCCATCGCCTTGCCCTGAACCCGCGCCCTGCCCCCAAAGGTGGCGCGCGCGTGCTGGTGCTGGCCCCCACGCGCGAACTTGTCTCCCAGATCGCCGATGGGTTCACGGGCTTCGGGCGGCATCTCAAGCCCAGCATTACGACGATTTTCGGCGGCGTCAGCCCGTTTCACCAGATCAATGCGCTCAGGGAGGGGGTGGACATCATCGTGGCCACACCGGGGCGGTTGCTCGACCTGATCACCCAGGGCGCATGCGACCTGTCGCAGCTTGAGGCGCTGGTGCTTGATGAGGCGGACCAGATGCTCGACATGGGCTTTGCCAAGCCCATCGAGCGTATTGTCGCAACCCTGCCCGCAACACGGCAGACCGTGCTGTTCTCAGCCACCATGCCCAAATCCATCACTGTGCTGGCCGAGAGCCTGCTGCGCGACCCGGCCCGGGTCGAGATCACGCCGCCCTCCACCACCGTGGAGCGGATCGAGCAATCGGTCATGTTTGTCGATGCGGCTGACAAGAAGGCCGCCCTGCTCGAACTGCTGCGCACGCCGGGCATGGGCCAGGCCGTGGTCTTTACCCTGCAGAAGAACATTGCCAACGAGGTCTGCGCCTTCATTACCGAGGCGGGCATTACGGCCGAGGCCCTGCACGGCAACAAGTCACAGGGGCAGCGTGAGCGCGCGCTCGAGGCCTTTCGGTGTGGTGCGGCACAGGTGCTGGTGGCCACCGACATTGCAGCCCGCGGCATTGATGTTGATACGGTAACGCATGTGTTCAACCATGACCTGCCCAGCCTGCCTGAAAGCTATGTCCACCGCATTGGCCGCACCGGGCGTGCGGGCCGCACGGGCTTTGCCATAACGCTGTGCGATGCGGAGCAGCGCGCCTGGCTGCATGACGTGGAGCGCGAAATTGGCCGCCCGCTTGACGTGCAGGACGACCACCCCTGGCATTCGGAGGCCGCGCGCAACTCCACCATGCGTGCCCCCGTGCTGGGGGGCGGCCCGGCCAAGAAGGTCAAGCCGCCGAAAATACGCGAGCGCAAGGTCTGGACCGAGGAAGAGAAGAACGCGGCCCGCGCGGCGGCTGCCGCGGCGAAGGCTGCCAAAGCCTGATGATGCATTGGCGCGGTGGTTCTGCCAGCCGCCGCGCCAATCAGCGGAAGTTTTCTATCCCATGCCCTGCTCAGGCCGGCACAAGCGCTGCCGGAACGGGCTTGAGCATCGGCGGCACCTGCCAGCGGCCCGTGTCGACATTCTCGATCTCTCCATCGATCTCGCTGACAACCTGCCGCGAAAACGGCCCAAGATGCAGGTAGAGCGCGCTAGTCATGACCACATAGGGCAGCGCGCGCGGGTTATGCAGCGCGCAATCGAGCATCATGCGCCAAAATGGCCCGGTCGTGCCGGGGCCCGCGCGGTGAATGCGCAGCACAAGCCGCATGAAACTGCGCAGGTCGCCCTTGATCATCCGGTGGCTGCGCTTGCGCCCGAGCATGCGGCCCAGCCTGCGCACCCGGCCAAAATAGGCAACGGGATCATAAATCGCCTTGAGCACCGTCCTGTAGTCGCTCAGCACGTCACGTCGTGGCCGTTTTGTCTCGAAATTGAGGCCCGCCGTGCACTGATCGCCCGACTGGGTCTGTTCGCTGCCCGAAAACAGCCGCCCTTCGGCCAGCAGGCGGCGCGTCAGCTGGGTTGTGGGCAATGCGTAAAGCAGGCCAACCATGCAGACCGGGATCGAGGTATCCTCGATGCATTCGATCATGCCCGGGGCGACGCTGCCCTTCTCGCTGTCAAACCCCACGATGAAGCCGGCATTCACGAAAATTCCGGCCTTATGGATCGTGTCGATGCTCTGCTGCAGGCTGCGCCTGGTGTTCTGCTTTTTCTGCATCAGCACCAGCGAGTCCGTATCCGGGCTTTCGATGCCCACGAACACGGCGAAGAAATTCGTATCGGCCAGGCTGCGCAGCAGGTCGGCGTCGTCAGCGAGGTTGATGGAGGCCTCGGTTGAAAATTCGAAGGGAAATTTCTTTTCCTCCTGCCATTGCTTCAGGTCGGGCAGGAATTTCTTGAGCGCCTTTTTATTGCCGATCAGGTTGTCATCAACAAAATCGACATGGCCACGATAGCCAAGCGCGTAAAGGGCATCGAGTTCAGCCATGACCTGCTCGTTGGTCTTGGTGCGCGGCACCCGGCCATAGAGTTCGATAATGTCGCAGAACTCGCAGCTGAACGGGCACCCGCGTGAAAACTGGATGCCTACGTGCAGGTACTGGTCCAGCTTGAGCAGATCAAAGCGCGGCAATGGGCTTTTTGTCACATCCGTCTTGCCCATTGGCGCTTCAAACACGCCCTGCCGGGCGCCGCTGCGCCAGGCCGCGACGAAATCATCCATGATCTCCTCGGCCTCGCCCAGCACCTGAAAACTGGCGGCGCTGTAAAGCGGCGGGCTCGACGTGACATCGGGGCCACCCACCACCACCGGCTTGCCGCGCGCATGGCACTGCGCGATGATGTGCAGCGCATCATTGCGCTGTGGCAGCATGCCGCCGGTCATGACCATGTCGGCCCAGTCAAGATCGGCGTCGGTCAGCTCTTCGGTATTGCGGTTGACCAGCCGTATTTCCCAGTGTTCTGGCAGCAGGGCCGCGACCGTGACCAGGCCAAGCGGGGCCGCCGGGTAGCGCGCGCCCGCCAGGTCGCAGGCTTCCTTGTAGTTCCAGAATGAATTGGCATTGAAAAGCGGGAAGATCATCAAGACCTTGCAGGTATCGGTCATTATGATGAAATCCTTTGGCGTGCCTCCTTCGCATGATCACAACGGCCTCCCCGATCGGGGGTGGGGCACATGGGAATGGGGAAACCCTGTTGTGGTGAAGTGGCGATAGTCCGGCACACGGTCGTCATAGAGATCTTCCATCAGGATGAAGTCCTGCTTCTACACCCCCTGCCCCGCAATAGCGAGAAAAGAGCCTTTGCAATGCCGGATATGCCCCTTTCAAAATGTAACAGCCCTGCTTGCAACCGTGAAAAACTTTTGTCCCGAGCCCGCATTGTCACGCTGATGGGGCCTTATGTGCCACGGCACCCCAGCCCCGGCAAACGCATGAACAGGAGCATGGATCATGCCGCGCGGTGACAAATCCGCCTATACAGGCAAGCAGAAGCGACAGGCCGCCCATATCGGGGAAAGCTACGAGCAGCGCGGGCTCAGTAAAGATGACGCCACGCGCCGTGCCTGGGCTACGGTCAACAAGGAAACCGGTGGCGGGCAGAAAAAGGGTTCGGGTAAAAACGGGGCCTGAAAGCGCCTTTCAGGCGGATCGCCCCCGCGTGCCGTGCTGGCCTGCGTGTGTGCACGGAACAAAGATGAAATGCGATGAAGAGATAGGATCCACTGAATGGAGACTGGTCCGAGCCTGACGCACTGGCCTGGTGGGGCAAGGCCTGCCAGCCGCCCTTGAGCCGCCTTGGTTACCCCATATCGCTTATAACAGCACCTGCATTGACGTGCTGGCCATAGGTCGGCTGCTTTTGCCGGAATTCGTGGCATATGAGGGCAGCGTGTTTCTGGGCATTCATTTTACAAAGGACAGTTTTGCCCGGTGGATGCGGGTGCTGGGAAACATGAAGGACGTGGAGAACATGCTCAATCATGTACACGTTTATGATATTCTTGGGCATGACATGAAAATGTCCGTGCATGATGCCTGCCTTGTTGCCCATTTATTGAAAAGATGCTGGGCGCTTGCCCTGCACGCGGCGTTTCCGGGCAAGGAATTCGATATTGTCGTGTCTGATGCGGAAGACGGATACGGGCCGGTCCTTACTTTCTCAGGCAAATAAAACATGGCGGTTCCGGGCGCTGGCCTCCCCCTCTTTCCTTTTTGCCGTTGCCAGCATAGGCACAGATACAAATATGAATTTTTCAAGAATGTTGAATGAAGTTAAGATGAAATAGAATGACGCAGTGTATAAATAGAATTTGGAATTTGTTAGAGTGCCTCCATTAAGATTCATTTTGGAACGCTCCATGGCAATGAGAAAAGTTTTACTTCTGAGTGCGGTCTGTTTTTTCACCCAGAACATGACGGCATTTGCCAAAGAAAAAACCGATAACCGCCACGGCGGCGTAAAAAAGGCGGACCAGGGCGCATCGGATTCCCATCACGACAAGACGGATGAGGAAGGCGAAAAGATTTCGGTGCGTGCCAGGCACAAAGTGCTCGGCGGTGGAATGATGGCCTACCATACCACCCCCAAGACGGTCAGTTCCCTCACGCATGACTATATCGACATGCAGTCGCCTACCTCCACGATTGAATCCCTTATCCAGACGCTGCCCGGCGTCGTCTCGGCAAGTGAAGGCCCGTTGACGACCTCTTATTCCATCATCCATATCCGTGGCATGGGGCAATCCGAGATCGGCGTCACGTTCGAGGGTATTCCGGGTGCCAACCCCTTTACCTACAGCACCTATACCCCCTCGCTTGTCGATAGCGAGAACATAGGGCAGATCAATGTCATGCAGGGAGCGGTTGATATCAATTCGCCCACCTACAATGCCACGGGCGCTGAGATTTCAACATCCATCCGGCGTCCTTCCGCAAAGCAGAACATCTATACTTCCGCCTCCGGTGGGTCTTATGGCACCAACAAGGACTTCATCCGCTATGATACGGGTGAAATCGGTCATTCAGGGGTGCGGGCCTTTGTTTCAGGCTCTTACGCGCGCAGCGACATGTGGCGCGGCGTGGGCGATGTGCGCAAGTGGCATGTCGATGCAGCCCTGGTCAAGACATGGTCAAAGGGCAATGAAACCGAAGCCATATTCGGCTGGACCCAGGCCAGGCAGAATGAATGGCTCTATCCCTCCATGGCCAACTGGAAAACCTATGGCACGAATTACGGGCTGAACGACCAGTATTATGAAGGTGACACGGATTATGCCGGGCTCGATGGCAAGAATACCGGTTCCATATATGGCGCACTGAAAAACCATTTCACCTTTGGTCATGGCCTCAGCCTTGATGCCGAGGCCTACTCGGTCGAATTCCATGGCCCATATGAATATGGTGAAAGCAACCTGCCCGTATCCAGCGGCTATATTGGTGCCGAGAAATATAAATACCTTGATAATTACAAGAACCTGCCCGGCTACGACCCGAAAAGCAAGGAACTGACAGCGGCAGAAGTTTCAGATTGGTACACACTCTCATCGGGCCTGACGCTGGTTGGCAAATGGCACCACAAATTCAACACGCTTACCTTCTCCTACTGGTATTCATACGCAACCGAAGCCGCGCGCGACCGCTATTATCCCGTCAACAGCAAGGGGCAATGGAGCACGTCCGAGCCTTACCTGACCGCAGGTGGCATTCCCATCGGTGAAGATAACGAAAACGGCAAGCAGCAGCTCAACAGTTTTGCCGTTGACGATAAACTGTCGTTTCTACATGACCGCCTGACCATTGATGGCGGTATTCGCATGGCGATGGTCAGCCGCCAGTTCACGCAGGACCTGCCGGGGGTCAGCACGGCGCCTTCCATCCGCAACCTGTTCATTCCCGCCCCGCAGGTGCTCATCAGCTATCGCTTCAACCCGAACCACCAGATCTATGTCAATGGCACCACGGGCTATCATCTGCCCGCCTCGTTAAGTTCACAGCTGCCCGAATACAGCTACACGACCGGCAAGCCCCTGCAAATGGCCATGAGCCAGTACAAGCCGGAATACATGATTACCGAAGAACTGGGCTATCGCTACAGCGGCCTGTTCATGGCCAATGTTGCTGGCTTTCATTACAACGTAACGAACCATCAGGTCTCATCGGAAACGTACCAGCCGGGCACCACGACCGAAATCTCGCAGGTGATCAACGCGGGCGGGCTTGAAGCCTGGGGCCTGCAGGCCGAACTCGCAACCCGGCCGTGGCATCATGTAAGTTTTTATGCCTCGGGGCAGTATATGTACACCCAGAATGGCAACAACATTGCCTATGGCGGCGGTTATCTGCAGACAAAGGGCAAGCAGGAAGTAGGCGCGCCCAAATTTTCCGGCTCCCTGGGCCTGACGTATAATGATGGCAAATGGTTTGGCAATTTCACCTTGCAATATACAGACTCCCAGTACGCCACCCTCATGAACGATGAGAGCATTCCCAGCTATGTCACGGCCAATCTTGGCTTTGGGCGCACCCTGCCGCAGGTTGGCCGGGTCAAGCCGCGCATCAAGATCAACCTGACCAATCTTGGCAACGAGCATTACCTCTCTTCCATGTATTCCTACACCACCAATGCAACGGCAGCAGCGGGTGTTGGCGGCAAGTCTTCCGCGCCCACCTATGTCATCGGCGCGCCCTTCGTGGTCATGGCGACCCTTTCCGCCAATTTCTGATGCCCTGAACCCCGCCCTTCCCAGACCCATCCCTGCCGCGCGAGCGAACCATGACGACACGTAGAGATTTCCTGAAATATGCCCTCCTCACGGGTGCTGCGGGGGCATCCTCCCGCCTGCCCGCTTCCATCGGCCGGGCCTTCGCCATTGCGCCCGAAGTCGGTTCTACCTGGCACGATGCCGAGCATGTCGTGATCCTGATGCAGGAAAACCGCTCTTTTGACCATGTATTCGGCACCCTGCAGGGCGTGCGCGGGTTCAACGACCCGCGCGCCATGCGCCTGCCCAACGGTAACCCGGCCTTTGTGCAGGGCAGCGAGGCAGGCGAGACCTATCTGCCGTGGCGGCTCAACATCCGCGATACGCGCGTGACATGGATGGGCTCCATCCCCCATTCCCGCGACAGCCAGGTCGATGCGTGGAACAATGGCGGCCATGACCGGTGGATCGACGCCAAGAAGTCGCACCACAGGGACTATGCCCGCTATCCGTTGACCATGGGGCATTACACGCGCGAGGACCTGCCCTTTTACTACGCCCTGGCCGATGCCTTTACCGTATGTGACCAGAATTACTGTGGCGCCATGACCAGCACCACCCCCAACCGCCTGCTGTTCTGGACCGGCACGGTGCGCGACCGGCAGGACCCCACGTCGAATGTGTACATGCGCAATGGCGAGATCCTTGAAGGCGGCATGACGTGGCGCACCTTCCCCGAGCGGCTGGAACAGGCTGGCGTTTCGTGGAAATTCTACCAGAATGAACTCTCGCAATCGGGCGGCATGAGCGGGCCGGAGCGGGCGTGGCTCTCCAATTTCGGGTGCAATGTGCTGGAGTGTTTCGACCAGTATCATGTCACGGCCAATCCCGGCTTTGGCGCGTGGCTTGAGGAGCGCATCAGTGAATGCCAGTCGCATATCGACCGGCTGAACACGCATGAAATGCTCGTATCCGGCACGCACGCCGAACAGCTGGCCGAAGCGCGCAGCCTGCTGGCCGTGCTCACGCGCCGCCGCACGGCCGTGGGCGAAACGCCTGAAAAACTGACACCGGCGGAACGCGCCCTGTTCGAGAAAGCCTTTGTGACCAACACGGGCGACAAAAACTATCGCAAGCTGGAAAAACTGAAATTCCACGATGGCAAAAAAGCCATCCACATGCAGGCCCCCAAGGGCGATGTGCTTCATCAGTTCCGCCAGGATGTGAGAACGGGCAGGCTGCCCACCGTGTCATGGCTGGCAGCGCCCGAGCATTTTTCCGATCATCCGACCTCGCCATGGTACGGGGCATGGTACGTGTCGGAAATCATGGATATCCTGACCGAAAACCCCGAGGTGTGGAAAAAGACTATCTTCATCATGACCTATGATGAAAATGACGGGTATTTCGACCATTGCTGCTCCTACGCAGCCCCCGACCCCGCCCGGCCCGAGACCGGCGCGTCATCGCGCAGTATTGGCCAGAAGGGGCTGGAATATACGAGCGCGCAGGCTGAAATCGATCGTGGCGTGCCCAGGCGCCTTGCACGCAGCGGGCCCATCGGGCTGGGCTTTCGCGTGCCGATGGTCATCGCCTCGCCCTGGAGCCGGGGGGGATGGGTCAATTCGCAACTGTTCGAGCATACCTCCACGCTGCGTTTCCTTGAGGCCTTCGTGCACGCCAAATTCGGCAGGGACGTGACCGAGACCAATATCTCGCCATGGCGGCGGGCCATCAGCGGCGACCTTACATCGTGCTTCCGCCCCTATGATGGCAATGTGCCCCGCCTGCCTTTCCTTGAGCGCAATGCGTATCTGCACACCATCGAGAGCGCGCGCAACCAGCCCATGCCGGGCGGCTACCAGGCGCTTGATGATGCCACGATTGCCGCCCTGCGCGCCAACCCGGCCAGGGTGCGTGAAAGCGTGATGCAGGAATCCGGCACGCGGGCCGCCTCTCCCCTGCCCTATGAGCCGTATTGCGATGGCGGGGTCTCGGCTGATGGCCGGCAGGTGGCCGTGCATCTGCGCGCGGGCACGACCCGTTTCGGTGCCCGTGCTGCTGGCGTGCCGTTCAATATCTATCGCCACGGCGTTACGGCCGGCAGCGGCATGCAGGCGGGCACCTACGGCGTAGCGGCAGGCGATGCGCTTGACGCGGCTTTTGCCCAGTCCATGTTCCGCAATGGGCTCTATGACGTGGACGTGCATGCCCCCAACGGCTTTTACCGGCGTTATAGCGGCAAAAAAGGTGGCCTGAGGCTGCAGGCGGCATGTACCTACCTGCGCGGGCCGGGGAAGGATCTGGTCGTGACCATAAGCAATCATGGCACGAAAAATGTGAACCTGACCTGCACCATGGCGCCCTCCGGCACCACGCGGGCGGTGCACGTGGCGGCGGGCGGTAGCACGGACGTGGCGTTTGACCTGACGCAGGGCATGCTGTGGTATGACCTTACGGTGTCGAGCGCTGAGGAGCCGGAACTGCGGTATCAGTTCGCCGGGCGCATCGAGACCGGGCAGCCGGGGCGCACGGATCCGGCCATGGGGGCGGTTCACCCAGCCTGACTGGCGTGCCTGTGCCGCGTGCCTGAAACCTGTTAGGGTCCGGCCTGCGGCACCATGAAAACACGCAGGGCAGTCAGATGAATGATGACGTAAGGCTCGATCTCATCAGGCCGGATCTTGTCGAGCGCGGGCGCAGGCTTGCCCCGGTGCAACGGGCCGCCATCGCCCGCGCGGTGGCGGCATGCGCTTGCCATGCCAGCCACGCCGAACCGTATCTTGATGCCGGCGTGCGGGCCTGGCTTGCCACGGGCAGAACCGATCCGTGCCTCGACCGGGATGCCATAGGGTCCGTTATCGAATTTCTGGATAACGCCTGTTTTGATGCACAGGATGCACGCGATGCGCAGGCGCAGCCCTGCGGCCATGAAGCACAGGTCATGACGTGGTTCAGCAAAGCCCGGTCAGTCAACGCCGTGCTGTATGCGCTTGATGGCGCGGACCTGCAGGCTTTCTACGATACAATATACGAAGCCCATGCCGCGATGGGGAATTGCAGCCAGATCGAGGCCATCTGGGCGCGACATGGAACGTAAGCGATAAGCATCAGGAAGCTTCAAAAACGCACCCTGTCCTCACGCCTGGCGGATCAGTCCATGCATTGGCGTTATCGCCGTACCGGGAAAGACCATGGCCATGCCCGCAGGCTTCAGCCGCAGGTGATCGCATAACAGCCCCGCCGCAACGCAGCGCAGGTCGGTGGTGGGGGCAAGGTCGCGGTTTTCAAACAGCTGGTCAGGGCGCAGGCCCGGCCATGTGCCTGCCACCCGCCCCCCTGCCACGGCGCCACCCGCAATGAAGGCAACCGTGCCCGTGCCATGATCCGTGCCGCCCGTGCCGTTGATCCGTACCGTGCGGCCGAACTCGGTCATGGCCAGCACGACGGTGCGCGACCATGCCGGGCCAAGGCCGTCCCGCAGGGCGGCAAGCCCCCGGTCGAGCTGCGTCAGGGGGCGGCCAAGGCGGTCGACCTGCCGCGCATGGGTGTCCCATCCCCCAATTTCGAGGGCGGCGATGCGCGGGCCGTGCCGGTTGGCCAGCATGCGGCCTGCCGCGGTTGAAAGGGCGAGGAACGCATCGGGCCTGCTGCCCTTGCGCGGGGCGCCCGGGGTGGGCCTGCCGCTTTCCATCACGGTATCGGAAAAGCCACGGGCCTGCAGGGCATTGCGCAGCGCCGGGCCTGTGACCGGGTCATCCGCATTGAGGGCCGCGATCTGGCGGTACAGATCCGGGTCGGGATGATGACTGGCCGCGGGTGCGTAACTGCCCACCTGGGCCGGGCCACGCAACAGCAGCGGCACGGTCAGCCCCATGGCCAGGCCATAGCCATCCGGCCCTGCATCGTGCTGGGGCATGAGTGATACGGCCCGGTTGAGCCAGCCGCTATCCATGCGTTCATCCGCGCCACTTTCAAGGTAGTCCTGCGCCTCGAAGTGCGAGCGGCTGCGATAATTACCTGCCACGGCATGCACCGGCAGCAGCTGCCCGGCTGCGTAGAGCGCATGCATGTTCTGCAATGCCGGGTGCAAACCGTAGAAGCCCCCCATATCGAGCAGGCCCCCCGCTGCTCCCGGCTCGGGCAGGATGAGCGCGCGGCGGTGGGCGGCAAGGTTCGGGTCGCCATAGGGGGTGACAGCGGACATGCCATCAAGCGCCCCGCGCATGACAATGACAACAAGGCGCGGATCATCTTCATGGCTGGACGGGGCTGCCATGGCCAGCGAGGCACGCCCCAGCGCCCAGCTTGTGGCAAGGCCCAGCAGGGCCGCGCGACGACGGATCAACATGATTTAACGCCTCTGGAATTCGGGGGAGGAGAACAGGAGCGTCAGGGCATCCTGCCTTGAGCCTGCATGCTGCATGGCCATTACCGTCTGCGCCCGGAGTGCGGGGCCGAGCACGGCATGGGCAACATCCAGCGGGTCGCCATCGCGCACCTGCCCTGCCATCCGCCAGGCCCAGTCGCTGCGGGCCAGCATGTCGGCGGGGGCTGCCCAATCAGCCGCGCGGTCGCTCCAGCCATTGGGCAGCGGCGCGGTCCATAACGGCTGGCCCAGCGCTGCAAAAGCCGCAAGCAGCGTATGCGCGGGCGAGCGGGGATCATCCGGCTGGCTTGGCGTGCCCCCCATTGACAGCGCGCGCATCACCGCCGTGGCATAATCCATGGGCGAGCGGAATTTGCCGCCCTCCGGCGTCGTATCCACCAGCGTGGGCAGCACCAGGGCTGCCGCAGTCAGGTTGCCTCCCGTCTGCTGCAATACCCGGCTGACCTGTGCGACATCGTGCGCATCGGGCGTGTCGGTTATGAAATGGGTGACCATACGGGTGGCGATATGGTGGTAGGTGGCCGGGTGCGTGCCCAGAAAATGCAGCGCCTGCAGGCCACCTTCCTCCCCTTCCCCAAAGCGGTGGCCCATCAGGGTCTTGGTGCCGGGCTCATGCGCCTTTTCCCGAAAGACAAAGCCGGGCCGCTCCGCCTTGAGGTCCACGCCCCATCCGGTCAGGATGGCGGCAAAGGCCGTGACATCGGCCTGCGTGTAGCCGCCCTGTGGCGAGAGGGTGTGGAGTTCGAGGCATTCGCGCGCCAGGTTCTCGTTCAGGCCGCGATGCCCCCTGCGCCCGGCCGGGCTGTCCGGGCCGATGGATGAAGCGTTATCAAGATACATCAGCATGGCCGGATGGCGCATGACGGCGAGCAGCATGTCCACGAACCGGCCGGTGACATGCGGCCGTATGGCTTCGCGCATGTAGGCGCCAATGATCGCGCGCGTGCCGCCCTGCCTTAGGCTGACGGTAAAGTGGTTGAACCAGAACCAGGCCAGCCGCTCGCGAAAAGGCTGGCGGGTCAGGAGCAGGTTATCAAGCTGGGTTGCCACCTCGGCCTGAAAGATCGGTTTGACGAGCGGGTCGCCCTGCACCCTGTTCATACGCTGCGCATGCAGCGCAATCAGCCCATCCGCCGTGGTGCCCACGCCGGTAAAGCGGGCGGCATCAGGTTCACGCAGCTGGCGCGCCAGCCAGTCCTGCGGCTTGTCCGCCAATGTTTCCGTGCCGCGTGTTCCCCAGCCGAACCTGTTCATCATTTCCAAAGACTGCATCAGATTCCTGTCCTGAAAAACGGTCGGATAAGTGGCCAGTGCCGGTACAATACGATCAGGCTGCGATCAATCAAGGGAGCAGCGCAGGCGTGTGGGGCGCGGCTGCCCTTATGGCTGCGGTGGGAATATCACCCTGTGGCAAACCGTTTTATGGAACATTTATGAAATTACGGCATGCCGCCCTGATGGGCCTGCCCTTTATAAAAAATGCCGCCTTTCAACATGAAAGGCGGCATCGGAAAACGGCTCCTTAATAGGCGAACAACGCCCTTATTTTTTAAAGAAATCAGCAATATTCTGCCATACGTTGCGCGCGATGATGTCATGCCCGGTCTGGTTGGGGTGGGTTGTATCGGCAAGCCATTTTGTCTGGTCCAGCACATTGGCGAGCGGGTCGCCGGACACGAAAAGATCCAGTTCGGTATCGGCAGGGATCTTTCCATCCTCGACCGCATTGGCCAGCGCCTTGCGCGGCGCACCCTGCGTATTGGCCTCATCAAGGAAAGCAACGTGATAGCCAGCCTTTTTCAGGCGGCTGGTAATATGCCCGAGGTTATGGACCGTCTCGCCAGTGTCGATATGGTGCAGGTGGTCATTGAAGCCGCCAAACACGACCGCAACCTTGCGGCCGGGACGGGCTGCCAGCGCTTCCGCCGCGGGCACCATGTCCAGCATCTGCTTGGTCGTGGCGCCTGATACGGCAAAATTGTAGCTTTTGTAGCGGGCGTAGCGCTGCATGACATAGGGCCAGTTCGTGCCATCGCTCAGGCCGAAGCCTTCCGTCCGACTATCACCAATGGCAACAACCGTATCGCGCAGTTGCGGCATGTGGTCGCCCGCCACTGCGGCGGCCGCCTCGAAATCCTGTTCCTGCTCGGCCGTGGCATCCCGATCGGCGATGACGATACCGGTCCACTGCCCGGTATTGCGCCCCTGTTCAAACCAGGAGCCGCCATCGGCATTATACCCGATATACCCGCCCGAGTACGAACCCTCGGGCAGCGCGCCGCCGAGCACGGCGTGGTTATTGCCGTTTTCAAGCCGGTAGCCATTGGAGGTTGCGCTGAGGCCAAAGGCTGAGGGATCGTTGCTGATGATCATGTCCGTGCGCTGGTCCGGGCTGCGCATGTCGGCCACATGCACAAAGCCATCAAGCGTGTAGCTGCCCATGAAGACCTTGAATTCCTGCCCCTTCTGCCCCAGCATGAGCGGTACGGGAAAGGCCGAATAGCCGGAATTGGATGAGGCATACGTGCCCGTGGTGCCAAAAAAGAAGCTGTTGGCGGGCACCTTGAGCGTCTGCGGCAATACAAATCCGCCCGGCCCGTTATTCTCGCCCCAGGACAGGGTCTCCTGCCCCGAAACCTGCACCGCCCCGATATGCACGACATGGTGCCCCGGCGTGGCCACGAGGTGGTTGCCATGGCCCGTCTGGTCATACACGCGGGTTACGGTAGCAAACGTGCCCGCATCACGCGCGGCCAGGACGCGATCAAGCGTTGCGGTATCGAGCGTGCCATCGGGGCGTATGGCAAGCGTGGTGGCAACCGTCTGCCCGCCTGAAATCGTCTCGATATCCACGGCAGGGCCGGAATAGGCGCTGACCATGCGCGTCGGTCCGCCTGCAAAAATGGCATGCGGGCCAAAGGTATCGGCGGGGGCATTCGATGTGGCCACGGCGGCCCACTGCGCGGCCCCCGGCGTGACTGTGGTTGCGCGCCATGCATGCCCGCCCGCCTGCCACAGGTCGCCCAGCGCGTAACCCTTGTTCACGTCATCATCCGTGCCGGGCGGGCGGTTCAGCCCTTTATAGACGGTGTCATTGGCGGGAATGCAGGTTTCTCCGCCCTTATGGCCATCTGCCGGGCATTGTGCCGCCATGCCAAGGGCAGGCAGGCCAAGGGTGGCCATGGCCGTGATACAGGCCAGAACTCTTCCGCGCGCTTCCATAGTAATACTGTTCCTGGATACTGGGTTGAGGGCATGAACCTGCCCCGGATCGATTATATTACTGACCATCAAATGTATAATGCGTCATCAGCATGCCACTGGTTTCCGACCAGTTGCCTGCCCGGCTGTAGCCACCTTCCATGCCCATGCGCAACCGATGGGTAAACTGATAGACAAGGCGCCCGCGTACATTGCCCGCAAGGCCGCTCGCCCCGCTGCTCGAATAATAGTCAGGCGGGTTCGAGGCCGCGAGCTGCTGCAGGCTGGTGCTTGTCGGGTAATAGGGCGCGCCATCGCTGTGATAATGCTGGAACCCCGCCTCCCCGCGCAGGAACCACGTCCACCGCTGGTTATGCCCCGACCATTCAACCGGTACCATCGCGCCGTAATACTGCTGTGGTGAGAAGTAGCCGCCCTGCCCCCATGTAAAGAAGTAACTGTCACGCTTGTAACCGAAATACATGAGGTCCAGCCCCACGCGCAACCACTGCCGGTCATGGGTCTGCCATACCGTGGCGGTGCCGCCGGCGCCTGCCTCCACCTCGGTATTGCTCTGCACATGCGTGCCATCCAGATAGGCGAAGCCGCCACCGGCATAGATGTTCCACCCAGGCGCGGACCATTCCAGCGCGCCATGGCCGAACATGCGTGTCACACCACCCCACACCCGGTTCGTGCCCGGATCATGCATGCCCGCGTAGGACAGCTCGCTATCGGTGACCATGCGGCGGCCCCCACTTATGCGCAGGCCGAGGTTACGGGTCAGGCGCGGCGCGAATTCCACCCCCCCCACCACGTTGGTGATGGGGAAGCCCAGCGGGGACGACCCCACATCAGCCGAGAACCAGTGATTGACGTAGTTCAGGCTCAGCCCGACGCCCTGCGTATAGTAATGGTGGTACGCCCCCGGCAGGGCCCCATTGATGGAATAGGTGCCGAACTGGTGGGCTGAATAGGCATTGTTCAGCGCATCGCCGGTAAATAGCAGCGTGGGCGTGACCGAGAAGGACAGCCGGTGCTCCCATGATTCAAATGGCAGCGTGCCGGTTATGGGAATGGCGAATTCCGTCAGCTGCCCCAGCCCCGCAACACCCGTGCGGCTGCGCACGAAGCTGTTGGCGTCGAGCTGTGGCGATATGGAATCGCGCAGGTAGACAATCTGCCGGTCCATCGCCTCGGCGCCATCATCCTCGGGAATGTAATGATAGGTTGCAGGCAGGGTGGCACCCTGCAGGTCGATATAATTGCTGTCAATGAAGGGCCAGCGATAATCAGGCAGGAAGCTTTCATGGGCTTCATGCGTGTCCTCGCCATCAAGCGTGCGCTGGGCGCGGCGGGCGTGTTCCACATCAGCGAGCTGTGCGCGCGTATTGCCCGCCACGCGATCGATATCGGAGCGCACTTCCCAGCTCATCGGGCCATCGGGATCTTCATGCGCCAGCCGGTCGGCATAGCCCCGCGCCAGATCCACCTTGCGCGCGCCGCCCGCATCACGCGCGGCGGCGGCAAGGCCATAGATATTGTGCGGCTTGAGGCGCAGGGCAATCTGGTCTTCCTCCAGCGCGCGCTGGGGCATGTTGCGTGTCTGGTATATCCGCCCCATGGCCAGATGGGCCTCGGCTGATTCAGGATGGGCGCGCAGCACGGGGGCGAGTACCTGATAGGCCTGGCTGGTCTGGCCATAACGGTCAAAGCCATCGGCGGTCATGATGGCGAGGCCGATGGCGATATCGGTCCTTATCCGCAACTGTTCCGCCGTGGCGGAGCCCGGGTCATCGCGCACCATCGCATCAAAGGTGCTGAGGCAGCGCGTGGTGTCGAACGTGGCATGCAGGCGCAGGTACAGTCCGGCATAGGCCAGCATCTGCGCGGCCGTGGGCGGCTGGGTCAGGCGTTCTTCCTGCGCCAGGACCTGCTGGGCTTCCTGCGTGGCATGGCGGTCAAGCAGGGCGCTGGCAATCTGCACGCCCCGGTCGCCCGTGGGGTCGGGCTGGTTGGCCAGGGCCACGAGGGCGGCATTCTCCGCGCGCGGCGCACGGTTGAGCGCCTGTATGCGGCGGGCAAGCGCGATCTGGCTGGCAATGCTGGCCATGCCAGCGCTCCGCCCGCCTGCAGGCAGGCGCGCCATCAGGCGCTCGGCGGTGGCAAGGTCATGCTGCCCTATGGCGTAGATGATCCCGGCCTGCAGGTCATCTGGCGTAACGGATGGTGCGTTTGTCAGGTCATCCATCAGGCTCCGGGCCTGAAAATGGCCGCCCGCATCGTCAAGCGCATGGGCGAGCTTGAGGCGGATCCATGGGTCCGTGGGTTCAAGGGAAGCGGCCTGGCGCAGCAGGGCGACCCGTTCGTCAGCATCGCGCGTCTGGTCGGCACGGGCGGACAGATCGGCTGCCTGCAGGTATGTCGCCAGCGCCGGGCGCAGTGGCCTGAGGCGGGCGATGATATCCTGTGCTTCCGCCCCGCGCCCGGTCTGGATCAGGATGCCGCCCAGATTGAACAGCGCATCGGCATTACCCGGCGCCTGCGCCAGGATTTCACGATAGATGCGCTCGGCCTGTGCATCATGTCCCTGCTTGCGCTCAAGCATGCCTTCCAGCGACAGGAAAGTCAGCCTGCTGCCAAGGCGGCGGCCTAGGGCCGCGAGGTCCGTGCGTGCCGTATCATAGTGGCCAGCATTAATGGCCTGTAATATCCGCACCACCAGCGGGTCCATGCCCCCCGCACCAGATTGCAGGGCCTTGATGGCCGCCCGCCAGTGGGGGGCTGAATCCGGGTCCGCCTGTATGGCCTGCAGAAAATACTGCGTGGCCTGGGCAGGCTGCTGCCGGGCCTGGGCCACCAGTCCCAGCCCGCCCAGCGCATCGGCATCATGGGCATTGAGCGCGAGGGCGTGGTGGAAGCGTTCCGACGCCCCTTCCAGGTTATGGCGGGCCAGCAGGGCGTAGCCTTCCTGATGGGCGGTGGCGGCATCGATGGCGTTCTGTGTTTCCTGCGCCTTGTGCAGCAGTTCGGTCACTTCCGCATCATCGGGGTGCAGGCCGAGCCATTCGTTATAGAGCGGGATGGTCGGGCCTGTGATCGGCTCCCACAGCAGGGCCTCGCGCCAGGCGGCAACCGCCCCTTCGCGGATCGGGGCGGGAGCGTTGGAGCGGGCGAGTTCGCGCAGGCCGTCCAGCCCTTCGGGGCGCGAGGTGACACGGTAGGTCAGGATCCGGTCGAGCAGCAGCCGGGCATCGAGATCGCGCGGGTTGCGCTGCACCCAGGCGGTCAGCTTGGTCTGCGCCTCTTGGCGGCCAAGAATGGTCGCCCCCAGCACGCGGTAATATTCCAGCGCCAGGTCGGGTGGCGGGTCACCGTTCTTGAACAGGGCCTTGTACTTGAACATGGCAGGCATCATCTTGCCCGCCGCCGCAAGGGCGCGCGCCTCGGCCAGGCCCCTGGGGTCAACGGGGCCGGCCTTGATCTGCGCCGTAAGGTCGGCAACCAGCCCCGGCGCCGTGCCGTTGCGCTCCAGCCGGGCCAGCGCGGCCGAAGCCTGCGCCGCATTGCCCTGCGCCATGAGCAGGCGCCCCTGCAGGTAAAGGGCTTCAGGGTTGTTGGGCTCGATCGAAATCGCGCGTTCTATCGTTTCATGCGCCTTGTCAAGGTTATGCTGGCCCAGCCAGTAATAACCCTGGTTGAGCAGCAGTTCCAGCACGGCGGCCGCATGCGCCATGTGCGCGTTCATGGCCGCGCGTTCCGCATCCTGGTCCTGCGTGGGCGTAACCGTGATGGCCGTGCCGTCATTTGCTGCCGGGCTGTTCTGCGTCATCTGGGCAGGGTCCGCCTGCGCCATCTCGCCTGACAGCATGACTCCCGCCACCATGCCGCAAATGAGCTTCAGCGTGCTCCTTGCCGGGCGCATGGGCTGGGGCATCATGACCCAGGCTGCGGGCGCACGCCGCCACCCACGCCCCGAAGGCAGCGTGCCAGCGGCATGGTATCGTCCTTTTATGTCGTGTCTAATGAACACGGGACACATAAGAGATATAGAACAGGATCGCAGCCAACGTCATGCACGCGCCGACAAGCAGGGCAGCCCCACGGTTGCGGGCGGCAACCGCAACCCGGTCCTCATAATCAAGCCCGGTGCGCTCGATGAATACGTAGCTCAGCACGCTGATGACAAGGACGATGCCCAGCACGGCCGCCATCATCAGCCCATGCACCTGGAAGAAGAACAGGTAATTCGCCACCACGATGCCCGGCCAGTGCCACAGATAGACCGAATACGAAATGACCCCGAGCGGCGAAATGGGCACGAGGCACAGCCTGCCCACCTGCGTTTCGGGCAGCATGATGATGGTGGCCACCGCAAGGCAGGGGAACACGGTCATGTAGGACGGGCAGGCAAACTGAAGGGTATAGAACAGCCCCGCCCCCACGATTACCGCCAGCGCCACGGCATAGACAATATTGGCAACAACCGGGGAAAGGCGCGGCCGGGGAAATATCCAGATCATGGTGCCGAGTGAAAACTGCCACAGGCGATCGAAGATATTGTAATAAGCCTGCGTATCGCCCTTGACGTAGCTCCATGCGCAATAGGCCAGCGACACGGTAAAGATGCCCGAGAGCACCAGCTTGCGGTGCCTTGTCAGCGGCAGCAGCAGCGCCATCAGGAAGATGATGGTATAGAACTGCATTTCCAGCGAGAGCGACCATGTATGCAGGAACGGGTAGGCAATGCTCTGCCCCTGAAAATACCCGACATGCCCCGAAGCCCATATGTTGGACAGGTACACCAGCGCATAGGCCCCGTTGATGGCGATATCGGCGCGGTCACTTTGCAAGACCCACCACAGCATGCCCGCCGAGACCAGGCCAATCATGCACACCAGCGCGGGCAGCAGGCGGTAGAGCCTGCGGCAGACAAAGCGCAGCGGCTGGAACGGATGCTGCATGAGCGCCGAGCGCCCCATGAAATAACCCGAGATGACCACAAAAATATCGACACCGATAAAGCCGCCCTGCAGCCAGCCTGCATGGAACAGGACCACAAGGGTGATGGCAAGGCCGCGCAGCCCATCAATATCACGCCGACGGTTGAGGGGGAAAAAGTCTTTCTCAAGTATGTCACGCCACCTGCTTGTAGTAGGGGCAGGTTCATTCAGGTGCAGCATCAACAGATTTCCACGTTTTGTGCCCTTCATGGGCAGATACGCAAGCACGCAGCGCGGTGTCGGGCGTGCCTGCGTAAGGGGCGACCTTACTGGCCGGTGGCAGGCGGGGCGTCTTTCAGCTTTTCAAGCTCAGGCAGGGTCGCCTGCACGATCGCGTTGCCCCATACCTTGTAGCTTTCAGGCGTTGCATGAATGCCATCGATGGTGTTCACGCTGCCCTGCTTGAGCAGTGCTGTACCATCGACATAGGTGCAGGGCGCGACTTCGCCCTTGAGGAAGGACGCCATTTCGGTCGCGCGCTGGTCGGTCTTGCCGTAGCGCGGGCTGAACTGGCCCCAGGTCGGGCCAACCCAGATGCACGCGGTCTTGCCAATGGCATAGGTCAGGGTCTTGACCTGCTCGTCCACCCAGTCTTTCGAGACCGAAGCCTGGCCATAGGCTGCCATAGTATCGCCAAGAATCACCATTACCACGTTGGGATGCCATTTGGCCACGAGGTCGCTGATGGGCGGGGGCGATGCGGGCTTCATGTTGGGCGCGCCGATCGGGGCATCGCCAATGCGCTCTGCGGCGCCACAGCCGTTATTGGGGTTGGGCACGACCCAGTCGGCAGCGGTGGAGGAACACACGCCGTAGGTGACCACTTTCGCACCCTGCCGGCTGAATTCATCGGGCAGTACGGACAGGAGGGAGTCCTTGAACGTGACGTGGCTATCGCCGATGATCAGCAGCGTGAGGCCGGCAAGAAGAGCACTCATGAATTACTTCTCCGTATAAGAATTTATTTATGGACCAGGGTAGCGCTACGGGCAGGTTCCGCCCAGGCTGGCAGAACCTGCCTGGGCGCGGGCAGCCTGTTGCAGCGCCATGCCTTATGTTTCACCGCCCGTGCCATCATCCAGCACGCGCCTGCGCGACTTGGCGCGCAGCCAGCTCCACGCCCCGAAGGCGGTCAACCCCGCCCCTGATAGACCGGTCAGATAAAGAATGAAAGGATGATAACTCAGATACCGGTCCAGTTGCAGCCACAGGGGTAATGAACCCACTTTGTAGGTCGGCGCGGTGCGGTAACTGGTAAACTGTTCGGCGTTCTTGAGCACCAGATCCCCCTGGATGGAGGACAGATCCCTGGTGTTGCGCAGGCTGAGCACCAGGTCATGGATGCGCTGGGGCGTATCGCCCACGAAGGCAATGACCGAGCGCTGGCTGTCATAGGGCGACTGCGCGCCAATCATGACCCCGGCCTCGGCAATCGGTGCATTGAGGTGGGCGCTCACGCCGTTCAGCAGGCCAGCATGGTCGTGGTCCTGAAACAGGTACCAGATGCCCTGCAGCCCCATGTTCTGGCCAACCCGCACGTGTCCGTCCTTGATGACGTAAGGCGAGCGTGACAGCAGGTTGGAGGCTGAATCCAGCCGGTCAGCGGTGGAGAGCAGGATGATATCGCCCAGCGGGGCGGTATTTTTCATCTGGTCCGCCGTCATGACATGCACGCCTGCGGCGGGATACCACGTTGTGGCACCGAAGAAGCCCATGAGGTCGAGGAACGAGCCCGCCGTGCCCGCATCGGGGCTTTGGGGCAGGATGATCGTCGTCTCGGACAGGTCGGCCATGCGGGAGAACGGAAAGGCCGCCTCGGCGAAATAGGACAGGTTGGGCAGCTCGGCGTAATGGTAGCCCCGGCGGAAATCGAGGGTGGAATCTGAATCCACGCTCATGCGGATATCACCCGGCGTGCGGCGGCATGCGCCGCGGTCAATGGGGCGGGCATCAAAATTGAACTGGAGCTGGTTCTGGCCAAACAGTAGCCACGGCGGCAGAGCTGTCATGTGGCCCGTGGCCCCTGCATGCTGGTTGACCAGCCTTTCCGACCATTTCTGCCACACGCCGGGCGGCGAGAGCGAATAGCTCTGCAGGTAGTTGTTGTTGAGGCTGACATCGACGCGTGATGTCTCGAGGTCCACCACGGGGCCGCCTGGCGCACGTACCCACATGTTCATGAGGTAGGGCCGCCCCCGCCAGGTGTACAGGTCGGGCGGCAGGTGGAAGGGCAGCGTCATGCCCGCGGGCGTGTAGCCCCCGCCCTGCAGGTCGGCCGCCCCCACGAGTTCACCAAAGCGCACGGGCCGGTCCGTTGGCACGAAGGCAGGTGCATCATAAGGCTGGCGGGGGTCGAGGGTCACGTCCTCCACCACTTTCGAGGCGACGCCACCAAGCGTATCGTGCGAGAAAGCGAGGTTCCGCGCCGCCGCCTCGACTTCCTGCGCGGTGCGTCCGGTCACGATCAGGATGATGCCCCACGGGTCATTGGGGTTGGCGACCTCGGCCAGGGTCGGGCCGGTGGGCAGCGTGCCGCTGGCATCAAGCGGAATGTTCCGGCCCACTTCAACCGCATTGCCCGATGCCGGCACGGTGGTGGAGACGGGAAAGGACAGCGCGCGGAAATCGGCGATCTTGCCAAACCATGAGGCGATCACGCCAGCAGCCTTCAGGTCATCGCGGCTATCGGGGGATGGCATGACGAACGGAACCCGCAGCGCCGCACGCAGGTTGGGATCGAAAAAGGGGGCTGGCAGGCGCGAGAGCTTACGCTCGGGCGCGATCCGCACCGTGGTCAGGGTAACGCGCGAACTGTCGGAAATGCGCGCCCACAGGATCTCGTTGAAGAGATCATTGCAGTCACGCCTGTATTCACCGGCAAAACGGAAATTGAGCTTGTTGTCGCCAGTAAAATACAGCGGATCGACATCGAATGTGATGGGACCGAACTCGGGGTGCTCGGGGTTGACCTTGATCGTGCCGATATACTGCTCGTTCAGCGTAACCGTGACAGCGCTCGCCTCGGGCAGGAGCGAGGGCGAGAGTGCACCGGACAGGGTGATCTGCGCGTGCGTGACCACCCGGTTGGCGGGCACGACCACATCAAGCCCCTGCAGCGGGGAATAGCCGCGCAATGTCAGCGGCCCGGTCGTTGCGCCAAGGTCGCGGAATGACAGGGTGCGCGTCACCTCCGTATCACTGATCCGGGCCGCGGCCAGCGGGTCGATCGGGGGGGCGACATCAGGCACGATGCCCGTATTGCTGTCACCGAACGGGGTCTGGGCGCTGACACCGGTCTGGTCCACCGTGGCGGTGGCTGGCGCGGGCGGCAGCCCCTGTGCCAGGGCTGCGGGGACCAGGGCCGTGAAGGCTGCGAGAACGGTGGCGGATAGGGCAGCCCCAGTGCGGGCGCCGCGTTGGACGGGTTTCAGCACGAGGCTCTGTTTCTCCAGTTTTTCTTCCACCATGGGCACGGTGCTTTCCCCTGCCTGCGCAATGGGGCGGGGTTTTTCAGGCTTGCGCCATTTAAAAAGGTCGCCAATGCTTCTGAACACCATGGCGATACTGCGAAGCGGGCGGTCGGGGGGAAAATCGGCCCAGTTGGCCCAGGCATCGTTGCGCCCGAACACCATGTCGACCACCTGGCGTTCATCGTTCAGGTCCCGGCGCATCCATTGCAGGCGCAGGTTGCCCGGCTGCATGCCCATGACCTGGGCCGGCACATGCGTGTGAATGCCGTCGCGCTCGTTATCGTAGCTGACCATGACGGTCTGTGGCGCCTCGACATTGTGCGGCCAGTTCATGTCGACTGACAGGCCACCCAGCGAGATATCATGCGTATGGGCATGGAACGCCCTGCCCTGCCCGTCGGTCACGGTTACGGGCAGGCGCACGGTAATGCGCGGTGCGCCGCGGGTCTGGCGTGTTTCGCGCCCCACGGCGATGGCGGCCAGCACGATAATGAGGCTGATGACCACCCACAGGGTATTGAGCACGAAGGACTGGAGCGCAAGGCGGTCGTGATACTGCCAGATGATGCCGAATATGCCGCGCACAAGGGCTGCGAACAGGATAAGCGCCAGGATGATGTTGGGATAGACCGCGCTGAAATCAAAATAGCTGCGCTCCAGCAGGCCGCCCTTGTCGGTCACGTTGAACTTGCCCTTGTGGGGCTGGAGCAGGGTTACGATGGTGATCCGCACCAGGAACAGCGCGAGCGAGGTCTCGTAAATCTCGCTCCAGAAGGAATAGCGCCACCGTCCTTCAACACGTGAAAGCGTCATGATGGAATGGAAGATATGGGGCAGCGCATAGGCGCTGATGGCCAGCGGCGAGGCCGCGATGATGTTTTCACCCAAGAAGAGATAGGCCAGCGGCGAGACCAGAAAGGTTACGCGCGGGATGGCGAACAGGAAGTGCGACATGGCGGACAGGTAGCAGAGCCGCTGCTCCCACCGCAGGCCGCGGCCGAGCATGGGGTTGTCGAGCCGCATGATCTGGAGCATGCCGCGCGCCCAGCGCACGCGCTGGCCGATGTGCAGGATCAGGCGCTCGGTCGCAAGCCCGCCTGCAAGCGGCTCGCGCAGATACCCGGTACCCCAACCCCTGCGCTGCATCTTGAGCGCGGTATGGGCATCTTCGGTTACGGTTTCGGTCGCAAAGCCGCCAATGCCCATAACGGCGGCGCGGCGGATGACGGCGCATGAGCCGCAGAAGAATGTTGCATCCCAGAAATCATTTCCGTCCTGCACTAGGCCATAGAACATGTTGCCTTCAGGCGGCACATGTATGCCCGCGGCCAGATTGCGCTGAAACGGGTCGGGCGCATAGAAATGATGCGGGGTCTGCAGAAGGGCCAGGTTGGGGTCGGCAATCATCCAGCCGATGGTTCTTTTAAGGAAGCCACGGGTGGGCACATGATCGCAGTCAAAGATAACGGCGAACTTCCCGTCCGTCACTTTCAGGGCATGGTTGAGGTTGCCAGCCTTTGCATGGTTGTTTTCCGCACGGATAATGTAGCCTGCGCCTGACTCCAGCGCAAAATCACGGAAAGCAGCGCGCCTGCCATCATCAAGAATGTAGACATTGAGCTTGTCTGCCGGCCAGTCCAGTTCCAGCGCGCCAAGAACGGTCGAGCGCACGAGGGCCAGTTCCTCATTATAGGACGGCACATAGACATCAACGCTCGGCCAGTCGGCCGGATCAGCCGGCAGGGCATGTTCCCTGCGCTCCAGCGGCCATGACATCTGGAAGTAACTCAGGCACAGCGTGACCAGGGCATAGATCTCGGCCAGCAGGAGCAGCACGGACAGGCCGCCCTGTATCCACCCGTGGAATTCCAGCGTGGTGGTCAGTCGCCACACGATGTAGCGCAGCGACACCAGGAGCGACAGCATCATCAGGAATATGGTGATGCCCCGCCCCGGCCTGCGGTTGAGCACCAGCAGGAGCGTGACCGTGCCAATGCACAGCAGGCCCTGTGAATACAGGCTGAGCGTTATGGACCCCGCGAACCCCATGATGGACGCACCAACAACAACCGGCACCCATGGGGGCACCTGGCTGAGCGGTGTCTTTTTCATCAGGACCGTGATTTCGTCCGTTATGCGTTTTGCCCCGAACATGTTCAGCTATATCGCTGCCTTGCAATCGTTAATATTTAATCGAGTATTCCCAAGGGGTTGCGTCACCCTGCGGGAAAAGTGGTAACCTAATATGAACAATGTTCATTTTATGCCTGAAGTCAGATCCTGCACCTGGGTTGAATGGTCACCATTGGCACAATGGGGCGAGAGTGTAATCGGCTATGTGGGCACGAGGCTTTTGCCTCTGGCCATAGTGGTATTAATTTCTGATTAATTTCCTGTCAAGAAAAAAGGCAAGCCCTTGCATGACAGAGAATTATTTCCTTTTTCCAAGGAGGGGAAGTTTTTTTGTTATTATGTTTTTACGTATATAAACAGGTAGATATGTAATTATGTTTTAAACTAAACTACCCAATATGATGCGTAACCGTTCATCGCGGCGTCTATTTCAATGCCCCTTATGTTGACGGTGTTCATAATACGGATGGCCGGGGTTCGGGAAATAAATCCCATATCTGCATCTACCTTATCACTGGGAGGAGCATGGCTTTTCCCTGTGGTAACAGGCAGGGCCAAAGCAGTCGCGCAATGGCTGAAATCTCTGTCAAGGAAAAAATCCGTTCTTATATCAATGCGATGTACCATGAAGTCAGTTAAAATGACACGCCACATGTGCAGGAGTTAATGTTTTAGCAGTGTAGCCCTTGGCCTCTGCTGGCCCGATAAGATGTTGTTAGGAATTTAAGGGCAAAATGTTTTATGTATGTAGGCATTTTATGACAATCGCTGGATAAATAGGAATTATTTCATAAATTGTATAAAATCTATCACTTTTTTTGTCATACTCAATCGCAACATAATTTCTGATTATAATCCAAAATTCATACGCTTATGCTGCCTTTTCAGAAGGATGCCTTCCCATTTCAAGACGCTATCATAAAGGAAATGTTCCCGAAGACCTGCGCATTGCGACTGTCAGAATACTTGAATCTGAACGGCTCGAAGCCCTTTCGGTGCGTCGCCTCGCCAAGGAAGTCAAAGTCGCGCCGGCCAATTTCTACAATCATTACGGGAGCCTGCATGATCTCCTGCTAGAAATTGCCGTGGAATATTTTCAGATTTTCCGCAAGCAGATCGCCCATATCAACCGCACTTGCGCCAATCGCACCGATGCGCTCAAGCGAATTGTATTTTACTGCGTGGATTTTGGTTGCACCCATCCCCAGCTCTACCGACTCATGTTCGGTTACATACCGGATGCCTATGCCTATCCGCGCTATCGCATCATCGTCGGTGCCGCATTCGAAGATCTGATGGAACTGATATATGGCAAGCGGGTTTTTACGCTAACCGATGATTTCGGCCCCAATGATATGGAAACCCTGAGCCGGAAAGTGCAGGCCGGTTATGGCATGTACGCCATGCTCTGCGGTTTATCGAACCTGTTCGTCATAAAAGCGCCCAACGGACCTCTTTTTGATGGTGATAACCCGCGTGAAAGCATGGCCGCTTTTCTCGGTGATATTCTTGATGCCTTCATCAGGGGCGATCTGGCCCGCGCGCTTGATGCCGAACCGGGCGAAGAAGAAAGTAACCGGAAGGACTGATCAACGCCCTGCCCCGATGAACTGCGGACTGGAGCGGAGTGGGAATCAGGGTTGGGAAGGCGGTTCTGAAGGGGGCATGGCACGAGTTTCACGCAGAATCACTTCTATGGCCCAGCTTATGGCGGCGCCTGCCTCGCTGCCGTTCATATCGAACTCCTCGCGGAGCGTCAGCCACGACAGGACATTGTCCAGGCAGGCAATTACGGCTTCTGCCCGGCGTCGATCGGCGGCGGGCACGTCTGGCGTATCGCGCCATAGCGTTCTGCGCCGACGGACGAGAAGTTCATTGCGAAACTTGATCCGCATTGAACGCCCGACCCGTGTCAGGGCAAGAATGCGGGAAAGATTCGGGTGCTCGTCAAACCGCGCCGCCGCGATGCGGAAGCCCTGCACCAGATCATCCGCGTCCGTGCCCAACGCAAAGCCGAATACCTGCGTATTCAGCCATTCACCCGTCGCCCGCAACAGGGCATCACGGCAGGAAAAATACTTATAGATAGTCCTTACGGAAAGGTTGGCGCGTTCTGCAATATGGGCCGTGGGGACCGTGACATCATCGCGCTCTTCAATAAGGGCGACAAAGCTTTCAATAATGCGTTGCCGTGTCTGTGCGGCAGCTTTATCGCTCGGCATACGTCATTCCCCTGACTTTATAACACGGCTTTGTCATGAGAGCATGTATGATGTCAATGTTGTTGATGTAATGCCCTCCCACAGCCCATGTTGTCAGTAATTACAAAATTCTCAAATTCAGGCCAGCCTTTCTGATTTTCCTATGGGCCGTTTGTTTCCTGTCCCCTTACGTGGGGTCTGGATGACATTTTGTGTTTCTTGTCCTGAATCACATCAGGACCCTTGAGAAAATTCAATTCTCAACAGATCCTGAAAAACATTTACCAGAAAATTATTTATCATTCATATCATTAAACAAATCACGCGCACCGGAAGTATGACTGTTACAGGTCCAGAGTGATGGAGGGCGTGCGGGCGCGTGAGCAGCACAGGGCAATGCTGCAGGCCTGTTCCTCCTCGCTCAGCACCATGTCACGGTGCGCGCCTTCCCCGGCCAGCAGCGGCACGACACAGGCCCCGCACATGCCCTGTTCACACGAGAGGCTGACCGCGATGCCTGCCGCCATCAGGGCACCGGCAATACTCTGGCCAGGTGGCACGGTTATGCTGCGCCCGGAGCGGGCCAGCACGACCTTGAATGCCTGCTCATCATCGTGAGTTACCATTTCCGTTGGGCGGAAATATTCCGTATGGACCTGCGCAGGCTTCCAGCCTGCGGCAATGGCATGGGAGGAGACCGCCTGCATGAAGCCATCCGGCCCACACAGCATGATGGCCGTATCGGTGTCAGGGCGGGACAGTGCTGCGGGATAGCCCTGCTTGAGGCTCCTGGCCATGTGCACGCGGCCCATATAGGGCGCGGCAAGCAACCGGTTCCTGAATGGCGCCTGATCGGGCGTGCGTGTGTAATAATGCAAGGTCCAGTCCGCACCCTGACGCTGCAGCCGCGCCATCATGGACAGCAGTGGCGTAATCCCGATCCCGCCCGCAATCAGCACATAATGTTGCGCAGCCGGGAGCATGAAGGCATTGCGGGGCGGCGAGATGTGCAGTTCCATCCCCTTCTCCACGGTGCTGCACAGGGACTCCGATCCCCCGCGTGAGGCTGCTTCACGCTTGATGCACAGTTCATAAAAACCGGGATCATCCGCATCGCCACACAGCGAATACTGGCGCACCAGCCCCACAGGGGTCAGGACATCCACATGCGCGCCGGGGGCGAAGCGGGGCAGCGCCCCCTGCCCCGGCGCGGCTGCCAGCCGCAGGCGGACACAGTCCGCGCCCTCGGGCATGACGTCATGCACGATAACAGGAAAAAGTGCTGACATGACGTTATGCCGTAAAAAACTGGCTCAGCCCCATCGTGCGTAGGGCACGGCGATAGGCAATGGAACTGCGGTCGGCCATGACATGGGCCTCAAGCGTGGGGTCGAGCGGCAGGTTCTCGGGCTTCTGGGCCTCGACAAGCGCACGGTCTTCCTCGAAGACGCGCAGGTTGAAGTCATAGACATCCTGCAGCGGCAGTTCCTTGTCGAAGTTGCGGCACATCGGCGCGAACATGCGTGTCTGCCGCGCTGATACGGGTGAGGCCGCATTCATGATGACCAGCCGCCCGTTATCGGGGAAGTGGATTTCCAGCGTGGCGGTAAAGGGCACATGCACCCGGAAGTGGCGCAGCCATTCAAAGCCGGGGCGCCCCCGATCAGTCTTGCCAATGGGGTAGTTGCCCACGCTGCTGCGATATTCGGCCTCGAACCCATCGGGCGTGAGGTGCGTCTTGTAAGGCGGCACCACGGGGTTTTCGGGGTCGGCAAAGGTGTCGGTATGCACGAAAGCGAAGTGGGCCACATCAATGAAGCCTTCCACCTGCCGCCCGGCAAAACCGGCAATGTCGATAAAGGGGCAGTTGATCTGCTGATAGGCCGGGTCATCCCAGTGTGGCATGGGCGGAATGACCGGCAGCCCCTCATCAGGGCGCAGGCAGGTCCAGATCAGGCCGTACCGCTCCACGGCGGGGTAGGTGCGCAGGTTCAGCTTGCCGGGAATGGCATTGTCCGGGTGGGCAGGCACCTTGACGCACCGCCCCTGCTGGCCAAAGCGGAAGCCATGATAGGCGCAGGCTATGCTTTGCCCGTCGCCCTTGCCCATGCTCAGCGGCACGCCGCGATGCGGGCACAGGTCATCAGCCACCACAATCGCATCGCCCGTGCGGTAGAGCACCAGCGGGGCATCAAGCAGGGTCACGCCCATCGGCTGCGTGCCCAGGTCACGCACCAGGGCGACCGGGTGCCAGCAACGGGCCAGGATCAGCCAGTCATCGGCATCAAATGTCATGTTGCGGGGCAAGGAGGGGGTGGCAGCGGCGAGGGTCATGTGGGGGGGTCTCCTGAACGGGCCGGAAAGGCTCTGGCGGCTTTCAGAAAGATCATTTCACATGCAGCATGCTCTCAAATATATCATAATTGAGCCTTTCCCATTCTCAAAATGAGAACGCATGCACCCCTTTTCGCGCTTTCTGGTCTATTTCCTGGCGGTTGCGCGCCATAAGTCCATCCGTCGCGCGGCGGAGGAACTGCACATCGCGGGTTCAGCCATCAACCGGCACATCCTGCTGGGCGAAAAGGAATTGCAGACCCCCCTGTTCGAGCGCCTGCCCACCGGCATGCGGCTGACAGCGGCAGGCGAGCTGCTTTACGCCTGCGCCCGCCGCTGGGTGAAGGATCTGGATGACCTGACCCGCCAGATCGATGACCTGAAGGGCATCCGGCGCGGGCAGGTTGACCTGCTGGCGCCTGAGGCCCTGTCACGCGCTTTCATGCCGCAACTTGTAGCAGGCATGAAGGCCAGCCATCCCGGCGTGGTGCTGAATGTGAACATCCGTGACAATAAACGGATCTGCCAGGCCCTCCTGTCTGGTGAAGGAGACCTGGCCCTTGTGCTTGACCCCGATGACATGCGCGACATCGTGGTCTTGCACCGCATGACTTTCCCGCTCGGCTTCGTGTGCCCGCCCACGCACCCGCTGGCACGGGAAAGTTCGGTCAGGCTGGCGCAGTGCATGGACTATCCTGTCATCATGCCTGAACAACCGCTTGCCATTGCTGCCGTGTTTGACAGGCTGCAGCAAAGCGGGCGCGTCAGCCCGCCTGTGGCGGCACGGGCGAACAATGTGCAGATGATGCTTTCTCTGGTGGCGGCGGGGATCGGGATCTGTTTTCTCAGTTCGCTCGATGTCATGGCCGAGGTCCTGCGCGGGGAGCTCGCTTTCGTGCCGCTTGCGGGCGGGCAGGTGCCCCATCTCACGCTTGCCCTGGTGCATGACCGTACCCGGCAGCTTTCCCGCCTGACGCGGCAGGTCGTCGCGAATTTCTCACACTTGAGGAAATTTTGGGTTATTTTGTAGAATTCAGTCATCCCACAGGAGCCCGATCTGGAAT
>NZ_QQBI01000018.1 GCF_004302915.1 Komagataeibacter xylinus | reverse complement strand
ATGACGATCACGCACAGTTCTCAAACTGGGGAATTTTCAACCAGCACATTTGGGGAGATTACAACCAGCACTCACAGCTATTACTGTGATCGGGAAAATGGCTGCTGCGTCCAACCCGGTGGATGTGCATGTTGGCAACCGTATCCGCCTGCGCCGCACCCTGCTTGGCATGTCACAGGAGCGGTTGGGCAATGCCCTTGGCCTCACATTTCAGCAGGTGCAGAAATACGAGCGTGGTCGCAACCGTGTTGGTGCGTCACGGCTGTATGATCTTGCCTGCGTGCTCGACGTGCCGGTGGCCTTCTTTTTTGATGGCCTGCCCGATCGTGGCATGGAACACGATGGCAGTGCGGATGAAGTCGCTGGCATGGCTGAACCGGCGGCCTGCGTGGCCCCGATCCCTGCCATGAAGGAAGAAGGCAGGGGGGAGATGCCTGCCGATGATCTCGCCCTGCTGTCGCGCCGCGAGACGATCGACCTGGTGCGCGCCTATTACGGAATCGAGGATAGCGGCACGCGCCGCCGCGTGCTCGACCTTGTACGCTCCATGGGGGCGTAAGCCTGCCATCATGAGAAAATTGTTGGGTGCCGTCCGTTTTGAAAGAGGCGGCGTTCTTTAAGCTTTTTGAAAAAAGCCGCGCCAGGAACTTTTTTACGATGGCTGGCGTCCCATGCTTTCATTCGCGTCGCAGCACCTGATCGGTCATGAAGGATGCGATTTTGCCGGCGCGGAAGTCGTGGCGCAGGCGGTCTTCGTCATATTCCGTGCGCACCCAGTCCATGAAGGGCATGCGCCCTTCCGCCTCCGCCTGATAGCGCAGGAAGAAGGCATCCAGCACGCCAGTGCGGGATGAATTGAAATGCCCGTTCTTCCATGAAAGCTGGCGTAGCGCCTGCTGCGCCGTGCCGCCCTCGAACAGGATGACCAGCCCTGCTGCAAGCCCGGTGCGGTCAGCACCCGACTTGCAGTGCATGAGCATGGGAAAGCGGATATCGCGGTAAATCCGCTCGAAGCGCTCGATGCGGTCGCGGTGCGGGGCGTTGCGGCTTTCGAATGCCATGTCGATATGGCGCAGGCCAAGGGCGTGCGCCGCCTCGCGTGACAGCGCATCGGAGCCACATTTGCGGTGCCCGCGCAGGTTGACCAGCGTTTTCAGGCCCAGCCTGCGCGTGGCCAGCCGCAGGCGCCACGGGGTTGGGTGGTTGCAGCGATAGACCCGGCCGGGAATGACCGTGCGGAAGTTGGTCCAGGTCTGGCGCAAAATGGCATGGTCAACAAACAGGCTATCGATCCACGCACGGCTTCGGCCAGCGGGGGTGGACAGGTTTCCCTCAAACACCGGCCTTGTCCTTTCAGGTGGGTGGAGACGAAAAAAGCGCTGGATTTTTCACATCCAGCGCTTTCCACGTCAATCAGGAATGAAGGGGTAGGGGCTATGCCTTGCGTTCGAGCTGCAGTTCCTTGATCCGGCCAATCGCCTTGGCGGGGTTCAGGCCCTTTGGGCAGGTCTGGGTGCAGTTCATGATCGTGCGGCAGGCATAGAGCTTGAGCGGATCTTCCAGCGCATCAAGCCGGTCGCCCGCATGCTCGTCGCGGCTGTCGGCAATCCAGCGGTAGGCCGCCAGCAGCGTTGCCGGGCCAAGGTAGCGATCGCCATTCCACCAGTAGGACGGGCACGAGGTGGAACAGCAGAAGCACAGGATGCACTCCCACATGCCATCCAGCTCGGCGCGTTCCTCAATGCTCTGGCGGCGCTCGGAATCCGGCGGCGGTGCCGTGTCGGATTTCAGCCACGGGTCGATCGAGCGTAGCTGGGCATAGGCGCCATCAAGGTCGGGCACCAGATCCTTGATGACCGGCATGTGCGGCAGCGGGTAGATGGCGACATCGCCCTCGATGTCGCGGATGGGCTTGAGGCAGGCCAGCGTGTTCTCGCCCGCGATGTTCATCGCGCACGACCCGCAGATGCCTTCACGGCACGAGCGGCGGAAGGTGAGCGTGGAGTCCACATCGTTCTTGATGTGGATCAGCGCATCGAGCACCATCGGGCCGATCTTGTCGAGGTCGATCTCGTAGGTATCGACCACGGGGTTGCTGTCATCATCCGGGCTCCAGCGATAGATCCGGAAGTTCTTGACATTGGAGGCACCGGGAGCGGCCGTGAAAATGCGGCCTTTGCCCACCGTGCTGTTCTTTGGCAGTCTGAATTCGACCATCGTCTCGTTCCTTTTCCGCCGTTACGTCAGTAGACGCGCTTCTTGGGGGGGAAGACCTGCACATCGTCGGTCAGCGTTTTCATGTGCACGGGGCGGTAGCTCAGCGTGACATCGCCCGCGTCGGTCATGTGGGCGACGGTGTGCTTCATCCAGTTCTTGTCATCACGATCGGGGTAATCGTCATGCGCCTGCGCGCCGCGGCTTTCGTGGCGGGCATCGGCGCCAGCCATGGTCACGGTGGCGTTGGCGAGCAGGTTCTCGAACTCGAGCGCTTCCATCAGGTCACTGTTCCAGATCAGCGAGCGGTCGTTGATCGAGATGTCGGGCAGTTCCGACCAGATTTCCTTTATCTTCTCCACACCCTGCGCCAGGCTCTCGGTGTTGCGGAACACGGCGGCGTGCTTCTGCATGGTGCGCTGCAGCTTGGAGCGCATGTCGGCCACGTGGGTCTTGCCCTTGGCGTAGCGCAGCCTGTCAAAGCGTGCGATGGCGGCTTCGCCAGCACCCTCGGGCAGCGGCCGGATCACTTCCTCGCTCTTGATGGTGGCGGCGGCGCGCTGGGCAGCGGCGCGGCCAAACACCACAAGGTCGAGCAGCGAGTTGGTGCCAAGGCGGTTGGCGCCATGCACGGACACGCAGGCCGCTTCACCCACGGCCATCAGGCCGGGCACCACCGCATCGACATCATCAGCCGTGGGGCGGATGACCTCGCCATGGTAGTTGGTGGGGATGCCACCCATGTTGTAGTGCACCGTGGGCAGGACCGGCACCGGCTCCTTGGTCACGTCGATGCCCGCGAAGATGCGCGCCGTCTCGGAAATGCCGGGCAGGCGCTCATGCAGGATCTCGGGGCCAAGATGCTCGAGATGGAGCATGATGTAGTTCTTCTCCGGCCCGCAGCCACGCCCCTCGTTGATCTCGATGGTCATGGCGCGCGAGACCACATCGCGCGAGGCGAGGTCCTTGGCGGTGGGCGCGTAACGCTCCATGAAGCGCTCGCCCTTGGAGTTGGTGAGGTAGCCACCCTCGCCACGGCAGCCTTCCGTCAGCAGGCAGCCTGCGGGGAAGATGCCGGTGGGGTGGAACTGCACGAACTCCATGTCCTGCATGGGAATGCCCGCACGGATCGCCATGCCGCCGCCATCGCCGGTGCAGGTATGGGCCGAGGTGCATGAATGGTAGGCGCGGCCATAGCCGCCGGTGGCCAGCACCACCTTCTGCGCGCGGAAGCGGTGCAGCGTGCCATCTTCAAGGCACCAGGCCATTACGCCACGGCAGGCGCCTTCCTCATCCATGATCAGGTCGATGGCGAAGTATTCGACAAAGAATTCGACGTTATGCTTCAGGCACTGCTGGTACAGCGTGTGCAGGATGGCATGGCCCGTGCGGTCGGCGGCGGCGCAGGCGCGGGGCACGGGGGCCTCGCCATAGTTGCGCATGTGGCCACCGAAGGGGCGCTGGTAGATCTTGCCATCTTCCGTGCGTGAAAACGGCACGCCCATGTGCTCGAGTTCCTGCACGGCAGGCACGGCCTCGCGGCACATGTATTCGATGGCGTCCTGGTCGCCCAGCCAGTCCGACCCCTTTACGGTGTCGTACATGTGCCAGCGCCAGTTATCCTCGGCCATGTTGCCAAGCGATGCACCAATGCCGCCCTGGGCTGCAACGGTGTGGCTGCGTGTGGGGAAAACCTTGGTCACGCAGGCGGTCTTGAGGCCAGCAGCCCCCATGCCCAGCGTGGCCCGAAGGCCGGAGCCACCAGCGCCTACGACAACCACGTCATATGCGTGGTCAACGATCCTGTAGGAGCCGGTGAGTGGTGAAGTGGTCGCGTTCATGTCTTGGACGTGTCCCGATGCTCGTTCGGACGGCCAGCCGGAAGTGCGGCCCGCCGGTCCGCGAATGTCATGTTCTGCTCAGGCAATGGCGCGGGGCTCAGCCCGCGGCAATCGTGCTCCGGCTGCTGCCGGCGAGCGCCAGCTTCAGTACCGAAACGGCGCCGAACAGACCCAGAAGGAAGACGATCCCCTTCATCAGCAGCCCGGCAGGCAGGTGCGCCTTGCCGTGCACATAGTCATCAATGATGACCTGCAGCCCGAGCTGGGTGTGATAGAAGGTCAGGATCACCAGCGACAGCATCATGGTGGTGTTGAAGGGGCGTGCCCCCCACTTCGCCACTTCCGGCTGGGATGCGCCAGCCAGGCGGAACACCTGGATCACGAACCAGCCCGAAAGCGGCACGAGGGCCACCGCCGAGGCGCGCTCGGCCCACCAGTGGCCGACACCGGCCTGCCCCGAACCCAGCCCGCGCGCGCGCGAAAGCTGCGAGCGCATGACCGTGACATGTGGCTTCTTTGGATTGCTCATGGTCAGGATGCCTTCTTGCGGGAGCGACAGATCGCAACGCCAACGATACCGGCGACGAGGGCCAGCGTGGTGCCGACCGTGACACCCACGGCAACCGGACCATCCTCGTTGATTTCCTTTTTGGAGAAGCGATAGCCGCTATCCCACGCCAGATGGCGCAGCCCCGCCACGAAGTGGTAGACCAGAGCCAGCGCCCAGCCTGCCATCAGCATCTGGCCGAGCGGGTTGCCGGTCACTTTCTGGACCTTCTTGAAAGATTTGGGTCCCTTTGCCGCCGCGCTGATCCAGCACAGGCCAAGTGCCGAACCGCCTGCGGCGGCGACACCGGCGGCGCGGTTCGCGATTGAAAGGAACATGGAAAGACGGAAGCGGTAGACCTGGAGGTGTGGGGACATAGGCCGCCTGGTCAGAGTTCCGTCGCTTCGCTGCCCTACATAGAGCGCATCACGGACATCCTGCATGGTCGTCTCGTCAATTTCCCTGTTATGGCTTCGGTTTGTTCCGTCGCCTTGTCTGAATTCGGTCCTACGCCGCGCGGCGGGCGGGGTCAACGCAGGCAGGGAACACGAGGTTGAGAGACCCAGCCCCCGCCATGGTGGCGGTACAGCCGCGCTGCACCGCCACCAAAGACCTGTGCTTCAGTGCCCGAGCAGGTCGAGGGCAACCATGGTCTCGGCAATCTGCACCGCGTTCAGGGCAGCGCCCTTGCGCAGGTTGTCGGCAACACACCAGAAGCCGAGTCCGTTGGGCACGGTGGGGTCGATGCGCAGGCGCGAGACATAGGTCGCATCCTCGCCCACGATCTCGAGCGGGGTGGCGTAGCCGCCATCCTCGCGCTTGTCGTGCAGCACCACGCCCGGCGCCTCGCGCAGGGCCTCGCGGGCGCGTGCAAGATCAACGGGTTCCTCGAATTCCACGGTAATGGCCTCGGCATGGCCAATGAATACCGGCACCCGCACGCAGGTGGCGAAAACCGCGATGTCGGGGTCGAGGATCTTGCGGGTCTCGACCGTCATCTTCCACTCTTCCTTCGTCGCCCCGTCATCCATGAAACGGTCGATGTGCGGAATGCAGTTGAACGCGATCTGCTTGGTGAACTGCTCGGCCTTGATCGGGTCGCCCACAAGGCTGCCACGCGCCTGGTTGAACAGCTCGTCCATGCCGCTCTTGCCAGCCCCCGCAACCGCCTGGTAGGTGGCCACCACCACGCGCCTGATTGTGAACAGGTCGTGCAGCGGCTTGAGCGCCACCACCATCTGGATGGTCGAGCAGTTCGGGTTGGCAATGATGCCGCGCTTCGCCTTCTTCACATCGTTGGGATTGACCTCGGGCACCACGAGCGGCACATCCGGTTCCATGCGGAAGTGGGATGTGTTGTCGATCACGATGCAGCCCGCCTTGGCCGCGCGCGGCGCGTGCACGGCCGAGACCGCGCCGCCGGGCGAGAAAAGGGCGACATCCCAGCCGGTGAAGTCGAAGGTCTCGAGGTTCTGCACCTTGAGCACTTTTTTGTCGCCAAACGAGACTTCCTTGCCCGCCGAGCGGGCGGAGGCGAGGGCCACGATCTCATCCACAGGGAACTGGCGCTCGGCCAGAGTCTTGAGGATTTCGCGCCCCACAGCACCGGTGGCGCCCACCACCGCAACGCGGTAACCCATAATCTTCTTTCCTGTCCTGTCATGCCGGTCCATTCGCGCGGAACGGGCCGTTTTCCGTCACTGTAGGGACACCTAGAGCCTGTATCGCCAACGTGCAAGCAACCTGTGCCGCCCCGAACGGGGGAATCGAATCGGGGGCAGGTCAAGGTGGCGGGTTCCATGCGATGATAGGTGTTGTGGCGTACCGCGTGCCCGAGGCACGCTTGACCCATCGCGCCCGTGCGTGGGGGCCTTTGTGGCCTGCCCCGCGGCCGCGCAGGCAAGGACGGTTAAAGAGATCATGGCCCCATCAACTGATATTCCCGCAACGCCCGCCCCGGTGCGCCCGGTCACCCCTGCGGGCGCGCACCGTGCGCCGCCGTGCACGCTGGTCATATTCGGCGCGCATGGCGACCTGACCAAGCGGCTGCTCATGCCCGCGCTGTACAACCTGGTGGGCAGCGGCCTGCTGCACCCGGATTTCCGCGTGATCGGGGTGGACAGGGTGGACAGCACCACGGCGGCGTGGCGCGACGGGCTGAATGCAATGATGCAGTCCTTCACCCACGACCCCAATGCCGAATTCCACCCCGCCAGCATCAATGCCGCGCAGTGGGACTGGCTGGCCCAGCGGCTGGAATACGTGAAGGCGGATTTCAGTGACGTGGCCGCCATCCGCGCGCTTGGTGAAAAACTGCCCGCCAATGCCATCTTCTACCTTGCCATCCCCTCGCGCTTTTTCGCCACCGTGGTGGAAACGCTGGGCGCTGCCGGAGTCGTGGCGCAGAAGGATGGCGCCTTCCGCCGGGTGGTGATTGAAAAGCCGTTTGGCTCGGACCTTGCTTCGGCCAGGGAACTCAACCGCCGCGTGCTGTCGGTGCTTGACGAGTCGCAGGTGTTCCGCATCGACCATTTCCTGGGCAAGGAGACGGTGCAGAACATTCTCGCCATGCGATTCGGCAACCTGATTTTCGAGCCGCTGTGGCGCAACGAATATGTCGACCATATCGAGATCACCGCTGCCGAGACCATTGGCGTGGAGCAGCGCGGCGCGTTCTATGAGCCCACCGGCGCGTTGCGCGACATGGTGCCCAACCACCTGTTCCAGCTTTTCGCCATGGTGGCGATGGAGCCGCCCAACACCTTTGATGCCGAGAGCGTGCGCAACGCCAAGGAGCAGCTGTTCGAGGCCGTGACCCCCATCGCCCCGGAGGACGCCGTGCGCGGCCAGTACGCAGCCGGCACAGTGGAGGGCAAGCCCATGGTGGGCTACCGCGAAAGCCCCGGTGTTTCGCCCCACAGCAATACCGAGACCTATGTGGCGCTCAAGCTGCATGTCGATAACTGGCGCTGGGCGGGCGTGCCGTTCTACCTGCGCACCGGCAAGGGGCTGGGCGGCCGACGCACGGAGGTGGTGGTGCAGTTCCGCAAGCCGCCGATGCTGATGTTCCGTGATACCGAGACCGAGAACCTGCCGCCCAACCGCATCATCCTCAACATCCAGCCCGCACAGGGGCTGACGGTGGAGCTCGGCGCCAAGAAGCCGGGGCCGGAAATGGACCTGACCGACGTGCAGGCCCGCTTCCGCTACGAGGACGTGTTCGCCAAGTCACCCAACGTGGGTTACGAGACCCTGCTCTATGACTGCCTGATGGGGGATGAGACCCTGTTCCAGCGCGCCGACAATATCGAGGCGGCGTGGAAGGCGGTCGATCCGGTCCTGCAGGCCTGGGCGCAGGACAGCACCGGCCCCGAACTGTATGAAGCTGGCACCACCGGCCCCAGGGGCGCGGATGCGCTGCTGGCACGTGACGGACGGGCCTGGTACCCGCTGGACAAAGCCTGAAAGAACAGAAGTTTCCGGGTGCCGCCTTTTTTCAAAAAGGCGGCGTTCTTTCGAAGCTTTTTGAGAAAAGCTTCACCAAAAATTTTTTCACTTAACAAAAAAGCCCGCACCATCATGGTGCGGGCTTTTTTTAATGCCTTTGGCGCAGTTGGTTACTGCGCGGCGGGGGCTGCTGTTGCGCCCTGCGTTGCGGCGGCACGCTCCTGCTGCTTCTCGGCATGCTCGCTGTCGCCCTGCACGAACAGGGTATCGGCATGCTTGCGCTGCTTTTTGGAGAAGCTGCCATAAAGCGGTGCAAACGCGCTGTTCAGCGTCTGCATGTCATGCGCGCGCTCGGCCACGAGGTCGGCATAGGACTGCATGTTTTCCACCGCGTTCATCTTGGGCAGCTTTTCGCGGCGCGCCTCGATGGCGTCATGCAGGCGCTGGGCGTTGTCCATCATGTCCTGCGCGAACGGCGTCCAGAGCGTTTCCTGTTTTTTGGTGATTCCCAGTTCGTCATGCAGGGCCTTGATGTGGGCCTCGACCTCATCGGGGGCCGGGTCGCGCGGGGTGTGGGCGAGCGATGCGGTCGTGTTGGGCGTGCCCTGCGCTGCGGGGGTTGCGGGCTGCGCGTCGGCGGCCATGGCCATGGCGGGCAGCATCATGAGGGCGGCAGCGGGGAGAAACCGGCGGAACATCATGTTGTGTATTTTCCTTCGCGGGAGAGATCAGGTGCGTGGGATGTCAGGCGGTCAGTAACCGCCGCCATACGGGTAGTAGGCCGGGGGCGGGGGCGGCGGAGGGGGGGCCGGATAATAGGCGGGCGGCGGCGGGGCGGCGCCCCGTTCGGCAAGTGCGCTGCCCAGCATGGCGCCAACCGCAAGGCCGGCAATGCCGCTGCCTACGGCAAGCCCCGCGCCACCACCGCCACGGCGGTAGCCACCACCACCATGCCAGCCGCCACGGGGCGGGCCGCCATGCCAGCCGGGGCCGGGACCGCGCGGGCCGCCGTGCCAGGGCTGGGCATGGGCCGCAGCCATGGCGGTGGCCAGCAGGCCAAGGGCGAAGCTGGCTGACAGGAGGGAAGCAGTGAGTTTACGCAGCTTCATGGGCTTTGAGTACCTCGGCATGACGTGAAGGCGAAGAACAGGAGCATGATAGGCGCCCCGCGTGGCGAAACAATGGCCCGGGCCGTGTTCAGGCCACCCAGGGCAACCGCTTGGTCAGGGCGGATAACCGGTGGCGGCGCAGTTCGTTGCGTGCGCGGGTGTCATTGGTCATGTAATTGAGCTGGATTGTATGGCGTGGGCCGACATACTGCCGGTGCCCATGCCATGTGTCCGGCCCGTTGGGAAAGATGAGCAGCGTGCCATTGACCGGCGGGATCTCGGCGGCGAAATCCTCCAGGTCGTGTCCATTGCGCAAAAGGCGCAGGCAGCCTTCATGCCGGGCCCAGGCGGCCTCGTCGGCAGCGTTGAGGTACAGCAGCACGGTCACGCGCTTGCTGTCGGAATCGCGGTGGATGCGCCCGTCCTTGGCCCGCGTGCGCCCGCGCAGGGTGAGCATGGTGGGGGCGGCATCCAGGTCGAGGTTGAATTTGGCGGCGATGAGCGCGCGCAGGCGCGGCCCTTCCAGCTCGGCCACCAGCCCCGCCATGAGCGGTGAGAGGCTGAGGGCCGCAGGCGGGAACGACCCGCCCGAGCGGATGGCGGGCAGGCTCGTGGCCAAGGCGCGCAGGTCGGGCGGCGTGATGAAATGCGGCACCACCACATGGGCGAAGGGTGCTGTTGCGACCGGCGTCGCCTCAAGTGCTGCATAGTCGGGGGTGACGGGTTGGATCATGCCATCTCTGCAAGCACGCGGGTGAAAGTGGCCCCGGCAACCGGGGCCGGTAAACCAATACGTGCCAGACTAGGGCCAGTTGCCTTCACCCGCAAGTGATCGCGCAGGTCAGACCTTGACCGTATCCACCGCATCAAGCACGCGGCTGGAATAGACCACGGCGGCCCCCGCGTTCAGCGCCACGGCAACGCCCAGCGCCTCGGCAATTTCCGCCTTTGTGGCGCCGGCCTTTACCGCCGCGGTGGAGTGGACGGAAATGCACCCGTCGCACCGCGTGGTCACGGCCACGGCCAGCGCGATGAGTTCACGGGTCTTGGCATCGAGGTGGCCGGTTTCGGCGGCGGCGCGGTCGAGGGTCTGGAGTCCCTTGAGCGTGCCGGGCGAGAGGGTGGCGAACGCGCCGATGGACTCGCCAAGATGGGCGCGGTAGGCGTTCCAGTCAGTCATCACAAATCCTCCATCTGGTAGGGTTTGAGTTCACCAGATGGAGAGAACCCCTGTCATGACACAGTTTGGCGAGATCGGGGCCTTGCTGGGCCTTTTTTAACGGACTATCGCCAAAATATCATGAATACCGATATCGCACCCGCCCGCCTGTCCGCTGCGGCGCAGCCCGCAGGCACAGGCCCCTTCGCCGCCTATGAGGCCCGCGTGGCTTCAGGCCGTCTGGATCGCGACCCCGAGCAGGAAAAAGCCGCCCGCAGGCTCGACCAGCTCTGGCGCGAACTGCGTGACTACCACCCGGTGGTCCAGTCCACCCCGCCCGCGAGTGGCTGGCTGGGCGGGCTCAGGGCGCGGCTCGGCCTCGCCCGCCCGGCTCATGAACAGGCCCGGCCGCGTGGCGTGTACATGGTGGGGCAGGTGGGGCGTGGCAAAACCATGCTGATGGACCTGTTCTTCAGCCTCGCCCCGGTCGAGCACAAGCGCCGGGTGCATTTCCACCGCTTCATGCAAGATGTGCACCAGCGCCTGCATGACATGAAGGAAGCCGACCCCTCCCTGTCCGACCCCATCCCGCCGCTTGCCCGCCAGATCGCGCAGGAGGCGTGGCTGCTGTGCTTTGATGAATTCCAGGTCAATGACATCGCGGACGCCATGATCCTTGGCCGCCTGTTCGACTACCTGTTCGCCGATGGCGTGGTGGTGGTGGCCACATCCAACACAAAGCCCGAGGACCTGTTTCAGGACCGCCCCGGCGCCGATGCGTTCAAGCCGTTCATCGCCGCGATCCTCAAGGAGGTCGATACCGTCATCCTCGATTCCCCGCGTGATTACCGCCGCGGCAACGCGCGCGGCATGCAGACATGGATCATCCCCGTCGATGCGGCGGCGACGAAGGAACTCGACTCGATCTTTGCCCGGCTGGCCGATGGCGCGCCGGTGGCGCCTGTCGCGCTCGACATCATGGGCCGCACCCTGAACGTGACGCGCGCCGCAGGCCCTGTTGCACGGTTCAGCTTTGCCGAGCTGTGCGGCAGGCCGCTCGGCGCGGGCGATTACCTGGCACTGGCCACGCGCTTCCCCAACCTCGTGCTTGATGGCGTGCCGCGCATGGGGCCGGACAATTTTGACGAGGCGCGGCGCTTCATCGTGCTGATCGACACGCTGTACGAACAGAACGTCAAGCTGTTTGCCTCGGCCGAGGACCGGCCCGACGCCATTTACGCCAAGGGGCAGGGGGCGACCGCGTTCGAGCGCACGGCCTCGCGGCTCGAGGAGATGCAGAGTGCGGCCTACATGCAGCTGCCGCACCTCAACGCATGATGGGCAAAAACGGCCGAAGGGTCACGCCATCGTGACGGTTATGGCGGTGGTGTGACTGCCGGGGCGGTAGGCAAGGCGTGCGGTCTTTGCTTGGGTATGGGCAAGTTCGCATCAGCCGGGAGCCGTGCCGCGCAGAGCGATGTTTTGCAGCGCCCCGTCCCGCCACCGTGGGGTCAGGCACGAAAATGTCAGTATGCGCGGCAAGCAGACCTGATCCTGATGAATGATGGCGGCATCCCGGCAAGGGTGCGGCTAGGGTAGCGATACAAATCGGACCGGCTGCCGTTTCAGGCCGGATCCGGAAATAGCGCGGCCACAAAGGCCGCCAGCGAGGAGATGTCTTCAATATGGCGGGCGTAGATATTCTTTCGACCGCATTCAGCGGCGCCAATACGGCCTATCTGGCCGAGTTGTATGCGCGCTGGGTGGCCGATCCCAACAGCGTCGATCCTTCCTTTGCCTCCCTGTTCCAGGAGCTGCATGAGGAAGGCTCCGAAATCGTTCATGATGCGGAAGGGGCCTCCTGGGCGCCGCGCCCGCATATCATCACCGGCGATGAACCGGCCCCCCTGCCGGATGGCAAGGCGGCGGGCGTTACGGCGGAGAGCCTGAAGGCGGCAGCCGATGACAGCCTGCGCGCGACCCAGCTCATCCGCGCCTTCCGCGTGCGCGGCCACCTCGAGGCGCGGCTCGACCCGCTCGGCCTGCAGGTGCCCAAGCCCCATGCGGACCTTGACCCCGCCACCTATGGCTTCGGCCCCAAGGATTGTGACCGCCCGATCTATCTTGGCCACATCGTCGCCAGCCTGATCGGCTCGGACACCGCCACCATCAACCAGGTGCTCGATGCCCTGCGCGCGGTCTATTGCGGGCCGATCGGCGCGGAGTTCATGCACATCCAGGACCCCGAGCAGCGCATGTGGGTGCAGGCCCGGCTTGAGGGCGACAACTGGCGCAAGGGTGCGACACCCGAGCAGAAAAAGGTCATCCTGCAGCAGCTGACCGAGGCGGAGGGCTTCGAGTCCTTCTGCCAGAAGCGCTATGTCGGCACCAAGCGCTTCGGCCTCGAGGGCGAGGACGTGACCATTCCCGCGCTGCACGCCATCATCGACCAGGCGGCCTCGGGCGGCGTGCGCTCGGTGGCCATCGGCATGCCGCATCGCGGGCGGCTGAACACGCTCGTCAACATCGTGCGCAAGCCCTACACCGCCATCTTCAGCGAGTTCGCGGGCGTATCCTTCAAGCCCGACGACGTGCAGGGCTCGGGCGATGTGAAATACCATCTCGGCACCTCCACCGATGTCGAGATTGGCGGCACCCCCGTTCATATCTCGCTCCAGCCCAACCCCTCGCATCTCGAGGCGGTCGACCCGGTCGTGATCGGCAAGGTGCGCGCAACACAGGATGATGACGACCCCCACCAGCGTGGCCGCCACATGGGCGTGCTGCTGCATGGCGACGCGGCATTCGCGGGCCAGGGCATCGTGTATGAAACGCTGGCCATGTCGCAGCTGATCGGCTACCGCACCGGCGGCACGATCCATGTCGTGGTCAACAACCAGATCGGGTTCACCACCGTTTCGGTCCATTCTTTCTCGGGCCTGTACTGCACGGACGTGGCCAAGGCGGTGCAGGCGCCGATCCTGCACGTCAATGGCGACGAGCCGGAGGCGGTGATCTACTGTTCGCGCCTTGCCGCCGAGTTCCGGCAGAAGTTCGCATCCGACGTGGTGCTCGACATCGTGGGTTACCGCCGCCACGGCCATAACGAGTCCGATGAGCCGTCATTTACGCAGCCCACCATGTACAAGGCCATCGCGGCGCGCCCGACCATCCGCACGCTCTATTCCGACCGCCTGGTGCGTGAAGGCGTGGTGACCGAGGCCGAGGTCACCGCCGAGTGGGATGGCTTCCACAACAGGCTCGAGCAGGCCTATCAGGCCGCCCAGGGCTACAAGCCCAACAAGGCCGACTGGCTGGAAGGCGCGTGGAAGGGCCTCAAGCCGCCGCCGGTCGACACCACCCTGCCCGCGCCCGAAACCGGTGTCGCCATCGACCGGCTGAAGGAAGTCGGTGCATCGCTGGCCCATGTGCCTGATGACTTCAACGCCAACCCCAAGATCATCCGCCAGCTCAAGGCCAAGGCGAAGATGTTCGAGACCGGCGGCGGCATCGACTGGGCCACGGGCGAGGCGCTGGGCTTCGGCACGCTGCTGCTCGACAAGCACCATGTCCGCCTGTCGGGCGAGGACTGCCAGCGCGGCACCTTCAGCCAGCGCCACGCGGTGCTGATCGACCAGGTGAACCAGAACACCTACGTGCCGCTCAACAACATCGCCAAGGATCAGGCCGCGATCGAGATCTACAACTCGCTGCTGTCCGAATTCGGCGTGCTGGGCTTTGAATACGGCTACTCGCTGGCCGACCCCAACGCGCTGGTGCTGTGGGAGGCGCAGTTCGGTGACTTCGCCAACGGCGCGCAGGTCATTATCGACCAGTTCATCGCCTCGGGCGAGACCAAGTGGCTGCGCATGTCGGGCCTCGTGATGCTGCTGCCCCACGGTTATGAGGGGCAGGGGCCCGAGCATTCCTCCGCCCGCCTCGAGCGCTACCTGCAGCTCTGCGCCGAGAACAACATGCGGGTGTGCAACATCACCACGCCGGCCAACTACTTCCATGCGCTGCGCCGGCAGCTGTTCCTCGACTACCGCAAGCCGCTCATCATCATGACGCCCAAGTCCCTGCTGCGCCACAAGCTGGCGGTGTCGGACCTCAAGGATTTCGGTCCGGGCACGCGCTTCCTGCCGGTGATTGGCGAGATCGACCCGATTGCAGCGCCTGACAAGGTGGACCGCGTGGTGATCTGCTCGGGCAAGGTCTATTATGACCTGCTGGCCGAGCGCCGCGAGCGCAAGCTCGACAATGTCGCGATCCTGCGCCTCGAGCAGTTCTATCCCTTCCCGGCCAAGATGCTGGGTGAGGAACTGGCCCGCTACAGGCAGGCCAAGGTGATCTGGTGCCAGGAAGAACCCGAGAACATGGGCGGCTGGACCTTTGTCGATCGCCTGATCGAGGGCGTGCTGGGCGATATTGGCCACAAGAGCACGCGCCCGACCTTTGTGGGGCGGGTTGCGGCAGCAAGCCCGGCCACGGGCCTGGCCAAGGTGCACGTGGCCGAGCAGGCGGCGCTGGTGAACAAGGCGCTGGGCGTCAGCGCCTGACACTGGCTGGGTAGAACACACAAAACATGGGGGCGGCCTTCGGGCTGCATCCCCGGATAACGAATGGGGCCGCCCCGCAGCCCGCTTGGGGCAGGGGTGGCCAAGGGATTGGGAAACAGGAAATGTCCGCCGAGATCAAGGTACCGACACTGGGTGAAAGCGTAACCACGGCAACCATCGCCAAGTGGCTCAAGCAGCCGGGTGACGCCGTGAACGAGGATGACCCGTTGGTGGAACTCGAAACCGACAAGGTCAGCGTGGAAGTGCCCGCCCCGCAGGCTGGCGTGCTTGGCCCGCTGCTGGTGCCCGAGGGCGCTGAAGTGGAAGTGGGCACCGTGCTCTCCACCATCGAGGCCGGGAGTGGTGCGGCCCCCAAGGCTGCCGCTGCCCCCGCGCCCAAGAAGGAAGCCGCACCTGCTGGCGTGCAGGCCCAGCCTGCAACGCCCGGCCCGGTGGCCCGTCCGGCCACCCCGCCATCCGATGTGGCAGCGCAGGGTGCGGCCAACGTGGCTTTCCCCGCCGCGCGCAAGGCCATGGCCGAGCAGGGTGTAACGCCAGCACAGGTTGGCACCGGCACGGGCAAGGACGGGCGCATCACCAAGGGTGATGTGCAGAGCTTCCTCGCACAGCCGCGCGCGGCAACCCCCGCTGCCGCCCCGCGCCCGCCGCGCCAGGACGACCCGCGTGAAGAGCGCGTGAAGATGACGCGCCTGCGCCGCACCATCGCCCGCCGCCTCAAGGATGCGCAGAACACCGCCGCCCTGCTGACCACCTTCAACGAGGTGGACATGTCGGCGGTGATGCAGATGCGCGCCGAATACAAGGACCTGTTCATCAAGAAGCATAACGGCGTGAAGCTGGGCTTCATGTCCATCTTCAGCCGTGCGGTCGTTGCGGCGTTGCAGGAATTCCCGGCCATCAACGCCGAGATCGACGGCGATGACGTGATCTACCGCGAGTTCGTCAACCTCGGCATTGCCGTGGGTGGCCCCAACGGGCTGGTCGTGCCCGTGATCCGCGATGCCGACAAGATGGGCTTTGCCCAGATCGAAAGCGCGATTGCAGGCTTTGGCAAGAAGGCGCGCGAAGGCACGCTCAAGATTGATGAACTGTCAGGCGGCACGTTCTCGATCACCAATGGCGGCATCTATGGCTCGCTCATGTCCACGCCCATCATCAACGCGCCGCAGTCGGCCATCCTTGGCATGCATGCCATCCAGGAGCGCCCGGTGGCGGTGAACGGGCAGGTGGTGATCCGCCCGATGATGTATATCGCGCTGACCTACGACCACCGGATCGTGGATGGCAAGGAGGCGGTCAGCTTCCTTGTGCGCGTCAAGCAGAACGTGGAAGATCCGCGCCGTCTGCTGCTGCAGGTCTGATGCCTGCCGGGGCCGCGCCTGTGTCGCGGCCCCTACGCGCAACCGCATAGCAAGCAGGACTGACAAGACATGACAATCGATATCAAGGTGCCCACGCTGGGCGAGAGCGTGACCACGGCCACGGTCGCCAAATGGCTCAGGCAGCCCGGTGATGCGGTCAATGCCGATGACCCGATCGCCGAACTGGAAACCGACAAGGTCAGCGTGGAAGTGCCTGCCCCGCAGGCGGGCGTGCTGGGCGCGCATGCCGTCAATGAAGGCGACGAGGTCGAGGTCGGCACCGTGCTGACCACCCTTACGCCGGGCGCTGGCGGCGCCAAGGCGGCTCCGGCTGCTGCCGCAAAGCCTGCGCAGGCTGCCACACCCACCCCGGCTGCCGCTCCCAAGCCCGCGGTCGAGGCGCCATCCGAGACGGATTACGACGTGATCGTGATCGGCGCAGGGCCCGGCGGGTATGTGTGCGCCATCCGCGCAGCCCAGCTTGGCTTCAAGGTCGCGTGCGTGGAAAAGCGCGCCACCCTTGGCGGCACCTGCCTCAATGTGGGCTGTATCCCGTCCAAGGCGCTGTTGCAGCAGTCCGAGAACTTCCATGCCGCCAAGGATGAATACGGCGAGATGGGCATCATCATCGACAGCGTGAAGCTGGATCTGGCGAAGATGATGGCGCGCAAGCAGTCCGTAGTCGATGCGAACGTGAAGGGCGTGGAATTCCTGTTCAAGAAGAACAAGGTCACCTGGCTCAAGGGCACCGGCAAGGTTGAAGGCACGGGCCGCATCACGGTTGATGGCAAGCCGGTTACGGCCAAGCACATCGTCATTGCCAGCGGCAGCGACAGTGCGGGCCTGCCGGGCGTGGATGTGGATGAAAAGCAGATCGTCACCTCCACCGGCGCGCTTGAGCTTTCCGCCGTTCCCAAAAGGATGGTGGTGATTGGCGGCGGCGTGATCGGCCTTGAGCTGGGCAGCGTGTGGCACCGCCTTGGCGCGGATGTGACTGTGATCGAATATCTCGACCGTCTGGTTCCGGGTACCGATAACGAGGTGGCCAAGACCTTCCAGCGCATCCTGACCAAGCAGGGCCTGAAGATGAAGCTGGGCCACAAGGTGACCAAGGCGGAAAAAGGCCCCAAGGGCGTGACCCTGACCGTGGAGCCTGCCAAGGGTGGTGCGGCTGAAACGCTGGAAGCCGACGTGGTGCTGCTGGCCATTGGCCGCACGGCGGCGAGCAAGGGCTTCGGGCTGGAAGAGGCGGGCATCGCACTCGACAAGCGCGGCCGCATCGTGACCGACGCGCATTACGCCACCAGCGTGCCCGGCATCTATGCCATTGGCGATGTGATTGCAGGCCCCATGCTGGCCCACAAGGCCGAGGAAGAAGGCGTTGCCATAGCCGAGCTGCTGGCAGGCCAGGCAGGCCATGTGAATTACGGCGCGATCCCCGCCGTGGTCTATACGTGGCCGGAAGTGGCTACCGTGGGCAAGACCGAGGAAACCCTGAAGGAAGAGGGCGTTGCCTACAAGGTTGGCAAATTCCCCTTCACCGCCAATGGCCGTGCGCGCGCCATCGGCATGACCGACGGGTTCGTGAAGGTTCTGGCCGATGCCACCACCGATCAGGTGCTTGGCGTGCACATCATCGGCCCGATGGCGGGCGAACTGATTGCCGAGTGCACCATGGCGATCGAGTTTGGCGCCTCGTCGGAAGATATTGCCCGCACCTGCCACGCCCACCCCACGCTGAGCGAGGCGGTGAAGGAAGCGGCACTCGATGTGGACAAGCGCGCCATCCATATCTGACCTGCCACCGCAACAAAAACCCACCCGGCAACCTTGTTGCCGGGTGGGTTTTTTTATGAATGCCAAAAAGAAGTTTCTGGGTGCCGCCTTTTTTCAAAAAGACGGCGTTCTATCGAAGCTTTTTGAAAAAAGCTTCACCAAAAACGTCCTTATGATTTCTGGATGTTTTCCGGGCTGACTTTTCAAACAGCCTCTAAAAAACGGCAGGGCAGGGGATATGCCTCAGGCCGTTTTCGTCTTCGCTGGGTTCCAAGCATCACGCTGGGTGATGCGGATCAGTTCCGTGGCGGAAACCGCGCGTGAGATGAAGAAGCCCTGCACGTAATCCACGCCCAGCGCGCGCACGGTGTCGAATTCCTCCTGCGTTTCCACGCCTTCCACCGTGACCGCCAGGTTATAGCCATGGCCGAGCTTGATGAGGGCGGCGAGCAGGTTGCGGGCTTCCGCGTCGGTGGCGATGTCGCGCACGAGGCAGCGGTCAAGCTTGAGCGACTGCAGCGGCAGTTCGCGCAGGGTGGACAGGCGCACCGTGCCGTAGCCGAAATTGTCCATCGCCAGGCCAAACCCGTCTTCCGCCAGGGCGCGCAGGCGCAGGCGGCTTTTCTCCGCCCGCCGCCCCTGCAGCATCTGCTCGGTCACTTCCAGCATGAAGGTGGAGGGCTCGAGGTTGAGCTCACGGATCTCGCTGAACAGGTCGATCTGCTGCTCAAGGTTGAGCAGGTCCAGATGCGACAGGTTGACCGCCAGCCGCAGGCTTGGCAGGCCTGCTTCCTTCCATTTCTGGATATCGTCATGGAAGGACTGCACGAGGTGCGTCTCCATGATCTGGGCCAGGGCCGAGTCGGCAAAGACATCGGTAAACGCCCCGGCGGAAAGCAGGCCCCGGTCAGGGTGGTGCCAGCGCATCAGCGCCTCCGCCTGCTCTATGCGGCCCGTGCGCGCGTTGAGTATGGGCTGGTAGTACACCTCGAACTGCCTGAGTTCCACGCCCTTGCGGGCCTCGGTCAGGATCTTGGCCCGTTCCATCGTGGTCTTGTGCAGGCTGGGCGTGAACATGCGCGCCTGCTTGCCGCCTGACTGCTTGGCGGCATAGACCGCCACATCGGCGTTTTTCTGCAGGCCCTCAAGCGTGTCCGCCGCCGTGATCGGCGTGGCCCCGATGCTGCCGGATATGCGCACCGTGGCACTTTCCAGCATGATCGGCTCTTCAAGCAGGTTCTGCACCTTGGTCAGGATGGTTTCGAGCGGCATGAGCTTGAGGCTGTGGCGCAGGATGATGGCGAACTCATCGCCCCCCAGCCGGCTGATCGCATCATCAGGGCCGATCAGCTCGATCAGGCGCCGCCCGATCACCTTGAGCACCTCATCGCCCGCATGGTGGCCATGGATGTCATTGACCGGCTTGAACCCGTCGAGGTCGAACATGACCAGCGCCTGCGGCTCGGGGTGCGGGCGCTTGGCGTTCTCGAGTGCGGTGACAAGGCTGGCATTGAAGCCGCCACGGTTGAGCAGCCCGGTCAGCACATCGGTCGCGGCCTGTTTCTTGAGCCGGACCTTGGTGTTCATCAGTTCCGTGATTTCAAACCGGCTCGCCACGAAACCGGTAATCTCGCCCTTGGCATTGCGGTGCGGCATGATGGTGGTGGCCACCCAGTAGTGGCTGCCATCCTTCGCACGGTTGCACAAATTGCCGTACCAGGTGCGGCCTGCGAACAGGGTCTGGTACATCTCGCGGAAGAAGGCCTTCCCATGCTCGCCCGAGTTCAGGATGCGATGGGTATGGCCCAGCAGTTCCTCGCGGGAATACTGGCTGATCTCGCAGAATTTATCATTGACGTAGGTAATGATGCCCTTGCGGTCCGTGACCGCGACAATAAGGACATTATCCACCACGTCCGCCCAGAAGTCGGCATCTTCATGTGTAAGGGCGCGGAGCCTGTTATCATGCGGTGCGGACATTTTGTTACCTCGGATGCGGATCGGAAAACCTGAATTGACCGGTTGGTAATTTAGGATGATTTCTTTTTAGGCGAAACATTTTTGGCAGCCGGCGTGGCGGGCAGCATCTGGCGGATCGTCTTGTGGTGGCGCATCCACTTCTCGAAGTCGTCAGGTGCGAGGAGCGGCTTGGCGAACAGGTAGCCCTGCATCACGTCGCAATTGAGTTGTTCCAGCAGGTCGCGCTGCTGCTCGGTCTCGACGCCTTCGGTCACCACCGTCATGCCCAGCCGCGAGCCGATGCCGATCACCGCCATGGTCACGGCCTGGGCGTTGGTATCATGCTCGAAATCGTTGATGAAGCTGCGGTCGATCTTGATCTCGGTCAGCGGCAGGCGGGTCAGGCGCGAGAGCGAGGAGTAGCCGGTGCCGAAATCATCCATCGACAGGCCGCAGCCGATGTTGCGGATCGACTGAAGCACTTCCTCGGTGTCGCGGCTGTTATCCATCATCACGCTCTCGGTAATTTCCACCGTCAGGCGCGAAGGCTTGAGGTTATGGTTCTTGAGCAGGGCCGCGATATGCTCGGGCAGCGCACGGTTGCGGAAATGCACGGCGGACAGGTTCACGGCCACGGTGGGCACATGGATGCCGTCACGGTCCCACTTCACGATCTGGCGGCAGGCCTCGAGCAGCGACCAGCGGCCGATGGCCTCGATCTGGCCGGTCTCCTCCGCCACGGCGATGAAGCGCGAGGGGAAGATGTTGCCAAGATGCGGGTGGTGCCAGCGCGACAGCGCCTCCACACCGCTGAGTTCAAGCGTATGGGTGCGCACCTGCGGCTGGTAGTGCAGGTTGAGCATGCCCTTGGCCAGCGAATCACGCAGCGCCGAGCCCAGCACCAGCCGGTCCTGCGCCACCTGGTTCTTTTCCAGGTTGGCGAAGCGGAAGATGCCGCGCCCGTCTTCCTTCGCCTGGCGCAGCGCCACATCGGCGGTGCTGAGCAGGGATTCGCTGTCCGGCCCGTTATCGGGGTAGGTGCTGATGCCGATCGAGCATGAGATGGTCAGCGTGTTCTGGCCGATCTGCATGGGCAGGGTCATGGTGGCGAGCAGGTGCTTGGCAAAGGCCGTGGCTTCCTTGTGCGGGCAGTTGGGCACCACCACCACGAATTCATCGCCGCCGGAGCGGCTGAGCACGTAATCCTCCTTGGCGATGGAGCGGATGCGCCCTGCGATCTCAACCAGGAACTGGTCGGCATAGACATGGCCAAGCGCATCGTTGATATCGCGGAAACGGTCGATATCGAGCATGAAGATGGCGAACTGTCGGTTGCCATCCTGCTTGCTGATCATGCCCTCGATCACCTTGTGCACCGAGGAGCGGTTGAGCAGCCCGGTCAGGCTGTCAAAATTGGCAAGGTGGGAGATATGCTCCTGCGTGGCGTTCTGCTCAAAGGCCAGCGCGCAGAAGGGAATGCACGAATCAACAATGCGCTGCGGCCACGTGTTGCGGCCCTGGTCTTCACGCGCATAGAGCGCGAAAATGCCCTTGACCTGTCCCGAGCGCGTGCTGACGGGCGTGCAGAAGCACTGCTGCAGCCCCAGCGAGATGCCGAGCGAGCGGTAGCTGTCCCATACCATGCGGGTGGCATGCATGGGGTCGACGCGCAGCTTCTCGAGTTCGGATGACGAGACATACAGGCTCTCGAGCGAGGCGCGGTAGCGCTTGGGCAGGGTGGGGCTGGACAGGACGCGCAGCTGCCCGTCTGGCGTAATGAGCATGAGCACGGCCACCGTGCCGGGCACGAAGCTTTCCACCCGGCGGCACAGAAGGTCGGCCACGTCCTGGATCATCATGTCGCTGGCAAGCGCCTGCAACACGTCGTTCTGCAGGATCAGGATCTTGCGCTGCTGGCTTTCGGTGGTGACATTCTTCATCACGCCCATGAAGAAGATGCGCCCGTCATCGGTCACGACCTTGGACAGCGAAAGCTCGCCGCAGATATATTCCCCATCCGAGCGGGTGAACTCCACCTCGCGCGAGGTGCCGACAATGCGGTTGTGTTCGCTGCCCCGGCTGCGCTCGACAAAGGCGTCATGCCCGGCCTGATGCAGTGTGGGCACCAGCACGTTCACGTTCCTGCCCAGCACGTCCTTCTTGTCGAGGCCCCACAGGTTCGACGCCGCCTGATTGAAGAAGATGACCTCGTTCCTGTCATCAATAATCACGGTTGCGTCTATGGCCTGCTCCAGTGCCGAAATCAGGACTTCAGCGCTCAGGTTAGGCTTTGACATTGAATTACCTCGCAAAAGGGACAAGGGGCAACGACCGGCAGGCGGTTGCAGCAGGGGTATAAGGCGGCCTGAAATGCCCGCGCGGGCCGCACCATCGCCCGGGCGGGGACGATGCATGGCGGCCGCAGGAATATCATAGGATGGTGATGAGCATATTATATATTATTCAAGATAATCATTATACCACATTGATATGAATTAAGGCCGTCTTTAATAATTTCCGTATGAAACTGAAAGGTCCATATAGCATTCACGGCGCGGTTGATCCATCGCATCGCGCACGCAAAATTGCCCTATTCCACGCATGTCAGCTTTTCGGGCCGCAGTTCCCGCCTTCGCAGCCTGAACAGCCGCCACATCCGCCCTTGCGGCGCGGGCGGCTCCTGGCCTGCGCGTGGCGTATCAGCGCCTCGGGCGCATGGAGGCGGCCCAGCATCCCGGCCGTGGCCTGCCAGCCCTTCTGCCCCAGCCGGGGGAACAGCCGCCCCAGCCAGTAGGCGGCACACGCCATGACCAGCATTGCCGCCACCAGTACCTGCAGCCATTGCGGCACGTGCATCAGAGCATCCGCGCGATGTGATAGGTCAGGAAGGCCGCCGCGTAGGCCAGGCCGAACAGGTAGCCCGCCGTCAGCGCCACCACGCGCCATGAGCCGGTCTCGCGCCGGATGACCGCAAGCGTCGCCACGCATTGCGGCGCATAGACGTACCATGCCAGCAGCGAAAGTGCTGTGGGCAGGCTCCAGTGCGTGGGCAGCATGCCGCCAAGCTGGAGGGCCGCCTGGTCGGTATCGGTTCCCGAGCCGAGCGAATAGACCGTGGCCAGCGCGCCCACCGCCACCTCACGCGCGGCAAGGCCGGGAATGAGGGCGACACAGATCTGCCAGTTGAAGCCCAGCGGCGCGAAGACGGGCAGCATGATGTGCCCGATGCGCCCGGCGAGGCTCCAGTCGATGGCGGGGCCCACGGCGCCCGCGGGCGGCTTGGGAAAGCTGGACAGCCCCCACAGCAGCACCGTCAGCGAGACGATGGTGGTGCCCACGCGCATGAGGAAGATGCGCGCGCGCTCCCACAGCCCCAGCGCCAGGTCGCGCGGGTTGGGCAGGCGGTAGGCGGGCAGTTCCATCAGCAGGGTGGCTTCGCGCTGGTCGGGGTTGCGCCAGCGCATGACGCGCGCCACCACCAGCGCCGAGATGATGCCCAGCGCGTACAGCCCGAACAGCACCAGCCCCTGCAGGTTCATGAAGCCCGCCACGTTGCGGTGCGGAATGAACGCCCCGATCAGCAGCGTATAGATTGGCAGCCGGGCCGAGCAGGTCATGAGCGGGGCGACGAGAATGGTCACCAGCCGGTCGCGCGGGTTCTGGATGGTGCGGGTGGCCATGATGCCCGGCACCGCGCAGGCAAAGCTGGACAGCAGCGGAATGAACGAGCGCCCGCTCAGACCCGCAACCGACATCAGCCGGTCGAGCAGGAAGGCGGCGCGCGGCAGGTAGCCTGACTCCTCAAGGGCAAGGATCCACGCGAACAGGATCAGGATCTGCGGCAGGAACGTCACCACGCTGCCAGCACCTGCGATCACGCCATCCACGATCAGGCTGCGCAGAACGCCATCGGGCATAATGCGGCCCACCTGCTCGCCCAGCAGCCCCATGCCCGCGTCGATGCCATCCATGAGCGGCTGCGCCCAGGCGAACACCGCCTGGAACATGAGGAACAGCAGCACGAGCAGGATCACCGGCCCCCACACCGGGTGCAGCACCCAGCGGTCGAGCCGCTCCTCCATCCGGTCCGACAGGGGGGTGGCGTGGGTTACGCAGTCCGCCAGGATCTGGCGCACCATGGCGTGCAGGTCGGTGCCCGGCGCCAGGGGCGTGGGCACGGGTGGCGGCACGCCATCGAGCCGGGCCAGCAGGTCGCGCGCGCCATTGCGCTTTATGCCCACCGTGGGCACGACGGGCATGCCCAGCTCCGCCTGCAGGCGCGGCAGGTCGATCTCCATGCCGCTGCGCTGGGCTGCGTCGATCATGTTCAGCGCCAGCACCACGGGGCGGCCAAGGCTGCGCATTTCCAGCACGAAGCGCAGGTGCAGGCGCAGGTTGGTGGCATCGGCCACGCACACCAGCAGGTCGGGCGCCGCCTCGCCGCGATAGGTGCCTGCGCAGACATCACGCGTCACTGCCTCGTCAGGGCTGGTGGCGTTGAGGCTGTAGGCGCCGGGCAGGTCGAGCAGCCGCACGCTGCGGCCCGCGGGTGTTGTGAACCAGCCTTCCTTGCGCTCCACGGTGGCGCCGGCGTAATTGGCCACTTTCTGCCTGCTGCCGGTCAGCAGGTTGAACAGGGCGGTCTTGCCGCAGTTCGGGTTGCCGACCAGGGCTATGTTGAGCGGGGTCATGCCGCCGCTTTCGCCACATGCACGCACACGCGCTGCGCCTCGGTGCGGCGCAGGGCAAAGCGGGTGAAGCCGATGCGCACGGCCAGCGGGTCGCCGCCCAGCGGTGCGGTCGCCACGATGCGCACGGCCTCGCCCGGCACGAAGCCCAGCTCGCGCAGGCGCTGGGCCACCGGGTCGGGGCTGCCGTTATCATCAACGCTGTCGATCACGGCGTCGGTTCCGCGTGGCAGGTCATTCAGTCGCATAAGACAGGGACAATCCGGATGGTAAAAGTAAGTAATAATTATTATTAAATACTGCCGGGAATATTGTCCATCACGTTTGCCCCGATGCCTGCGTTATCGCTGGTACCGATATGTTGGCAGTGCAGGGGTTGGGTGGGGTGCTGCGATGCGTGCATGCCGCGTCAGGGCTGGCACGCCTGCCATGCCGCCTCGAATTCCGCCGCGGTTATGTCACGGGCTTCAAACTGGGGGTCCGCATTGATCCCTTCAAGCGGGGGGATGGCAATATCGGCGAGGTGGGTATTACCGGTCGAGAATGTTTCTGTCGCCACGCCGCACTGGCCATTTTCATACAGTTCGATTTTTCTCAGTTCGGTTCTTGCGCCATCAAACTCGCAATAAATGAGATTTGGTTGCTCGGAGCCAAAGTCGTGTTTCCATAAACACTTGAGATAAAACAATTTAAATATCCAACATGAAAAAGTTTCTGATGCCGCCTTTTTCAAAAAGGTTCGGAACAGATTGCCTCGCGTTCAGGCTGCATTTCCAAGCGTGGACAGCACATGGAAGAACGTGCCCGAAACATGCCCCCGCCGTGCCCCGCCGGTGCCCCGGTCCGCGCCATAGCCATCGGTCATGTCAGCCAGTGGCGCATCGAGGCCGGGGTCGGTGACCGTGGCATAGTGGAATTCATGCCCGCGCAGCACGGCGCCCGCAGGGCCTATGGCGCAGCCTTCGCGCAAGGTGGCGCTGCGGTAGCCAAGGTTCATGCGGCGTGTGGCAAAGGACGTGGCATGGCCGAGCAGGCCGGTCATGCGGTGGGTCTCGCCCGCCTTGTCGGTCAGGCTCTCGCCCAGCACCATGAAGCCCCCGCATTCCCCATGCACGGGCCGGGTGCGGGCGAAACGGGCCAGTGACGTGCGGAAATGGCTGGCTGCGGCAAGGCGGCCCGCATGCAGCTCAGGGTAGCCGCCGGGCAGCCAGCAGGCATCGCAGTCTTCGCCCGGACCTTCATCGGCAAGGGGCGAGAACGGGTGCAGTTCCGCCCCCGCCTGCCGCCAGCCTGCAATGATGTGGGCATACAGGAACGAGAACGCCGCATCATCCGCCACCGCAATGCGCTGCCCCGGGGGCGGCAGGGCGCACGGGCTGCTGGCGGGCGCGGGCAGGCGGGGGGCTGCCGCGCAGGCCAGGATGGCGTCAAGGTCAAGGTCGCGTTCGGCCTGCGTGGCCAACCGTTCGGCCAGGGCGTCGAGCCCGCCATGCTCGCGGGCCTGCACCAGCCCCAGATGGCGCTCGGGCAGTTCAAGCTGCGCCTCGCGCCCGAAGGCGCCCAGCACCGGCAGGCCGATGGCTTGCATGGCCTGTGTTGCCATGGCGGCATGGCGGGGCGAGCCCACGCGGTTGAGGATCACGCCCGCAATCTTTACCGCCGGGTCCAGCGTGGCAAAGCCCAGAGCAGTGGCGGCGGCGGACTGGCCCTGGCCTGAAATGTCGAGCACCAGCAGCACGGGCAGGCCGTAGCGGGCCGCGATGTCGGCTGGTGCCCCGCGTGCGCCCGCAGGTTCCATCAACCCGTCGAACAGGCCCATCGAGGCCTCGGTTACCAGCACGTCACAGCCTGCCTGCGCCTGTGCCATTACGCCATCGAGCAGGTGCGGGGGCATGGCCCAGCTATCAAGGTTGAGGCTGGTGCGCCCGGTCAGGGCTTCATGGAAGGCGGGGTCGATGTAATCCGGCCCGGTCTTGGCGCCGCGCACGGCAACGCCCCTGCGGCGCAGGGCGGCCAGCAGGGCAAGTGTGAGCGTGGTCTTGCCCCCGCCCGAGCGGGGGGCGGCGATCATCAGCCCTCGTGTCATCATGTCCGTTCCTGCTAAAGCGTGGCGAGCGATGCCACCCTTACCCCTGTTGGACGAGAAGGTCATCCCGATGGAGCGTACCCATACCATCCTGCGCCGGGGGTGGACGACCGGCAGTTGCGCCACTGCCGCAGCAAAGGCCGCGTGGGCAGCCTTGCGCGGGCAGGGCTTTCCCGACCCGGTCACCATCACGCTGCCCGGCGGGCAGGAGGTGGCCTTTGCGCTGGCCGCCCATGGTCATGGTCCTGGCAGCGCCTGGGCGGAGGTGGTGAAGGATGCGGGCGACGACCCTGATGTCACCCACGGTGCGCATGTGCGCGCGGATGTGCGCCGTGGCCCGCCGGGCAGCGGCGTGGTGTTCCGCGCGGGGCCGGGCGTGGGTACCGTGACCCTGCCCGGCCTGCCCATACCGCCCGGCGAGCCTGCCATAAACCCCGTGCCCCGGCGCATGATCCGCACTGCCCTGACCGGCGCGGACGGGCGCGTGCCCGATGCGGAGGTGACCATCTCGATTGAGGGTGGTGCGGAAATGGCGCGGCATACGCTTAATGGCCGGCTGGGCATTGTGGGTGGCCTGTCCGTTCTGGGCACGACGGGGATCGTGGTGCCGTTTTCCTGCGCTGCGTGGATCGACAGCATCCATCGTGGCGTGGACGTGGCGCGCGCGCTGGGCCTGCCGCATGTGGCGGGCTGCACGGGCGATGTGTCGGAACGCGCCACCCGCGCGCTGTACGCCCTGCCGGAGGAAGCCATGCTGGAGATGGGCGATTTTGCCGGTGGCCTGCTCAAATACCTGCGCCGCCATCCCGTGCCGCGCATCACCATTGGTGGTGGCGTGGCCAAGATGACCAAGCTGGCGCAGGGGTTCCTTGACCTGCATTCCCGCCGGGGGCAGGCGGACATGACCCGCCTGGCGGAACTGGCGCGCGGCATTGGCGCGCCCGATGCGCTGGCGGCGGCCATTGCGCAGGCCCATTCGGTTGCCTCCGCCTTCGCGCAGGCCGCCGGGGCGGGCCACCCGCTTGGCGCGGCAGTCGCACGAGGAGCCTGGCAGACGGCGTGTGACGTGTTGGCAGGCACGCCATGCATGCTGGATGTGCTGCTGTTCGACCGTGCGGGCACGCTGGTGGCCCGGCATGGCCCGCACCCGGTTGCTGGCGGATGAAGCATGAAGGCTGCCGGGTGCCGCCCTGTTTTTTAAAAAGGTGGCGTTTTCCGAAGGCCCGCATGGCGCGGCCGTGAAGGGCCTTCAGGCGGGCTGCGGGTTATGGGTGCTGGCTGGCGCCATCAATGGAGACCCCGGCAGGCCCGGCATTACTGGCCCATCGCCACGCCATCACGATGCGGGTCGCCCCAGCCCTGCAGGCCGTCCGGTCCGACCGTAATGGCCTGAACCGCCGCATTCATGACCGCAATCTTGGGTTTATGGCCCATCTTGCGCAGCTCTGGCTCCAGTGCCGCGGCCTTGGTGCCGCGTTCAAGCTCCTGGTTGTGGTTCTGTGCCCCGATGCGGGGCTGCTCGATGGCGGTGCGGATGTTCTGCCCCCAGGCCAGGTAGCCCACCAGCGTCTGCACCACCGAATCAATGATGCGGGCCCCGCCGCCCGCGCCAATAATGACCTCTGGCTGGCCGTCCTTGCCGAATACGATGGTGGGGGCCATGGTGGTGATCGGGCGCTTGCCCGGTGCCGCTATATTGGCCACGGGCTGGCCATTCACCACCGGCAGGGTGGCGAAATTGGTGATGGCGTTATTGAGCACCACGCCATCAACAACAATATCCGCCCCGAAATTCAGGTTGATGGTGGTGGTGAAGGACACCGCATTGCCCTTGCTGTCACGTATGGCGAGATGCGTGGTGGCCGGGACCGTCATCGCATCGGAAGCAGGATGCATGAAGGCATGCTGCGCCAGCGCGCCGGGCGTGACCTTCTCCATCGCGGTGCTGTCGGAAACAAGGGCGGCCCGGCTGTCCAGATAGGCAGAATCAAGCAGCTGGGCTGTTGCCACCGGCACGAAATCGGGGTCAGCCGCGTATTTGCGGCGGTCGGCTTCCGCCAGCCGCGAGGCCTCGAGCAGCAGGTGCGCCGCCTGCACGCTGCCGGGCGCGTAACGGCCAATATCCAGCCGGTCCAGAATGGCCAGCTGCTGCAGCACCGACAGGCCACCGGCCACCGGCGGCGCTGCCGAACAGATCCGGCGTTTAAACGCGGTGATGCATAGCGGTGCGCGTTCGCGCACCCGGTAGGCGGCAAGGTCCGCGGGCACGATCGTGCCGGGATAGGGCCCGGTGGCGACGGCTGTTTCGATCTTGCGGGCGAAGGCGGGTTTATAGAGATACTCCGCGCCTTCATGCGCGACATGCTCGAGTGTCTGCGCCAGGGGTTCGTTATGCACCGTGGTGGCCAGGGGCAGGGGGTGCCCCGTCTCATCAAAATACTGCGCCAGTGCCGGAACATGCGCCAGTTCGGGCCGTTCGGTCAGCACAAGGTGCAGGTAGCCGGGCAGGGGAAAGCCGTTGCGGGCCAGCCTGATGGCATCGGTGAACAGGCTCGCCCACGGCATCTTGCCAGAACGCGCATGCAGCAGCGCCAGCGTGCGCAGCGTGCCCGGAACCGCCACCACGCGGCCGCTGCGCGCCAGCGCCTCGGGCGGGAGGTGCTTTCCGGCCGCGTCATGCGCGTAATCCTGCGGCACGCTGGCCGGGGCGCTGGCCAGGCCATCATAAAAGGCAAGTTTCTTCTGTGCCTTGTCCCAGTACATGATGGCGGAACCGCCGCCGAGCCCCGAGGCCTGCGGCTCGACCACGGCCAGGACCATCTGCCCCGCAATGGCGGCATCGACCGCGTTGCCGCCCTGCGCCAGCACGTTTGAGGCCGCCTGCGATGCCAGCGGGTTGGCCGTTGCCACCATGAAGTGGCGCGCCGTGGTGGCGCTGTCCGTCTCCTGTGCCTGGCCCATCGTCGCTGAGCCAAAAATCAGCATGAGCGTGCCCACCGCGCCCGCGGCGAGGCGCTTCTTGCGTGAACGGAAGGAAGGAAGCGGGTTGGGGGCAGATGCTTGCATATTGGAATCAGCAACTTTCATACTCTGAACCAAAATATCGTCGCTTTACCGATACGAACTTCACGTAGGCTGATAAATGCGCTTACGATCAGAAGATTATCAAATCGTGGTTTATAATGAATGTTTTCCAGGCTATCACCATCTTCGTCGCAGTCGTTGAAACCGGCAGCATGACAGCTGCGGCCGACCGGTGCGGCATTTCCTCCACAATGGTGGGGAATTACGTGCGCGTGCTGGAAGAGGAACTGGGCAGCACCCTGCTGCGGCGCACCACCCGACGGCAGAGCCTGACCCCGTTTGGCGCCCTTTATTTTGAAAAATGCAAGGAGATCCTGCGCCTTGTGGATGAAACGAAGGAACTGGCGCAGGCCGCGCAGGACAGCCCGGCGGGCACGCTGCGCATAACAACCCCCATTACCTATGGCATTGAAAGTGTAACGCCGTGCATTGCCCGCTACCTGGCGCGGCACCCGGCGGTGGATATCGAGGTGGTGCTGAGCGCGCGCGCCATGGACCTGACACGCGACAAATTCGACGTGGCCATCAGGCTGGGCAACCTGGAGCCTTCATCGCTGATCTGCCGCAGGCTGGGGGATTATCGCATGACCCTGTGCGCCGCACCCGCCTATGTCGCCTGCCACGAGGAGATCGTGGACCCTCACCAGCTTGCCACGCATGACGGGCTGGCCTTCGCCTATTCCACCACATCCCCGCAGGCATGGGGCCAGCGCGAATGGCGGCTCGAGGGCGCGGAGGGGCAGGTGATCGTGCCCATGAAGCGCCGGATGCTGTTCAACAACACGCAGGCCATGCACCGCGCCACGCTCGCGGGGCTGGGCGTGGCCATGCTGCCCGAGGACATGGTCCAGGCCGACCTGCATAATGGCCAGCTCCAGGCGCTGCTGCCTGAATATGCGCTGCCTTCGCGGCCCATCTACCTGCTGTACCACAAGGAGCGGTACAATGCCCCCACGCTGCGTTCGTTCATTGACTTCCTGATCCGCAATCTTGGCACCTCCACGTCCTGAAATGGCTGCTTGTGCCCCTGATCGCAGGCTGCTCACCTGTGCATGCGTCATTGGAAGCGTGATCGAATATTACGATTTCGTCATATACGCCTATTTTTCGGGTTCCATCGCCCAGACATTCTTTCCGGCCGGGCTGGCCTTTTCCCCGCTGGCGCTGGTGCTGGCCACCTTTGGCCTGACCATGATCGGCCGCCCGCTCGGGGCGGTGGTTCTGGGCACCTATGCCGACCGCAGGGGGCGGCTGCCGACCATGATCCTGTGCATCCGGCTCATGACGCTGGGCAGCCTCCTGCTGGCCCTGACCCCGGGTTATGACACGATTGGCGTGCTGGCGCCTGCCGCCATCATTGGCGCGCGGCTTCTGCACGGCTTCTCCCTCGGGGGGGAGTTCAGCAGCGCCACGTCCTGCCTGATCGAGAATTCGCCCCATCATGAAGCCCGCGCGGCAAGCTGGCAGCCCATCGGGCAGATCCTTGCCTCTTTCCTTGCCGCCGCGATGGCGCTGGCCCTCAGCGTGGTCCTGCCGCCGCCTGCGTTTGACGGCTATGGCTTCCGCATCGCGACCCTGGGGGGTGTCTGTGCGGGAATAGGCGGGCTGGTGCTGCGCAGGCGGCTGTTCTCCCTGCGCTCCCTTGCGCCGCCGGCCATGGCGCTCCCGTTTGTCGAACCCGGCACGCTCATCCGCACCATGCTGGTCGCGGGCATGATTTCCCTTGGCAGCGGGATCACCTATCTCGGGATCTACATGCCGTACTACGCGCGGCACCATTTCCATATCGCGACCCATACGGTCTATCTGGCGAGTCTTGTCACGTATGCGGTGCAACTGCTGTTGACGCCCGTGCGGTGGAAGCTCGCCGCCTATTTCGACCGCACCCATGACATACGCCCCCTTGCGCTGGGCTGCGTCATCATGATGATCCTGCCATGGCTGGCCTTTGCGGTCCTGCACCGTCATTCATACGCATTGCTGGCGATGCCGCTGGTTTTCAATATGGCGGCCCTGATGTATTTTGCGGCCCTTGATGGGTTCATCAGCCTGCTGTTTCCGCGCGGGAACCGGGGGCGGGGCCTGGCGATCGGGTATTCATCCGGCGTGGTGGTGTTCGGCAGCCTTGCACCACTGGTCAATGCCGCCCTGATTGCGCATACGGGCCTGGAGAGCATTCCCATGCTCTATGTCGCGGGGCTGGCCATGCTGGCGCTGGCTTCGCTGTTGTTGTCGGCGCGTCTTTTCAGGCGGGGCGCGACGGCATGAGGGCGGGACTATCAACGACAGGTTGATAATTTCCCCATTCAGGTGTTCTTTATCATCGTGCCTGTATTTGAAACGATACTGCAATGTTGATGCCCTGCTAGGATAACGTTGCCCATGTCGTTTCATGTGTTCTTCCCTGTGAATGCCACCCGGCCCGTGTCGGGGCGCGCCCAGTGGAGCGGAAAGAACTGCCTGGTCATGGCAACGGTCCTTGGCGGGTTGGGCATTGTGGATACCGCCTGCGCGCGGCAGGTGGCCACGGCCATGCCTCCATCGTCCGCCGGCGTGGCGAAGAAGGCGGCACCCGCGCCGTCTGGCGCCACGGCGGCTACGGGCCGGCCCGAGAGCATCGATGTCATCGCCCGGCGCAATAACGCGCCCGGTGGCGGCATGATGCGCAGGGAAACGGCAGCGCACGCGGTCCAGACGGTAACGCAGGACTATATCGCGATGCAGAGCCCGACAAGCGCGCCGCTCGACCTGATCCGCAACCTGCCCAGCGTCAACGTATCCTCTTCCGATCCCAGTGGCATCGATGGGGGAGCGATCAGCAGCCGTGGCCTGAACGACAATGACATCGGCGTGCTCGTCAACGGCATGCCGATTGCCAATGGCTCGACCTCCTCGGCCACCGGCTTCATCCAGAACTACGTGGACAGCAACAATATCGCCGCCGAATCGATGGCGCCCGGCTCGACGTCCGTTGGCGCCCCGCTCAACTCGGCTGCCGCCGGTTCGCTCGAGGTGACCACGCGCGCGCCATCGCAGAAGTTCGGCGGCATGATTTCGGGCAGCTACGGGTCGTTTGATACCTCACGCGAGTTCCTGCGCGTTGATTCGGGCGAGATCGGGCATTCCGGCGTGACCAGCTACATCTCGCTTTCCCATACCCGTGCGGAGCCGTGGCGCGGCTCGGGCATCAGCGACCGCAAGCATCTTGACTACCGGCTGCAGAAGAAGTTCGGGGAAAACACCTCCATCGACTTCTTCCTTGGCTATAACCATTCCCATAACTTTCAGAACCGCTATCCCACCATGGCGAACCTGAAGGCGGACATGGACGGAGGCAAGCCAAGCATCCCGCTCAACTACGATGCCGGCCCCATCCCGACTTCACCCTCGAGCTATTATGGCGTCCATGCCAATGACAAGGACACCTTCTATGCCTCGCTGCCGGTCAAGGTCGGGCTGACCCATCAGCTCTCGCTCAGCATCGTGCCGTATTACGAGCGTTCCGCCTTTACGGAAAACACGGCCGCCCGCCTGCGCGAAGGCCATACCTATTCTGGCTCGGAGAGTGTTGCGGTCGATCTTGACGGCAATGGCAAGGTCACGTCCGCCTATCAGGACGTGTCCGAGCCGGCCATCTCCCTCAACCAGCAGGGCGGGGTGGTGAGCAGCCTGCACTGGCACCTGAGGAACAACGAGGGGCAGGCGGGCTACTGGTACGAGCAGAGCGCCTATTCGCTCAGGACCCCCGTCCAGCGCATGAACCAGACGAATGAGGGGCAGTACGCGGATAACGATGTCGCCTCCTATTACCGCCTGGCGAATGGTTCGATCTATTACGCCACGAATTACGTGGGCACCTATCGTTCGCATACCGGCTTTGTGGAAGACACGCAGTATTTCCTCAACCACAAGATGTCCGTGACCGCGGGCTTCAAGATCTTTACCGAGGAACTGACCGGGCAGAGCAACCTGCCGGGCGCAAACAGCAGGATGACGAGCCATTTTGTCTCGCCCATGCCGCGTTTTTCATGGTCGTGGAACATCTCGCGGCGCCACCAGGTCTATATCAATGCGGAAGGCGATTTCCGCGCGCCTTCCCCCGAAGGGCTGGTGACGCGCTACAGCCTGACAACAGGCGCCATGACCACGTCTGGCGCGAACGTGAAGCCGCAGTATTCCATCAAGGAAGAACTCGGGTACCGCTATTCAGGCAAATCCCTGATCGCGGATGTGAGCGTGTACAACTTCAATATCACCAACCGCCTGCTGACCCTGAACACCTATACATCAAACAATGATGCCGTCAGTGAAACCGTCAATGCCGGTGGCGAGACCATTCGCGGCGTTGACCTGATGCTGTCCACGCGCCCGCTGCTGCACCGGTTCCGGCCTTATGTATCGTTTGAATACCTGCATGCGACCATGGACAACAACCTGCCCGCCGCCGCGGAAAATGGCCAGATGGACTACCTGCGCACCAAGGGCAATACCCCTGTGATGACGCCAAAGGTCATGTTCAGCCTCGGGACGACCTATAATGAAGGGCCGTTCTTCATGAATGTCAGCGTGCATTATACCGGCAGGCAGTATTCGACCTTCATGAACGATGAATACATGAACCACTATTATACGGATACGCTGTCGCTGGGCTATCATTTCCCCAAGATCTGGCGCGCGCAGTCCCCGACCTTCCAGCTGAACTTCACCAACCTTACGGGCACGTACAAGGCGGCTGGCGTCTACAGCTTTTCCACCAATGCGCATCCGACCTATGGCCTGAATGGAAACCGCATCGCGGGCGGTGGATCGCCGCTTTATTACCCGATGGCGAATTTCTCCATGATCGGCACGGTCTCGACCTCATTCTGACGGGCGCAGGCGCACCTGCCTGCCATTGTCGGGCCGCAAGGATGCCGCCTTTTTGAAAAAAGGCGGCACCCCAAAACTTTTGTTTTTTATCGACGAGTTGTTTTCAAGAAGTCTTTAAGGTTTTCCCTATTCCTCAAATGCTCCCGGCACGTTTCAGGAGCGGAAGCGGCGGTGGTAATCGGCGTTATATAGCGCGCTTTCACGGAAGTCATGCGTGCCCAGCGCCCGGCCCACCAGCACCAGAGCGGTGCGCTCGATGGGGTTTTCGGCCAGTTTTGCACAGATGTCGCCCAGCGTGCCGCGCAGCACGAGCTGGTCGGGCCATGTGGCGCGCGCCACGATGGCCACGGGGCAGTCCGCGCCATAAAACGGGGTCAGGTCGGCCACGATCTGGTCGAGCACATGAATGGCCAGGTGGATGGCCAGTGTTGCCCCCGTAGCCCCAAAGGCGGCCAGCTTCTCGCGCTCCGGCATGGCCGAGGCCCGGCCGCTCACGCGCGTCAGCACCACGCTTTGTGCCACTTCCGGCACGGTCAGTTCGCGCCCCAGCACGGAGGCGGCGGCGGCAAAGGCGGGCACGCCGGGGGTCATGGTCCATGGAATATTGTTGCGGTCGAGCCTGCGGATCTGCTCGGCCACGGCGCTGTACACCGAAAGGTCGCCCGAATGCAGCCGCGCCACATCCTGTCCTGCCGCATGGGCACGAATGTATTCCTGCTCGATCAGGTCGAGCGTGAGGGGGGCGGTATCAACCAGCCGGGCACCGGGCGGGCAGTGTTCGAGCATCTCGGTCGGCACGATCGAGCCTGCGTACAGGCACACCGGGCATTTTGCCAGCAGGTCGCGCCCGCGCAGGGTCAGCAGGTCGGCGGCACCGGGGCCTGCGCCAATAAAGTGTACGGTCATGCATCCTCTCCCTGTGCCATGGCACATGTTGCACCGCTGCCGGTCAGGCGCGGCACGATCAGCCTTGCGTGCGGTCCTGCCGCCGCCAGCGCGCAGCCTTCTGCCACCGAGGCCACGCCCAGGGCTGCCTGCGCCCGGGCGGAATGGGTGACGCAGCGCGGCTGGACGGCCAGCAGTTCATCTGGCGTGACGGCCCGCAAGTGCAGCCCCAGCTGGCGGGCGGCATCCTGCACGCCTGCCTCGCGGTAGCGGAAGGCGGGCACGGCCACAAGCTCCGCGCGCCTGCCGCAGCGCTCCTGCGCGGCCAGCACAAGGGCAATGAGTGCCTGCGCATCGCACAGGCTGCGCAGGCCCAGACCAGCCACGATCATGCGGGTTTGCTCACGGTGTAGCTGGTCACGGTCATGCCGGGGCGAAAGCCGTGAAAGCGCCCGATCGGCTCCAGCCGCTCCACATGCAGCCGGGTCAGCGTGCCGCCCCAGCGGGCATGGGCGGCCATCACCGCAGCCTCGCTTTCCAGCGTTACGGCATTGGCCACCAGCCGCCCGCCGGGGCGCAATACGTCCCATGCGGCCTCGAGCATGCCGGGGTTGCTGATGCCGCCGCCGATGAAAATGGCATCGGGCGCAGCCAGTCCCTCGGCCCGCATGCGGGGCAGGATGGCGGGGGCCTCGCCCGCCATCACGCGCAGGCCGGGCACGCCAAGGTTGAGCGCGTTATGGGCGATCCGCGCGCCGCGTTCGGGCGATTTTTCAATGGCGATGGCGCGGTTGGCGGGGTGGCGCAGCATCCATTCGATGCTGATCGAGCCTGAGCCGCCACCAATATCCCACAGCATCTCGCCCCGTCGTGGCGCAAGGGCCGACAGCGTGACCGCCCGGATCTCGCGCTTGGTGATCTGCCCGTCATGGGCGAACATCCCGTCAGGCAGGCCGCAGGCCAGCGGAATGACCTGCGCATCCCGGCCGGCCACCACTTCCAGTGCCATCAGGTTCAGCCGGGGTGGCCGTGGCCCTTCGCCCCGCGCGGCCTCGGCTACCGTGGCGGTGTGGTGGCTCTGCCCCGGGCCGCCCAGCGCGCCCAGCACATGCAGCACGGAAGCCCCGAAGCCACGCGCGTCAAGCCAGTGGGCAAAGGCGTGGGGCGTGTGCTCATCCGCCGAGAGCACGACCAGCCTGCCACCGGGCTGAAGTGCCGGGGCCACGGCCTCCATCGGGCGGCCACATAGCGAGAGCACGCTCACATCCTGCTCCGCCCAGCCCAGCAGGTTGCACGCCAGCGCCACGCATGATGGCGCGGGCAGGCCCATCATCTCGGCCAGGGGCACATGGCGGCGCAATGTGGTGCCAATGCCGAACAGGAACGGATCGCCCGAGGCCAGCACGCATACGCGCCTGCCCCGCCAGCGCAGCACCTCGCCAATGCCATCGGCCAGCGGGTGCGGCCAGGCCAGCGTCTGGCCCGTTATCAGGGGGCCTGCAAGGGCAAGGTGGCGCGCGCCCCCCACCACCAGTTCCGCGCCTGCGATCAGGGCACGGGTGGCGGCGGGCAACCCCTCGACACCGTCCTCCCCAATGCCGATAACATGCAGCCACGGCGTGCTCATGGCGTGGCCTTGCAAACAGCAGGAAGGAAAAGATGCGGGTTCTGGTTCTGGGCGGCACGACGGAGGCCCGCCAGCTTTACGCAGCACTTGAGCAGTGCGTTGACCGCTTTAAGGTCACCGTCTCGCTGGCAGGGGCCACCCGTGCGCCGGTCCTGCCCAGGCTCGATGTGCGCATTGGCGGCTTTGGCGGCGTGGATGGCCTGCATGCGTGGCTTGTGGCCCATCATGTCGAGGCTGTAATCGACGCCACCCATCCCTTTGCCGTGCAGATGAGCAATCATGCCGTCGCCGCCTGTGCGCAGGCCCATGTGAAGCTGCTGCGCGTGCAACGCCCCGGCTGGACGCCTGTTGCGGGCGATCGCTGGACCCGCGTGCGCGACATGCAGGCCGCAGCGGACGCGCTGGGCAGCACACCCCGCCGCGTGCTGCTGACCGTGGGACGCAAGGACCTGCTGCCCTTCCACCACGCAGGGCCGCATGACTGGCTGCTGCGCTGCGTGGATGCGCCTGACCCAACCCTGCTGCCCGCGGGCACGCGGCTGCTGCTGGCCCGTGGCCCGTTTGATGAAGCGGGCGAGGAAGCGCTTTTGCGCCGGGAACGTATTGATGTGATCGTGACCAAGAATTCCGGCGGCACGGCAACACAGGCCAAGCTCGCGGCGGCCCGCAGGCTGGGCCTTGGCGTGATCATGGTCGAGCGCCCGCCCGTGGCCCAGGCCAAGACCGTGGCGGATGCCACGGCTGCCATGATGTGGTTGGAAAGCCTGTCGGAATGATGTGGGAAACCTGCTCACGAAAAACCCTAGAATCAATAAGAAGTTTTTGGTGAAGCTTTTTTCAAAAAGCTTCGAAAAGACGCCGCCTTTTTGAAAAAAGGCGGCACCCAGAAACTTTTATTCTGCCTTATCCACCCGCCGCGCGGTGTAGAGCCATTTTTCCCCATCGGCCCGCTCAATGACGTGGGTCAGCGGGCAACCGATCAGCACCAGCGTGCTCATATCCACCTGCCCGGGATCGGCATGGGCGATATCGGTCAGGATCACGCGCTCATCGGGGCGACCAATGGCGCGGGCAAAGGCGACCGGCACATCGCCCGGCAGGATGGTGCGCAGCAGGTCGAACGCCTCGCCCAGCTGGTGCGGGCGGGCTTTCGAGCGCGGATTGTACAGCGCCATCACCAGCCCGGCTTCCGCCGCTGCCGCCAGCCTCTTATGCACCACCGCCTGCGGCTTGAGGTTGTCAGACAGTGAAATGACGCAGAAATCCCCGCCCAGCGGCGCGCCCAGCCGCGCGGCTGCGGCCAGCACGGCCGAGACACCGGGAATGACCCTCACCTCCACCCCGCGCCATGCGGCGGGGCCGTGGTCAATCGCCTCGAACACCGCACTCGCCATGCCGAACACGCCCGCATCACCACCCGACACGACCGCGACCGTGCGCCCTGCCAGCGCAAGTTCAATGGCATGCTGCGCGCGTTCAAGCTCCACGCGGTTGTCGCTGGCATGGCGCACCACGTCGGGGCCTGCCTGCACGCGGGCCACATAGGGCGCGTAGCCGATCAGGTCGGTGGCCTGCGCCAGTGCCTCATCGGCCTGGGGCGTGCGCTGGGCCGGGGCACCGGGGCCAAGGCCCACGACAAAGATGCGGCCATTCATCGCGCATCCTCCCGCCCTGGCACGAGGATGATGGAGAAATAGGGGGCAGGGCCGGTCATGTCGGTCAGTTTCAGGCAGCGCTGGGCGGGCTGGCTGGCGCGTTCCACATAGATCGCGCGCCCTTCGCGCCCGGTGCGGCGCAAGGCAGTGCGCACTTTTTCAAGGTTGCGGCCCAGCTTCATGATGACGGCGGCATCGGCCTTTTCCAGCCACGCCACCAGCGCTGCCTCATCCAGCGTGCCGGGGATGACGCACAGCACGTCATCACCATGCACCATGGGCCGCCGGGCTGCCGACCAGCAGCCGCTCATGGCGGTGATGCCGGGCACGATGGCGCACTCGAAACGCTCATGCAGCCGGTCGAACACATACATCGCCGAGCCGAACAGGAACGGATCACCCTCGCACAGAAGCGCCACGTCCTGGCCTGCCTCAAGGTGTGTTGCAACCCGGGCCGCGCATTCATCATAGAACTGGCCCATGCGCATAAGGTACGCCGGGTCGCTGACCGCAATCTCGGTGGTGAAGGGGTAGGCGAAGCGCAGCGTGGTGGCGTCGGGGGCAATCATGTCGCCTGCGATCTGGCGGGCATGGCCGGGGCGGTCGTGGCGGCAGAACCAGCCCACCACCGGGCTTTCGCGTAGCAGACGCGCGGCCTTGATGGTCATGAGTTCGGGGTCACCCGGCCCCATGCCGAGGATGGACAGGCGGCCCGTGCTCATTCCGTGTCACTCGCCAGTGCGTTGACGGTGGCCGCCGCCATGGCGCTGCCGCCCAGCCTGCCACGCACGATGATGAAGGGCAGGTCGCCAAATTCGGCCAGCGCCTCCTTCGATTCGGCAGCACCCACAAAGCCCACCGGCATGCCGATCACGGCCGCCGGGCGGGGCGCACCCGCGCGGATCATCTCCAGCAGGTGGAACAGGGCCGTGGGCGCATTGCCAATGGCCACCACGGCACCGGCCAGCTCCGCGCCCCACAGGTCCATCGCGGCAGCCGAGCGGGTATTGCCGATCTGTTTCGCAATTTCCGGCGTGCGCGGGTCGCGCAGGGTGCAGATGACCGGGTTGTCGGCAGGCAGGCGCGCGCGGGTCACGCCGTGGGCCACCATGTTGGCATCGCACAATATGGGCCTGCCTGCCTTCAGCGCCGCCTGCGCGCTGGCCACGAAATCGGGCGACATGCGCACGGCTTTCGCCACATCCACCATGCCGCAGGCGTGGATGATGCGCACCACCACGCGGGCTTCGGCCTCACTCAGGCCGCTCAGGTCGGCTTCTTCACGGATGATGGCAAAGGAACGGGCATAGATCGCCGCCCCGTCGTGAATGTAGTCGTACGGTTCCGTTTGCGCGGTCATGCCGGTTGGGTTCTCCCGTTCCGTGGCGTGGTCAGGTTGCGGGGCCAGTCCCGCAGGATGTGCTGTATCTGTGCCAGCGAAAGCCCGTTGTCTACAGGCGTATCAGCCGCCCGGCCATGCGGGCACAGGCCATAGCCCTCCGGCTGCGCCACCAGCGTGATGTCGGCAGGCTCCGGATGGGCGCAGCCCTTAGGGCAGCCCGATACATGCAGGCGCACGTCCTGCGGCAGGGCGGGGGCCAGAACCTGCGCATCGGCAATCACGTCACGCGCGGCGCAGCCACAGCCGCGCGTGCCGATGCATGCGCTGATGCGCAGGCGCGGGTCATCCGCATGGGTGATCAGGCCGGGCAGGGGCGGGGCCGTGGCGCAGTGTTCAACAATAAGGGCGCGCATGGGGGCCACGCGCATCTGGCCATTGCCAGCCTGTTCGGCCCATTGCGCCACATGCGCCAGCAGGTCGGCCCCAATGGGGCCGGGCGGCAGGACCAGCCCCATCGCGCCACCGGGTAGCGGCCCGGCAAGGCAGGCTGGCGCGTGGGGGGGCGTGGTTGCGGCGCATGTGGCGGCCAGTTGCCCGATCCGGGCAAAGGCCTGTGCGCCAAGCGCCGGATTGCGCAGCGGGCGGGGTTGGCCGCCCATATCGGCCAGCGCATGGGCAAGGGCCAGCACGGTGGGAGGCACATCCTGCGCGGCACAGGGCAGGGCGCGCGTGCCGCAGGTGACCTGCCAGCCATCCCTGTCCGCCCGGATCATGATATCGCCCCGCAGGCTGCCGGCGGGCACATACCCGCCGCACTCCACCGCAATCGCGAACTTGGCGGGCAGGCCGCGCAGGGTATTGGCCCCGGCGAGTGCGGCATCGAGCGCGTGGATGAGGGCCGGGGCACCGGGTGCGGCTTCAGGGTCGATGCCTGCAAGGGGCGAAATCAGTAGCGCGCGCCGGGCCTCGGTCGCGGCGTCCGTGCTGGCAAGGCCCGCATCAGCCATGTCACGGGCGAAGGCGCGGGCGCTGGCCGGTGTCAGGCCACGCAGTTGCAGGTTGCCCCGGCTGGTCAGTTCAATCAGCCCGTTGCCATGCGTGCGGGCGGCCTGGGCCACGATGCGGGCCTGCGCTGCGGACAGGCGGCCAAGCGGCGGGCGCACGCGTACCAGCCAGCCATCGGCGGCCTCCATGGGGGTGTGCAGGCCGGGGCACCAGCCGCGCACGGAAGGGGCCGTGGTCATGGCGCGGGGTCCAGCAGCATGGCGGCACTGTTGCTGCGCGGCCGCCACAGGTCGCGGCGCAGGGCATCGGCCATGAGGTGGCGGATGGCGGTATGGGCATCGGGGTTGGCCGCGAGCAGGAAGGCGTCCATCTCCGGGTCATCGAGCAGGCGGCTGAAGGCGAGGTCAAACTGCCGGTCAAAGCGCGCGGGCACGGTGGCGGCAAAGCCGTGCAACGCCTCCACGCCGCGTGCGATCTCGCCCGCCCCCCGGTAGCCATGGCGGCGCATGCCCGCAAGCCAGGCCGGGTTGGCCAGCCGCCCGCGCACCACGCGGGCCACTTCCTGCGCTGTGCCGCGCAGGCGGGGCGTATCGGGGCGGGAGGTGTCGCCATGCACGAGGCGCGGCGTGTTGCCCAGCATCGTGGCGGCCGCCGCCATGCCGCCCTCATGGGTGGCCATGTCCACGCTTTCGAGGATGTCGGTCTCGGCATGGTCCTGCACATGCAGCAGCACGCCCGCCTGCGCCATGCGCCCGGCCAGGATGTCAGGCGCTTTTTGCCCTTCACGCCCGCCGCCATAGGTCCAGGCCGAGCCATCAAGCCATGCCTGCCCCAGCCCGTCACGTTCGTGCCACTGGCCGCTGGCCAGCACATCTTCCACCCCCGTGCCATAATTGCCAGGGGCTGCGCCAAACATGCGGGCGGTGGCGGTGTGCCGGGCTGCGCCTTCAAGCCCTTCGGTGCTGGCGGCCAGCGGGTTGAGGTCGGGGGCCTCGAACGTGCGGGCGGCAATGGCCTGCACCGCCTGCTCGAACAGCGCGATCTGGCCGGGAAATGCATCGCGGAACAGCCCCGACAGGCGCAGCGTCACATCCACGCGCGGGCGGTCGAGCGCAGCCATGGGAATGACCTCGATACCGCTTACGCGCCCCGATGCGCCATCCCATACCGGTTTCACGCCCATCAGCAGCAGGGCAAGGGCCAGGTCCTCGCCGCCGGTGCGTAGGCTGGCCGAGCCCCACAGGTCGATGACCAGCGCGCGCAGCGGCTCGCCTTGGTCCTGCAGGTGTTCCTCCAGCAGCAGCGCCGCCGTGCGCTCGGCCAGCACAAGCGCCGAGCGGGTGGGAATGGCGCGGGGGTCCATGGCGTAAAGGTTGCGCCCCGTGGGCAGCACGTCGGCCCGGCCACGGGTGGGGGCACCCGCAGGGCCTGCCGGCACGAATCGCCCATCAAGGGCGGCCAGCAGGGCCGCTCCCTCCGCCGCGCCGCAGGCGTGCAGGCGGGCGGGCAGGTCGGCAGGCGCGCTTTCACCGCAGGCGCGGGCGATGGCATGGGCCAGTTCCACTGTCCGGGTGGGGGGGCGGCCAAACACATGCAGCCCGTCACGGATCTGGAGGTCTTTTACATCGCACAGATAGGCATCGAGCCGGGCGAGGGCTTCATCCTCGTTATCGGCACGGGCAATGCCGCCTTCCTCCAGCAGGCCAAGACTGTCGGCGCGTTGCAGGATCTCGCCACGCAGGATGGCGCCCCGCCTGCGGTCGAGCCCGTCGGCTGCGGCATATTCGTCAATCAGGCGTTCGAGTTCACCCGTATCGGCGCCTGCGCTGTTCACGGCCGCGATGGGTGGCGTCATGTGGCTGATGGTCACCGCCCCCAGCCTGCGCCGCGCCGCCGCCGCCTCGCCGGGGTTGTTGACGATAAAGGGGTAGATGACCGGCAGCCCCCCCACCAGCACCGAGGGCCAGCATTCGGCCGATGGGGCCGCCGCCTTGCCCGGCAGCCATTCCAGCGTGCCATGCGTGCCCAGATGCACCATGGCGTCCAGCCCGCAGCCGTGGCGCAGCCACAGGTAGAAGGCCACATAGGCATGGCGCGGCGGGGTGTCGGGGTCATGGTAGCCGCCGTGGCGGTCGGTGGCCGTGCCCCGGTCGGGTTGCAGCGCTAGCAGGATACGGCCTGCATGCAGGTGGCGCAGGTGGAACTGGCCGTGCTGCACGGCGGAATCCTCCTCCGGCGCGCCCCAGCAGGCGGCAAGCTGGTCGCGCAGGGCCTGTGGCAGGGCCTCGAGCCACTGGCGATAGGTCGCAACCGAAACAAAGGGCGTGGCAGGCGCGCGGGCCAGCGCGTGCGTCAGCTGGTCCGCCGTGGGTACATCACCCGTGTCGTAGCCTGCCGCATGCAGCAGGCTCAGGATGTGTTCAAGGCTTGCAAAACTGTCCAGCCCCACGGCATGGGCGGCCTGCCCGGTGGGCGCACCCTGCGCGCCGGGATAATCGGACAGGATGATGCCCACGCGGCGCTGGCCGGGCAGTTCATGCCCCAGCCGCGCCCAGCCCAGCGCGCGGGCGGCGGTCAGCGCAATGCCCTGCGCGTAAGGCACATGGCGGGCGGGCAGGCCGGGGGTGGTGTCCTCCTTGAAGGAGATGGGGAAGGCGGGAATGCGGCCATCGAGTTCGGGCAGCACCACCTGCATGGCAAGGTCGGCCTGCGACAGGCCGCGCACGCTGTCGCGCCACAGGCCGTGGGGAATGCCGGGCTGCTGCACCTGCAGCACCGGCACGCCCGCCATGTCGAGCGGGGCGTGGCCATCCCCCCCGGAGCGTGCGGAAAAGAAGGTGGCGTTGATGATGACATCCGGCGGTGCCTCCGCCAGCCGGGCCGTAACGAAAGCCGCCGATTCCGGGTTCTTGAGGGAGGTGACATAAACAAGGTCCGCCCCCATGCCATGCCGCTCCAGTTCAGTGGCGAGGGCCGTGACGGGGGCGATATCGGCGGCCAGCAGGTGGGCGCGGTAGAACACCACCATGGCGCGAAACGGTAGGGCCGGGCTGGCGGCATGCAGCACGCCTGCGGGCGGCAGCGGCTCGGCGGGCATGCCATCATCCGGCCCGCGCCCGGCAATATGGGCCATGAGCCGCAGGGCGGTGGCGGTGTTGACGGCCCCCCCCGTACGCAGCAGGGCATCAAGCCGGGTGCGGATGGCGTCGGGCACGGTGGACAGGCTGGCAAGACGTGGGTCATCACGCCCGTCGCCCGCCAGCAGCACCAGCGGAATGCCCGCCTGCTGGCAGGCCCGTCCCAGTTCCTCCACCCCGTAGCGCCAGTATTCCAGCCCGCCCAGCAGCCGCACCACCACGCAGCGCGACTCCATGATGGTGTCGGCTACGTACAGGTCGATCGACATGGGGTGGCGCAGGCGCGCAAGCGTTGCGGTGCGCAGGCTGGCATCGGGGGCGGCCCCTGCCGCATGGGCGGCGTTGAGGCACAGCAGGTCACTGTCCGAAAAGGACAGGAACACGATATCAGCCGGGGCGTGGCCGAGATCCTCGGCCTGATCGGCTTCATCGAGCGTGCGGACCTCGCGTGCCAGCAGGTGCATGATGCGGCTCCCGTCTGCCCGGTGTCTAGCCCTGGGCCAGTGCCGCCGTAATGGCAGCCTGATCAAGGCCCTTCTGGCCGATCACCACAAGGTTGCCGGTGCGCGGACCATCCTTGGGCACAGGCTGGTCGAACTGGTGGCGAAAGCGGCTGCCCACGCCCTGCACCGCCAGCCGCATGGCCTTGCCGCGCACGGTGGCGTAGCCCTTCATGCGTAGGATGTCGTGCTGTCCGGCAAGTTTTTTCAGCCGCGTGATGAAGCCTTCCACGCTGTCCTGCTCGGGGATGGGCAGCACGAAGCTCTCGAAATCATCATGCTCGTGCTCGCCGCCCTCGGCATCGTGGTGGGAGGGGCGGGCGGCCAGGTCATCTTCCGCTGCCGCATCGAGGCCGAGCAGCACGGCGGGGTCGACCTGCCCGTCGGTTGCGCGCACGACCTTGACCGCGCGCGGGATCTCGGCACGGATCGCGGCCTCGACCGCATCGGCCTGCTGTGGCGTCATGAGGTCGGTCTTGTTGAGCACCACGAGGTCGGCGCACAGGAGCTGGTCCTCGTACACCTCGGCCAGCGGGTTGTCGTGGTCGAGCGAGGGGTCGGCCGCCTGCTGGCGGGCGACTTCGGCGGGGTCATCGGCAAAGCGGCCGGCTTCCACGGCGGGGCCATCGACCACGGTCACCACGCCATCAACCGTCATGCGCGTGCGGATGGTGGGCCAGCCGAACGCCTTGAGCAGCGGCTTGGGCAAAGCGAGGCCGGAGGTCTCGATCACGATATGGTCGGGCGGGGTCGCGCGGTCGAGCAGGGCCTCCATGGTGGGCAGGAAGTCATCGGCCACGGTGCAGCACAGGCAGCCATTGGTCAGCTCGACAATGTCCTCATCCGTGCAGCCTTCCACGCCGCAGGCGCGCAGCGTGTCGCCATCAATGCCCAGCGTGCCGAATTCATTGACCACGATGGCAATGCGCCTGCCCTTCGCATTGGCCAGCACGTGGCGCAGAAGCGTGGTCTTGCCCGCGCCCAGAAAGCCGGTGATGACGGTAACGGGCACTTTGGCGCGGGCCGTGGCGGCGGTGTTCATGGCAGTCAGACTCCGGAAAAGAGGGATGAGGGAAAGCGGCCGCGCACCATGTCGCTCAGGCTTGCGGGCCTGCGCGAGGGCATGACGGTGCCTTTGGCCGATGCGGCATAGGCGTCGATATAGGTCAGCAGGTCATCTGCCTTTTCGGGGCCAAGGTTGGCCAGCAGCCAGCCCCATTTGCCCGGCGTGGCAATAACGGCGGTGCAGCCATCGTTGCACGCGGCAAGGCAGGCGACCTCATGCACGACAAGGTTTGGGTTGCCCGCGGCGAGTGCCTGCATGGCGTCGTGCAGCTGGCGGCCCTGCGGATTGTCCGATGCGGGCAGTCCCCGGCGGCAGGTCACGCACACATGCAGGTGCACGGGCGGTGGTGTCGTGTCTGGCGGGGAGGGAGTGGTCATCTGGTCCGTGCCCTTTCGCGGCGCTGCCGGGCGGGCAGCACAAAAAGCGGGGTGCGCGGTCATGCCCCACCCGGCGGCAGGCATTGCCCGGGTGGTGGCCAGTCGCGTGCCGGGCACCCCGCCAGCCATGCGATCGAAACGGTAACTCTATCCCGCACGGGCGGGGATGGCAGGTCTCCTGGCTTGTGGCGAAGGGCGTGGCGGGCCACACCCTCAGTATCCGGCCGCCTTCCCGGCCCCTTCGGGACCAGTGGCGGGGCCGGTGCATGCACCGGGCCGGATTCGACCACCTACAGTTGCGGGGGCAGCGACGGCATTGCTGTCAGGCGCACCGTCTTCCCTATTCTCCCTGGTGGGGGAACCATCAGCGGCGGATCTAGCCGATTGCGGGGCGCGCTGTCAAAAAAGACACGGCCGGTTTCAGGGCAGGGGCGCGCCGCTTGTGGCCAGCCGCCATGTGGCGTGGCGGGTGAGCACCGTGCGGGTGAGGGGGGCGATATCCAGCCGCGCCATCATGGCGCCATCACCCCCAAGGGCCGCGATGGCAAGGGCGCGGACGGTCGTGGCATCGGCCAGCGCCAGCAGGCGGGCTGGCGTTGCGGGCAGGGCGGCCAGCCATGTGGCCACGCGGCGCAGCAGCGAATCGCGGCTTTCACCCCCCGGTGGGGCAAAGCTGGCATCCCCGACCCAGCGGGCCAGATCGGCAGGAGGCAGGGCCTTGAGCGAAAGCCCGTGCCACGCCCCCATATCGGCAGCATTCAGGGCGGGCACGGCTTCGCCCGCATCGGTCCCGATGATTCTGCTCAGGGCGGGTGGCACAAAAAGGCGGTCGGCTGGTGGCAGCGCGCCCATGAAGCCTGCGGGCAGGATGGGAATGGCATCGCGCGGGGGCATGACGCCCCGGCGCAAGCCATCGGGCGCGGGCAGGGCGATGCAGGTCAGTGTCTGGTGCATGATGCCCTGCGTGGCCTGAAAGGGTGGGGCGAGCAATGGATGATTGACCTTGCCGGTCGATTTTGGAACCATGGCGACTGATCCGGTTACACGGCAAGGGCATTGCATGCCGCCCTGTCATGCCATACTGCTCCGGGTCGAGCATGATCCATGGAGTTTTTCAGCATGAGCCAAGACACATCCGTCCTGTCCGCCAATATTGCCGCCCCGCCGGTTGCCATCCCGGTGCGCGACCTGCTGCCGTGGGGTGTGTTCGGGCTGGTTCTGGCCTCGCTGCTGATCTACTTCGTTGGCGCGGAGCAGGGGGCGACTTCGCTCATTTCCGGGCATTACGTGCATGAATTCGTGCATGATGGCCGCCATCTGCTTGGCTTCCCCTGCCACTAAGGGGCGCGGGGCTCCTGCCCCGCATGGCCTGACATGAAGAACGGCATGCGCCCCTCGCGCCTGCCGTTTTTTATTGCCTGCTTCAAAAGCAGAAGTTTTTGGTGAAGCTTTTTTCAAAAAGCTTCAAGGAACGCCGCCTTTTTGAAAAATTAAGGCGGCACCCAAAAACTTTTGTTATTTTCAATCAGTCAAGGTGGACGACCGTCCGCCCCCTTATATGCCCCGCCAACAGGCGCGGTGCGATGTCGGGCACCTCGGCCAGGGCTGCGTCATGCAGCATGCTGTCCAGCCGGGTGGGGTCGATGTCACGCGCCAGCCGTGCCCAGGCTGTCATGCGGCGCGGGCGGGGGCACATCACGCTGTCGATTCCCTGCAGGCGCACATTGCGCAGGATGAAGGGAGCCACCGTCAGTGGCAGCGCTATGCCCCCGGCCAGCCCGCAGGCCGCCACCGTGCCGCCATGCATGATCGAGGCGCACATCGTGGCCAGCACCGCGCCCCCGGCCACGTCAATCCCGCCCGCCCAGCGCGCCTTTTCCAGCGGTTTGCCGGTGGGGGCCAGCGCCTCGCGCGGCAGCACTTCGGCCGCACCCAGGCTGATCAGATACGCCTGGAGCTGTGCGCGCCCGGTCACCGCCACCACCTGATAGCCCAGTTGCGCCAGCAGCATCACGGCCATGCCGCCCACGCCGCCGCCCGCGCCACTCACGATGATGGGGCCGGAGGCAGGCGTCAGCCCGCCATCCTCCAGCGCCATGACGCACAGCATGGCCGTAAAGCCCGCCGTGCCAATGCCCATCACCTGCCGCCCCGACAGGCCCGCAGGGTGCGGCAGCAGCCACCGCCCCGGCAGGCGGGCCATGCCAGCCAGGCCGCCCCAATGCTTTTCCCCCAGGCCCCAGCCAGTGGCCAGCACCTGATCGCCGGGGCGGAAGACCGGGTCATCGGAATGGAGGACGCGGCCTGCAAGGTCGATGCCCGGAATCATGGGAAAATGCCGCACCACCGGCGCCCCGCGCGTGATGGCCAGCGCATCCTTATAGTTCAGGCTCGACTGCGCGACTTCAACCGTCACATCGCCCTGCGGCAGGCTTGTGGGGTCGACCTGTTCCAGCCGGGTGGTGGTCGCGCCATCGGCCTGGCGGATCATGAGGGCCTCGAACATGCGAACGGGTTTCCTTGCAGGTGGTGAAAACAGGGGGCGTGCTGTGGTCTTCATGCTCCATTTTAGGTGTTTCTTCCTATTTACAGCCGTGTGATTTCGCATGAACGTGATGGGCGGGCTGCAATAAACACCTGATCTGGAAACGAATTTTAACAAAAGCAGACCACGCCTGAAAGGCGGCCGGAGGCACCGCGCCCATGCTGCGGCCTGCGGCATGAAAATGCGCAGGGCAGGTGTGAGATCGCCCCGCTACCTGTCCCTGTTGCGCTGTGGTGTGCTGCTTTTTCAGCCAGCATTGCACAGGCAGGAGGCATGCATGTCCAACAGTACCGTTTCTTCCTTTTCCGCCCAGTCCTCCATGAACGCGCTGTGGCAGGCCCGTTATGGCACGAAGCCGCCTGAAAAACCGCTGCCCGAAAGCCCGGTGGCGCGCAGCCTCATGGCGCATCGCTCCGTGCGGCATTTCAGCCCCGCCCCCCTGCCCGAAGGCGTGGTGGAAGCCGCCATTGCCGCAGCCCAGTCGGCCTCGAGTTCATGCAACCTGCAGGCGTGGAGCGTGATTGCCGTGCGCGACCCGGCGCGGCGCGCCCGGCTGGCCAGGATTGCGGGCGAGCAGGCGTTCATTGCGCAGGCGCCGCTGTTCCTCGTGTGGGTGGTGGACCTGTCGCGCCTTGAGCATGTGGGCCACGCGCAGGGCCACGCACTGCCGGGGCTGGACTGCCTCGATACATTTCTGGGCGGCGTGGTGGATACGGCGCTGGCGGGGCAGAATGCGGCGGCGACGTTTGAATCCTACGGGTTGGGAATCGTGTACGTGGGCGCCGTGCGCAACCAGCCCGAGGCCATTGCTGCCGAACTCGGCCTGCCGCCCCAAACATTCGCGCTGTTTGGCATGAGCGTAGGCTACCCTGACCGCGCGCAGCCCACCTCCATCAAGCCGCGCCTGCCGCAGGCCCTGGTGCTGCATGAGGAACGCTACAACCCCGCCACTGCCACCGATGACGCCAGCATCAGCGCCTATGACGCCCTTCTCGCGGCCAGCCGCGCGGGCGCGCGGAGCTGGAGCGGGAGCGTGGTGGCGCGGCTGGGTGATGTGGCGGCACTCCATGGCCGCGAGCGCCTGCCCGCTGCCCTGCACGCCTTGGGTTTTGTGCTGGGCAAGGCGTAAAAGCAGGGGTCATGCGCACAGGGCGGGGTTGACCGGCGCAATGTTCTGGTGAACTTCTGGTGCGGCTGCCCGCAGCTTGTCGCGGGCAGGGGCGCGCTCCGTATGGCGCGCCAGCGCCATGATGAAAGAGAAATAACGGCTATGGACAGCGCCACTTCCCTTCCCTTCACGCTTTCACCCACCGCAACGCCGGTCTCACCCGAGCGACGGGCGGAAATTCTGGCCAATCCCGGTTTCGGGCGTGTCTTTACCGACAACATGGTCGTGATCCGCTACCAGGAAGGCAAGGGGTGGCACGATGCCCGCGTACAGCCTTATGCGCCGTTCACCATCGACCCGGCGGCGGCCGTGCTGCACTACGCGCAGGAAATATTCGAGGGCATGAAAGCCTACCGCACGGCGGAAGGGGGCATCACCCTGTTCCGCCCGCAGGCCAATGCCGCGCGCTTCCGCAAATCGGCGGCACGCCTCGCCATGGCCGAACTGCCCGAAGACGTGTTTGTCGAGGCCGTGCGCCAGCTTGTGCGCATGGACCATGCCTGGGTGCCGTCCAGGCCCGATGAGAGCCTGTACATCCGCCCCTACATGATTGCGAGCGAGACGTTCCTTGGCGTCAAGCCCGCGTCGGAATACCTGTTCATGGTCATTGCCTCGCCCGTGGGGGCCTATTTCGGGGCGGAAGCGGTGAGCGTGTGGGTGTCCGATTTCTGTCGCGCCGCCCCCGGCGGCACGGGCGAGGCCAAGTGCGGCGGCAACTACGCCGCAAGCCTGCTGGCCCAGCAGGAGGCCAAGGGCCATGGCTGTGCGCAGGTGCTGTTCCTTGATGCAGTGGAGCGCCGCTGGATCGAGGAAATGGGCGGCATGAACGTGTTCTTCGTGTTTGATGACGGCTCGGTTGCCACCCCGCCGCTGACCGGCACCATCCTGCGCGGCATCACCCGCGATTCGTTGCTGACGCTGGCGCGTGAGATGGGCCTGACCGTGCGCGAGGAGCCCTATGCCATCGACCAGCTTTATGCCGATGCCGCCTCGGGCCGCCTGAAGGAAGTGTTCGCCTGCGGCACGGCGGCGGTGGTCTCGCCCATCGGGCGCTTTCGTGGCCATAAGGGCGAGGCGGTGATTGGCGATGGCGCGGGCATCGGTCCGGTGACGGCAAAGCTGCGCAATGCCCTGATCGGCATCCAGCGCGGCACGGCGCCTGACACCCATGACTGGGTGGAAAAGGTCATCTGACATGAGCAAAAGTTTTTGGTGAAGCTTTTTTCAAAAAGCTTCAAAGAACGCCGCCTTTTTAAAAAAGCGGCGCCCGAAAACTTTTATTTCTGCTGAATGTCCGGGTCCGGTCATTGGCATTAAATGGACGGGTTATGCCATAAGGCATGGCCCGTTTTTCGAATGACCCACAGGCGGCAGAAGGGCTGGAGGCCACGGCACGATGGATGCAAACCGACTTAATGTGACAGGCCAGTGGGAGGGGCAGTTCAGCTATCCCCATGCGCTGCCGCCGGAGTCGTTTTCCGCATCGCTGTTTGAGGCAGGGGCCATGCTGGGCGGCACGGTCACGGAACGCGCGCCATCGGCGCAGGCGTGTTTCATTGCCACCGTGCAGGGCCAGCGCCATGGCGTGACCGTGCGCTTTACCAAAACCTATGACGGCAGCGGGAACCGCCAGCATCCGGTGCTCTATACCGGCCTGCTCAATGCCGATGGCACCGAAATTGAAGGGGAGTGGCGGATTGCCGGGTCATGGTCGGGGGCATTTCGCATGTCGCGCGGCAAGGGCAATGCAACCGCCGTGCGGCGTGAGGCCGCAGTGCTGGCTGACTGATCCCTGTGCTGTTGATCGTTCCCGATCCAGGCAGGAAATCTCAAAAATGATCTATGAAGGCCCGCGTGACATGACGGATCAGGAGATCGAGGTGGTCCTGTGGGAACCTATTACCCCATGCGCAAGACGAGTTACAGGATCAGGGAAAGTCTGGCCCTGGAAAAGGCGTTCCATAAGACAATGAATAAACAGATACCTTATGCCGAAGGCACTGTACAGGACTGCATTGAAGAGCTGGAACATTGCCTGAAAATTTTTGGCAAGAAATGATCCGGGTTCGTGGTGAATATTTTTCAAGCAGACAATACCCGGCACCCTGTTTCATGACAGGCAACAGATTGATCCCGGCCATAAGGATTTCCGCATTCTGTATTCTGTTTCTGTCTGCCGCCTGCACGGGTCATGCGAGACCGAAAGCCGTGCCGGCTGACACGACATGGTCACGCGGGCCGGGCACGGCGCAACTGGCCGGTTATGCCTACCGGCAGGTCTTCAGGCATGCCAGCGTGCCAAACGGGCATGGGGGGCTGATCCGGTACAGTACGGGCAAGGGCGCGCTGCTCACCTGTGCGGGGCATGACGTGCTGCTCATGCCGCAGGGCGCCCCGTTTGACCATGCGGTGGACACTATGTTCCGCTACAATACCCTGACGGATACAGCCCTCGCGCCTGCCGATGTGGCACAGGACGTGCGCCATCAGGCCTGCGGGGAAGATGGGCGTTTCACGTTTGGCAACCTGCCCGTCGGGTTATGGTATGTCGTGACCATGATCGGCAGCGATCCCGGTGATGTGGCGGTCAGCGCGGTCCGCACGCAGGCGGGCCAGGCCGTTCATGTTACCTTGCAGCATCGCTGGAACTGGCCACCTTCGTGGCGGCATCCGCCCACCCTGTGGTAAAATACGGATAAAGGCTTCGAAGGGTGCCCCCTTTATTGAAAAAAGGCGGCACCCGAAAACGCCTGCCTTATTCCGCAGGCGTCGCAGCCTCATCCACCGGCACATAGAGCCGGTTGCCGTGGCTGCGGAACTCCTCCTTTTTCTGTTCCAGCCCGGCCATGCGCTCGGCATTGGCCTTGAGGTCGTGGCTGATGCGCATGGAGCAGAATTTGGGGCCGCACATCGAGCAGAAATGCGCGTTCTTGTGCGCCTCGCGCGGCAGGGTCTCGTCATGGTACGAACATGCCGTATCGGGGTCGAGCGAGAGCTTGAACTGGTCATTCCAGCGGAAGTCGAATCGCGCGCGGCTGATGGCGTCATCGCGGATCTGCGCCGCCGGGTGCCCCTTGGCCAGATCGGCGGCATGGGCTGCGATGCGGTATGTCACAACCCCAACCTTCACGTCATTGCGGTCGGGCAGGCCGAGATGTTCCTTGGGTGTGACGTAACACAGCATGGCGGTGCCGAACCACCCGATCATGGCGGCACCGATGCCCGATGTAATGTGGTCGTAGCCCGGTGCGATATCGGTGGTGAGCGGGCCAAGCGTGTAGAAGGGGGCCTCGCCGCATTCGCGCAGCTGCTTTTCCACGTTGACCTTGATCTTGTGCATGGGCACGTGGCCCGGTCCCTCGATCATGACCTGGCAGCCTTTGGCCCAGGCGATCCTGGTCAGTTCGCCCAGCGTTTCGAGTTCGGCGAACTGGGCGGCGTCATTCGCATCGGCAATCGAGCCGGGGCGCAGGCCGTCACCGAGCGAGAACGAGACATCATAACGGCGCATGATGTCGCAGATTTCCTCGAAATGCTCGTACAGGAAGCTCTCGCGGTGATGGTGCAGGCACCACCCGGCCATGATCGACCCGCCGCGCGAGACGATGCCGGTCACGCGGTTGACGGTCAGCGGTACATGCTGCAACCGCACGCCCGCATGGATGGTGAAGTAATCCACGCCCTGCTCGGCCTGCTCGATCAGCGTGTCGCGGAAGATCTCCCATGTCAGGTCCTCGGGCACGCCGCCCACCTTTTCCAGCGCCTGATAGAGCGGCACCGTGCCGATGGGCACCGGCGCGTTGCGCAGGATCCAGTCGCGGATGTTGTGGATGTTGCGGCCTGTCGAGAGGTCCATCACCGTGTCGGCGCCCCAGCGGATGGACCAGACCATTTTCTCCACTTCCTCCGCGACCGATGAGGTCACGGCGGAATTGCCGATATTGGCGTTGACCTTCACCAGGAAGTTGCGCCCGATCACCATCGGCTCAAGCTCGGGGTGGTTGATGTTGGCGGGCAGGATGGCGCGGCCCGCAGCAATTTCGGAGCGCACGAATTCAGGGGTGACGAAGGCGGGAATGTCAGCGCCAAAATCCTCGCCATTGGCGCGGCGCTCTTCGGCGCCCTCGGCCATGGTGGTGCGGCCAAGGTTCTCGCGGTGGGCGGCGTAGATCATCTCCTGCGTGATGATGCCTGCGCGTGCGAACTCGTATTGCGTGACCATCTGGCCCGGACGCCCCTCATGCACCACATGCGGCGCGGGGCAGGCGGGGACCAGATTCTCGCCCTTGGCAAAGCCGTTATCTTCCGGCCGCACGGCGCGCGGCCTGACCGCAGGCAGGCCACGGGTTACGATCCACGGCGCGCGCACGGGCTTGAGCCCCTGGCGCACGTCGATGTGGGCATTGGTGTCGGTATAGGGGCCAGAGGTGTCATACACGCGCACCGGCGGCTCGTTGGCGCTGGGTTCGAGTGCGATTTCACGGAACGGCACGCGGATATCCGCATGCCCCTCGGGCGATGACCAGACCTTGACGGACCCCATGATGGGGCCGGTGGTGACATGGTCGGGAGATGAAGGCGAAGCGGCGGTCGTCATGGCAGTGCTCCTCGCATCCTCTCTCCGACAGGGGGTGTGGAGAGAAAATCGGGGATGCCACGCCTCATGCGGGCGGCCGCGTGCCGGGGGCAGGCGGCGTGTTGCCGATTGTCCGCACCAGTCCCTCCGCCGGTATGAGCCGGATCAGGTTCCCCGGAACGCACAATGCGCCCGGAAGGGTCTCCGCGCGCAGGGTTGCCCCTGCCAGCGGTCTCTCAGCCCCTTGCCGGGACTCCCCTTGGTCCGGTCAGGATCATCAATCGCGCCTGTCTTGTCAATCATGCAGGCGGGGTGCGGGGTGCAGGACCTGAAAAAGAATTCGTGTGCCGATTTGCCAGCCGCCCCGTTGTGGTAGAGTACTGGCGAACATCATTTTTGCGGGGAAGCGATACAGGATGGCAGCAAGCACGATTTCCAGCCGGATTGCACAGGGTAGCGGGCGCGCGGTGGCCGATACCGTCATCCGCAATGTGCGCCTGTTCGATCTGGTGACGGGGGAACTGCTGCCAACCGATATCGCCATCTGTGGCGACACGATTGTCGGCACGCTGGACCATTACGAGGGCACGAACGTGATCGAGGGCCATGGCCGCATTGCCGTGCCCGGCTTCATCGACACGCACCTGCATGTCGAATCCTCGCTCATCACGCCCTTCGAGTTCGATCGCTGCGTGCTGCCCCATGGCGTGACCACCGCCATATGCGACCCGCACGAGATGGCCAACGTGCTCGGCCGCCCGGCGCTGGATTACTTTACCGAGGCCGCCCTGCGCACGGTGATGGACCTGCGGGTCAACCTGTCGAGCTGCGTGCCGTCCACCCACCTTGAAACCTCGGGCGCTACGCTGGGGGCCGCCGACCTGCTGGCCTATCGCGACCACCCCAAGGTGATTGGCCTGGCCGAGTTCATGAACATCCCCGGCGTGCTCAATGGCGACCCGGTCTGCATGGAAAAGCTGGAAGCCTTTGCCGGTGGCCATATCGACGGCCATGCCCCGCTGCTGCGCGGGCGCAAACTCAATGGCTACCTGAGTGCGGGCATCACCACCGATCACGAGGCCACCACGGCTGAAGAGGCGCTGGAAAAAGTGCGCAAGGGCATGATGGTGCTGATCCGCGAAGGCTCGGTGTGCAAGGACCTGCGTGCGCTGGTGCCGCTGCTCAACCCGGTTACGTCACCGTTCTTCGCCTTCTGCACCGATGACCGCAATCCGCTGGAAATCGCGCATGAAGGCCATCTGGACTACCTGATCCGCCTGGCCATCTCGCTGGGTGTCGAGCCGCTGGCAGCCTATCGCAGCGCCTCGCTCAGTGCAGCCAATGCCTTTGGCCTGCGTGACCGGGGCATGATCGCGCCGGGCAGGCGTGCCGATATCGTGCTGCTTGATGACCTGCGGGAATGCGTTGTGTCGGATGTGATCAGCGCAGGCCGCCTGGTGGATGACGCGCTGTTCGCCGCCCGTGAGGTCATCGCCCCCGTGGGGCTGGAGAGCATCAGCCTGCCCGCCCCGGTCAGCGCTACGGATATGGAAATAAAGGGCAGCGGCACGCAGCGCCCCGTGATCGGCCTGCTGCCCGGCCAGATCATCACACCCTTCCTGCATGCCGACCTGCCTGTTGTGGATGGCATCGTGCAGCCCGACCCGGCGCAGGATATCGCGCGCATCTGCGTGGTGGCGCGGCATGGGCATAACGACAATATCGGCCGGGGCTTCGTGAAAGGCTTCGGGCTGTCTGGCGGGGCGCTGGCCTCATCGGTGGGGCATGACAGCCATAATATATGTGTGGTGGGCATGAACGATGCCGACATGGCGCTGGCGGTCAACCACCTGGAAAAGACCGGCGGCGGCTTTGTGGTGGTGCGTGATGGCAAGGTGGTGGCCGACATGCCGCTGCCCGTGGCGGGGCTGATGAGCGATGCGCCGTTCGAGACCGTGCGCGACCAGCTCGAGGTGCTGCGTGCCGCCGCCCGCGCGCTGGGCTGCCAGCTTGATGAGCCGTTTCTCCAGCTTGCCTTCCTGCCGCTGCCGGTGATCCCGCACCTCAAGATCACGGATTTCGGCATGGTCGATGTCAACCGGATGGAACTGGTCTGATCCGGTCAGGCAGGAAGTGCCCATGATCCCGCCACAGGAGGCCCCCACGCGGGAGGCCACGGCCACCCTGCGTGCCTACCGGGCGGACTGGGTGCATTTTACGCAATGGTGCGCGGAGCATGCGCTTTCCCCCATTCCCGCAGCGCCTGAGGGGGTGGCCGCCTACCTGCGCAGCCTTGGTGCGTTTGCCCCCGCCACCATCCGCCGCCGCCTTGCCGCCATTGGCAAGATGCACCGTTTCAACGGGCTGGCGTGGGATGTCACGCATCCGCTCATCCGCGCGGCACTGGCCGAGATGCTGGAGCAGGCCCGCCGCCCCGCGCCACCCCCCGCCGTGGTCACGCCCGCCATGCTGCGCGCCATGTCCGAACGCTGCACCGACGGCATTCGTGGCCTGCGCGACCGCTGCCTGCTGCTGTTCGGCTTCGCGGGTGCGCTGCGCCGTTCGGAACTGGTGGGCCTGCAGGTGGAAGATGTGCGCCTCACCCCCAAGGCGGTCATGCTGACGGTGCGCGACGGCCATGAGGCCCCCACCATCGCCCTGCCCGTGGCGCAGGAGCGTGACCTGTGCCCTGCAATGGCCTTTACGGCATGGCAGCAGGTGGCACACCGGCAGACCGGGCCGCTGTTCCGCGCCATTTCCAAGGGTGAGCGCGTGGGCGGGCGGGCGCTGACGCCCTATGCCGTGACCCGCATCCTGCAACGCCGGGCGCTGATGGCCGAGGTGCCACCCGCCACCGTGGCCCGGCTCAGCGCCCATGCGCTGCGGGCGGGGTTTATTGTCGAGGCGCTGCGCCATGGCATGGACGCCGCGGCCCTGGGCCAGCGCACCCGCTACCGTGATCCGCGCGCCCTGCGTCCCTATGCGGAACTGCTGGCCCATGACTGAAACCCTGCGCCTGCCCTGGGCCGACCTGCCACCCACCACCTTGTGCGAGGGGGAAGGTCCATCCGCCCCGGCCCGCCGCCCGCCCGCGCGCCGGGGGCGGCGACCGCTTTCCGCCTGGCCCGCGCCCGCAGGGCCGCTGCCGTGGCAGGGCTGGCACCTGCTGGTGCATGGCCCTGACGCGGGCATGGCGGCCTTTGCCACCGAGGCCGCCGGGCCGGGACTGATTCCATGGCCGTTCGATGCGGAGCGGGTGGAAGAAGACATGTTCGCGCTGGCCATCGGGGCCAACAGGCCCGGTCAGGACCGGGGCGGCCTGTCGGTGGAAGGGTGCCGCATCCTTGCCCGCCAGTTCCGCGCGGCGGCGGAGGCGCGTCATGCCCGTCTCGCCCTGCGGCCTGATGGCGCCTGCCCGCTGGACTTTAACCGCCTGGTGCCCGTGCCGGACCGCATCCTGCACCTGGGCGCGACCCACCCCGATGCCCGCGCCTGGCTCATGGCCAACTGGGGCGTGCTGGAAGCGCCCGCCCGGATGGCGCTGGTGCCGGGGCGCAGGGCGGGCCGGCGGCTGCCGCGCGGGCATCGGGCGGTGGTGTATGGCTTCTTCACCCGTGGCGGCACGCCAGCACCCGTGGTGCGCCGGATGGAGGAGCATTACCCCCTGCTGACCTTCCGCCTGACGTCGCGGCCTTTGACATGAGCGGCCAGCCCGACCTGTTCGACCCCGCGCGGCCCGGCCTTGAGCCGGTCATCATGCTGGATGCGTACCAGGGTGATCTCACGCATCTGGTGCAGCTGGCCCATGCGCGTGAAATCGACCTGACCCGGCTTGATATCGTGGCCCTGATCGACCAGCTGGCCGAGGCTGCGCGGGCGCATGCCGCCCTGCCGCTGGGCATGAAGGCGCAGTGGGCGGTCATGGCATCGGGCCTGCTGCTGCTGCGCTCGCGCCTGCTGCTGCCTGCCGATGATCCGCGCCAGCAGCAGGCGGAACAGGAGGCGCATGACCTGCGCGCGCGCCTGATCGCGGCCGAGCAGGCGGGGCAGCTGGCCGGATGGCTTGCCGCGCGCGCGCAGCTCGGGCGCGATGTCCATGCCTTTGGCGGCGCACAGCCCGCCCTTTGTCACGAATCGGCTGCATGGGAAGTCGACCGGATCGAATTCCTGTGGGGCTGCCTTGCGGTGTTTGATGGCAACTGGGGCGCCATGCCGGAGCAGACGCCCTTCTATGCCCCGGTGCAGCTTGACCTGTTCTCGGTCGAGGAGGCGCGGGTACGGGTGCGCGCCTGCCTGGCGCATGCCCGCAAACCCGTGCCGCTGGACCGCATGCTGCCCGATTCCGTTCGGCGGGGGGCGGAGGAGGGCGCGCGGGGCACGGGGCTGCGGCGTTCGGCGTGGAGCAGCACGTTCACCGCTTGCCTCGAAATGGTCAAGCAGGGCGAGGCGCTGGCCTACCAGCCCGGCCCCGATACGCTCCCCCGTTTTGGCAACGTGGAGCGCGACGGCGCGGCCTGAACCGTTTTTGGCAAGAAACCAAGGCGGTGGCGGCATGAATGTTGCCGCCTGTATTGCTGGCGCGGCCCCATTCATATCGAATAAGTAATATGCTGGCGGCGTGGCTGGCCCGCAGGGACGTGAGCCGATTTTTCTCTTATTTTTTTAACACTTTGCTTGACTGAATTTTTTTTTTGATCAAGCTGGAACAAACGGTTTTTTGTCTGGCTGCCATGCGGAAGGAGCACAGCTTCATGGAGGCTTTCTGCCATGGAAAAAGTGACCTGCCGGGCAGCAGGGTCACATAAAGATATTTCATATAAGATCAGGGTTGATTTCGAGATGTTAATAATGTTTATGGATAAAACGTGATGAATGAATGGCTTGGCTTGTCAGGGCAGGATGCATCCAGTGTCCGTGCATTGGCGTATGGACTGCCGGAGGCTACGACTGTCATGCTTTTCCGTTCCGCCGGGAAAGAGGATTATCGTGCTTCAGGGTCAAGCCGGGGAGAACAAGGCGGATCGCATCAGTCGTTTCGTAGAAATCTGGTCATACTCCCGTAGTCAAATTGGTGAAATCAGAACATCCAGAACAAATTCTGTAATAATCCTTCCTAAAAACTATGCCGTTCTGAGTGAGGTATGGGTATGACGTATGCGGAACAGAGTGATAACACACTACAAAAGGTAATCGTTTTTGCCCTCGTCCTGGCATTCGAGGGGCTGCTGGTGCTCGCGCTTCTGTTCGGGCTCAGCTCGCCGCCAGATGCGCCCCAGGAGCCGCCCAAGCCGCCGGTCGAGGTGCACATGATCAAGGAGCCACCGCCACCTCCGCCGCCACCGCCGCCACCCC